>CAZGTU010000174.1:0-7132 GCA_964528675.1 uncultured Bacteroidaceae bacterium
ACCGTTCACCCTTCACCCTTCACTTCTTCCTTTGCCTGTAATTAGAAAGGGAGACCATTGCAGAGGTCTCCCTTTGACGTTAAAGCGAAAATTTATGTATTCTTTTTACTTCAGTTCCTTATGACAGAACCACCAGTCATAACATTCGTATTCGTCTTTTCTCTTTTCCGCTGTTTCAACATCTGTGGCAGGCGGTATGATAACCCTATCGCCAATCAATTCATTTTCAGGCCATCCGGCTGGCATAGCCACCTTGTTTTTGTCGGAGATCTGGATGGCTTTAAGCGCACGAACGATTTCATCCATATTCCGGCCGATTTCCTGCGGATAATAAAGGATCAGGCGAATGATTCCCTGGGGGTCGATCAGGAATACTGCACGTACAGTGTTGGCTCCTTTTCCCGGATGCACCATGCCAAAAGCTTCTGCTACTTTACCGGTATTATCGGCAATGATAGGAAAGGGGATTTTCACATCAAGGTTGTCATTAATCCATTCATCCCACTTGATATGTGAAAATACCTGGTCGATTGATAGACCCACAAGTTCAGCATTTAATTCTTTAAACTGGTCCTCTCTTTTAGCGAATGCCACAAATTCGGTTGTGCAAACAGGGGTAAAATCAGCCGGATGACTGAAGAGAACGATCCATTTTCCTTTGTAGTCTCCGGGAATATTCTTTACACCATGAGTGGTTTGTACAGTTAATTCCGGAGCAGGATCTCCGATTAGTGGAAATGTGTTTTTTTCTTCCATTTTGCGTTTGTTTTTAAAAGGTTAAATAAAAAAAATTATAATTGTTTATCTGAATTTTCTGCGTCGTGAAATCTTCCCACAAACTGAATTTTAAATTCCTCAATGTTAAATCCGGGTATTTCTTTTTCCCTGAAATATTCTTCAATCATCTGGTTTAATTTTGGATCATAATAATCTTCAATCTTATCACTTTCTGCACAATATAAATGATGGTGTGTTTCAAGATCCATGTCATAGCGCATAATATCTCTTTCGGTTTTCACTTTAGTGATGATATTATTCTCTACAAAAGTTTCCAGGGTTTTATAAATGGTACCAGCGGAAATATTCGGGTTTGATTTTTTAACATTTTTAATAATCTGCTCTGCTGTAGGGTGCTTTGGAATCTCTGTAAATGCCTTATAAACAAGTATTCTCTGGGGCGTAACCTTGAGGTTGTTTTTCTTCAGGATACTTGTTATCTCTTGATTTTTCATGCTAAATAGTAATAATTATTATTTAGTAACGAATGCAAATATAGAACAATTCTTAATAATATCAAAATTTTTTTTGGAAAATAACGAAGGTGGGTAGATAATAAAGGGAAGCTATGGTTGTTTTGGAGGTATTATTGCAGAGAAAATTCATGAATTTTCTCTGCAATATTTCATAATTTATTGATTAAGCTTAGAAACAATCAGCATCCTTATCCAAACATTGTGCGTCAACAACAGCAATGGATGCCATGTTTACGATCTCACGCACTGAGCTTTCGAGCTGGAGGATGTGAATGGGTTTTGCAATACCAAGTAAGATTGGGCCGATAACTTCAGCTCCACCTATCTCCTGCATCATTTTGTAGGCGATGTTCCCTGAGCTGAGATTGGGGAATATGACTGTATTAACTTCCATGTCGGAGAGTTTGGTGAACGGGAATTTTTTCTTCCTCAATTCGGGGTTAAAGGCAAAGTTTGCCTGCATCTCTCCGTCTACGATCAGATCCGGATGTTTTTCATGAAGAATGTTTATGGCTTCATGCATTTTTGTTGGACTTTCCGCCCGGTTGGAGCCGAAGTTGGAATAGGATAAAAGAGCAATTCTCGGTTCTATGCCAAACTGCTCCACTGCCCTGGCAGTCAGCAAAGTGGTATCCACAATGGTCTGGGTAGAAGGCATAAGGTTAACAGTAGTATCAGAGAAGAATATGGGTCCTTTTTTGGTTTGAACGATATACATTCCAGCGATGTGACGCTGGGAATTATTGGTTCCTGCCACAACAATTGCCGGTCTTATCACATCGGCATATTTACTTGAGAAACCACTCAGGAATGCGTCCACCTCTCCTGTTTCAACCATCATAGCTCCGAAATAATTTGGATTGTACATTAAATCCAGGGCTTCCTCCATGTTGAGTCCTTTGCGCCGGCGTTTTTCATAAAGTTTATGGGCGTATTCATTACGCAGATATTCGGCATCGCTACTCCTGTTATCTATAATTTCGATTTTCCCCAGATCGAGATGATTCTCTTCTATAACTGTATGAATTTCTTCCCGGTTACCCAGGAATACCGGAATAGCGATATTTTCATGGATTAATTCTTCGGCTGCTTTTAAAACTTTGTAATTCGCAGGTTCTCCAAAAGCAACACGTTTGGGTTCCTGTTTAGCTTTAATCTGAATTTCTCTGATGAGCACGTTGTCCAGGCCAAGTCTTCTTCGAAGGCTTTGTGTGTATTCATCCCAATCCTCAATTTTTGCTCTGGCTACTCCGGTTTCAATTGCTGACCGGGCAACTGCCGGGGCGACCCTGGTTATGAGGCGAGGATCAAGGGGTTTGGGAATAATATATTCACGTCCGAAAACCAGGTTCTTAGCTTTATATGCCAGGTTTACAGCTTCAGGCACATCTTCTTTTGCCAGTTCGGCCAGGGCTTTGACGGCAGCAATTTTCATCTCCTCGTTTATAGCCGTTGCTTTTACATCGAGAGCTCCTCTGAAAATGAATGGGAATCCAAGCACATTGTTCACCTGGTTTGGATAATCCGAACGGCCTGTGGCAAATATGATGTCTTTGCGTGCTTCCATGGCATTTTCATAGGATATTTCAGGATTCGGGTTTGCCATAGCAAAAACGATAGGATCATCTGCCATGGATTTAAGCATATCCTGGGTCAATACATCCGCTACACTCAGTCCAAGGAATACATCAGCACCTTTAACAGCTTCTTCGAGGGTATGTATGTCTCTTGAAGTTGCAAATTCCTGTTTGTATTTATTCATATCGGTCCTGTCTTTATGCAGCACTCCTTTACTATCGAGCATTACAATATTTTCTTGTTTAACGCCCAGAGAAACGTATAGCTTTGAACAGGAAATGGCAGAAGCTCCGGCACCGTTTACAACAATTTTTATATCTTCGATCTTTTTCTCATTAAGCTCTAGAGCATTCAACAATCCGGCACCTGAGATGATGGCTGTACCGTGCTGATCATCATGGAATACGGGAATATCCAGTTCTTCTTTTAATCTTTCTTCAATTTCAAAACACTCGGGAGCTTTGATATCTTCAAGGTTAATTCCACCAAAAGTGGGAGAAATGGCTTTCACCACTCCTACAAATTCATCTACATTTTCTTTGTCGACCTCAATATCGAAAACATCTACATCTGCAAAAATCTTAAATAGCAGGCCTTTACCCTCCATTACAGGTTTGCCTGCCAGGGCTCCTATATTTCCAAGTCCGAGAACCGCGGTACCATTTGAGATAACAGCCACAAGATTGCCCCGTGCTGTGTATTTAAAAACATCATCTGGATTTTTCTTTATTTCCAGGCATGGTTCGGCCACTCCCGGGGAATAGGCGAGTGACAGGTCCAATTGTGTTTCATGAGGTTTGGTGGGAATAACCTCAATTTTTCCGGGTCTGCCTTTCGAATGATAATTAAGGGCATCTTCTCGTGTAAATTTTGCCATGGATAAAATGTTTTTAATTTTTTCAGAATATTCTTTTTCAAAATTAGCAAAGAACTACTCATGTTGTAGCTGTGAATGATCTATAACATAATGTTTTCTAACAAGTTCAAGCTAATATTGTTATTCTCCCGGCTGATCCTTGGAGCTCATGACTTCAGATGGCAGGCCTTCATGGAGAGGGTCCTTAGATATATCTTTATGATTTGACCGGTTACGGTAGGTGTCGATGGCCAGGTAAATTGCTTTACGGAAAGACCCGAAATGTGCTTCATTTTTTCCTGCGAGATCGTAGGCGGTGCCATGGGCCGGGGAAGTTCTTATAATCGGCAATCCTGCAGTGAAGTTAACTCCCTCATCGACTACAAGGGCTTTGAAGGGAGCAAGACCCTGATCGTGATACATGGCAAGAATCGCATCAAATCCTTTGAAATTTCCTGAACCGAAAAAACCGTCGGCAGGATAGGGCCCCAATGCCATAATTCCTTCTTTTGTTGCATCTTCAATAGCAGGAATAATGGTTTCAATTTCTTCATCACCAAGTAATCCATTATCGCCGGCGTGAGGATTCAAACCGAGAACTGCAATTTTGGGTTTGCGAACTCCAAAATCAGTGATAAGACTGGAATTCATGACCTTGAGCTTACTCAGGACTTTTTCACGGGTGATATACCCGGTGAGGTTTTTGACAGGGACATGTCCTGCAACCACTCCGACTTTTAGCAGATCACTGACCATCAGCATGACTACTTCCTCTGCGTCAAAAATATATTGTAGGTATTCGGTATGTCCGCTAAAATTAAAATTTTTCGACTGTATATTGTGTTTATTAATAGGTGCGGTTACCAGGGCATCGATTTTTCCTTCTTTAAGATCTCCCACAGCCGCTTCAAGGGCATGGTGGGATGCTTCACCTGCCATTTTTGTCGATTTGCCAAGCTCTACCCGCACATTATCATCAATGCAATTGATAATATTTGATCGTTTATCATGAGCCTCTTCAGCCCGGGTAATGCTGTTCAGGTTAAAATTCTCTATATTAAGTGCTTTGCGGTGGTATGCAGCCACTTTGGGAGAACCATAAATGATGGGAGTGCACAATTCATTAATGCGATTATCCATTAATGATTTGATGATGATTTCATAACTAATCCCGTTTATATCTCCCTGGCTTATGCCGATTTTAATTTTTTGACTCATAAATTAAATTTCTTATGACGATAATTTGCGAAAGAAATGATATAACAGTCGTACTCCGTTTCCACTTCCGCCTTTGGGCCGGTATGCTTCTTTTTTCTTCAGAAATGAAGGTCCGGCAATATCAAGATGAATATAAGGATAATCGGTAAAATGTTCAAGAAATTTTCCGGCTGTGATTGCTCCTGCAAGCCTTCCACCAATGTTTTTCAGGTCAGCGATGTCCGATTTCAGAAGCTCAGCGTAATCATCCCAGAAAGGAAACTCTGCAATTCTCTCATGGACTTCGTCTCCTGTTTCTTTTAATTTTTCCATTGTTTCTTTATCTGCATTTCCCATGCCCACCATTCCCTGGGTACCAATTGCAACCCATGCAGCACCTGTAAGGGTGGCAAGATCAATGACAAGCTCAGGATCATATTGCTTTGCCCATGAAAGAGCATCAGCAAGAATCATGCGTCCTTCAGCATCGGTATTGAGAACCTCTACGGTGGTGCCATCATACATTTTAACCACATCGCCGGGGACATAGGCGTTTCCATCAGGACGATTATCCGTTGCAGGGATCAGTCCGATAATATGAACTGGTAATTTTGCAGAAGCAATGGCATAAAAAACACCGGCAACAACGGCAGCTCCTGCCATGTCACTTTTCATATAATCCATCGAATCGGCTGTAGGCTTCAGGCTGAGTCCTCCGGTATCATATACAATTCCTTTGCCCACCAAAACATAAGGTTTTTTATTTATTGCATTTTCAGGTTTATACTCAAGGATATTGAAAGTAGGAGGATCGATGCTCCCTTTATTCACTGCCAGCAAGCCTCCCATTTTCAGGGATTCGATCTGTTTAAATGTCAATACCTCAACTTCAAAACCACTTTCTTCTCCCATCTTTTCAATTTCATGAGAAAGCTGGGCGGCAGTCAGGTAAGAAAGAGGTTCATTTACAAGATCCCTGGCTTTATAAACAGCATGGGTGCTTATTTCAAGGCTTTGAATGTCTTTTTCGCTCAGCCCGTCGGAAACTACAAAAATCTCTTCGAGTTTAGCCGCTTTTTTTTCTTTATCCTTAAAATATTTCAGGAACTGGTAATGGGAAAGAGTGATCCCTTCAAGAAAGGAATTCATTTGCTCCCTGGAACCACCGGCATGTACAATCTGAATGTTTTTGATTTCGAATTTGTCAAAGGAGCCTTTATATTTCGATCCTTCCACCCTGAGCCATTCCAGCAGTTCATTTTCTTTTTTCTTTTTTTCCGGATCAATTATCTGGAGAAAGGTCTTCTGGTTCAGACGGTCAATCAGAATTTGCTTATTATCCTTATTAAAATTCTTATGGAGGTATTCTTTTTCCTCTTTATTAAGATAGGGCAGAAAATCACTTTCTTTCAAACCTAAAATGATACAGTTTGCTTTTTCATCCCATTTATCGATTTTCCTGATTTTCATTGTGATCCTCTTCTTTAATGATCGTTACACAATATTTATCCTTTTTTTGTGGAAAGAAATATTCACTTTCACCAAATAAATGCAAAGATAGGAAAAAAGTTAAGAATTGTTTGGTATTCCTTTAGTAGCGGGAAGCTCCATATTGAGGTTGTTAACTTTAATTGGCGGTACTCAGGATAAAGGGTAACCAGTGAACGGTGATCGGTAATCGGTATGATCTCCACAATTTGGAAGTATTTTGCATAAAATAAAGCAGGAATTTAGCGGAAGAGTGTCTATGTGAAATAAGATATGTTGCCACAGATTCGCAGATTAAGAATATTAATTGCATTCGTACTAATTAAATTGACGCAGAAACCTTTCTGTAAAAACAGAAAGGAATCCGCGAAAAATAATTGTAACGAATGAGAATAATAATTTTAATCTGCGAATCTGTGGCAACATTTATTGATAAGTGCTAAACTTCAGTAACTTATAAAATTTGTTATATGATAGTAAGGGAGAAGAGTTTAAGGATTTAAATTTTTAAAATAATGCCTTGTCAATACTTTAAAAAACTCCCTCTCAAGGATAAGGTCGGTTATCCATTCATGTTCCTCGAAGATCTGTGGTGATTGTGCTTTCATTTTTTTCTCATCTACGTCAATATGATAAAGCAGAGCAGAAAGTTTTTCCGGTCTTTTTTGCATCAGTTCAAAAATAATCAATTTTAACTGCTCAAACAGACCATCATAGGCATAATTAAGGTCTTCCGGAAGGTGAATCTCCATTCCGAAAA
>CAZGTU010000175.1:0-7101 GCA_964528675.1 uncultured Bacteroidaceae bacterium
TTAAAATACAAGTATAAGAATATTGAAGCTTAAGGCAAACGCTAATCAGTATCCAATTTCTGCTCCCCTTCAACCCTTCAACCCTTCCCTGCCCGCCAACGCGCAGGCTTGTGCTTCGGCAGGCGGGAACCTTTCAACTTATCTATTCCTCCTTCTCATCGCTTTCCAGAATCAGTTCCATGTATTCTTCCAGGTGTTTCTCATATATTTCTTTTGGATTTACATCGTATTTCTTGCAGAGAGATGCTGCATATCCCACTGCCGCTCCCATCTGTGCTGTGGTTCGCATAACACGAGGTCCTCCGAGACCAACATGAGAACAACTGAAGCATCTTCCGGCCATAAACAAGTTGTGAATATCTTTTGAATACAGGCTTCTGTATGGGATGTAATATTTTGGGGTATGATAAAACATGGCTTCGGAGAGGAAATCCGGTTTGGAGGAATCCATCAGGATCTGCTGGTAATGGACATCTACATCTCTGACTTCAGATACAACTGAATCGGGGAATTTACGCAGTTTCCTCACATCATCGAAGGTAAAAATATAATCACCTTCTATTCTCCGTGATTCTCTTTTTCCCAGGAGCCAGGATACCCATTCGAGCCTGAGGTTTTCAGTTCCGGTTTTTTGTTTTTCATTATAGAAAGAACCATAAATGGCCTTGAGCATATGATCTCTTATCTTTTCTCCATCTTCAATCTGATGAAGATCGTCGGATGACATTTCCCAGTGCCAGGTTCCTTTTCGTGCTGAATGATTGCCTGCAACTTCCATTGCCCAGGGCACTTCCGGGAATTCATAGGGTTCATCGGCTTCGTAGCTTCGCCATAGGACCGACGAGCCCATTACTCTGTTATCTGCAGTTTCAGGGCTCCATAGTTCTCCGTATTTTTCCCAGCCTTCATCGTATTTATCTACAGGTTCCCGGCCATAAAAGTAATTTGCTCCGGCCCAGTAGCCTATCCAACCGTCCCCTGTGCAATCTACAAAAAGGGGAGCTTTGAAGCGGATACGATCCTGGCCGGAGACATGACGGGCATCGACAGACCTTATCATATTATCTTCCCCTGTATTTGCAGCATATGCTCTGTAGTTTAGAAAAAGATGAATGTTATCGTATTTTTCAACATTCTCATGTCTTCTTTTTTCATCCTCCAGTGATTCGGGAGATCCATTAGGATAATGTTCGGTGTCGATCATTTTGATTATTCTTTCAAAATGACCATAGATCCCCAGGGTATGTACACGGATCTCGCTGCTGGCGTTGCCTCCTAAAACCGGTCTGTCCTGAATTAGTGCAACCTTAAGCCCTTCTTCAGCAGATGCAATTGAGGCGGCGCATCCTGCAAGGCCACCTCCCACGACTACCAGATCGAATTCCAGGTTTTGTCGGCGATCAATATCATGGATATTCACATCCTCTTTCCAGTTTTTTATTTCTTCAATACCTTCCGGCGGGGGTGATTTTTTCTTGCTCAGGTATATGGCATCACAGCGGCCGTTAAAGCCGCTAAGGTCTTTTAGTTCTATGGTATTACTTCCTCTTTTAATTTCTGCTTTTCCTGCATATTCCCAGTTCCAACCGGGGTTCATACCAAGTGTATCGGGAAGAGGCTCTTCATTTATCATAAGCATGAACCTGCCCGGCGGATCCCAGTTTCCCGGTGCCCAGTTTTGTGTACGGGCCCAGACGTGGTATTTTCCGGGCTTATAGCTATTGATTACGGTTGAAGCATTTTCAACAGGGATACCCATGCCGTGAGCCATGAGGTATGGGGAGCCCATTTGTTCGGTAAACTGGGGATCCAGTACCCATCCGCCGGTATTTTCAAATGATTCAGTTTCGAGAAGTATCTCGTTGGAGCATCCGGAGAATAAAAGTGTCAGAAACAAAATGACTCCGGTAATTTTTAAGGGGCGATTCATATGAAGTAGTAATTGGGTTTAAGTGTTTTCATACAAATCTAGAAAAAAAATTTTTGGTTTGAGCGAAATTCGGTGAAGGAAAAACAAATTAATGGCAGGTCTATGGGCCTGGCTTTTTTACTTTTGGAAATCATTTAAATTCTTGTCTATTAGGTCGTTGGCCCTGGTATGTAGCAACACCCTCAGGGTCTTAAACCCTCAGGGTTTTAGACCCTGAGGGTTTACTTTTCCTGCTGAAGCCTCATTCACCCCCTCCGTAAAAACTCCCCTCCGTCTTGAATAAGCGTTCAAACTGCTGATCATTTAAGCTGAAAACCGATCCAATATTTTGTGAGGAGGTTACAAAAAACTCATTTTCATTATTTCCGGGCCAGGCCTCGATAGAGATCGCTTCCATATTGTCGCCTTCAATCCGGATATTGAACTCCGGACTGCGACCTTCAATATCTGCCTCTGAAGCAAAATTGCGGTTACTGAAATTCGATAAGGTGTTCAGATAATTGGCCGTTTCTGTGGAATCAACAGGGCTTCCATTTATTTTCCATATACTGTCATTTTTTGCAAGTACAAAGGAGGAGTCTGCCGGATAATTGAAAGATACCCGGTTCACATTTTCTTTACTTAGCCTGGTAATACCGGCATTTCGGAAATAGTCTGCACCTCGTGAAACTATCATGGATAACATTCCTTCTGTGGAATATACCATTTCATCATCTTCAACCCTGAGGTAGGTGAATGCATCCGGCTGCCTCTGGTAGTTTGAGCGGGGTTGTGAGAATGACATCCTTCCGACCACCAGTCCACTGAGTAAGGCTTTGTCTCTGAACAGGCGCAGACCTGTACCAAGTGAATCATTAACATTATATTCTCCCCATTTTTCCCTGTCTTTCGCCACTACCTGCTTCACTTTAATACCGGTGGCTTCTGAAAGAAGGTTTGAAACATTGGCAGCTTCAGCAGGATACTTATCTGTGCCCTTTAACAGCTCCCACTGATCTACATCGATCTTCCTCAGTGTGAAGGTTTCTTTTTCTCCCGGTAGATTAATATCCACGCGGTCTACTTCATCTATATTTATATCTGCAATCACAGATTTGAAATTCCCCGTTTCTTTTTTATTATCGAATACGGAAACTACTACTGTTACAAGGATAAGTACCGCCAGTATAACTGACATTATTTTTAATCCTTTTTTATTCATCATTGTAAAAATATTTTGAAGTTTTTATTTCACGTAATCTACCTGCATTCTTTTTACCCGTTTGAGACTTTGTCTCTGCCAGCGGATAAGGCCGATGGCAAGAATCATGATAATAGGGAGCAGGAAGTTCAGCCATTTGAGAAATGCTTTTTTTCCATCTTCCATATCATCGATAGGCCGGGATGTTATTTCTTTTGTTCTCAATTCGATAAGCCCGGTTTCATCGGCCAGCCAGTCTATTGAATTGGTTAACAGGCTAATATTATCCTGATTAAGCTGTCCGCCCTGGTTGCCTGTATTCACGGCGAAATCTCCATCACCGAAAACTACCAGGCGTGACGGATTAATTCCTGAGAGTTTACCTTCCAAAGCTACGGCTACAGGAAGATTTTCAAGAGGGAAATCTGAATCGGACCAGTCACGTTGAGGATTAAAGTAAGTGGGCACACCGGCACTTCCTGAATTATCAGATGAAAATGCCAGTGTAGTGACCCGGATAGCTGAGTCGGCGGTTATATTCAATGGACTGGCGAAACTGAAAATGGCTTCTTCAATTCCCTTTGAAACCGGATGATCATCATTAAAGTTCTTAATTATTGGGATATATGGGAAAGGAATTTGCTGCTGCATGCGAAATCCACCCATATTTTGCATCACAGTCACTCTCCCACAATTTGCATCTGTTAGGAAAGCATTTTCTACGGTTATGCCTTTACTGGTTAACCAGCTTTCCAGCCCCGTTGTTATTCCTTTTCCCATTCCCATCTGAAGGTCTGCTTCAACGCGATTCAGTGCTATGAATATATTATTGCCTTTGGAAATAAAATTATCAATTTGCTGTAGATGAGAATCCGGGAAACTATCTGTAGGAGCCACAATAGCGAGTGTATTATAATCAGCAAGAACATCGGTGGTATCATTCAGACTGACAAAATCGGTCTGGTAAAGTACATCGAGCTGCTGCCTTGCCTGTTCATAAGCCTGTGGTCCGGGTTCTCCATGTCCCTGCAGAAAAGCAATTCTGGGTTTGTCAGAAATGGAAACCTTTTTAATTGCTGAGGTCAGGTAATACTCCAGGGGCATATCCTGCATGACCTGGGGGATTGTCTCCGGAGCGGATTCTCCCATCTGAATGACAGCACCCAGGTAAACAACCATTGCTTCAAACTTATCATTGTTTCTTACCTGTACCTGCAGAGGGGGTATTCCAGCCTGCTGGGCTTCGGCTTCCAGTCCCTCACTTTCGGAAGGATCTATGAATTCATACATGATCATCCCGTCTGAGCGTCTTGCATATTCAACAAGCAGATCATTGAATTCTTTCCTTGCCTGCAGAAGCTGGGGAGGAAGTTCTTCTGTAAAATAGGCCTTAATGGTTACCGGTTCACCTAGATCTTTCAGAATATCTTTTGTTGCCTGGCTAAGCGTGTAACGATCATCTTCCGTAACATCCCATCGAACAAAAAAACGGTCCGAAAGTACATTTACCAGGATGATGATGCCAGTCATTAATAAGATAGAATACTTTATGACCTGAATATTTTTCATTATTGTTGATATTTAGATTTTTTTGGTTCTGTCTTTTTACCTTATTCCCGAAATCAAGCATATTTTTTTACAATAAAATAGGAAGAGCCCAAAATTCCCAGCAGTGTAACTGAGAGGAAATAAATAATGTCTCTCGAATCGATCACACCCCTGGAGATGGACTCGAAATGTGTTTGTGTACTTAAAAAATACAGCACATTGCCCAGCGTTCCCGTGAAGTTGCCAGCCAGAAGGCCGAACAGGAAATGAAAGAAAATACCTATGAAAAGGGCCAGCAGAAAGCTGACGATCTGGTTATTGGTAAGGCTGCTCGCAAAAATACCAATAGAGGCGTAAACGCAGCTTATCAATATCAGCCCAAGGTAGCCGCTTAATATCACTCCTGTATCAGCAGGTCCGATGGAAGTAACAGTGATAAAATACGGTAATGTCAGTAAGAGGCTGATCAGTATTAATAAAAGTGTTGAAAGCAGTTTGCCTGTTACTATCTGTAAATGGCTTACCGGCATTGTAAATAGCAGCTCAAGGGTACCGGTTCGATGCTCCTCTGCCAGCAGACGCATGGTAATGGCAGGAATAAAAAAGAATAATGTCCAATATGCTACATTAAAGAAAACCTGCAAACTGGCCTGTCCGGTCAGGAAAATATCTGTTCCAAACAGCCAGGTGAAAAATCCGCTGAATCCCAGAAATGCAATGATCATGATATATGCGATTAATGAATCAAAATAGGAGACCAGCTCGCGTTTTGCTATGATCCAGATGTGTTTCATTTTTTACTTTTTTTTTTTACCAGAAAGACACAAAGGTCTATATGATTTAAATAAGTTTGGTTATTATTTGATTGTGCGAATAATCTTTATCAGTTCATGGTAAGCTCCCGGAATACATCTTCCAGTTTGGTTTGAACTGGTGTCATTTCAGTAATGGTCCATGATCTGTTGACGCATAAATTAAACACTGGTCGCGCAACCGATTGCCCGATCTCGCTTTGAACGATGAAGCGTCCATTTTCTTTATCCACCATGCTGACTCCGTCAAGGGTTTTGAGAGCTTTGTAAATATCCTCATCACTACCATCTTCAATTTTTAATTTTAGAAGGTCATTGCCTTTTGATCTCATGCGGAGTTCTTCTGCTGTTCCGTCGGCAACCAGTTTGCCATTATTTATGATCATGATCCGGTCGCATGTTGCCTCAACTTCCGCAAGAATATGAGAACTGAGTATTACAGTTTTTGCTTTTCCGATTCTTTTGATCAACTCCCTGATTTCGATTATCTGATTGGGGTCGAGTCCTGTTGTAGGCTCATCCAATATGAGAACCTCCGGATTATGGATTAATGCCTGGGCAAGACCTACACGTTGACGGTATCCCTTGGAGAGCTCCTGTATCTTTTTATGTTTTTCAGATTGAATGCCACAAACATGAACCATCTCTAAAATCCTTTCTTCGATTTGATCTTCGGGAATGTTATGCATATCCGCTACAAACCTGAGATAATCGATAACAAACATGTCCCTGTACAAAGGATTATGTTCCGGAAGGTACCCGATGTGGTTTTTAACATCCTCGGATTGTTCAAATACATCCAGCCCGCCTATACTTATTTTACCGGCAGTAGGAGAAAGGCAAGAAGTAATGGCTTTCATGGTGGTGGTTTTTCCAGCCCCGTTGGGTCCTAGAAAGCCCAGCACTTCTCCCGTTTTTACATGAAAAGAAATATCATCCACTGCTTTCTGGGGGCCATAGGTCTTGGTTAGATTGGATACTGATATGTCCATGCTATCTGGTTTTAATTTACTTAAAACGAAATAATAATTTTATAAATAATCTTAATATCAAGGAGAAGAAGCTGTATGGATCCTGTATCTTTCTTCCCGCATAAAAGATAAATAAGCCTTAAAAATGATACGCGAAAATAATAATTGAAGAAAAATGTATCAAATGAAATTTATTTGCTTTTGGAGAGGATTAAAGAATTTTAACGAATGGAGAAGGATTTTTAACGTTTTTTAAGAATTACTTTTACATCAAGGAGCCAACTCTAAAAAGCTTCTTAGCAAATTATGTGTTGTTGAAAATTTTAGAACCTCATTAACAATGAGTTAGCCCCGGCCCAAAAATTTACCACGACTTGATTTTGACAGAAATATACCATTTTAGCCGCTTATGTCTAATATTCTTGCATTATTTGGCAAAAATTCCAAAAAACAAATAATTTACAATAGCAAAATTTCAAAAACGAAACAAGTTACTTAAATTTCTTTTACATAGTCTTACTCGCTTTGCAGAATGAAAAACCTGTTTGGTCATTTGTTGATTGAAATTTGTTTGTTATTTGATATTTGTATTTTGAGATTTATTTGTTATTTGCTAAAGTTTAGCACTTGATTAATAAGATATGTTGCCACAGATTACTC
>CAZGTU010000176.1:0-6958 GCA_964528675.1 uncultured Bacteroidaceae bacterium
CATCTATGGTCCCCGCCTGCCAAAGCGCTGGCCTTCGCGTCGGCGGGCAGGCATGGTCTATCCTCCTCAATCACCTCCTCATCCTGTACTCATCCTCATCCATATTCTCCCAGAATTCTTCATCCTGCTTGTGAACTTTATTACTCATGAGGGCGGCAACAGCTTTGGTTTTATTATTGTGTTCCAGGAATATTTTTGTTACGGCAATGATGGGAATAGCCAGTATAATGCCGGATATTCCCCAAATGACACCTCCAACAAGAATGGCCAGTAATGCTATAAGGGGATTAATTGAGACACTGCTGCCAACAACATTTGGTGTGATAATGTTTCCTTCAATTTGCTGAATAACCACGTACATGCCCAGAACTGCCAGGGGCTGCCAGAAATTTCCGGCTGTGGCAATTGCATACAGAAATGGTAACATTCCTCCAAGGGTAGTGCCAATGTATGGTATAACGGCCAGGAAGGCTGCCAGAACGCCCCAGAAAACTGCGTAATCGATACCGATAATTAATAAACCAATGCTGTTGAGCACTGCAAGTATAGCAATTACCCCAAGTAAACCATACAAATAGTGCTGAAGGGTTTTGTTGATCTGCAGTAACATTCCTTTAAATTCTTCTCTGCTCTCTTTTTTTGACTGTGTAAGAAGAAAACCGTGGAAACTGTCTTTATACCATAATAAGAAGAATACCAGCAAAAGGGTATAAAGTAAATTAAAAATGAAAGCGGATGAAAAGCTAATACCCTTTTTGATATAATTGACAGAAGTGTCAAGTAAAGAAGGAATATTTTTCTGGATTTCCGATTCATTAAGGTTCAGGTTCTGGTTCACCCAGTCCATTATCTGTCTTACTCCCTGGTTTACTTTTTCGGTAATATTTGGCAACTCGCTGATGATACTGGTCAGTTGCACTGAGAAAAGTGTGATGATCACACCCAGAACTAGAGTTACACTTAATATCGTAAGCAGAATTGCGGGTATCTTAAACTTTACCAGACTTTCAAAAAAATCGCTAACTGGAGCAAGCATAACGGTAAATAACAGGGCGAATGTCAATGGCCCTAAAATGAATTGTCCATGTTTAAGGACAATATATCCAAGAACTATTATTGCCAGGCCATATGCTAATCTTTGCAGTGAACTTTTTTTCTGATCCATTCTAATTTCATTTTGATTATAAAATTAAGCAAATTATGGGAAGATGGTAGAGGCGAGGATGAGAAAGTGAGGGGGAAGAGTTGGTAGCAGAAGAAAGCTGGAAGCAGGAAAGTGGGCAGAACCATCTTCCATAGAATTCAAGATAGGGCAGAGCATGACGGGGACGGGTCTTCCAATAGATATGTTTACGGGAAAGTTTCTTAAGGTTCAGAAAAAGTGTCTGGGATTCGAGAGTGTTCAGATAAGTTTGTCAAATATAAATTTTATATATTGACGCCCTATGGAAGACAAAAGAAATTATTAAGAAGATTAGAGAGGAAAAACGCTTAACCGGAAAGGAGGAGCCTTAACTCCTCTGCTTAAGGAATTTATTGAAGCTGCTGTTGAAGGAGAAATGGATGAACATCTTAAAGAGACCAAAGAAGATAGTGATAACCGTCGTAATGGTCATGCGCAGAAAAATCTCAAAAGCTCTTTGAGGGCTTTTGAGATTTCCACCCACGGGATAGAGGGTAGCTTTATCAAAGCACCCGGCTTTATTTACCGGGTGCTTTCTTTTCACGGATAGTTCTTCTCTTTTAAAAAGAAAACCGCTCTTTTACGGTAGTACTACATTATCCTCAACATTTCCTTCAAATTCATTATTGGCAGTTCCAGACAGAATATCATTAATTGTTCCGACGCCCTGCCAATAAACACCATTTCCTCTGCTATAAGCAACTTTGCTGTTGGTCATTTCAAGGACAGCATTATTATCTCCTGATATGGCCGTGTAAATATTTTCACCCATCCAAACATCTGTGCTACCAGCATAAAGAATCTCCACATGATCCAACTTATTCAGGGAATTGGAGGAGCGAAAATGAATCCCCGACCAGCCTTCACCTTCCACATTCCGGGTAAAGGTGATTTTGGAAGTCTCTGTACCCTGCGCATTAAGGGAACCTCCGTCAGAAGAAATATAAAGCTCTTTATCAATATCAAATTCGAAAGTAGCCCCGGGATCAATATCTAGAGCACCTTTTACAGTTAGATCACCGGAAACAAGGTATTTGGCAACACCTTGTAAACTGACCCAGGTTGCTGATTTATCGAGGGTACTTTTGAATATCTCCACACCTTCAAAGCCGTTTCCTGAAAAGCTGGTTCCCTCATCTATCATGCCGGCCAGTTTGGCATATAAACCGATAGCCGGACCTCCATTATCAGTGAAGGTGTTGTTTTCAAATTCAATCACTTCGCCGTACTTTGCATACATTCCATAGCCTTTGCTATTCGAAATTTCAGAATTTTTGAATGTAATTTGCGTATCCGTTTGCAGGGCCAAAGCAGTCTTTTTATTCTCACCAAACCACCAGTCAGAGTTTCCTGCATAAGATATTTCCACATTGTTTAGCTCATTTCGGGCATTGGCGGATTTTATTTCAATACCTTTCCAATAAAGTCCTGCATCGGCTTTAGCGCTGGTTAATACAACCGTTTCATCCCCTTCTGCGCTGACTTTTATCATACCTTCAGAAGTTACCGTTATTTTTTTATCTTGTTTAAACTCAAATATGGCGCCTGGATTAATGGTAAGATCGGCGCTGACCTCAAGGTCGCCCGTAACATAGTAAGAGGCACTACCGGACAGATTTGCGTACGTTAATTCATCTCCATCATCCGAATCGGAACCGAAGATTTCCACAGCGTATTCATTGTTTGAAAAGGTGGTGTTGCCGTCTATCATAGCAGCCTGGCTCATATCGACTCCTATTCCCTGAATTTCATTATCATTGAATTCATTGTTTTCAAATTCCACCAGCTCACCGTACCTGACATACAATCCATAACCATCATTGTTACTGATCGCAGAATACTTAAGCTTTAGTTTCCCATCGTCATACAAACCGATAGCGGCTTTTTTGTCAACACCGAACCATTTTTCTGCTCCTGCAGCAAATTTAACATCGGTATAAGCAAGAATATTGCGACTGTCGGAGGATGTAATGAAAATACCTCCCCAGTGAATTTCTCCGGCTTCATTGGAACTTGTCAGGGTAATGCGGTTTGAAACATTTCCTTCGGCCATAATGGAGCCATCTGCTATTTCCATAAACACATCTTCCTCAAAATGAACCAGCACACCTGGTTCTATGGTCAGATCGGCATCTACATCAATGCTGCTTGTTACAATGTAGTCCGGGATTTTCGGATCGCTTACACGGTCTGTCCATGTAGTGTTATCCCCCACATCCGCGGAAACTTCTTTTGGTGAATTACCTTCTGTCGCGGTAACTGTCACGTCATCGGTGTCTTCCTGGTCGCCACTGGTTATTGTAAGTTCAACCATGTAATCGCCTACAACATCCGGGGTGAATAAAGGCGATTCGGAATTAGCATCCTGAAGCTTAGCATTACTGTTATCAGGCTTAGAGGAAAAACTCCAGTTATAATCAAGTGAGACTTCCGAAGCACTAGAATTGCTCCCCTCCAGCTCAACTTCCTCTCCTACTTCCACAGTCATGTCATTGCCTGCATCGGCGTTAAGAGTGGTAGAAGGTTCAGTGGCTTCTTCTTCACAAGACAAGACCGTAATAAAAAAAATACCGAATATGGCCAATGGTAAAATCCAAATACTTTTTTTTCGTGTCATAAAACATTGTTATTTTTTTAGTTGTTAATATCCAGTTTAAATTCTTATTTCTTACAGATCATTTATATTTTAATAAATCTGACATTATACATAATTCAGGATTTAAGCATGTAATCTAATACTTCTCATTTTTTTGCCTGGTGAAACATCTCAACCTAATGATGGAGACATATTTTTTGCACTTGAAGGTCCCATTATAACCAGTGTTCGGGATTTCCGCTGGGTTCCATGGTCCACTAATGAACCATGTTCCTTTAATATAATAATATGTCAGCAAACTACAAAACCTCATGCTGCTTGATTGCATTTCAAATTTGCTCCTCTCAATAAAAACACCCTGAAAAGTATATCCAGATCCTGCAAAAGACCATTTATTCATAAACAAAGGGAATTATAACCTGATGAATGAATATAAGGCCCTCATATTTAATTAGTTTGGAGTAGTAGTTTTTGAAACAATCACTGAATTGAGCAAAATAGTCCGGGCAGAAAAAAGAATCATTTCCCCCGGGAATTTAAGAACTTTGCTCGCAAATATGGAGTTCATCAAAATAAAAACATCTTTCTCGAAAATGTAATTCCAGATATTGAAATAAGGATTTTTCGGAAATAACATTCAGTTTTTACAATAATCTGTATAATATTATCCCCCCAAACACAACAATCAATACCCATGAAAGCGAATGCAGCCATTTCATTGATTTCTTGGCAGGAGGATTATAACGTGTAAGCAGCGCGCCGGTAGTGAATCCTGCAATGATGGAAACAAGGGTAATTATTATGTAAAGCCAATCGAGAGTATAAATCCCTTTTTCCTTCTGAACCGGGTATATTGTTATGATCAGGAAAACGAAGGTGCCCAGTGCCAGAAATTTATGTAAATTCACAATTCCGGAGGGGTAGGGAGGATTTTTTCTTTTTAGCCATATCCCCGTGATTAGAATGAATAAGAAAATTATACCAATGATCACAAGAGAGGTTTCAAATGATGTCATGCTGTAATATTTCGTTTATTAAATCAGATAAGGTTCAAAACAGATTTTACTAAGATACAAAATTGGGTTTATTTTACATTGATGGGTGTTAATAAATCTCTTGAAACATTTGAACCCTCTTCCAACCTGAAACCTTGAAACCCTCAACCCCATTATCCCAGTTCTTTCTCCTACCACAATTCTTTTTCCTTCCTTCGAACTTCGAGCTTATCTCTCCCTTTCAACTTTTAGCTTTCGGTTCCATTCACCTTTCTATCGTCCATGGTCCACACCACCGTTTACCCTTTCCCCCGGTTCACCCGGCTCTATCGTCCATGGTCTATCGTCCATGGTCCAAACCACCGTTTAACCCTTCCCCCGGTTCACCCAGCTCCACCTCAACATCATCCAGTACCAGTACCCAGTCGTTCCCTCGATCAATCTCACCTGGCGCGGTGAAGTTAAGCTCATCCTCTCCGGCTGTGAATGTACCTATAAAAAATGCCTCTCCATTGTGGACATTGAACCACCAGGCTTTCACTGCAGGATAGAGCTTTTGTAGCTCCTCAGGATCAATGCTTACCATTTTTCCGGTAGGATTATAGATCATGGTTGTATGTGGTGAAGAACAGGCTACAAGGTTGCCCACCGGATCATAGGGATTTCTTGAGAGTATGGCCTGGTTCGGTTCACGGTAAATGGAAAATCTTGAAAGCACCAGGTCCTTTAAATATTGCATCTGAAAAGCTCCCGGTGAATCAAGGGCTTCATGCCATTCCATTTCGTTACTTAATGTCAGCGGGGGATGAGGATTTTCTTCCTTATACATCTGCCATACATAATGATTTCCGTAGGTGTGTCCACAGGTACCTGACATTACGGACCAGTAAGCCGCCTGCCTTACATCAAAGGCATCAAATCTTCCCAGGCTTACTTCTTTCCAGTCGTAATTTATGGGAAGATCTTCATAACAGGGTTCTGAGTTCAATGAAGGTTTTGGATCCGGAAGTATCCAATCCTGGTAAGCCGTATAATAGGCTCTTTCATTATTTCTTTTTTCATGATATGAACCCCAGGTATGCATATCTATCCAGGGATCTTCATGAAACCATTTTGCAGAACTGGCATAACAGTGATATGTCATAAAAGTTGTGGAATAATCCGCTTTAGAATCGTGATTTTTATTATCATTTACACCGTCGGTAATTCCTTCTGCCATGGCTCTCCAGATATTCACTCCATTTTTAGCTTCATCAGGTAGACGATCACCTCCGAGAATCCATACAATGTTATCCTTATATTTTTTTAGTCTGTTCCCTACATAATAGCCATAACTATAGCCCTGCTCTTCGGTTTTAATAGTTCTTTCCCTGAATCTGGGGGTAACATATTCACCCCAGCATGGAAGCACTCCCATAATCAGATCATGTTTCTCCGCTTCGGCCACTATGTACTCAACATGATCCCAGTAATCATATTCTTCAGGATTATCAGGATTGTCTCCGGGTGTAGTGTTGATCTTTTCAATGTTTTCATCTTTAAGCGGAAAATCGCCATAAGCATTTGGTGATTCAAAAGCCTGGAGTTCATAAAGGATCACTGCCTGGATCAGGTTAAAACCTTTTTCAGCCCTGTCGGTGAAATAAAGCTTCACTTCCTCGCGGTCGAGGCGATGAAATAATTCCCAGCCGGTATCACCCATCCAGAAAAAAGGAGTTCCATCCATTTTCTGGAGATGTCGGCCGTTTTCGGAGACTTTAATGGGTTGGGAATTTGCATTTATTAGCAGGAAGGATAAAAATAAAACGATGCTGGCATTTTTCATGGTGCTTATTTTTTACTTCGTAGAGTAAAAATAAGAAATGTTATTCGTTTTTTCATCAATTGAGAATGATTAGGATTTGATGAGTGAGGGCGGAGATAGACTCCATATTAGTTATGCAGTTATGCAGTTATGCAGTTTGCAGCAATAGGCATTATTTAAGGTTTGAAGATTGATGCAACCGCAAAACTGCACAACTGCAAAACTACTCCATCACACCGGTTTCACCGGAATGCAAATGTCCAGTTCAAACTTGTTTTCCGGATGATTTTCAGGATCTTTATAATAAAATTCATAGGGATAACCCTCGGCCGGCTGGTATCCGCTGTCGGCCATTTCTACGCACATGGCATTCCAGGCGT
>CAZGTU010000177.1:0-6924 GCA_964528675.1 uncultured Bacteroidaceae bacterium
CTATGGTCTTTTTATAGTGGTAGATGAATGGATCCGTCTTTTCAGTCCGGAACATAGAACCGCCAGGGCTTACTGATCCAGGGTTCTCCGGCATAATTGATACCGATCCTGGGGGAAGTCAGGAGCTTTTCCGGTTTTTCTCCTTCTTCCAACCATATTCTGGATGAGTTGACAAGGGATTCACCGTTATATGAACGATCCAGTCCGAGTTCACGGGTCAGTCTTCCCGGACCGTTCACTATATCCAGTCCCCTTATGAGCACCGCCTGTGGATCATTTTCAACTGATGTGACAATATTCATCATCCAGTACATGCCATAAATCAGGTACATATATATTATACCTCCCTCACGGAACATTATCTCGGTACGGGGTGTCATCCCTTTACTGGCATGACAGGCAAGATCGTCTGTGCCCCGGTATGCTTCAGTTTCTGTGATAGTATAGCTTTTCTTAATTCCACTCTCTACAAGAACCAGCCTGGTACCGGGAAGGTCCCGGGCAACCGTCAAAACATCCCTGGTGAAAAAATCTTTTTGCAATCTTTCAGTATTCACGCTTATTTTCTGTTTCCCTCCATTTATGAAATACCTTTTTTCCCTCTTCCTCAAGATCAGATTCCATTAATATCTTCCGTTCAGAAGGTTCTTTTTTCACTTCGCTGTACATATCCGCATCATCGAATCCGGCATGACGGGCATCATCATGACCGGCAGCGAAATATACTTTATCTATGTGGGCCCAGTAGACCGCTCCAAGGCACATGGGACAGGGTTCACAGGAAGTATAGAGTTCACATCCCGACAGATCCCAGGTATTCAGCTTTTTGGCTGCAACGCGAATGGCCAGGATCTCTGCATGAGCTGTAGGATCGTTATCCGGAGTGACACGATTGGCTGCTTCAGCAATTACTTCCCCGTCTTTCAATATCAATGCACCAAAGGGCCCGCCTCCCTGATCAATATTTTCTTCTGCCATTTTAATGGCCCTTTTGAGATATTTTTGATTCATTTTCCGAGATTTTTTTTCTTCCAAATAACAACAATGAATAAAAGAATATGAAAAAAGAAACGCCTGTCTGGGTTTCCATAGTATCTTCATTTAACATGGACAAAAATGCAATAAAAAAGAAAACTATAAAAAGATAATCATTCCATGCCTTCTCAATAAAAACAGGAGCGATAAGAAATATCATCACAAAAATAAACCCGAGAATTCCAAAAGTAATTAAAAAGGTAACATATTGATTGTGGGCCCTTCTCCTGTAATCCTTTTCCAATTTTGAATCGGTTTTGTAATAATACTGATCAAAGGAATATTTCACATCTCCTGTTCCCACGCCTATTACAGGGTTATGCATAAAAATGTATCTGGCTGCGTTCAGGTAGGCAATTCTCTGAGCTACGGAATGACCGCTTGGATCTCCTCCCCTCAGGTAACCGTCTATTTCCCAGATAACCTCATATATGCGGGGATACAGGCTATATTTATTCTTGAAAATATAATTCGCTTTCCCGTTTTCTATCGCCTCTACATCCTCCTCTGAAAGAACCCTCACTCCTTCCCTGTCTTTCCTCAGCCCTTTCGATGTCAGATAACGTATCAAGGTATATTTGATCTCCTGTCCTTTGTTATCAAGGCTATCGTAAGGAATATCGCTTTTTTCATTCCATGCTTCTTCCATTTCATCCTCTGCCAAATATATCCACACATAATACCCGTTTTCCCTTGCTCTTTTTAAAGTATCGTGCGAATAGGGATTGCCCAGGGTAGTATGCTCTTCAAGTTCTGAAAATTCGATATCCTCAGTTTCATAAAACCGCTCAATGCTATTATAAAGATAAAAGAATATCAGCAGCGGAATGGCAATTATTACAGTTCTGATAAGGATGCGGGGAAAACCGGAAATGATCCTTCCTGCATAAATCCAGCCAAGAACAAGAATTAAAACACCAAATATTATAAATCCGGTTAATGATTTTAATAAAACAAAGAAAAACAAAAACCAGAAGATTATGATTGTTGCCGCTACAGAAACCGGAGTGGAGAAACCCAGCTCATCCCTGCTTCGGAACATATAATAAATAAGTATGAAAATTGAAAGGTTCACCATCAGGGCCAGCCTAATATGGGAAACAAATATGGATATATCCCTGAAATCATAATATTCATAAGGTACAATACCCAGAAATACCCCGAAGGAAACAATGGTTGAAGAAAATGTTGCCAGGCAAAAGATCAATAAAACGGTTTTCAACTGTTTCCTGTTCAGGGCTTCGGACGTTCCAATGATAAGAGGTAGGATCAGGATCGGCAGCTTAACTTTCAGATCTTTGAAGGCATAATCATAATTAGCAGGATCGGAATAAAGCAAACCGACAAGATGAAGGGCGTAAAGCCCGATTATAAGTAAAAGAGATTTCCTTTCTTTCAGGATGCTGAACTTCCTTCTGAAGTTTCCTTCAAGAATCCAGTTCACCAGGAGAACGATCTCAAACAGACTTGTTGTGTATATGGACAATGGCAGGCTCGCAGCCAGTAAAATGACACCGTAAAAATAGATATGTCTGCTATATTGCCTGTAGAATGCGAGCATTGTCAGCCTGTTTTTCTGCTGGTAATTTTGAATTCAAGGCGTAAAAATAAATAATATGATTGATTTTCCTGATGTTTTATTGATTATCGCATTGACCCATATTTTTTTACAGAATATTATTGTTTTAATAAAAATAATTGTACTTTTGCAGTCCGTATTTTTCAGGGAGTACTGAAAGAGAAGAATTTGAAGACAAAAAAACAGTTATAAAGTGGATACATTAAGCTACAAAACGGTTTCGGCAAACAAAGCTACTGTCACCAAAGAGTGGGTAGTAGTAGATGCAAAAGATGAAATTCTCGGAAGACTTGC
This sequence comes from uncultured Bacteroidaceae bacterium, assembly GCA_964528675.1. Classification (GTDB taxonomy): domain Bacteria; phylum Bacteroidota; class Bacteroidia; order Bacteroidales; genus CAYRTD01. Next base: position 2,909 of record CAZGTU010000177.1, read on the forward strand.
TTCGAAAGTTGCATACATGTTAAGGGGTAAGCACAAACCCAATTTCACTCCCCATGTTGACTGTGGAGATAATGTAATTATTATTAATGCTGAAAAAGTAAGGATGACAGGAAAGAAGCTGACGGATAAACAATATGTAAGTCACAGTGGTTATCCCGGTGGACAAAAGATTAAAACTCCAAAAGAGTTTCTTGAAAAGAAACCTGCGGCCGTAATTGAAAAGGCAGTGAAAGGAATGTTACCCAAGAATCGTCTGGGAGAAGCATTATTTAATAATCTTCATGTTGTTGTTGGAGAGCAACATGACAAAGAAGCGCAAAAACCAAAAAAAGTTAACTTAAACGATATTATTTCATAACATGGAAGTAATCAATACAATAGGAAGAAGAAAATCTTCAATTGCCCGTGTTTACCTCACAGAAGGAAAAGGGCAGATCATGGTAAACAACAAGGATTTTACAGAATATTTTCCTGGAGAACACCTTCACTATATCATACAGCAACCCTTAAACGTATTGAATGTCAGAGATAATTATGACGTTAAAGCTGTACTCGACGGTGGCGGTTCAAAGGGACAGGCTGAAGCCTTAAGACTGGCAATCTCCCGTGCCCTTGTAAAGTATAACAGCGAGAATAAACCTGTACTAAAAGCTGAAGGTTTCCTCACACGTGATCCACGTGCTGTTGAAAGAAAGAAACCCGGACAACCCAAGGCAAGGAAGAAATTCCAGTTCAGTAAACGTTAATTTCCCTATCCTTTTATCGTGTTTAGTATCTAAACCGGAGGGACTTTCGACGGAATCCATTCTGAGAGCGGAACTACCTTTCGGTTGATAAAATGAATGTAAACAAAAATTAAAATTATGCCCGAAAAATTAAATTTCGAAGAATTATTGGACGCAGGTGTACACTTTGGACACCTCAAAAGAAAATGGAATCCCAACATGGCTCCTTATATTTTCATGGAGAAAAACGGGATCCACATTATTGACCTGCACAAAACTTTAGCCAAGCTTGACGATGCTGCTTCAGCGATGAAGCAAATTGCTAAATCGGGAAGAAAAATTCTTTTTGTCGCTACCAAAAAGCAGGCAAAAGAGATCGTGGCCGAAAGAATTAAGCAAATCAACATGCCATATGTTACGGAACGCTGGCCCGGAGGTATGCTTACTAACTTCCCTACTATCCGTAAAGCGGTAAAAAGAATGACCAGCATAGATAAAATGACTGCTGAAGGCACATTTGACAGCCTGTCAAAAAGAGAAAAACTTCAAATTCACCGTCAGCGAGCAAAACTTGAGAAAATGCTGGGAAGTATTGCTGATCTTAACCGTCTGCCTGCTGCAATGTTTATAGTGGATGTTTCCAAAGAATACATTGCGGTCCGGGAAGCCAACAGGCTAAATATTCCTGTTTTTGCCATGGTTGACACCAATTCTGACCCGAATAACATTGATTTCCCCATTCCTGCCAATGATGATGCATCCAAATCAATTGCACTTATTATAGATTATGTTGCTGCCGCAGTGGAAGAAGGACTGGCTGAGAGAAAGATGGAAAAAGAAAAAGATGCAAAAAATAAAAAAGCCAGGGAAAAAGAAGAAGAGTTTGAAGATGAAGCTTCAAAGAAAGCTGCTGCAATAGAAGATGACGAGGACGAGGGAGATTATAAAGTAAAAGCAAAGGCCAAAAAAGCCCCGGCTAAGAAAAATAGGCCAAGAAAGGATGACGAGTAAATAAATAACTGATTAAGAATTCAAGATACTAATTATAAAAACATTTAAAAATGGCTGATATAAAAGCTGCTGATGTAAGCAAACTAAGAAAAGCAACCGGTGCCGGAATGATGGATTGCAAAAAAGCACTTGTGGAAGCAGAAGGTGACTTTGACAAAGCTATTGAGCTGATCCGCAAAAAAGGTCAGGCCGTTGCCAGTAAAAGAGCCGAGCGTGAAGCTACAGAAGGGGTCGTTCTTGCCAAAACCGCCGGAAAGAAGGGCGCTATCATTATTCTTAACTGCGAAACCGACTTTGTAGCAAAAAACCAGGATTTTATTGATTTCGCATCAAAAATACTGGATATCGCACTCGATAAACTCCCTGCTGATCTTGAAACTCTGAAAGCACTTACTTTTGATGATGGTAAAACCATCGCTGATAAGGTCACAGAGCAGGTTGGTATTATCGGGGAAAAGATTGAACTTAGCGATTATGACAAAATTGAAGCAGAAGATGTGGTATCATACATCCACCCCGGAAACAAGCTCGCTACCATCGTTGGTTTCACCAAGGCTGTTGAGACACAGGTAGGAAAAGACGTGGCTATGCAGGTTGCCGCAATGTCACCGGTAGCAGTCGACAAAGACGATGTTCCTGAAGATGTTATCGAGAAAGAAAAGGAAATTGGCCGTGATCAGGCCAGAGCAGAAGGAAAACCTGAGAATATTGTTGATAAGATCGCAGAAGGTAAACTCAACAAATTCTTTAAAGAAAACACCCTGCTTAACCAGGCATTCACCAAAGACAACAAAATATCCGTTGCGCAGTACCTCAAACAGGCAGATCCTGAATTGAATGTAACCGGATTCGTAAGATTCCAGCTTGGTTAAAAAATATATAAAAGAATTTCTTTTAAAAGCCGTTTTCATCCGAGAACGGCTTTTTTTTGTATTTTCGGAAAACAAAAATTCATACCATGCAATATAAACGTATTCTTCTTAAGCTGTCGGGTGAAGCTCTTCTGGGAGAAAAAAATCATGGAATTGACCCTCAACGTCTGAAAGATTATGCAGAAGAAATTCATGAAGCCATGCAACAAAATGTCGAAATCGGAATCGTTATCGGTGGCGGAAATATCTTTCGCGGAGTTTCCGGTGTTGCGGAAGGATTTGACCGGGTGAAAGGAGATTATATGGGAATGCTGGCAACAGTTATCAATGGCCTTGCTCTTCAGTCGGCCATTGAAAAAACCGGGACCACAGCCCGTGTGTTTTCCGCTATCAGAATGGAACCCGTAACCGAAAACTATTCAAAAGAAAAGGTAAAATATGCCTTGAAACATAAGCAGGTGGTAATCTTCGTAGGTGGTACCGGCAATCCCTTTTTCACTACCGATACAGCCTCCTCACTGCGGGCTGTGGAAATGGAAGCTGATGTCTTTCTCAAAGGCACCCGGGTGGATGGAATTTACACCGCTGATCCTGAAAAAGATCCTTCTGCTGTAAAGTTTGATGAATTAAGCTTTGAAGAAGCGATTCAAAAAGAATTAAAGGTGATGGACATGACGGCCTTTGCCATGTGTAAAGAAAACAACCTCCCCATTTATGTATTCAACATGAACACCCGCGGAAATCTCTTAAAATTCATTTCCGGAGAAAAAATTGGTACTTTAGTTAAAAAATAAATATTTTTGATTTTATCCTAACATTATCTAAATCCTTACCACTATGAATGAAGAAGTTGATCTTGTATTCGATATGACCAGGGAAAGAATGGAAAAAGCCATTCAACACCTGGAAACTGAATTAAGCCGCATACGTGCCGGTAAAGCCAATCCCCATATTCTCGACGGCATTGAAGTGGATTACTATGGCTCTATGACCCCTCTCAACCAGGTTTCCAATATCAGTACCCCTGATGCAAAAACAATTGCAATCCAGCCCTGGGAAAAGAACATGATCGATCCTATCGAAAAAGCAATACTTGCTGCGAATATCGGTCTTACCCCGGCCAATAACGGAGAGATCATTCGTCTCAACATCCCTCCTCTCACCGAAGAAAGAAGGATCCAGCTTGTAAAACAGGTAAAAAACGAAGGTGAAACTGCAAAAGTCAGTGTCCGGAATGCCCGTCGCGATGCCAATGATGAAATCAAATCCCTTCAAAAAGACGGATTACCCGAAGATCAGGCCAAAAGAGCCGAAGCAAAAGTTCAGGAAATGACCGACGATTACACCAGTAAGGTTGATCAGGTGGTAGATGCGAAGGAAGAGGATATTATGAAGGTTTAGTGTGGCG
>CAZGTU010000178.1:0-6827 GCA_964528675.1 uncultured Bacteroidaceae bacterium
GCCATTTACTTTCATCTCCGGTTTCTACAACAGGTACGCCCGGTAAAATCTGGCCCTTTACCTGAGCTTTTCTTATTTTAAGTCCGTTTACAGCCAGTACACTGGAAGTGATTCCTCCTTTAGCAATAATGGCCCCGGGTCTTTGATCGAGATCCTGAATTATTTTCACAAGTGCGTGGGAGATTCTTTCGGCTGTTTTCAGGTGATCATCTGAATTAACCAGTTTGCGTGATGTGAACAGTACCGGGTTTTTTCCTGAACGAAGAACAGAAGCTATTTCTCCTGTTGCTCTTCTCGTTTCTGCTTCAAATGACAAATCGTCTTTGAGTAATTCTCTGACTTTGAGTTCAAGGCTTTCGACGGGAAAAGATAATTTTAGCTGATCAAGTTGTAAAGAGGTTTTTTCGGTGTATGATCCGGCAATCAAAAGAATAGTATCATTCGTATTTTTAAATGCAGGAAAGTCAGATCTGCTTAAGAGCTCAATATCATCGTTAAATGTGTATGTTTTAACAAATGAGGCGGCAGTTCTGTAAATGAAATGTTTACCTTTTTTTCTCGCTTCCATGAGAGATGGTATGAAAGCTTTTAGATCATCATATTCAACAGCATTTACTATTATCCGGGAAAAGTTTTTCGCACCCAGTAATTTTTTTTTTATTTCTGAATGATTTCCTTTTCTTAAAATATCAAGAGGTATGGAAATTACGCTGGAAGCACTATGTTTTCCATGGGTTTTTTCTTCAATGTAAAGTTTAAGATCAGAATTATTGAAGCTGAAATCCGGGTCTTTGGCAAATTCAGTTTGGTCAGCCGGTATAATATTTTGTTCATCAAGTACATAGTGGATATCTTTGAATGTAACCCTGCCACCTTCCTTGAAAAAGGGTACAAGGATTTCACCATCAATTTTCTCATCCGTTTCTTTTTCAATGAAATTACGTATATATTCAGTTTCAAAAGGATAATGACCCCTTAAAGTGGAATCGCTCCTGCTTATGATCTCAAAAGTGGAATTATTGTTTTTTGCTACATGAAGAATATTGGTCATAATTTCCTTGAGGATTATTCTGACCTTCGATTGTGGATAAGCCCTGGTATTGGTATGAATGAATGCTATTTCGTTTTTCGCAAAAATCTCTTTAAACACCTCCTGGTCCCATGACATATATACATTCAACCCATGGATAGTTTGAATACCTGTTGGATCGTCATCCAGAATAATTAGTGGACTTGTCCTTTTCCCGGAAAGTTCCCTGTATTTTTTTTCAATATCTATAGAGGAAGAAAACCCGGGAAGAGAGTTCATGAAATCATTTCTTAATAGTATTTCTTTTTTCATTCTTAAATTGGTCAAATGAAATTTTTATGATAAAGTTTTTGTCAGGAAGTTAAAACCGGAGGATAATTAAGCTTTACCATTCACTCCAATTAATTCACTGATTGCTTCAATATTTCTATTATGCAGTATACTCTTTGATTCAGGCTTATAAAGGAATTCTATATACTCATTGTAAGTATCTGTGATTACTCCTCTAACCATCTTCATGGTAGAATTCATCATTCTGTTCTCTTCGGTGAATCCTTCTTGCAAAATCCCTACAGCAGCTGGCAACCATCTTTGAGGAAACATATCTCCATATTCTCCATTCGTCCGATACTCTAAAAGTTCAGATTCAATGACCTTGAGTGCTGTTTCTTTGCCAAGATCGGATAAAGGATCAATATTATTTTCCCTCAGATGTCTTTTTATTGCTTCCGCATTAGGGTAAAGTAGTACAATTGTATAGGGTTTCTGGTTATTATACAACATTACCTGGTCAATGAACTTTGATTGCTCGGTAAGTGCTTCTTCAATTCCTTCAGGGCTGTATTTTTCGCCGTCATCAGAAATTAGGAGACTTTTAAAACGACCAAGAACATAAAGGAAGCCATCTTCATCGAGATATCCCAGGTCACCTGTGTGAAGCCAACCGTCCCTGAGGGTGTCTTTGGTTGCTTCTTCATTATTCCAGTAACCCAGCATTACATTTTCACCTTTTACCACGATTTCACCTTTTTCATCTGTGGGCATTTCATTACCATCTTCATCCATGATTTTTATTTCAAGGTTTTCAACCAGGAAACCGGATGAACCGAGCTTATGTTTGTGAGCTGCATTGGAACTTATGACCGGTGCAGCCTCCGATAAACCATATCCCTGATACATTGGCATGCCGAGAGCATAGAAAAAGCGTTGGAGTTCGATATCCAGTAGAGCACCACCACCAATGAAAAAATCCAGGTTTCCTCCAAAACCTTCCCTGATCTTAGAGAAGAGTATTTTATCATAGAGTCTTACATATGGTTTGAGAGCAGATCTCCAGCCTTTTCCCCTGTCCCATCCTTTACCATTATATTTGTATGCAACAGAAAGAGCATGGTTGAAAAGCTTTTCCGTGGCTTTCCCTTTGTCACGGATCCCTTTTTCAATATTTTTTCTGAAATTTTTAGCAAGAGAAGGTACACTCAAGAGGAAATGAGGTTTAATCTCTTTAATATTTTTTGGTATATTTTTAAGTGTTTCCATCGGAGTTTTGCCGGCCTGGATTGCTGCCATACTCGCTCCTGAAGCTATAATTGCATAAATCCCTGCGGTATGTGCAAAGGAGTGATCCCAGGGGAGGATAAGAAGTGAACAATAGTACTCGGGGATATTCATAAGTGACAGGGCCTGTTCTACATTTGCAGTATAGTTCCTGTGCGATAATATTATTCCCTTTGGATCGGCGGTTGTTCCTGAGGTGTAACAAATATTGGCGATATCATTCGGTTGAATGGATCTCCAGGTTTTCTCAAGCTTTATTGCATTATCTTCAAGGAATTTCTTTCCCTTTTCCAGAATATCTCCGAAATAGATCTCATTTCTATCATATTTTTCGAGAGGATCAAGGTAGATGATCTTCTCAACCGTTGGCAATTCTTTCTTTATGCTTAGGATTTTTCTTGATTGAGCTCCTGATACAATGACATACCTGGAACCTGAATGTGTAATCCGGAATTTCAGGTCGGTGCTGTCCTGTAATTTTATTGAAAGGGGGACATTAATAGCTCCTGTATAAAGAAGGCCGAGTTCAGTAACCACCCAATCGTTTCTTCCTTCGGAGATAAGGGAGGCGCGATCACCTTTTTTAATCCCCATTGCGAGGAGTCCTGCTGCAAATTGATGAACTCTATCCCTAATCTCACTATAGGTGGAAGATTCGTATTTACCGTTCAGATTTTCAAGCATCATTGGGTTTGATGCATATTTCTCTGCATAAGCTTCAAAGAACTCTGTTAATGTTTTCATGAAACAAATTTGGATTTAAGCTAATAATAAGTTGGTTTTGCAAAGTAAATGAAAATTCTCTTTTTTCAAACATTTTGAAGCTTCCGGGATTTTTTTACTGTCAAAAACTTTAACTAAATATTAAATTCGTATTTATTTTTCTATTTTTGCTCTCCTTTAAAATCAAATTACCTGTTATGAATGCATTGAAAAGAGCTATGAACGAATCTCCAACTTTACGTTGGGCTATGCTCGTAATCGTTAGTCTGGCAATGTTTGCAAATTATTATTTCTATGACGCACTGTCTCCGCTAAAAGAGCAGTTACAAACCCGTCTGGGATGGTCATCTGCTAATTATGGCTTTTTTATGTCTGCCTACAGTATCCCCAATGTGTTTTTTGCAATGGCAGTTATTGGCGGGATCATACTTGACAGGCTGGGCATTCGTCTTACAGGTTTTATCTTCATTGTTTTTATGGTTCTGGGTTCGGCAATCACTGCCTATGGTGCTAGTGATATGTTTCTTGACGGAGGACCCGGATTCGCATTTATGGATTCAATCATACCTGCATATCCCGCTTCACTGAAAATGATGGCACTGGGATTTTTATTATTCGGACTGGGAGCTGAAACAAGTATTGTTGTATTCACCAAAGCAATTGTAAAATGGTTTAAAGGAAAGGAACTGGCTCTTGCACTGGGGCTCAATCTTGCTTTTGGTCGATTAGGGATGGCTGCTGCAATGTGGATCTCTCCCAATTTGGAAGCCAACGCTGACCCATGGTATCTTGCTATCTGGTTTGGCACTATGCTTCTGTTAATAGGTTTGATCACATTTGTTATTTACATGTTCTATGATGTGAAACTTGACAGGCAAATTAAATTTGAATTAAAACTCGATGAAACTGAAAAATTCAAATTTTCAGATCTCGGCAAATTGCTAACGAACAGATCTTTCATTTTTATTACTCTCTTATGTGTGACATTTTACAGTGCGGTATTTCCGTTTGTAAAATATGCACCTGATCTTCTGGTTAATAAATTTGGAATGAATGCGGAACTCGCGGGACAGATCACTTCGATTCTGCCATTTGGGACTATTATATTTACACCATTATTTGGGACTTACACCGACAATAAAGGGAAAAGTGCTAGTTTGATGGTATGGGGATCCATACTTTTGATAGTTGTGCACTTAATGTTTGCATTAACAACCATAACACCCTATGTGCCTATGTTTTTGCTGGGGGTTGCCTTCTCCCTGATTCCGGCAGCAATGTGGCCTTCTGTGGCTAAAATAGTGCCTGAGAACAGGCTGGGTACTGCCTACGGATTGATGTTCTCAATTCAGAATATTGGCTTATGGGCTTTCCCAATGTTAATAGGAAAAGTGCTCGATATCTCAAATCCTGGTGTAACCCCGGAAACACTCAGGGAAGGAACTGCCGTTTACGATTATACCAATCCGATTTTGATGCTTACGGTACTCGGGTTACTGGGAGTTCTTTTTGCTTTTCTCCTAAAAAAAGAGGATAAAGTGTCAGGATACGGTCTGGAACAACCAAACAGAGAAGACAAAAAATAGACTAATCTGTTAAACGTACATCAAGTATTCCCCCACGGATCACCCAGCAGTCGTAATCACATACATCAGAAACCTGGCTGGTTTTTAGTTTATCCCCGTCTACTGATATTATTGTTTGTGCTCCTGATTTATAAAATGCTTTGATGGAATAGAACTGGTCAACAGGAGAATAAAGATAAAGCGTTTCAGAATAAGCAGTGTCGATCCATTCAATATTTCCATCTTCAACCTCACCCTTATAAAAGATGAGGGGAACATAAGGATTTTCTTCATTAATGGTAATATCTACGATCAAATCTGCACTGTCAGGTTTTTCAAAAAAGCAGTCATCACAATCCACATCAAAAATAAATGGATTCTGTTCACAGGAGAAGACAAAAATAATGAAGGCAAAAGTTGAAATTGCCACTATTTTAGAAATCAATTTATTCATATTGCAACCAATCTATTTCTTTCTCCATCATCCTTTTGTTTGCCAGGGGAATTGAAAAGGCAAACGAAATACTAAAACGATGGGGGCTAATGTTTTCAATGCTAAAATTTAAATATTCATAATTGAATCGAACTGTTAACCAATTGTTCTTCATATACCAACCTGCTCTGGGAGAAAGTAATAAACCCGGATCAGGCCGGGTATCACTGCCTCTGTATCCGCCAAATGTGTAGACTGTTCTGATACCGATAAAAGGTCCGCTTTCTGAAATAGGTAAAGGTTTTATTATAGCAAATCTTTTTTCAAGTCCTGCATAAAAATAATATCTTCTTTCCCAGTATTGAAAGAGAGTGTCGTTGACCGGATCGGTCAAAATTCTTACGGCTGCCGGACGGAAGTTAAAACCTGCATTTATTCCTGTATTAAATCGGGAATCGTTTAATGAGAGATCCAGGGAAGTAAAAAAATCATCAGCATTGAAATGAAATCCGGGACCAATACTGAGCTCATTAAATGAAGGACGATAGGTTAATGTTGCACCTTCAGAAATCAAAAGATCTGAGATCTCTTCTTCTCCTGATTCCATGGCAAGAGTGAGCATGTTCATGTTTCCACTTATCCTCTGATTCACATCAGCACCTAAATCTATCATTCTTTCTGTCATATCATAATCACCATTCTTAATGGCAAAAGCCAGCGCTGACATACCTCCTTTGTTAGTCAGGTCTGTATCTGCGCCCTGTTCCAGAAGATACTTGCTTATGCGGGGATTTTGTTTCTGGATCGCAACCATAAGGGGTGTGTAACCCTGTTTGTCCTTACTGTTTATATCTACACCATTATTAATTAAGATTTTCAAAGATTCCAGAGAGTTGTTATATGCCGCAGTTAGGACTGGTGGTGTTCCGTTCTTATCCGGAATTTTGGGATCAGCTTCATAATAAAGTAAAAGCTCAACGAGGTCGGGATAATTATAGGCTGCTGCATAATGTATAGCGGTCACCCCTTCTTCATCTGCAGCATTAATTTTCGCATCATTATTTATAAGAAGTTCAACAATCTGCTGATAATTTAATTTTGCTGCACTGATCAGAGCAGTTACACCATTGAACGGACGAATGTTTGGATCAGCCCCGTTTTGCAGTAAAAATCTTACCATTTCAATATCCCCATTTTCTGCTGCATACATTAAAGCAGAAATATTGTCAACAGTAACTGCATTAATATCTGCTCCACTGTCCAGTAAATTTTTGACATTGGCAAGATGCCCTTTACTGGCAGAGATGATCATATTAAAATCCTCGTCAAAAGGGATAAAATAGCTCGTATCATTGTAAGCCGGTTGATTTTGCGCGTAAATGCCGGGATAGATAAATATTAAAAGGAAAAAAATCAGGTTTTTAGCTTGCATAAAAATCTATTTGACGTAAAATTAAAATAATCATTCAAAATGCAGCAAAAATAAAATTGGTTTTCATCAGCAAATCTATTCTTTTAG
>CAZGTU010000179.1:0-6763 GCA_964528675.1 uncultured Bacteroidaceae bacterium
GGAGGTTTAATAATTCTTCCTCCATATTTACCGCTGATTATTCTCACTTAAACTCCTGAGTAGATAATTGAAATAATTTTCATTGATATTTCCTGCAAGCTCAAAATCAAATTCGTTGGGAAGGATCTTTATATTTTTATGATATCTTTCCATTACTTTCCAGATCTCATCTGTTTTTACAATATGTCCTGAATAGAAAACATTTGTATTGTTCTTAATATGAAGCTTATGCAGTGTGTTTACAAAGTGGTAGAGCAGTTCCTCGTCATTTCCGCCGGTATATACATTATAGTAAAGAAGTTTATTCTGTTTTATTCGGGCAATGTTTAATAGGCAGGGTGTTGAATAAACATAATAAGCATCTTCTTCATTGCTATGGACAGAAAAAATATAGTCTATAAAAAAACCGGATAAATGCTCAGGTTTGGGGTTATTACGAAAATCCGATAAGAGACTATTGATATCATTATCGATTTCGAAATGAAAAGAAAAATTCTTATCCTGAACTTCCCTTTTCCTGATGCCGTCTTTTTTAACGGAATTAAATTCTATATCCATCAATAGTTCCGGGTTTATTTCCATTTCTGATGGAGCCAGGGAAACCCGGTTTGAATTTATAAGCAGGGAAAAGGATCGGAAGCTTAACTCCCGGTATTTTATAAAATCTTCTTCTTGTTTAAAAAGTTTTTGAGTGTTCTTTACCGAACCGGTTTGACGGTGGATAATGGTGATAACTTTTCCCTCTTCATCGAGCATTAATAAAGAAAATCCATCCGGGTTGATCTGGATGGATAATCTGTAATTTTCTGTATTTTGTATGGAATACTTTTCTGAGACGAACTTGAAATCGTTCATACAAAAAACTTATTCCCAGTTTCCTGTTAGTGTACCTTCTGTAAGTGAACCTATTTTCAAACCGGGGAATTTTACAATTCTCTCTCTTTCGTATGTGTAATTTACCACAAGCTGAGGGTCAAGTCCTTCTAAAAGGTCTTCATAAAGAACAGATACCTGGACAACTTTTACATTCATATTTGATGATGTGGTGAACTCATCTGACTCCATTTCAAATTCTTTACCATCTGTAAAAGGTATGTATCTCAGTGAGTCGATCGGATAATCTTCACTGAATAGAGAATCTTTTACAGAAATTTTGGTTGTTTCCCTTTTGATTAACCCCTGTTCAAGAGCTTGTTCCCTTGCTTTTCTTAAACTTCCGAGTTCATCAATGAGTTCTTCAGGGATTGTCCCGATCGCTTTGGTAATGGTAAATGAATCATTTTTCAGGAAATCTATAAGGGTATCAAAGCTACCGGTGTAAACCATATGTACATCCTTGTATGCTTTCTGAGCTTCACGAATATCAATGAGTCTTTCAATGGCAGCTTGCTCTCTTACATCTTTAGCTTTATTAAATCGGATCGGAGTCATAATGCTCTCATAAACAAAATAGGCAAGTGCTAAAATGGCAATACCGAGAATAATCTGGATTACTGTTCTCATTATTAAATAAGTTATTTGGTTTTATAAGTTTGCCGACAAATTTAGAAAAAAAAATAGATTATAAGTTTTAATTTTTGCTTTTCTTTATAATATGTTAAAAAACTACCTCTATAAGGAATTGAAGCAGAATCTGGAATTTGAACCCACCCAGGGGCAGGATCTCCTGCTCAAAATGATGGGGGATTATCTGTCTGCTCCTTCTTTCAATGAAATTTTCCTTATCAAAGGATATGCTGGTACCGGTAAAACGACAACTGTGAATGCTTTAGTACATACATTGTCAACTTTTAAGCAAAAATCGGTGTTACTTGCACCAACAGGAAGGGCGGCCAAAGTTTTGTCTTCTTACACCGGCAGTCCTGCATTCACCATTCATAAGAAAATTTACAGGCAACAATCTGGAAAGGATGGCCTCGGAAGGTTCGTTCTTGACAGGAATTTACATAAAAACACTGTATTTATTGTGGATGAGGCATCAATGATAGGGGACAGGGCCTATGAAAGTAATCAGTTTGGATCAGGGGATCTGCTGGCTGATCTGATCAGTTATGTTGACAGCGGTTCTGATTGCAGGCTGATTTTGATCGGTGATGTTGCCCAGCTTCCCCCGGTAGGTCTTGAGATCAGTCCGGCATTGGATAAAGCTTATCTCGAAAGAATGGGTTACAACATAAGGGAAGCATATCTTCGGGATGTGGTCAGGCAGGCTCTCGATTCGGGGATTCTAAAAAATGCTACGGATTTACGCCAAAAACTTGATAGTGAAGAAGCAGGCATGCCTGAAATTAAAATTGGAGGGTTTCCCGATATTGTAAGATTAGGAGGAGCAGAACTGATTGAGGAACTGGAGAGCTCATATTATAAATATGGAGAAAGTGAAACGATTGTTGTAAGTCGTTCCAATAAAAGAGCAAATAAGTTTAACATGGGTATCAGAAACCAGATACTCTGGAGAGAGGAAGAAATATCTGTTGGTGATCTTTTAATGATCGTTAAGAATAATTATCATTGGGTAAGCCCGGAGGAAGGTCTGGATTTTATTGCAAACGGTGATATTGCAAAACTTGAGCGAATTATCAGATATTACAGCATGTATGACCACCGTTATGCCGATGTTATTATCACCTTGCCTGATTATAAAAATCTGGAAATTGAAGCAAGGATTAACCTTGATACTCTCAATATGGACACTGCTTCTATGCCTGCAGATGAGCAGAAGAAATTATTTGATACTATAATGGAAGATTACCCGGAAGAACCCGACAGGAAGAAAAAGATGAAAAAGGTTATTGAAAATCCTTTTTTCAATGCCCTGCAGGTTAAGTTTGCTTATGCCGTAACATGTCATAAAGCTCAGGGTGGACAATGGAAGTCGGTATTTGTTGATCCCGGATTTTTCCGTGAAGATATGATCAACCGTGAATATATTAGGTGGTTATATACTGCTTTCACAAGGGCATCGGAGAAATTGTACCTGGTGAATTTTCCGGATGAGTTTTTCGACGGTCTCACTTAAATTAGGAATCAAGGAATTAATCAGATAATTTTGCCTGTAGAAATCATTAAAAAATTTACAAAGACTATGAAATCGTTTAAGAAAGAATTATGGTTTAATATCCCTAAAAGGAGGGATTTGGTAAATATAACCGGGACAGTTGAAGATTGTGTCAGGGAAAGCGGGGTAAAAGAAGGGTTGGTCCTTGTTAATGCCATGCACATTTCTGCGAGTGTATTCATTAATGACGATGAGCCTGGATTGCATAATGATTTTGAAGTCTGGCTTGAGAAACTTGCTCCTGAAAAGCCATATGATCAATACCAGCATAATGGATACGAGGATAATGCTGATGCTCATTTGAAAAGGACCATAATGGGAAGAGAGGTGGTAGTTGCCATTACAGAAGGAAAACTGGATTTTGGTCCATGGGAACAGATATTCTATGGTGAATTTGATGGAAAACGCAGAAAAAGAGTGCTGGTAAAGATCATCGGGGAATAATCTTTACCAGTTGTTCATTTTTATTTCAAATTCATTTCTTTCCGGATAGACATAATCCGATCTTCCAGGATGGCTCTCACTTTCTCATAATCTTCCCGCTTTTCGAGTTTTTCATTTACACTGAAATAAAACTTGATCTTGGGTTCGGTGCCGGAGGGCCGCACAGAAATTTTCGTACCATCCTCGAGTAAGAATTGGAGAACATTTGACCTGGGCAGTTCAATGTCAATTTCCATTTGATTTTCCAGGTCTTTTGTTTTGCCTTCCAGATAATCATGTATCCTGAAGACTTTGGATTCATTGATCTGCGTGGGAGGATTTGAGCGGAAATCTTCCATCATTTTACGGATTTCTTCTTCTCCTTCTTTTCCTTTTCTCACCACGGAAGTCAATGCTTCAAGATAAAAACCGTATTCCTGGTAAATGTCAATCAATAGATCAAAAAGAGATTTTCCCTGATCTTTAGCCCAGGCAGTAACTTCGGCAAGAAGAGCACAGGATATTACGGCATCCTTGTCGCGAACAAATTCACCGGCCAGGTAACCGAAGCTTTCCTCTCCTCCGCCTATGAATTTAAGTTTGTCTTCGTTTCGTTTAATAATATCGGCAATATACTTAAAGCCGGTGAGCACGTCAAAATGCTTAACATTATGACGATCGGCAATTTCATTAAGCAGGTCGGTTGTTACTATTGTTTTACAGATATATTCATTGCCTGTTAATTTCCCGGTTTCCGACCATGCTGAAATCAGGTAATGAATTAGCAGGGTAGCAGCCTGGTTTCCATTCAGCAGACTGATCTTACCCTCCCTGTTTCTTGCGGCTATTCCCACGCGGTCTGAATCAGGATCAGTTCCCATCACGAGGTCTGCATCCACTTCTTCGGCCCTGTCGAGAGCCATTCTGAGCGCAGCAGGTTCTTCAGGATTAGGGGAGGTAACTGTCGGGAAATTTCCATCCGGCTCATCCTGTTCAGGGATGGAATAGATTGTGTCAAAACCTATCTTTTTGAGCGCCATTGGCACCAGTTTAACACCAGTGCCGTGAATAGGGGTGTAAACAATCTTTAAGCCTTTATTTCTGTCGATTACATCGGGGCGGACAGAGAGTTCTTTGATCTTATCGGTATATAATTCATCGATTTCCTCACCAATAATTTCTATCAAAGAATCATTACTCTCAAAATTGATCTCATCAACAGACTTAATATTCTGAACTTCATTGATAATGTTTTTATCATGGGGGGATATGATCTGGCCGCCATCTTCCCAGTATACCTTGTATCCGTTATATTCTTTCGGATTATGGGATGCGGTAATCATCACTCCGCTCTGAGCCCCGAAATGCCTGATGGCAAAACTCAATTCCGGAGTTGGTTTTAGTTCATCGAAAAGAATTGCCTTAATATTATTTGCGCTTAATATTTTTGCAGTAGTCTCTGCAAATAACCTGCTGTTATTTCTTGAATCATAGGCGATAACAGCCTTAATTTCCTGCAGGTCAGAAAACTCTTTCTTTAAATAATTGGCCAGACCCTGGGTGGCCATGCCAAGGGTGTAAATATTCATTCTGTTGGTTCCCACTCCCATGATTCCCCTGAGTCCACCCGTTCCAAACTCAAGGTCTTTATAAAAGGATTCGACCAGTTCCTTTTTATCTTTTTCCATCAGGTATTTTACCTGTTGACGGGTTTCTTCATCAAAACCCGGAGCAAGCCATTTTTCTGCTTTTTTTCTGATTTCATCGGTCATTTTTGTAGATCTTTTTGGGTTATATAATCATTGTAACAGCGCTCAAGGCTCAAGCGCCAATGGGGTATGTCGATATTATAGTTTTTCTTGATCAGGGATTTGTTAAGTACTGAAAAAGGAGGACGAGGTGCAGGTCTTGGAAATTCCACACTTTCAACGGGTTGAATCTTACCTTTATATCCGGCAAGATTTGCAATCTCTATTGTAAAATCATACCAGCTTGTCACTCCTTCATTACTGTAATGGTAAATTCCATTTTTGAAAGAAGTTTCTTCAGATCTGGTAATAATAGACATAATGGCCCGGGCAAGATCGCCGGCATAAGTTGGAGTGCCTACCTGATCGAAGACTACTTTGAGCTCCTCTTTTTCATTCATAAGATTGATCATGGTCTTAAAAAAATTAGCCCCATATTCTGAGTATAACCATGAAGTTCTGATGATTATAGCATGATCGGAATTGATGATATGCTTCTCTCCTTCAAGCTTGCTTTTGCCATAAACTGAATTGGCATCGGGTTTGTCCGTTTCCTTATAGGGTTGCCATGATCTTCCGCTAAAGACATAATCGGTACTTACATGTATAAATTTGCAATTGTACTTTTCGGTAATTTTTGCCAGTATTTTAACTGCTTCAGCGTTTAGCAGGAAGGCTTTCTCTTTGTTGCTCTCTGCATTATCTACGGCTGTATATCCGGCACAATTGATGCAATAATCAGGATTAAATTTATAAAAGAACGATTCAGTTTCCTCTTTCGAGCTTATATCAAGTTCTTCAACATCTGTAAAAATATAAGTATGATCGGGAAACCTGGTACTTATTCTTCTTAAGGAATTACCAAGTTGACCATTACCTCCAGTAATCAAAATTTTCATAATAGATGATCATAATTTTATTTAAAAACATGAAGTGAAGGATCAAAAAGCGGTAGATTTTTATCTTTTTCTGAAATTATGGCTTTATCTCCGGGTATTTTCCAGTCAATATTCAATTTAGGATCATTATGTTTTATTCCCATTTCAGTTTCAGGATGATAAAAATCATCGCATTTATAAAGTACAATGGCAACAGCACTTAATACCGAGAAACCATGAGCAAAACCTTTTGGAATGAGAAGTTGCTTTTTATTATCAGATGAGAGTTCCACGGCATGCCATTTCCCATAGGTATTCGATTTTTTTCTGAGATCAATGGCAACATCCAATATTTCTCCTTCCAGAACTCTTACCAGTTTGCTCTGAGCATGAGGTTCTTTTTGATAATGTAAGCCCCGTATCACACCATATTCCGATTTGGACTGGTTATCCTGTACATATCGCATGTGAATACCATGTTTACCTAATACTTTTTCATTATAGCTCTCAAAAAAATATCCCCGGCTGTCCTCGAATACCCTGGGTTCAATAACCATAAGGTCTTTTATTCCTGTTTCTGTAAATGTCATTTTTATTTTTATCGGCTTTTTTAATTTTAAAATATCAACCTGGGAAAAATAGTTGATTATTTATGC
>CAZGTU010000180.1:0-6745 GCA_964528675.1 uncultured Bacteroidaceae bacterium
CCTCTGACAAACAGACCAAAAAGATATTAATGGGTATTCATCAAATAGGACAAGAGTTATCAGAAATAAATTTAATCCAAAAATAGGGATTGGCACTGGCTACAACAATATAGATTTTAAGACACAGTTGAGCCCAAAAAAAGGCAGTAAGAAAAATTAACTTACTGCCTTTTTTTTGGGCAGAATGTAAAGAAATCGTTGCTCAATTGAGTTTTAAATTATGCTGGTTTAAACCCTTATAGAGCAAACTGGTATTGTAAGGGAACTGAAGTTTCGCACAAATTAATACAATGTTGCCACAGATCCTCCAAAGGCGGACAGGTTCACAGATTAAAATTATTATTCTCACTCGTTGCAATTAATTTTCGCAGATTCCTTTCTGTTTTTACAGAAAGGTTTCTGTGTCAATCTAATTAGTACGAATGCAATTAATATTCTTAATCTGTGAACCTGTCCGTCTTTGGAGGATCTGTGGCAACATATCTTATTAATCAAGTGCGAAACTTTAGTAAGGGAATTAAATAAATCAGAACACAGCCTGAAGCCTCAAACGGTTCGGGGCGTTACTCCCGTCCGTAAGGGACTTCCACCCATCGGCCGCCAAAGGCTTGCCAACGGCGCTGCCTCTGGAAAAAAACACAGTTGTTTTCAGTATCAATTAAAATAAAATGCTATCTTCAATTATTTATTGGCTTTCAACCCTTATAGCCTATTTTAACAAAAACAAATAGATATGAAGACAATGAAAGACATAAAGCTTTATATAGTTATTCTATTCCTATTGCATTGTAATATAAAAGTATTTGCAACCGCTCAAGTTCCTGATTTAATGGTAATAGGTAAGGACACTTTTCTAATGCATACAAATCCACTTGAAATATATCTGGATTCGATTGGGAATAGAAACTTCCCTGACTTTAAAGGCGGTGGTTCAACTGCCTGTTGGAGAGGATACCAAGCAGTATTATACATCTAGAATTCTGAATGAATAAAAAAGGGGCTATAATAAATAAGACTTCGAGCGGTCTGCAATGCCTGTCCCGAGCCCCGGGGACACAGCGATGAGTCACCTGCAAAGCGGGATTGAACTATGCTTCGGTTTCGCTCAGCACAAAGCACCCGCCGGGAGCCACTACCCCACCCTGCGACCGTATCCCGGGCAGTTACCCTGGCACAACCATCCGGCTTTTTTTACATACCAGACACTGACAGGGATGGTAGCCTGTAAGTCGTTCAAATCTTTGCAGCCGCGTTTCAGGAGACTCCTTATTTTTTATCAGGGTGTCAATATCGGGTTTTGTGCCGGGCACAAACTGCAATTCCTGCTTTCTTTAGGACAAAAGTGTTTATTTTTTTTGGAAATCCCGCACACATCAGAAATGGGAAAAGTCAGCTAAGCTTTGATGCATAAAGAAAGAGGGGCGAAAAGGGGGAAGTGAAAAAAAAGTCAGATGGATTTATAAAAATGGGAATGCTGGATTGATTTGTTAGCAATATTTGAAAAACATCATCCTACGAAATAAAATAATATCTAAATGGAACCAAGTGACTGGATTTCTATCGGCGCCTTATCTGTGGCTTTAGCCTCATTTGTAGGACAACTAATATCAAATCAAAAATCAAATAGAGCAACAAAAAAATCAAATGAGATTCAGACTGAGACGTATAGATTATCAAAAAAAATTGATGATTTTGAAAACCGAAAAGGAGAGATTCTTCTTTTAAATATTATTGGTCGTTATTTTGTAATTCAATTAAATTGTTGGGAACCTGATGGCCCATTGAAGAAAGATCAAGTCAGTATTGAAAATTATAAATCAGAACTGAAACAATTATCAAATGATTTCAATGAGTTGATTAATAATCCTTTCTACATTAAATTTATTGAGAATCATCCTGATATTAATCTTTTGATAATAACTCTTAGAGGTAATATTATTGAACGTGAATTTTCAAACGACATGGCAGTAAATCCCTTAGTTTTCGATCACTTCTACAATATATACAATACTTTAAAAGAAGAAATTAAAGGAAATGAGATATTAAGTCATCAATTTTTTAAGTCTTGTGACGATGCCTGTGAATTCTTGAAAAAGGAAATTAAAAAAATGCGCTCTAAAAAATGACAAACATTGCCCAACACGGAGTTAAACGCTTTTAATCGCACCATGCTGGAATTGAAATATGTAGTGTCGTTTTCGCCTTTCTCGAACCTCCTCACTTTTAATCGCACCATGCTGGAATTGAAATCAGGTGCGCGCCTGCGTATCCCATGAAAGCTATCGTCTTTTAATCGTAAGCCTTCGGCCAACTGCGTGTCTTAATTTCGATAGCCATCGGAATCCAAAATACTTAAGGATTACTTAGATTGACTCCAACGATTTTCGGAGTTTAGCTGACTTTAGTTGGAGATTTCTGGACTTTTTTGGACTCTTTCCAGTTGTGAGGTAGCAGATCTGCCAGATCCAGGTCATAATTGCTATTATATTCTGGGATTCTGGTAAGGACATCTGTAAGCCATTCCCTGGGATTGACATCACTGGCCTTGCAGCAGCCAAAAAGTGAATACATTATGGCTGCATTTTCTGCTGCGTCATGGTTTCCACAGAACATGAAGTTTTTGCGACCCAAAGCCAACGGACGAAGGGCATTTTCTACCGGATTATTGTCGATCCTGTATCGTCCGTCAAGATGATAGCGAGACAAGCGCTGGAACAAATTATATGTATAACTCAGTGCCTTATACATCCTTCCTCCTGGGATTGTTTTAGGGAGATAATTCACGACCCATTTCTCAAAAGCTGTTTGTATGGGATAGGCCAGTCTTCGCCTAATTTCTGCCCTTTCAATATAATCAAGATTCTGATCATCTGCCATGGATTCAACTTTGTAAAGCAGGCTGATTTGTTCCAGTGCATACTCTGCCCCTGCTTTATCCTCCTTTATGGCTTCGTTATATTTCCTTCTGGCATGTGCCCAGCAGCCTAATAACAATACTCCCTTTTTATTCTCATAGATGGAATAAACATCGTAACCATCGGACTGAACCGCTACTTTATAGTTATGTAGTAATTCTATGATAACTTTCTGAGCTCTGGACCCCTTATCATAATGAAAAAATACGAGCTTATGCATCACCGATCGGACCACCCATAAATATGCCTTTACAGCTCGCTTCTTTTTATTGTCGATAACAGGTACAGTACTCTCATCAACCTGGATATAATCTGTGGAAAGCACCAGTTCCTTTAACCTGTAATATAAAGCTCTTAGTAAATCGCTACTTGCATGGAACCATCCGTTCACTGTGGAGGCAGGCAGGCTCACACCGACTTGCTTTAACATCAGTATCTGCCGGTGAAAAGGAAGATGATGCATGTATTTTCCCATCAAAAGCTCTGCCAGCAGGCTCGCACCGGCATTGCTGCGTGGCGATGGCAGTAATGGAAGGGAAGCTATTTTTACATTTTTCTTTTCCGTAGTTTCCTCACACCGCTGCTTGCTCGTTTTCCTCCTGTAGCTCTTTTTTAAGCACATATTTTGGCCGGATAATCTGACGAACATATAGTTCTCCGGGCTTGTGCTCCAGGATTTCTGTTACTTCCTGGCCAATACGCTCCCAGTTCTCATCGATTCCTTCCGGTTCAATGACTTCAGTTTCCCGGCGAAGGTGATCCGGTAATGGTACACGCACAGGCTTCTTCTTATTATCCGGCTTCTTTCGTTTATAAGAGATGATTTCCTCAGCAGCTTTCTCGATGACTTCCTGCTCCTCAGGAAGAACATCCAGACCGTCGAAATCAATCTTCCGCTGATTAGGATCTTCAGGAATATATTTTTCAGCGCTGGACTTCCAGAACTTCCGACGATACCAGGCTAACTGATCTGTCAGTTGCTTGATCTTGTCTGCTTGTTCTTTAATAGTAGCCTCTGCTTTCTCCAATGCTCCATTGTCATTCTCACGATAACGAGATAATTCCTGATACATCTCATCGCGCTCTTGCAAAAGCACTTCTATCAGGTGATCTTTTTCGGTGTTATCGGCCATTGTTCCCGCTTGTGTTTTAACTGATGTCAAGATAATAAAACACAGCTTAAACAGCTTGAAAAACAGCTATTTGTTATCAACACGAAAACAGCTTTTGTTAGTAAGTTTTTCGCTTTGTTTTTCGGGTTTTTACACTTTTTACTATAAGCAATAAATCTGACCACTTGATGGTCATTGAACCTGTTGATGGATCATATTCTGGCAACCTGAACCGTCCTGATTCCAGCTTCTTATGATAAATAACCAACCCGGCATATTCCATATGAAGGATCTTCATAATATTCTGCTGCCGGTTAATGAAAATAAATACTTCCCCACCCCGAACGTCAAGGTGCATCTCAGAGGATACAACACCACTCAAGGTATAAAAGCTCTTGCGCATGTCAACCGGATACGGATACAGGTAGTACTTCAGATTTTGATGTAAGTGGAACATGCTGGTTAATCGTAAAGATGGATAAGTGCTCGGAGTTGTGCCAGGTCAAAACTCTGCTTCAACCTGAGTACCGTCCCGTTGGGATAAACCAATTCCAACAAGGTTTCTTTTCCGGGAGATGTTTCGGAGCATTCTGACCCCTTTGGCAGGTCCTCCCCTGAAGGCTTTACGATTAAGGGAATAAAATCTTTTTTACCAGATTTCTTTTCGAACTTCTTCTTCCAATAATGAAAGGTAGAAGGAGCTATGCCATGATTGGAACAAAAATCTATTATTGTCAGACCAGACCCCTTTTGCTCGTCTACGAGCTCTTTGAAAATGGCTTCTTTTTGCATGCGCTTTTTGCAGCGAAAGATAATAGTCTGAGCTGGGTTGTAAAATACGTACTAGGCCGAAGGCTTACCTATAACGTTATAAACCACTCCCCATCGGGATCTGTATAGATGAGCGGATTATTCAGGCAGTAAGTATACCGGTAAACCCGGTTTTAACCTCCCTGCTCCAACTTTTCAATGACCAGCAACCTGCTTTCATTCAAAGAACTTACATCTAAGATAGTGATTTTCTTTTTCAATTGAGTCTCATTTAAAAAATCTTTCAATTGAAAAAGAAAAAACACCGGCTTGTTTTGACAGACCCCGCCATTTTAACCGCTTAGGCAACATCCTTAGCCTGTGGGGAAAGGCAAGGTTTTTGTAATTGATTTTAGAGAGTTATTTATTTTTTGGCTAAATTTGTTAAAAAGACAGAATTATTCAGTCTAGAAAAGATCAATAGTTGCCGGAATCTGAGCAGAAAGCCATGAAATAACCGGAAGACAGTATTAAGCAGGTGAAAAAGATATAGGAGGAGCAAATAGATAAGCAGGAATTCAAAAAAGCAGAGAATTATGAAAAAAAAGGATATTATTATTGTTCATCCAGAAGATAAACAACAAGTTAGCATTATCAAGGCTTTTTTTAAAGCCCTGAAGATCAAATTTGAAGTTGCCCAGGATTCCCCATACGATCCGGAGTTTGTAGCAAAGATAAAAAACAGCCGCAAGCAGGCTGCCGAAGGCAAAACTGTTAAAATCGATCCGGACGATATATGGAAATAGAATACACCCTTCAGGCCAAAGAAGATCTCGACTACTGGAAAAAATCCAATAACATTCCCGTTTTAAAAAAAATACGAAAGCTCATCGAAGCTATTACTCAAAATCCTTACCAGGGAATCGGTAAACCAGAAGCTTTAAAATATGATCTTTCCGGTTGCTGGTCCCGCAGGATCAATAAAGAACACCGTGTTATTTATGAGATGCTTGAGGATAAAATTATTGTGCATTCGCTAAAAGGGCATTATTAATAAAACTTTGAGGGATTCTCAAATTCACAAGCTATTTAATTATTGATATGTTATCGTCCAGTTTTGTTCTTTTAACTCATTTATTCCTAAATCATACCGCTTTGAAATTCGATATTCCTTGCTTATCTCAGTCCAACTATAAGTATCAACCGTATCTTTTTTTAATATAAATATACTTATGGTATCATTCGGTAATATTTCTTCCCATTTTTCTTTACTGTCCCAATGCGCATATGTATTGGGGTAAGCGAGTTTTAACCGTGACATCTCTGATGAGATAGTAGTATCCGGGTAAATATAGCTGGCATAAAAATATATAGTATCACTTGATGCATTTTCAATGCGTATGCTATAAACTTTATCAACAGGTTTTTCACAACCTGAAAAAAACAAGAGGATTAATGCAATTATTATATTCACTTTCATGTTTTTTATTTATTAAAAAAATAACCACCACATCATTGGTGTAGGTGGATGTGCAAAGATATTCTCTGGGGTATTTAGTATCATCACAAGGTAAGGTGGTTAATGCACCACTGGCATGGTTGTAAAAGTACCGGAAACTCATCCTATTTGCTTGTGTTTCATACCACTCTTTGCTATGATCATTTAATCCTATATCATCTAAGCCTGAACCAATGAGACTTGGCAGAGCTATATGACTCAAATACAATGGCCCTACTAATCTACTTTGTAAGGTATGACCATATTCATGTCTAAACAAATCGTCCGTTTTTGGATCTGTAACAACATTTAAAGAATTAATATTTGGTCCTAAATGAACCCTTATTCGTCCTATACTCTAGCTATTCGATATAAACTGAATAATTATACGCAAAAGAAAAAAGTATATTGAAATTCATTAGTGTCCGGTAAAAAAAAATAAGAGGGTTGGTCTGAACGACCAACCCAAT
>CAZGTU010000181.1:0-6735 GCA_964528675.1 uncultured Bacteroidaceae bacterium
CAACTGCACAACTGCACAACTGCACAACTGCACAACTGCACAACTGCATAACTTCCCAACCTATCCCTTCTCACCCCCATCCTCTTCAAGTTTATCCACTATTTCATCCTTAACCACCATACTCCCCACAAAATAAATAAGCACCGAAACCAGCACTCCCAGCACCGCCGGCTGTTCAAAGATTTTTCCCTCAAGACCCTTGAAGATCATGGTAATGATTACCGAGAAAATAATGGTAAAAAACATGAGCCTGTTGAGCTTTTTGGATTTTCTTTTAGAGAAAATACCAACCAGGACGGGTAGAATAATGCCCGGTGCCCACATAGTATAGGTAAGGAGGAGAAGATCTATTACGTTGGGCAGGACAAGTGCCAGGAGAACACCTGTGATGCCTATAAAGACAGAAAAATATCTCGAGATCCTCAAACCGGAATTTTTCCTGCCGGGTTTTTTTCTGAGATAATAATGCTCATAAAGGTCCTTAACAAATATGGCTGTGGAAGAATTGAGAATGGAGTCGGCCGATGACATTACCGCACTCATCAAAGCTGCGATAATTATTCCTCCGATTATCGGATTGTTCAGCTTCAGGATTGTCATGGGAAGGGCTTTCTCACTATCAATACCCGGGAAGTTGAATTTCGCATATAATGCAATAAAGAACAGGATAACAGGAAAAGTGACAATAAGAAATGCCCCTGAACCTATAATGCCTATTTTCGTATTTTTCACATCTTTTCCTACAACAAAACGGGTAATATATCCCGGTGCAAAGGTTTCGCCCAGAAGGAAAGCAAGGAAGGTTGAGATAGCGAATACCCAGCCTTTTCCCCCATCCATCTGGAAAAACTCGGGGGGGACAACATCTCTTATCTGTCCCTGGGATGCGGTAATATCCGGAATACAGAGAATCATTGTGAGAAGAAATCCAAAGAAAAGGATCACAAACTGGTAAACATCAGTATGGATAACTGCAAGCAGCCCTCCTGCCGTACTGTAAAGTACCACAATACTTCCACCAATGATCACTGCCCATACATAAGGAATTTCAGGGATCATGGCAGTGATGATCTTTCCGAAAGCTACCATTTGTGCCCCGAGGACACCCACGGAAAAAAGAAGTGACAGAATGAATGCCAGGAACCGGTTCTTTTCATCATAGCGATATCCGAAATAACCCGCAACAGTATAAAGCTTAAGCTCGCGAAATTTTGGAGCAACAAAATAACCTGAGAAAATGAATTGAAGATACCAGCCCATGGAAACAAGCAGCATCAGAATACCCCATTCATAAGTCCTGCCTATAGCGCCAATGGAAGATCCTCCTCCAAGCAGCGTTGCACTCATGGTGGCTAACAAAAAAAACCAGCCCACATTTCTTCCTGCAACCAGAAAATCATCCTGATGATTGATCTTACGACTGCGGAGCACACCTTTCGTTACGATAAAAATAAAATAAGCTGCAATAATGACATATTGTACCCAGGTAGTATGCATGAAGGACTATTTATTTGAGATTTTTGTATCAATCTTGATCATGATATGAACCGTGGTTCGCATGTTTTTCTGACGCTTAAAGCGCGCCAATATAGAAAAAAGTGGAGAGACTTCATAATCGTGAAGACTACAAAGACTCCAAAACTCAAATACTCATGAAGTTGGTCGCAGGCAGTCTCTTGTTTATGCTGCAAAAAGTCAGTCCTTTACAGGATTTGGTTAGATAAAAGTCCGTCACGGCGGGGCCGTATCACTCGGAGAGGATAACAGGAGAGATTAATCGTTGTGTCCACTCCGAAAATGTTGTTAGCCTAACTCCCATACTCTTCAGCTTGGGATTTGTATGCTCATATAAATATTTGAATCACAGAGGACACAGGGGGCTTTTCACAGGGGACACAGGGGAAAAGAGGTATTCATGACGTTGGGACACAGAGTATTTTTTGGCGGGCCAAAAAATTTAGTATCTCCGTTAATATTGTTTAATCATGAAAGAACTGATGAGCCTGGTTATGACTAAAAAAAAATGATTTCAATCATTTTCCCTGTGTCCTAACGTATTGCAATTCTTTCTTTTCCCTGTGTCCCCTGTGAAAAGTCCCCTGTGTCCCCTGTGATTCAAATATATTTTAAGATATTGTATGCTTCATCAGGCCATGAACATATTGATTAGTTTTTAATCATCAAAAACTCAAATGACAGTAATCGGGACAGGTCGTGACTCATCCCTATTCCCCTGGCAACCTGTAATTCATGGATCCCCTCCCGATGGAATAATCGGGACAGGTAGTGATTCAAAATCAAAGCATAAACCGGCAAATGTAATTCTTAAGCAATTCAACTACGTTGTTAAATTTTTACTAATAATCCTTCTAAAAGATTCGTATATTTGAATTTCCAGAATCATTAATCAACTAACTAAAAATATTATGAGAAGAATTTTATCCTTCCTTGTGGTAGTATTCTTATCTTCCACCCTGTTATTTTCAGCAGACCTTATAGAAGTTACCACCATTACCGGAAAGATCATCATGCTTAAGTTTGATGATGGGTATATTGAAAAGCACGGTTACCATGAAAGCGGTGACCAGGATAAAAGCTATCTGTGGTACATGGATGTCGAACGTGCTGATAATCCTCTTATCTATTCAATCACAAGCCCGGATGATCCGGATTATTCCTCGGCAATGAATCCTCTTCAGGTTGGTCGGAAGAGCAAGGGACATGATTTCAGTAAGGATTGCATCAACTGGAACGAAGAACCCTGGCCGCGTGCGGCATGTAAGAATCATTATGCCTCCTATCATTTTATTTACCTGGAATTGCCCAATGAGCTTGAGCCTGGAATGACCTATACACTTAAATTCAGTGATCTGGCCGATAACATGGAAGATTATACCTTCACTTTCGATCCAATGAAAATGAAGGCTAATTCCATTCATACCAATAATTTCGGATATTCTCCCCAGGCTAACAAGAAGTACGCCTATCTTTCACAGTGGATGGGCACCATGGGACCATTGACCGATGATGACCTCATTGAAAAAAGATTTGATATTCATCCCCTTGATGACAATGGTGTGCCCGGGACTTCAGTTTTCAACGGAACTGTAGCAAAACAAAAGAATTATGATGAGGCTGATAACTCCAGGTCCAATGAATCGCCATACAGCAATTATGTGGTATCCAATGTGTATGAATGTGATTTCTCTTCATTCAATACGGAAGGAGAATATATCCTGACTGTAGATGGTGTAGGCTCTTCCTATCCTTTCAGAATTAATAATGATGCTTATCATGAAGCTTTTTACTGGACCATGAAAGCTGTTTATCTTGAAAGGGCACTTATAGATGCTCCGGAGCAATACGCCGGGAAATGGGCTCATCCGGCATGGGAAGATGCAAAATTTGTGTATACCGGTGTAAGGACAATGGATCTCACCGATGAAAGCGGTAATAATCAGAAGAAAAATATATTCGAGAATTTTGACTGGACTGTGGATCTATCCAATATCAGGGGATGGTATCATGATGCCGGTGACTGGGATGGTTATTTCTCTCATTTCAGGGTTCCGAGAACACTCATGCATAGCTATGAACTGGCACCTGATAATTTCAAGGATGGTGAACTGGATATTCCCGAAGCCCAGGTGGAATATAACGGATACACCGGTACCCACATTCCCGATATTCTTGATGAGGCTGTCTGGCTTGTAGATTATTTCAAGAATAATGTGGGTCCGACCGGGGGAATCTTTGGATCCAGGATACATCCCGATATTTCTACAGAAAGTGCCGGACAGGGTATCACTAAAGATAACTATCCCGATTTTACCTTCCGTGATTGCCGCATAGATGGTATCCCTTCATGGGAAGATTGTGCCACATGGATTGTTCATGGTGAAGATCCCAGGGACTCCTATGCCTTCGCAAGTATTGCTGCACAATATGCATACAATCTTTTACTGGCAGAATCGCGCACAGCTGAAGATTATTCTGCAATTCGCACAGAATATCTGACGGCTGCGGAAAATGCCTACACATGGGCTTCAAATAATACACTCACAGGAGATGAGGAAAAAAAGCATTTCAAGGAAAACAGGGCTGCTGCAGCTGCATGGCTTTATAAAGCCACAGGAGAGCAAAGCTATATCGATCTATTGAAGTCGGATTTGAATAGCCTGGGAATTTCAGCCTCTACTGATAACCTGGGAGAATCCAAATGGGCTGTCTGGGCTTATGTCACCATTGATGATTCTGATCCCCTCTATTCTGGAACTTTTGATGCAACACTTCAGTCCGATCTGTTACAGGCAGTAAAAAATTACGCCAATAAGCGGGTAACAAATGCGATAGATGCCAACCGTTCGTTCCGCTGGGGAGGAGACATGTCCCAGCCGGTCTGGAATGGTCAGGCTACCACCCCCTGGATCCTGCCGGCAATGGTAGCTGCTATAACTGCTGAAGCAAATGGTGATGCTGATGCTCAAAAATACAGGGACGCCGCCTATACCACAGCCGATTATTTCCTTGGAGGAAATCAGTTGAATATGGTATGGCTGACCTCTGTGGGTCATGAACATGCAGAGCAGATCCTTCATCATGACAGCGAATATAATCCGACAGAACCCGGCTACATACCGGGAGTTCCTCCTTATGGCCCCAGAACCAGATGCGACTGGTTTGCACCGGGTAACCCTCATCCGTATGCCGGTGATAATTGCTATTATAATAATTCTCACGATGCTGATTTCGCATTGCTGGATGGTCGGATCTATCCTGCATATACGGATGAGTTCGCTCATTTGAACTGGCCTGTACATGAATTGTATTTTGAAAATTACGGATGTCCTCCCACCAATGAGTTTACTATCCATCAAACCATTGCTCCGGCTGCAGGTGCCTATGGTTTTATTACAGCTGAAAACGGAAATGCAGAGCCCAATGTTGAACCTGAAATAAGCTTTTTTGCCAGCTCTGATGAATATAACCAGGGAGAGGATGTAACTATCAGCTTAAATGCCACGGATACTGATGGCTGGATATACCGGATCCATATCTATGCTAATAATCGCCTGGTGGCTACAGTACCTGGTAATACTACCGAATTCAGCTGGAAAACAAATAAAGCTGGAACCCTGAGAATTCATGCTGAAGCAGAGGATAACCTCGGACTTTATTCAGTTTCTGAAACTGTGAGTGTTAATGTGCTTGAAGTTGATAATCTTCCCGATGTTGCGATAACTAACCTGAAATCAAAAGGTTTGTATCGTGCAAATGAGGAAATAACAGTGAAAGCAGATGCCAGTGGTCAGAATATTAAAGTAGAGTTTTTCTATTTTAATGAGAAAATTGGTGAAGATGATTCAGCACCTTATGAAATAAACTGGACCCCCACAGTTACAGGGACTGCTGAATTCAAAGCAGTGGCTGTGGATGACAGGGGATTGAAGGACACTGATCTCAGGACCGTTGAAATAACCGAAGACTGCCTTGATCTTTTCAGTCCTGAAGAAGGTGAAGTCTTTGAATCCGGTTCAAATATTGTGGTCAAAGCCATGCCGGGAGATTGTTCCTCTGCGATTATTAAGGTCAGTTTTTACCTTGGCAGTACCCTTGTACTTGAAGATCAGCTTGCCTCACCTGCTGACGGATCATATGGAGTTTCCTTCAAGGATCTGAATTTTGGGGATTATACCGCTTATGCCATTGCAGAGACTGAAAGTGGAAATATTATTTCTGATACGGTACATTTTTCAATCCTTGATCCAAGCATCGGGATCGATCAGGATGAATTTTCTGAAATGATTATTTATCCAAATCCTTCAAATGATGGGTTCAATTTTAAATTCGGTTTAAAAGAGCCATCGGATGTCCGGATAAGGATATTTGATATGAACGGTCAATTGATTGAATCTTTCCAAAGATCTTTTAAAGGATCTGCTTCAGGAGAAATCTACTGGGATACCCACGCAATCAGGCCCGGTATGTACTCTTATATGATCATTTCGGAAAATGCAACACGAAACGGAGTACTCATCCTTAATAAATGACAGAACTCAGCCAATAACAACACAAAAGCCAATATGATGAAAAAGTTATATCTAATACTTTTGCTGATATCTTTTTCTGCCTCTTCAGTTTTTCCCCAGATCATTTTATTAAATGAAGATTTTGGTGCTGAAGGCAGTAATGCATCTTCTTCCCTGGAACCACCAGCTTCTTATGATCTGGATCCGGTTGCGACTTATCTCTCAAATGAATCTGTTACCATTAATTACTATGGGCAGGATAAAACTTCTGAAGGAGCATATGAAGGAGCTTCCGGTGGAAATTTCTTTCTTCTTTCCAATAATTGGAGTGAATCAGGATTAACACTTACATGGGCAAATATGGATATTAGTCAGTATTCTGAACTTTCAATCATTGAGTTTGGTGTTGCTTTTTCCGGTGGCCCGAACGCTGCATGGACAGGGAACTGGCTATTCAGTCTTGAATATAGTTTTGATGATGTTGTAAATGATCCTGATAACGCCACCTGGTATGGTATAGATCTTTCTGAAAAGGCTTCCGGCTGGCCTGACCCCGAGGTGGCCGGTGGCGATAACTGGAGTAAAGTAGTTGTGGAAGCAGGTATTAATTTGCTGGGGGAAGAAAATTTATCTGTCAGAATAAAGTCGAACGGTAATTAGTGCCTGCAAGAAAACTTGCATTTAATTGTCCTACAATGAATTAATG
>CAZGTU010000182.1:0-6676 GCA_964528675.1 uncultured Bacteroidaceae bacterium
CCCCCATCCCTGCAAGGACAAATCCAAAGCTTCCCGGATTATTGGTGGTCCATAACAACTCGGTGAGTCCTTCCTCGCTGAGACCGGAAACCTCCATTGCTTTTGAAAGAATTTGTTCCTTGGTGAAGGATGGATCCACAGGACCGGGAATGATCTCTTTGGCCATAATCACTTTGTCTGCAAGTTTTTCATATACACCTCCGGATATGAATCCGCCGATAAAATTTCCGATAGCAATGGGCAGAAACTGAGTTCCCATGTATAAAGCTGCTTTGTCCGGAGGTGCTATTCTTCCAATGTATTCCAGTATTTTTGGAGAAAAACTCATTTCTCCCAGGGCGAAGATAAAAATGCCAAGGACAAGGAAAAACGGATTTCGGGTCAATACCGCAAGGGTTAGTCCGATGCTGTTCACGAGAATACCTGCTGTCATAGCGTGAAGGGGCCTGAAGCGCGCGACCAATGTGCTTACAAAGATCTGGAGGATGACAATAAAGAATGCATCAAGAGCAATGATCTTTTCTGCAAGTATTGTTCCTTCATCTGTTCCTATTGCCCTTGCAAAACCAGGGAGAACAGAATGTATGGCATCGTAAAGAGCCTTAGTATCTGACCACTGTGAGATAAATACCGGCAAACTGTAGAAAAATTGCCAGAAAACGGTCCATGATCCGATAATGATCAAAAGAAAAATGGTGAATTTGAGATCTTTAAGAACCTCAGCTATATTCAGAAATACAATTTTAATACTTTTACCCAAAGGATCAGTGTTTTTCTTTCTTTCCGGTTCTTTAAAGAAGAAGATTACAACAATCAGATTAATCAAAATTGCACCGGCTGACATAATAAACACATATATCCAGCTTATTTCCCTGAGCTCTGATGCGAGTACCGGTCCTATTAATCCACCAATATTGATGATCATATAGAAGATTCCAAACCCAAGAGAAGAATTGGATTTATCAGTTGTTTTTGCAATAGTGGCTGATATAACAGGTTTGAAAAGGGCTGCTCCGATCGCAACATAGAAAAATGTTAAGAATACGGCAGCAAAACTGCTTACAACTCCCATCAGGTAATATCCGGAGGATAGGATAATAAAAGCGATGATCAGCACTTTTCGGTAACCAAATTTATCAGCGATGGAACCTGTTATTACCGGAAGAAAATAAAGAATAGCATTTACAATGCCCATAATCAACCCTTTTTCCACCTGTGAGAACCCCAGGGCTCCAGTCTCGGGGGAATTGGTAAGATAGAGGGCAAGAAGATTGAAAATACCGTAATACGCCCATCTCTCAAATAACTCCAGGGTATTTGCTGACCAAAAAGTTTTGGGATAGGATTTGATCTGTGTGGTAAAACCGGCCATTTTTTTTTAGGCTAAAACTAATAAAAAAACCGCCATAACAAACTGGAATGTATAGCGGAATTATTAAATAACTGTAAATATCAAATAGTTGATAAAGGGGATAGGGTAGACAAAGCCTCCTGATAATCAGGTTCATCTACAATCTCGGGAACCTGTTGTGTGTAGATCACTTTTCCTTCTTCATTAACGATGACAACAGCCCTGGACATCAGTCCTTTTAATGGACCATCCAATATTTTCACCCCGTATTTTTCACCAAATTCAGGATTTCTGAAGACACTAACTGAAATTACATTGTTCAAACCCTCTGCACCGCAAAAACGAGAGTGTGCAAAGGGGAGGTCCATGGAAACATCTAAAACAACAGTATTTTCAAGACTCTGAGCTTCCTCATTGAACTTCCTTACTGAAGCAGCACAGGTGCCGGTATCCACACTGGGAAAAATGTTCAAAACAACTTTTTTACCCTGGTAATCCGATAGATTCACCTCTTCCAGACTTGCATTTACTGCTGTAAAATCAGGGGCCTTGCTTCCTTTTTCCGGTAAATTCCCAAAAGTGTTAACTTCATTTCCTTTAAGTGTAATTTGCGCCATAATTATTATAGTTTTAAGATTAGAAAAAAATTAAACAAGGAAATGGAAATAAAGTTTAAAGCTCGTAACGAGAATATTTATGGGTGTTCTATGAGCTTTTCACCAGGATTTTTCGGGAATGAGGATTTCAGGAGACCGGTATCAGGTTAGATGCCTGTTCTAATTTGACCTCTCCATTCATAGATCACAGTTTCCTCATGGTTACAGGAAAGTATACCCAAGAGGAAAAATGAGAGAATCGGGTTTTCATAGATTTAAATTTGAATTTGTTCCTTTCAAATTTAATCACTTTTATCTTTTATTCTTTCATAAATATATGATACCCGTTTGGGTACATCATCAAAGGTGTAGAGTTCACTTCCGGGATGGGATTCATAAAAACTAACCATGGCCAGGTCTCCGATGCACATAGCATTATGAAAAAGGAGAAAGAATAATAATGTGTGAATTTCGATGGCAGGAATAAAAAAGTACAATCCAATAGCGAGTATATTGATCATTACAAAAGGTGTATAGGCCAGGAAGTAAAAACCTTTCCTGTTTAATACATAGCGGTCTGCCGTAACATAAAAGATCATTTGTTTCATGTCTGCACCAAACTGGATTTTAGGAGCACCGGTAAGTTTGTAGGCCAATCCGTGAAATCCCTCATGAAAAGGAATGACAAGAAAAGAACCGGCAAACATTCCTATGAAGAATTGCAAGCCAAATTCTTTGAATGTAAGAGTGTTGTTCCGTAATCCGTATATAAGAAAATAGACAATGAGAATGAGGGTTAATATATTGAAAGCAAAATAGAATCTTGAAGAAAATGTCTTTTTCCTGATATTTTCGAATACAAATCCCAATATCTCATCATAATGAAGCTTGTGGATCATTCTGAAATTTTCTGAACTCTCAATATGGTCCGGATCCTGGTATTTCATAATTTAATTTTTCGAAAAATAAGAAAAAGGGGAATAATTTCCTTGAAACACTGTTAACTATTGTTTTTGCCTATAAGGCCTTAGGTTTCCTTGAAGCTGCAAAAACATCGCTTGTGATCAGCACCAAAGCACTCTGGCTTGTACTTATGGCAAGGATCTTTCTGGATACTTTTCCTCTTGTCTATGAATTAGCCGGTGGTTTGTTGTCCCTGATAGGAATAGCCTTAATCACACTGGAAAAACGTCAGCGATCTGTGTAAATATATTCATACACTGTATTATTTTTAGCCATTCTGAAATATTTGTTTGCCTCAGAATGATCACCTTTCTTTTTATGATAACGACCGATTCCCATATAGGCAATGGCCTGATAAGTGCCGGCATAAACTCCGAACTGATCTGATATTTCCAGGGCTTTTTGGTATTCATTTAAAGCTTCTTTATACTTCCTCTCAGCCTTGTCAAGATAAAGTCCGCGATAAAGATGATATTGCATACGGGAAAAGGGATCATCCCATTTTTTGAGATTGCTCAGAATAACCGGAGCCAGAAAGTATTTATCATTATAGAGAAGGATCTCAAGATATTTCCCGGCATAAAAACTGTTTCTTGGGAATTCCCGGTATAATTCAGCAGCGTATTCGGAAGCCTTTTTGAAATCCATTTCATAGTTCAGATGAATGATGGAAAGAAAAAACTTTGCCTCCACCCGCAGGAATATTGCATTATCAGCACAGTAATTGAGTAGCTCTAAGCCTTTTTCCTTATCTCCTTTCTGGAAGAAAATTACCACCGGTTTGTAAGCCGGATGTTTCTCCGGGTATGCTTCAACATAGTAATTATAGAGTCCGGTAGTAAAGTAGAATTCATTAAATTCATCCATAAGTTCAAATCCTCTCATGGTATGTTTGTACATCGTATTCAGATGGGGAAAGACTTTGCCGGGCTTCCCGTTGTCGGCCCAGTACATCGATAAAAATGCGCGGGAAAAGAGATCGAAAAAGACGGCTTCGAGCTCTTTGTCACTTTTTTTTACCCATTTTTCAGAATTGATAATACAATCCTCCATGAGATCCAGGTATTTTTCTTCCTCGGGATGACCGGGAACCAGAGGATAAAATTCCCAGTATATAATTAATGCTTTTAGAAATAAAACCGCCGGATGATCCGGTGTGTATTCTTCAACTTCCGAAAGGTCTTCTTTTGCTTCATCGAAGTCATAGCTGTAGATAGATGTGATGCATTTACTTGCTACCTCCAGGATGTGTTCGTTATCCAGAAGTCTTTTCTGACTGAATACAGGATTCACTGCAAGAAATAATAAAAATATGATAAAATATTTTTTCATTAATATCTGATTATGGTATTTTATCTTATTCCGTGATTCCACTCCGAAGGTATTTTCAGTTAGAGAACCTCATAGAAAAATATCAAAAATAACATATTTCAAAGTAGATTCACCTTTAGGTTAAGGTTGAATTTTCTTTCAATAAGAGCACAAAAATAGTCATTGTAATGAGAGTTCAACATCATAGTCTGTATTATTTAAAAATGTTATTTTTGTTCGAAATTATGCCGAATGATACAGATAGGAAATAAGATTGTCAGTACGGATTTATTAGAAGAAGAGTTTCACTGTCACCTGGATAAGTGCCATGGCAATTGCTGTGTTTATGGTGATTCCGGGGCCCCACTCGAGAATGAGGAAGCAAAAATATTGGAAGAACACTATCCTGCTATACTGCAATTTATAACTGAGAGAGGCAGGGAGGTCATTGAAGAAGAGGGTACATGGACAATTGACAGTGACGGGGATAAGGTCACTCCGCTCATTAAAGGAAATGAATGTGCATATACTTTTTTCAAAGACGGAATCGCGTTTTGCGGAATTGAAAAGGCTTGGGAGGAAGGAAAAATTTCCTTTCAAAAGCCGCTTTCCTGTCATCTTTATCCGATCAGAATAAGCAAGGTAGGGGATATGACAGCATTGAATTATCATCGTTGGCCAATTTGTGATCCTGCCAGGAAACTGGGCAAAAAGAAAGGCCTGCCGGTATTTCGCTTTTCGAAGGACTCCATTATCCGTGCTTATGGTGAGGAGTTTTATGAAGAGATGGAAAAAGTTTACCGGGAATGGAAGAAGAGATAAAGATAAAATGCTGTTAAACACTTCTAAGTTTCCAGTAACCATCCTTTCCTTTTCCTTAACTTTACAGGAATTTTTCAACCCCAAACCTTACATATTATGGTAAAAGAGTATATTGAAAAGAATAAAGATCGTTTTCTTGATGAATTATTCGAGTTAATTCGCATTCCATCCATCAGTTCAAGTGCTGATCACAAGGATGATATGTTAAAAATGGCCGAAGCAATGAAGAAAAGCCTCCTGGATGCAGGAGCAGAAAATGCCGAGGTGCTTAAAACTGAAGGTCATCCTGTTGTTTATGCTGAAAAGATCATGAATCCCGACCTGCCTACAGTACTTGTTTATGGGCATTACGATGTTCAACCGGCTGAACCACTGGATCTATGGGACTCACCACCTTTTGAGCCCGAGATTCGTGACGGAAAGATTTATGCCCGCGGTGCGGATGACGATAAAGGTCAGCTTTTCATGCATGTTAAGGCATTTGAGTTCATGGTAAATACAGATACACTACCATGCAATGTCAAATTTATGGTTGAAGGTGAAGAAGAGATTGGTTCTCCGAGCCTTGGAAAGTTTTGTAAGGAAAATAAGGCAAAACTCGAAGCGGATATCATTCTTGTTTCTGACACTACCATGATCGCTGCTGATATTCCGTCTATTACTGTTGGTCTCCGTGGATTAAGCTACCTGCAGGTTGAGGTCACCGGGCCCAATCGTGATCTTCATTCCGGTTTGTATGGAGGTGCTGTTGCCAATCCTGTCAATGTGCTTGCCGAGATGATCAGCAAGCTTACCGATGAAACCAACAGGATTACCATACCCGGTTTTTATGATGATGTAATCATTGCCAGTGATGAGGAAAGAGCTGAAATGGCAAAGGCTCCTTTCGATCTTGAGGAATACAAAAAATCAATAGGCGTAAAAGAAGTTGACGGAGAAAAAGGATATTCCACCATTGAAAGAACAGGGATCCGCCCGAGTTTGGATGTATGCGGCATCTGGGGCGGATTCACGGGAGAGGGCGCAAAAACTGTATTGCCATCAAAAGCCTATGCCAAAATATCCATGAGACTTGTCCCTAACCAGGATTCTAAAAAAGTGGATAAGTTGTTCGAGGAGTATTTTATATCTCTTGCTCCGGAGTCGGTTAGTGTAAGTGTCAAAAGTTTGCACGGAGGACAGGGCTATGTTGCACCCATCGACATTCCTGCTTACCAGGCAGCCAGTAAAGCCATGCAGGAAACCTTTAACCGTAAACCTGTCCCCACCCGTAGTGGAGGAAGTATACCCATTATTTCAACTTTCGAAGAAGTTCTGGGCATAAAATCAATTCTTATGGGCTTTGGTCTTGAATCAGATGCCATTCACAGTCCCAATGAGAATTACCCCCTGTTTAACTTCTTCAAAGGGATAGAAACAATACCGAGGTTTTACGAGTATTTCGTTGAGCTTAGCTGACAGGGAAGGAAATAAGAAATGAGAGATTTATAGAGATCCTGAGAGTTTGGAAAACCCTCAGGGACTCTCCAATACCTCAGTCCCTAACGTTCACCGCTCATGTTCAGTTGGCAGTTGGCTGTCCCTAAGCGGCGGATCCGCATATCCAGGTATCTAACTGTTATTGGCAGTGTTC
>CAZGTU010000183.1:0-6653 GCA_964528675.1 uncultured Bacteroidaceae bacterium
ACCGATTACCGATCACCGATTACCGATCACCGATTACCCATCACCGATTACTTTTGCCTGATTCAGTATGAACGGGCCCGGAGGGTCCGAATTACCTTAGCCGTGGTTACGCCCACGGTTAGGGAATGATTCACATTCCCTTCCCAGGCCGCGAAGCGGGCTGGGAAGGGGTTTTTTGTTGGGGGTTGGATCGGAGTGTCAGGAAAGAAAATATCCCGTATGCAGAGCTATAATTTTGTCATCGAAATACTTTGTTTTTGGATCATTTGAGAGAATGAAGGATTGAAGTAATGGTTTGTCAAGGAGATCCTCTAAGTTTTTGAGGTTTTTACTGTCTCTTTTATTAATATTTTCAGACATTTTTATTTCAAATGCTATATATCCTTTCGGGAATTCCAGGAGAAGGTCGACTTCTCTGCCGTCGAAAGTTCTGAGATGATAAAAGGAAACAGAAAGGTCTGCATTTTTTACCTGTTTAAATATTTCAGAAATGACAAAGCTTTCGTATTCATTGCCGGTCATTCCACCGGATTTTTGGAGTACGGCATTTATTACTCCTGAATCGAGATAATGTATTTTTGGACTTTTCACCAGGCGCTTTGTTTTGTTTCGGGACCATGCCATAAGAGATATTGCCTGGTAGCTGAGTTCAAAATATTGAATATAGCGTTGAACCGATTTAGAACTAATGCCTATATGACCTGCTATTGCTGAAGCATTTACCAGGTTTCCGGTATTCAGTGCAAGATAACGCTGTAACTTAATAAAAGGATCGAGATCCCTAAAGGAGGCAAGGTCCCGAATGTCTCTCTCCAGGTAAGTTCTCACATAGTTTTTCAGCCAGTCATTTTTTTCCTCAACTGGAAGAATGTCTTCTGAGACAGCCGGGTACCCACCGAATTTCATTGCATGATCCAATGCAGCTTTTTTTTCGGGCATGCGTTTATCCATGAGAAATGAAGGAAGAAAACCGCTCTGAAAGTCAGCACTTATGAAATCGAGAAACAGGGAATTATGAAGCGGATCTTCCCAGCTCTGTGTTGTCAATTCAGGAAGGGTAAGGGGGAAAAGTTCCATGATAATACATCTGCCGGCCAGACTTTCTTTAACTTTTTCCAAAAGTAATAATTGGCTTGAGCCTAATAAAATATATTTTGGTTCATACCATTGATCATAAACTGCTTTTATACTTTCGATCAGCGATGGCTCCTTTTGAACTTCATCGAGAATTGCTCTCGGGTAAATATTTTTCCACTGTGCAGCTGTCAGTTTTTTGTATTCCACTCTCATAACAGGGTCCTCGACAGACAGGTACTCATAATCAGAAAATAATTTTTTTACCAGGGTAGTTTTTCCGGTTTGTCTTGCCCCGGTGAGAACGATAATCCTGCCTGTTTTGGATTGATGTTTTTCTTCGATATAGGAATATAATGTTCGATTTTTCATGAAATTTAGACTTGGAGTTCCAAATATTACGCCAAATTTATGAAATAAATAGTAAGTAATTGCATTTTTTACCATGTTATTTTCCGGATGGGCATTTTCGGATTTGAAGGAGAGATAGGTCTCTCCGAGGACAAAGTGAGAGCGAGGGTGTGCTATCGTTCCGGCATCTCCGTACTAATGACATTTTTGCCACTGACTATCAAAAGCAGCAAAAAAAGAAATCTACCACTACCGATTATTAGCACGGCAAGCCTCCGGCGGCCGATGGAAAGCGAAGCAGAGGGATCGTTTTGGCCACGGGTATCAACCTTCTCTATCTGAGTATTTATGAATAATCGAATAGTCGTAAAAACTATTTCTTATTTAAACTGTAATATCACTCATGTCCTATAAAAATTTATACTTTATGTCGTATCATACTGAATAAAAAGGGATTATTGTTATTTAAAAAGTAAACGGACTTGATTTTTTGATTGACAATTTTTTAAAAAAATTAAATATATCATTTTGTAAAACACTGAATATCAATAATAATTAAAAGTCTATTTCGCATTATTAGTAACCATCTATTTTTAATGGGACACCAATGCTGTAATATATAAACCAGGTGTAATTAAATAGTGTCTGGATCATAATGTTCAATATCTAAGCTGACAATGCAAGCCTTCATCACAAAACCCACAAAAAAATCCCCGCTTATTGAGTTAAAAAGTGGTGAGTTAACTTTTAGGGGCTGTTCTATATTAAATGATCCGGGTGTATTCTTTGATCCGGTATTGAACTGGCTCCAGTAGTATATTGTAGATCCGCCTGACATGACCGTTGTGAATATTGATTTTGAGTATATTGACAGTGCTTCGGTGAAAACTTTTTACGAGGTGCTTAAAATTATGGAACCACTTTTAAAGTCAAATCAACTCCAACTGAACTGGTATTATGAAGAAGAAGATCCCGAAATTCTTGAACTGGGTGAAATAATTCAAACAAAGATGAGAATGGAGTTTGTGTTTGTGAAAAGAGGGACAGTTTGAATTACATGAGGCCCACTCAAAAAGCTATTATACTCCTAAATTCCCAATCTCCCCCTAACCTTTCCTCCAAAAATTTGTTATAAACATTATTATTCAGACTAAAATGTCTTAAATTAGATCGCAAAACAACCCTAAAATGAAAACAATCAAACTCTTCATCCCCTTAATTGCTTTTTCCTTTTCCTTATTCTCACAGCAGGTTTCATTGCTTTCAACCCTGGAGAATAGCATTCAGGAAAGTTCAGGTCTTATTTATCTTGATGGTAAGATCATTACCCATAATGACTCTGGCGATGATCCGGTGTTGTATGAAATTGACAGTCTTACCGGGAATGTGGTAAGAACGGTGACGGTAAATAATGCAAGTCATGTTGACTGGGAGGATATCTGCTATGATGATACTTACATTTACATTGGCGATTTTGGCAATAACAGCGGTTCACGGACGGATCTGAAGATTTACCGCATCTCAATTTCAGACTATCAGGAAACTGAAAACGATGAAGCTAATGCGGAAGAAATAAATTTTAGCTATCCTGACCAGACCGATTTTACCAGCGGTTCAAACGAAACCAATTTTGATGCAGAAGCCCTGATATCCTATGGCGACAGCTTATACATCTTCTCAAAGAGATGGCTTGACAACCAGAGTGCGGTTTACTCCCTGCCAAAAGAGCCCGGAACATACTCCGCAAACCCGCTCGGTATGATCTTCATAAATGGCCTGATAACCGGCGCCACCTATAATTCAGTATCAGGAAATGTAATGCTCATCGGTTACAGTTTCATTTTACCTTTCATTGTTACTATAGCAGATATTGAGGGAAGTGATTTTGTGAATGCCAATATTGAACGTCAAACCATAGATCTGCCTTCGGGCATTTCGGTACAGGCCGAGGCAATTACCGCGATTACCGGCAACACCTATTATTTAAGCTCTGAACAGAGTGTGCTGGGATCCCCGGGCTTATGCAAAATGGTAACCGATGAAGTTTCCAACACTTCAAACATTCAAAACCTTAAGCTAATTATTTACCCCAATCCCGCCATAGATTATTTCAGGATTGACCATGAGGATTTTTACATGGCTGAGATCTATTCCGGGGATGGCAGGCTGGTGAAGAGAGTGAGAGAGAGGGTTGTGGGGAATGAGGGGATG
Source organism: uncultured Bacteroidaceae bacterium (assembly GCA_964528675.1). Taxonomy (GTDB): domain Bacteria; phylum Bacteroidota; class Bacteroidia; order Bacteroidales; genus CAYRTD01. The sequence goes on from CAZGTU010000183.1 coordinate 3,637, forward strand.
GATGTTGGGGTTTATTTGGTGGTGGTGAGGGATGAGGAGCTGGGGGTTTTGGGGATGGGGAGAGTGGTTTTTGGGGGAGGGAATCGGTAATCGGTCCCGAATTTCTTCTAGAATTTCGTGGATTCCCGCATGCCGAAGTTACGATTTAAGCGCTGGCGGGCAGGCTTTAGAGGTGATCAGTCAACATGCGCGATATTCGTCTTTTCATCTGACAAAATTACAATGCGCACAAATCCAGCGATACATAGATATACACACTCCTCCTACATAGGGCAAAGGTTTGGGGATTATTACACTTTTCGGAGTAGACTCAATTCATTAGACTTCATAAATAATATATATTCTCCATTCATCAGGTAATCAACTTTTATTTCTACCGGCTTATGATTAGCATTATCAAAAGCTTTTCTTATGTAAAAAGTCAAAAATAAAAACACTTTCATCATGACTTTCGATTCTCTTGTGGAAAAAGAACCAAACAATAATTGCATATACTAATAAATATATATTTTTAGATAAAAATATCTTATCATTGATAGGATAATAATTTGAATTTAACAGTATAGATATGGAAATAGAAAGTATTCAAGTAAAGGAAAAAATAAGAAACTATATCCTTGAAGAAACAGCAGTGGATGAAAATAAAATCCAGGATGAAACCTTAATATTCAAAGAAGGATATTTTGATTCCATGGGATTTGTTATGTTAATTACTTTCCTTGAAGATACCTTCGGGATTAAGACTTCAGATTCTGATCTTGTTGAAGAAAATTTTGAATCTATAAATGCGATCAATGATTTTGTGATTCGCAAATCAAATTAGATCCTGATGTGTGGCATTGCCGGAATAATCGATTATCATAACAGGCAAGACCGGGGAGAAACTGTTGAAGCTATGCTTTCAAAGATCAGTTATCGTGGTCCTGATGAAAGCGGCATCTATGATTCCTCCTTTGCAACTATCGGAAATGTAAGGTTAAGTATTATCGACATTTCCGGTGGCCGGCAACCTTTATCTGATCCTACCGGCAGATACTGGATCGTTTATAACGGTGAGATATTTAACTATCCCGAACTCAGGAAAGAACTCGAGGCAAAAGGATGTTCATTTTCCACCCAATCTGATACAGAGGTCCTGGTGCAGCTTTATGCGACTTTTGGTAAAAAATGTTTGCCAAAATTAAACGGCCAGTTTGCATTTGCCATCTGGGATAAACAGGATGAGGAGATTTTCTTCGCACGAGACAGAGTGGGTATCCGGCCACTTTTCTATCACCATTCAGCGAGTGGTGAGTTTACATTTGCTTCGGAAATTAAATCTATTTTTCAGAATAAAAATATCCATCCTGAATTTGATCCTGAAAATCTTTCCCAGATCTATACCTTCTGGACTTCAATCACTCCCAATACGGCTTTTAAAGACATTCATGAATTACCTCCGGGACACAGCATGACCTGCAGCAAAAATGGTATTCATATAGAAAAATACTGGGAGCTTGATTTTAGCAAAGTAAACCTATCTATTAAACTGAAAGAAGCACAGGAACAATTCCACGAACTATTCAGTGATGCTGTAAGAATAAGACTAAGAGCCGATGTGGAAGTCGCTGCCTATCTAAGTGGAGGTCTTGATTCCAGTGGAACAGTCTCCTATATTAAAGATATTGAACCTGGTGTTTTAAACACATTTTCCATAGGGTTTGATGAAAAAGACTTCGATGAAAGTTCCTACCAATCCGAAGCAGTCAGGTATTTTGATACCACACACAGATCTATAAAATGTTCCTCATCAGAGATCGCAGAAAATTTCCGGAAAGTAGTCTGGCATGCTGAAACACCCATAATACGGACAGCCCCTACACCCATGCTAATGCTTTCCAGGCTGGTAAGAGATAATAATATTAAGGTAGTAATAACGGGTGAAGGTGCAGATGAAATGCTTGCCGGTTATAATATTTTCAAAGAAGCAAAGATCAGGAGGTTCTGGGCTTCTCAACCCGATTCAACCATTCGTCCGCTTCTTCTTAAAAAATTATATCCCTACTTACCCCAGATGCAAAATGCCAAACCGGCAATGCTGAAAATGTTTTTCGGATATAAACTAGAGGATACTGACAATCCATTCTATTCACATCTCTTACGATGGAATAATTCCAATCATATTAAAAAGCATTTTTCCGGAGATTTAAAAGCAAGGTTAAACGGAATCTCACCTCTGTCCCCCTTAGAACAAAGGATTCCGGATAACTTCAGAAACTGGGGCAGTCTCCAAAAATCCCAGTGGCTGGAATCAAACATATTTATGTCAGGATACCTGCTTTCTTCCCAGGGAGACCGCATGGCCATGGCCAATTCAGTGGAAGGAAGATATCCCTTCCTTGACCACCGTGTAATTGAATTTTGTGCTTCATTACCCGAACGCTATAAGTTAAACGGGCTCAATGAAAAATTCCTTCTTAAGAAGGTCCTGAAAAATAAGATCCCCGAAAGCATTCTAAAACGCTCAAAACAGGCGTACCGGGCTCCCATCAGGAGTGTATTTCTATCGGAAAATGCTCCGGATTATGTCAGGGAAATGTTATCGGAGTCATTTACAAAAAAAGCCGGCCTTTTCGATCACAGTTCACTTTCCGGGTTGATGAACAGAATTGCAAAAACCGATAATAGCTCGGAGGTGGATAATATGACACTGGCAGCGGTGGTTTCGACGCATTTGTTGTATGGGCAGTTTGTTGAGGGGAGGGATGGGTTTAGTAGCGGAAAGTTAAGTGATCTGAAACTTATTAGAGAATATCAGTCGGATGTGCTTTAAACATTGATATTATAAATACCCCCCGGCCCCGCTTCAGGCGGGGGCAGCTAAGACTAAACGACTTGGCAAAAGCCCCCTTTAGGGGGTTTGGGGGTGTTAGAGGTATAATGCTAATTTCGAAAAAGGTCTTTATAAAAAACATAACCCCCGGATCCGCCTATCTTTGTGCCATCTGGCTTAAAGTTAATTTTAAGTTATCTTTGCT
>CAZGTU010000184.1:0-6555 GCA_964528675.1 uncultured Bacteroidaceae bacterium
AACAGTTGTTGATAAAATGCTTGAAGTTGAAACCAATGTAACGGAGCTTGAAGGGGCCTGCGATTAATTCCGGGCATAGGTTAAAAAATATTCAAGATATACTTTTACTCCCTCACATTCTTCAACAACACCATCGATCTTGCCGCAATCTTATAAACACTCAATATATGCGTTTCCGTTTCGGGGAGTTCGGGTTTTTCGGTATCCATCAACACATCCCAGCTTGAGCTCAGACCTTCGTGCGGCAGGGTGAAGGAAACCGGCTCCCAGTAACTATTCACAAGGATCAGAAGGATATCTTCTTTGAGGTTGTTCCCGAACTCATCCATCTCCTGCATGAGCTGCCCATTTAATAACATACCCATACAACGGATAAAAGTAGTTTCCCATTCTTCCCGGCTCATATCAAGTCCGTCCGTATTCAGCCAGCGAATGTCTTTGATCCCTTCACCAACAATTTGCCGGTTCTTGAAATATCTCCTTCTGTGAGTTACCGGATATTCATTACGAATGTCGATTATTTTCCTGGTAAATTCATGTAATTTTCTCTGGTTTTCATTCCAGTTCCAGTCCATCCACGATACCTCATTATCCTGGCAGTAAGCATTATTGTTCCCATTCTGGGTACGACCGTATTCATCACCATGACTGATCATAGGCACTCCCTGGCTGAGCAGTAAAGTTCCCAGGAAATTCCGTTTTCTTTTTTCCCTGAGGGCAATGATCTCCGGATCATCCGTGGGACCCTCTACTCCACTGTTCCAGCTTATATTGTGATCTTCACCGTCTTTGTTTTCCTCACCGTTTTCCTCGTTGTATTTCTGATTATAACTTACCAGATCATGTAGGGTAAAGCCATCGTGTGCCGTAACAAAATTAATACTTGAGGAAGGTAATTTCCCATTATCTTCGTAAAGATCACTACTGCCTGAGAGTCGATAAGCCAGTTCACTTACCTGGCTCTCATCACCCCGCCAGAATTTTCTCACAGAATCACGGTATTTTCCGTTCCACTCTGCCCATAAAACCGGGAAGTTCCCAACCTGGTATCCTCCCTCTCCAAGGTCCCAGGGCTCGGCAATAAGTTTCAACTGCGAAATAGTCGGATCCTGGTGAATGGTATCCAGGAATGTGGAAAGTTTTCCTACATCATACAGGCCCCTTGCCAGGGTTGATGCCAGGTCAAAACGAAAACCGTCAACCTGCATTTCATTGGCCCAGTATCGCAAGCTGTCCATCACGAGCTGGAGTGTCCGGCTGTTAAGCATATTGAAGGTATTCCCCGTTCCGGTATAATCGGTGTAATAAAGAGGTTTTTTGGGATCCATCCGGTAATAGTTGAGGTTGTCAATACCGCGAAACGCAAGACTGGGCCCGAGATGATTTCCTTCGCCGGTATGATTGTAAACAACATCAAGAATAACCTCAATACCGGCTTTATGATAGGCTTTTACCATCTCTTTAAATTCATTCACCTGTTCACCCATCATTCCGGAGGCACTGTATTCGGCATGAGGAGCAAAAAAACCAATGGAATTGTATCCCCAATAATTGGATAATCCCTTATCAAGCAGGAATTTGTTATGCACAAAGTGGTGAATTGGCATCAATTCAATTGCCGTAACGCCAAGATCTTTAAAGTAATTTATGATTTTCGGATTTGCCAGGCCTTTGTATGTGCCTCTTTCGTTTTCAGGAATATCCGGATGAGTGGCCGTAAATCCTTTCACATGTAATTCATAAATAATGGAGTTGTGCATAGGGATCTCAGGTTTCTTAATGCTTTCCCAGTCAAAATCATTTTTAATGACTACAGACTTATTCATCTCCTTTGCACTATCAACAATGTTCTTCTCCAAAACATTTTTCTTCTCATTACTGCTGAATGAATAATCAAACATACTGTCCTTAACCTCAACCCGGCCCTGGATAGCTTTTGCATATGGGTCAATCAGAAGCTTCTGGGGATTAAACCGTATGCCTTTCTTTGGCTGGTATCTCCCATATACCCTGTACCCGTATAACTGTCCCGGTTCTATACCAGGCAAATAGGCATGCCAGACATAATCGGTGATTTCTTCAAAATCAACCTGCTCGTAGTCCTGATCGTTGCCTGGCTCTTTAAACAGGCATAATTTAATACCGGTAGCATTTTCTGAATAGATGGCAAAATTAACCCCTTCGCCATCAAAATTAGCTCCAAGGGGATAAGGTTTACCGGGTAACACTTTTCCTTTATAGGTCTTCATTATTTAATTCTGTTTTGTTGAAAGCATGTTTCAATTTTAAAAGACAATAACCTGGTAGAAATTCATTCCCTTTTTACAACCGAAACAATACATATTTTTATTTGTTTAACTGGTAGTTGTAATATCTCTGTAAAAGTAATCTTTCTCTGATTAATATTCATAAATAAAAAATTAAGGTATTATTCATTCAATGAAAAAAACCCAAAGGGATCTGCTGTTCTATTGTTTATGAGCCCTTTAATTTCATTTCAAAGATTATGATATACAAAACTATATTTCCCCGGTTCATCGATAATAATATCTGTGAATTTAACTTATGGGCACCAAAAGCCAGAGACATAAAACTGGTTCTGGAGGATAAAAAGGAAGAAATATCCCTGGAAAAAAAAGAACATGGATACTGGCATCTGAGTTATGATAAAACCTCCCCTGGTAGTCTTTACAAATATAAAATTAACAATGGTGATCGTTTTCCTGATCCTGCATCCTTATCTCAGCCTGAAGGTGTACATGGACCTTCGGAAATAATTCGCCTGGATGAATTTAAGTGGTCAGATAATGATTGGAAAAATATACCTCTGGAAGAGATGATCCAGTATGAACTTCATACCGGTACATTTACGGAAGAGGGGAATTTTGAAGGTATAATTTCAAAACTTGATTATCTGAAAGAACTCGGGATTAACACCATTGAGATCTTACCTGTGGCACAGTTCAGTGGAAAGAGAAACTGGGGTTATGACGGGGTGTACCCTTTTGCTGTGCATAACAGCTATGGCGGAGCTCATGGCTTGATGAATCTGGTAAACAGTTGTCATGAAAAAGGACTGGCTGTCATTCTTGATGTAGTGTACAATCACCTGGGGCCGGAAGGAAATTATAGTTCTCAATATGGTCATTACTTTTCAGAAAAATATTCCACCCCCTGGGGAAAACCTGTAAACTTCGATGGTCAATACAGCGACGGCGTCAGAAATTTTGTAGTGCAGAATGCCCTGATGTGGTGCCGTGACTTTCATATAGATGGCCTAAGACTTGATGCTATACATGCCATATATGATTTTGGAGCGAAACATATTATGCAGGAACTGGCAGAAAAATTAGATCAACTAAGCAAAGAAAAAAACAGGGATTTTTATTTGATCGCAGAATCCAATCTTAATGATGTAAAATATATCAATCCCATTGAAAAAGGTGGGTATGGTCTGGATGCGCAGTGGTCGGATGATTTTCACCATTCCATTCATACCCTTACAACACAGGAAAGCAAAGGATATTACCTGGATTTTGGCAAAACAGAACATCTTTCAAAATCAATAAAGAATGCTTTTGTTTATGATGGGAAATATTCTGAATTCAGGAAGAAGACTTATGGAAATTCAACCCGTGATAATCCGGCTCATCAGTTCGTGATTTTCAATCAAAATCATGATCAGATCGGAAACCGGAAATTCGGTGAAAGACTTATTTCACTCACCGACTTTGAAACTGCAAAACTCATTGCAGGAACCATGTTTGTATCACCCAATATTCCAATGCTTTTCATGGGTGAAGAATATGGAGAGTCCAATCCCTTCTGTTATTTTGTGAGTCATCAGGATGCTTACTTAAATGAATTGGTCAGGAAAGGCAGAAATGAAGAGTTCAAAGATTTTTATGAGGATAATGAGGATGCCCCAGACCCTTCTTCTGCTGATACTTTCATGAAATCAAAACTCTCATGGCAGATAAATGAAGACATTCAGAAAAAGGCCATGCTTGATTATTATAAAACCTTGATAGAGATACGCAAGACAAATCCGGTCCTGAAATTCCCAGATAAAGATAATCTAAACATTGAAGAAGATAATAAACTCTACACCCTTAACAGATGGCAGGATGATGATCATATTTTGTGTTTCATGAATTACAGTGATCAGACACGAAATGTAAAAATCCCTGAAAGTAAAAACAATAACTGGAGTAAAATTCTTGATTCTTCCTCAGGTCAATTCAATGGCCCGGGGGAATGCGGGGCCCCTTCGATTAGTTCCGGAGAAACGACAAATGTTTCAAAAACAACAATATTAATTTATTCAAATTCATAATTATGAATGGTCAACAAAGAGTAATCATAGAAAATGTTCAACCTGAGATAAACTGTGCAGAATTCCCTGTAAAACGGGTGCTGAACGACCGAATCCGGGTAGAGGCAGACATTTACTGTGACGGTCATGATGTTCTCACTGCTGAACTATTGTACAGGTTTGGCAATGACGAAAAATGGCATATCAACATCATGGAATATGATATCAATGACAGATGGTATTCTTCCTTTGATCTGAATAAAATCGGGATATGGTCATACACCATCCGTGCCTGGGTCGATCATTTTAAGTCATGGCATCGTGATATACTCACAAAGATAAATGCATCAGCCGATTATGATGTAGATCTCCTGATCGGAGGGGAGTTAATAAAATCAAGTCTCGATGAGTATAGCAAAATCTCCCCTGAAGACAAGACTTTCTTAAAAAAAGCAGAAGATATTTTAACATCAGAAACCCATCCTGCGGAGGAAAAGATACAATTAGTACTTGATGATACGCTTTACGATGTGATGACGAAATATCCTGTGAAAAAACACATCACCAGGTACGAGAAAAGTCCGGAAGTGGAAGTTGATCGCACAAAAGCAAATTTCAGCAGTTGGTATGAGGTTTTTCCACGATCTCTCTCATCCGAGGAGAATAAGCACGGCACCTTCAAAGATGTAATCAATTTTTTACCTTACGTTTCCGAATCGGGATTTGACGTACTCTACCTGCCTCCCATTCATCCAATCGGAAAAACAAAGCGCAAGGGAAAAAATAACAGTGTAACATCGAAGCCTGGCGAACCTGGTTCTCCCTGGGCCATAGGAGGTGAAGAGGGTGGCCATAAATCCATTCATCCAGACCTGGGTACACTTGATGATTTTAAAGAACTGATACAAAAAGCCAGTGATTCGGGTATTGAGATTGCCATGGATATTGCATTTCAATGTTCTCCTGATCATCCCTGGGTCAAAGAGAAGCCACAATGGTTCCGAAAAAGACCTGATGGCAGCCTCCAGTACGCAGAAAATCCCCCAAAAAAATATGAAGATATATATCCGGTAAATTTTGAAACAGAAGACTGGGAAAGTCTATGGGAAGAGCTAAAAAGTGTATTTCTTCACTGGATTGAGCAGGGAGTTAAAATATTCAGAGTTGACAACCCTCATACAAAATCCTTACGTTTCTGGGGTTGGGCAATACGGGAAATAAAAAATGAACATCCGGACGTTATTTTCCTCTCAGAGGCATTTACCAGGCCAAAAGTTATGTATCAACTTGCCAAGCAGGGCTTTTCACAGTCTTACACCTATTTCACCTGGAGGAATACGAAATATGAAATCACCACTTATTGTGAAGAACTGGTTAATTCTGCTGCCAGGGAATTTTTCAGGCCGAATTTCTGGCCAAACACTCCCGATATACTTCCTGAATACCTGCAAATAGCTCCGCGGGCTGGTTTCATTCAGCGAATAGCTCTTGCGGCAACCCTGAGCTCAAATTATGGCATTTATGGTCCTGCATATGAGCTTTTGGAGAATCAGCCCACTGCACCGGGTAAAGAAGAATATCTTAATTCAGAAAAATATGAAATAAAAAAATGGAATATTGATAATAGCAACAGTATTAAAAAAATCATAACCCGACTGAATAAGATCAGGAAAGAAAACAAAGCACTTCAAAACACCCACAGCCTGAAGTTTCATGAGATCAATAATGAAGCCCTGGTATGTTACAGCAAAACCACAGAATCGCTTGATAATATAATACTGGTGGTTGTCAATCTTGATCCTCATCACACCCAATCGGGATGGATAAATCTCCCACTTGAAGAATTTAAGATGGATGATCATGAGCCATTCCAGGTTCATGATTTGCTGAGTGGTTCATTTTTTCTATGGAACGGAGCTCATAATTATGTGGAGATCAATCCGGGAATAATGCCGGTCCATATTTTTAAACTAAGAAGAAAGGTTCGTTCTGAAAGAGATTTTGATTATTTCATGTAAAAAGAGGAAAAATGCAAGAAAAAGATAAAAAAAACTGGTACAAAGATGCAATTATATATCAGGCACATGTCCGTTCATTCCTTGACAGCAATGGCGATGGGATTGGTGATTTCAGAGGCTTGATTAAAAAACTGGATTATTTAAAGGAACTGGGAGTAAATGCAATATGGATATTACCCTTCTATAAATCACCTCTGAGGGATGGCGGGTACGATATATCGG
>CAZGTU010000185.1:0-6524 GCA_964528675.1 uncultured Bacteroidaceae bacterium
CGGTAAGCGGTAATCAGTGGGTCTCCACGATACAATAGTTTTTTTTTATGAATTTTGGCAGTTGGGAGGCAGAAAGTTGTTGAATGTTTATACCGCAATAAGTCAGTTATTTACGGGATTTAGTTAGATAAAAGTCTGCCACGGCGGGGGCCGTATAACTCGGAGAGGTTAACAGGTAAAAATGTTTAATCGTTGAATCGTTCCCGCCTGCCGAAGCTGGGGCCAGCGCATTGGCGGGCAGGTAGGTGCGTCATTAAGCTATGAATGTCTTGATTAGATTCTAATGATTATAAGCCTACATGTCTGTTTTTATGTAACTTTTACTTGGCAGTGTTCAAAGTAAGCGGTAATCGGTCTGCCCTCGAGCCGCTGCCTGGCAGGCTGATTATCGATTACTTTGAAAACTACTATTTACAGGCAGATATCTGGTATGGTGCTTCGCTGCTGCGGGAAGGCATCCCCTATCCAATAATCCCCTCTTCACTCAGCCATCTTTCTGCATCCATAGCTGCTCGACATCCTGTACCTGCAGCTGTAACAGCCTGACGATATACAGAGTCCATTACATCTCCGCAAGCAAATACCCCTTTTACATTGGTTTTTGAAGTTTCGGGAATGGTCTTAAGATAACCTACATTATCGTGATCAAGAAAATCCAAAAAAATATCTGAGTTTGGTTTATGTCCGATGGCCACAAAGAAACCCTGGACATCTAATTTCCTGGTTTCACCTGTGTTAACATCCTCAATAATAACACCATTCACCGCCTGGTCGCCTACTACTTCTCTCACCACACTGTCCCAGACAATTTCAATATTCTCTTTTTTAAATGCTCTCTCCTGCATGATCTTAGACCCGCGTAATTCATCCCTTCTGTGGATCAGGTACACCTTTTTGGCGAGACCGGATAAATACAATGATTCTTCAAGTGCGGTATCTCCACCTCCAACTACTGCCACATCCTGCCCTTTATAAAAAAAACCGTCACAGGTGGCACAGGCAGATACACCGTGACCCATAAATTTCTGCTCAGATTCGAGTCCAAGATATTTGGCAGTTGCTCCTGTTGCAATTATCAAAGATTCTGCTTCAATGGTTTTTTTGTCATCAATAACAATCTTAAAAGGCCTTTTTGACAGATTTGCTGCTGTTGCCATTCCCCAGCGAATATCGGCCCCAAAGCGTTCGGCTTGCTTTTTAAAATCTTCCATCATTTCAGGACCTGTTACTCCATCCGGATAGCCCGGGTAGTTTTCCACATCGGTGGTTGTGGTTAACTGACCTCCCATGGTCATTCCCTGGTAAAGTACAGGTTTAAGGTTAGCCCTTGCAGCATAAATAGCGGCAGTGTATCCCGCTGGTCCGGAACCAAGAATCAAACAGGTCACTTTTTCATTTTCACCTTCAATTTTTACCTCATCTTTTGATTCTGAGACTGTGTTTTCCATTTTTTTAAATAATTCCATTATTCAGACTTTGATATTATTGAGTTTGACATTTTTCATAAACAAAACCATCCTGATAATGTTTCTAGGATGATGTGTTAGTAACCAAATAGTATACCATTTCCGAAATTTAATCAATAATGTTAAAACTGGTGACAAAATTTTGAAGGATATGCTAAAAAACGTGTTGATTTTCAATAATATCAAAAATTAATTAGCATACCTGTCATTTCGTCATATCTAAATATTTTAATATATAATGAAGATCCGACTGGTAAAAAACGGAATATTTCCTATACTGAAAGGCCTTGACGGAGATCTTTCAAACGAATCACCAAATACAGGATTTCCACTTGCCGGTACCATACAGGGGGAAGGGAAGCTTGCCGGTATCCCGGTGCTGTTTATCCGTACCACCGGTTGCAATTTAAGATGCACATGGATAGATGATAAAGGTAAGGTAGATATCTGTGACACCCCCTACTCCAGCCATGATGTTCAGGAATCGGAAGAATGGGAAGTTGAAGATATTGTAAAGCTTATTAAGCTAAATATTGGGAATATGAACCATGTTGTCATTTCCGGAGGAGAACCCACTACCCAACCTCTACCATTGCTCTCGCTGGTAAGTTCCCTGAAGAAAAAACTGGGAGTGCATATTAGCTTAGAAACCAATGGAGTGCATTATGTTCCTGAACTGGCATGGAATGTTGATTTTTTCTCTATCAGCCCGAAATTACGATCCTCTGATCCCACTCCTGAGAAAAACAGGCAACTTGAAAAACCGGTAGACCGGCATTTCATGCATGATCATTCAAGATTAAGAAGAAATACAGGGACTATTCAGAAATATATAAACGCATGTCATAATCTGGAATCTTATTACGGAGACATCCCTGACACCGAAGCTACAAGAAGGGCAAAAAAGGACTTCCAGTTGAAATTTGTGATTGCAAGAGAAGAAGATGAAAAAGATATAAAAGAAGATTTCCTCTCCAGGCTGGGACTTTTCCGTAAGCAGGATATCCTGGTAATGCCCCTGGGATCAACACCGGAAAAGACAGCAAAACATACAGAAATAGCTGTCAGGATGGCTATAAGGAATGGATGGAGGTTTACGCCGAGGATGCAGGTGGAATTATTTGGGAATAAGGCGGGAACATAAGTGGGATGATCCTACTCATACTTCAACGTCTCCGCCGGATTCAACCTGCTCGCCCGGTAAGTTTGAACAAACACGGTAAGAAAAGCCGCAAAAATCACAATTGCTGCTGCTGCGATAAATATCCATATTTCGAGTCCTCTGCGATAAGGGAAATTATTTAACCATTCTTTCATTATAAAATAAGAAATTGGCGAAGCGATGATAATTGAAATAATTACAAGCTTTAAATAATCCCAGGAAATAAGACCAATAATCTGATTCATTCCGGCACCCATACTTTTTCGTATTCCGATTTCTTTGGTTCTTTGTTCTACCGAAAATACAGATAAACCAAAAAGTCCAAGACAGGCAACAAAAATGGATAAAACAGTAAAAATAAGCAAAACAACCTGTAGCCTTCTTTCAGTTATGTGCTGATGATCAAACCTTTGTGCAATATAAGAGGCACTGAATATTTTATCGGGATAATATTGTTTCCATACTTCTTCTATCTTTTCATAGGCTTTTTCTTCAAAAGATTCATCTAAGCGAATGGTAATATGATAATGACGCGACAGGGATGATCTTATTACCATGGGCTTGATTTCTTCTGTGAGAGCCTTATAATGGAAATTTTTTGTCACTCCGACAATCTGCCCCCAGTCACTGCTCTGATTATTTTCACCGGTCAGTACCCCTATCTCTTTCCCCAGGGCATCAAGAGGAGTCTCAAAACCGAACATTTTCCTGGCCTCATCATTGATAATATAATACATGGAGGTATCTTCAACCATACCGGGTCTGAAATTCTCACCGGCAATCATAGATATTTCCAATACAGGGATATAATTTTCATCAATCATATTTATCACAGGGAAAAAAGGCTTGCTGTTTCCTCTTACAAGGTAAGGATTGTCCGTATAGTTCCTGTCCGTAGGAACAATATATGAACGAGTAATTCCCTCAACCTCTGGAATTGCTTCAATATCAGCGCTGAAAGCATCCCATGACTGAAACACCGTTCGATCTTCAATAGCTATATCCAGAAGCCCATGCCGATTATAACCCAGATCTTTATTACTTATATATTGAAGATGACGAAAGGCAGTTAAAGAACAAATTATCAAGCCAACGGAAATAACAAACTGGCCTATAACAAGGATCTTCCGGAAGGTTTCCCCTCCACCGGGTCCGGCTTTCCCTTTCAGCACCTTGACAGGTTTATATGAAGAGAGAATAAATGCCGGGTAAATTCCTGAAATAAAAGCCGTTATAACCCACACCAGCAAAATGACAGGCAAATTCCAACCCTTAAATAATAAACTGCTTGACATATCCTTTCCTGTAAAGTCCGAAAAAACCGGTAAGGTAAGTTCTATGATTATGAACGCGAGAACAAGAGAAAACAGGCTGAACAATAAAGACTCACCAAGAAACTGCCGTATAAGTTTTGGCTTCGAGGCACCGGATATCTTGCGTATTCCGACTTCCAGTGCTCTTCGTGAAGACCTTGCTGTTGATAGATTCATAAAATTCACCCCGGCAATTACAAGCAATAATAAAGCTACAAGGCTGAATATGGTGACAGATGTCTTACTACCGGGAGACTCTAATTCCCATGTTCGATTAGAATCCAGGTGAATATCAGTGATCGGCTTCAATTTCAACTGCATCACCTCTCGTGGTTCCTGGATCTTCATCATATCTCGCATTTCAGGACCAAAGTACTTATCCACCACAGTCTGGAGATTTTTCTCAAGGACTTTTGGATCAGTATTTTGATCGATAACAATGTAGGAATAATGAAAACTTGCCATCCAACTGGTCATCATCATTTCATGTCTTAAACTTTTTAATGAACTGAAAGAAGCTACAATGTCGGCCTGTATATGAGAGTTATGAGGAAAATCATCGAAAATACCTGTAAGTGTAAAAGGCCTTGAATCTCCATTATAATCCACATTAATCACACTTCCCAGCTCAGGTTCAGGTCCAAAATATTTTTTGGCAAAACTTTCAGACATGGCGATTGAAAAAGGATCTGCCAGGCAGATCTCGGGATTTCCTTTAACCACCGGAAAAGAAAATATCTCGAAAAACGAACTATCCGCATAAAAGATCCTTTCTTTATACTGATTTTTCGAATCGTCTTCAATAAGCACATCTTCATAAGCAAGACGTGTAAATGACACCACCGAAGGAAAATCAGCTTTGATCTGTGGTGCTGTAGGAGGAGAAGTAATCGGAACCAGCATCTGTTCATCATCCATATGGAAATTCCTTTCAACACGGTATATTCGTTCCGCTTTTTCATGAAACTTATCATAGCTCAATTCATCATACACCCAAAGGTAAATAATGATTGAAGCAGCCAGACCAATGGCGAGGCCCAGAATGTTGATAAATGAAAACAGTGTGTTCTTCTTAAAATTCCGAATTGCAACAGTAAGTAATTTGTTTATCATCAGTATATTTTTTTTTTGGCATTAAAAATAATCAAATAATATACCATCGAAATTATTTAGCTTATAATTAAGGATTTAATTAATTTTATGAGTTCATAATTTTGTTCGATCCCGGAGGATAGTGTACGATTATGGACATGTGGGGGTGAGGGGGTAGATCATGGACCATGGACCATAGACCATGGAGGCGAAGTATCGGGCTTTATCATGATTTAATTAATGAGACTGGGGAAACATTAGCGATGGGGCGACGTTAGCGAATGGAGCAACTTTAGGGACTTAAACGTTTGAGGGACTTTAGTATATTTGATTGACTGGAAGAGAAATGAAGGAAGAGACCACTGCCGGATTTCGTAAGAAATTTAGCGCATTCAAGGAATAAGAACTATCATTATACTAGAGCATAGCCACCACGAACATCCTGGAATAGAGATTTGATTAACATTAATGATATTTAAGACAAATTTGTCTTTTATTCGTTCGTTTCCGTACACTTATGTCACGAAACCGTTCAGTTTTAACCATTAATGCAAATGCAGCTTACCTCTGTATATTCCTGTTTATGTGATTTTTACAATCTTTGGCACATGGATTGTTTAATTTTGAGCAAGAACGTTGAACAGGTAAAAAACAAAAGTCATGAAAAGAAATATTTTACATATCATAATAGCACTGGCAATCATATTTTTAATTCCAGATGCATACGCAGACGGAAAGGTAGATGAAAAATTGAAAAAATCAGCCAAAGCGAGGACTGAAAAAGTTGCTGAAAGATTCAGATCTGCAATGGATACAAAACTTGAACTTGAAAACTGGATGTTAAACATAAGCGAATTTTCGAGTGAGGAAATGTTTTATGAGGAAGAGTTGAAGCTTGAAACCTGGATGGTTGAAACCGAAGCATTCGACACTGAAATGGTTCTTGACAAAAAGATGGAACTTAAAGAATGGATGATGGAACCATTTGAAATCGAAGAATTGGAAATGGAATTAAGCTTTGAAGAATGGATGATGAAGCCATTCCCTTCCAATGAAGCAGATAATTTCCAAGAAGAAGAGCTGGCTCTTGAAGAATGGATGATGAAATTTTAATTTTAAATACAATCTTTTCATAGACAGACAGATATATATTTTAACTAAGTGGTTATTCGTTTAAGGGCTCCGGAAGGGGCCTTTTTTGGTTGAAGGGTTAAGGAAGCTGGAAGTTCAATGAATCCCTGTTTCCAGGAGCGACAGCGATATGGAAACAGTGAATGAACCTGTGCTGAGCGATAGTCGAAGTATTGAATCCCGAAGCGATAGCGAGGGATCTGTGAAGAAGCTCAAAGCTGGAAGGAAGAAAAGAAATCTCAATCTCCGGAAAGAGCTATTCCTTCGTTAACATCCTCGCTCTCACTCTCGCTCTCACTCTGCTACCGTGGCCCGACTCGAACGGGCGACCATCCCGACCCCCCATCGGGATACGCTAGC
>CAZGTU010000186.1:0-6519 GCA_964528675.1 uncultured Bacteroidaceae bacterium
TTACATAACAGCTTATAAAAATCGGGTAAAAACCCCCGGTATTTACGGGTGTCCTGTCCCTTTTTTCGAGTGAAGGCCCTGTTTTTTCTGGCTTCCCCTTCAAATATTTTTGATCTTGATATGACCAGTCCCTTCTGATATCTGGTAATTGGATTGATAGATGAAGGTATAGTTGTCATAATAAGTAAAATTATTTATTCAAATTTTAATGATTATGAGAAAAGTACTTTTAACGACAGCAGCATTGCTGATTTTTAGTGCAGGGCTTTTTGCCCAGGCGGTTAAGGACAGGCAGGTGATCCCTGTCTCTGTCAATCTTAACCAGGTTTTGAGGATGACCATAACAAACGGAGGTAACATTGAATTTGTTTTCAATTCAATTGATGATTACCGGGATGGATTATCTGCAGATGCAGGGACCTCAGGTTCTGCAAACCCGAACACTTCTGAGGATTTCTATCAGACAGATTTTACCGTTTCATCATCTACACGCTGGATGATCAATTATGGTTCAGAACAGGCAACATTCATTGGAACGGATAACCCGGCCAATAACCTCGGGCTCGACAATGTAGGATTTACCCTGGTGAATAATGGAACCAAGACTTTCGAGGGTGCCGGTCAACCACAGGGTACAACCGCAGGATCCAGCCTCTTCAGCGCCCCTACTGACAATGCCACTGAAGTTGCTGCACTTGAAGTTTACCCGGTTGCTCTTATTGAAGACAATGATGATGCTACTACTTCAAATGCAGGAGATGCAACTGAGAATGATTTTAGCCTTCTCTGGAGATGTGGAACGGCCGAAGCGGGTGCAGTTATACCCATGAATGCGGTGAGCCTGCTAAATCAGCAGCCCAGTCCTGAGCCCGACAGGTATGTTACCAATGTGATTTTTGAACTGGCCGTAGACAATTAATTTGGACAGGTTCAATAAATATCAATAGAAATAGTCAACATCTTCGTTGACTATTTCTATTTTTGCGTTCTGATTATGCCGGTTTTTTATGAGAATTATTGTCCTGACTTCCGTATTGGTTATTTTAAGCGTTTCGTCATATTCACAGGAATGGAATCATGCGCGTTTATCTATTTTGTATGGAAGTAATATGCCGTTTAATTTTAATTCCATTGAAAAATATCGTACCGGAATTGAAATAACTGAAGGCACAGTACTGGGAATTACCCTTGTCGATTCATCCCAGGTAGGCCATAGCCTTGAAGGTTTCGATCTGAATATTAGAACATTTAACGGTGCGACAATGATAAAAGGAGAATCATCCAATCTCAGCCTTGACAAGATCCAAATTAAAGCGGAAAATTTTCTCGGACTTGAAGGCGGCTTCTCCTATGGTTATACAGATTTAAGCTCGGTATGGACAACACTGTTCTCCTATACTGATCCGGCATTTACAGATCTTAGCTGGGATCTTCATCAGCTGAGTTTATCCTACCGTTGTGGTATTCCCGTTTCGGAAGGAGGAAATGGCACCCTGCTGGGTGAAGAACCAGATTATTATAATGTAGAGATTGAAATTGAGCTGGTTCCTACCGGACCCGGTTTCTAATTCTTTAAGAATGCGCAGCAGTGGACTGAAAAGTCTGTTTTTTCAATTTACATATCATTTTAAATGCATAAGTTTTAGATCAATTCTTATCCTGGCACTGCTGTTTCTGTTTTTTTGTGAAGGGAAAGGGGTAAACTCACAGGTAGACAGTGCATTGCATTTTTCCTTTGCTAAGAAAAATACCCGGATGGAAGAGGCAGGTGCGTATTTTAATGTAGTAAATATTGAAAATCCCGGAGATGAGAAGGTCAGTGGAACATTGATTTTCAGCCACCCAGAGAATTGGATCATGATAGGTGCCCGGAGTTATCAAGTTGATCTGGAGCCTGGTGAAAAAATTATTCTTCCCATCCGGATTGGGATACCCAAGAATACAATTGGGGGAACCTCTTACCTGATCAGAGCTGTTTTCAGAACTAAAGAAGATGTCTATTACCGCAACGCTTACCTTTCGATTAAGAAAGAATCTGACTGGAGGATGAGGGTTGACCGAAGTGATGTCTACCTTAGCGATTTCAAACCTGTGGGAACTTTTTCCGTTCATCTGAAAAATCGTGGAAATTCGAATGAATTAATAAAGCTCAAGTTTGATAAGGGAGCCTTATTGAGGTTTCAAACATTTATTGAAGCTGATAGCATTTTGTTTGTTGAATTACCTGCTTATAGAGATACAGTTTTATCATTCGGCATCTCTCAAAGAAAGGACCTTTCATACGCAGAGACCCGGGCACTAAAACAGAGCTGGAAATCAACCAGTGTTTACATAGAGGCCAGTACATCTGAGAAAAAGGAGTACGATGGCATTCGTGCAATCCCCCTGGTAAGTGAAAAATTCAATAATGCTCCACTGAGGGCCTCTCCCCTAAATCTGGACTTGACCCTCTTCAATTTACTATCCTATCAAAGACCCAAGGCATCATTTAAAGTTCATGGAAAACTTCTCCTGCCTGAAGAGAGACAGTTACAGTATTCTGTTGGAATGTACAATCTTTATTTTAATCCGGAAATGTATGAGCATCTCGATTTTTCTAGAATATTCCGATATATGCTCAGATATAATGATCCTAAAACACAGTTATGGATGGGGGACCGGCTGGGTACCGGATCACTTCATACAATGACAGGGAGAGGAATTAAAGCTAAGCATAGTTTGAAGGACAGACATAATATTTACTTTAATTTCATTCAAAACCCTTATGGCGGGAACCTTGGTTCATTTGCGGGTTACGGGACCGTTCTTGGAAGAGTGGCTTTAAATACAGGGCTTACTGTTGAAAATGGAGCCGGTGTGAATAACTCCTACTATTCTTATCATCTTGGAGGTACCTACAGGTTTTTAAGTCATCATTCAATAAGACTTCAAACGGCTACAACCTTAAGCAGGTTTCAGCCCAGCAGATACCTGGAGAATGACACCACTACCCTGGGTTTTGCTTACAGGCTGAGTTATCATTTTAAGGATAATAAAACAAGCCTGCGAATTGATAATACTAACACCTCATTTTCTTATTTGAAAAATGCAGGCATTAATCGTTTTGATTTTGATCTAAAATATAAGGTGAATGAAAAACTCCGCATTTATAATTTATATCATCATAACAGTTATTCCGCCAGTCGTTATCCCTACAATTTTCATTATCCTGAAAACAGGAATATTAATGACAATGGAAGGTTTCTTCTTTCCTATACGAAAGGAAATGTCATCTACCAGGTGGGGCCCCAATTCTTCAGTACCATAAGGAATAATTATAATCCCGGTACAGAAACTACCACTCGCTATGAGAATTACCAGCCCGGAGTTATGACATCAGTTACCTTCAAGCTTGGTGATTTGAGAAGCATTTCCCCTAATTTCTCATTCAACACTATGTATTTTAAGTATTCCAATGACATACCCGGGGATGAAAGCTTTTCTTTATCCGGTCATTGGAAATATACTGCCGGCATCAGCTATTATGATCAAACTTTTAAGCTGAATGCTTATTATTCCAGTGGTGAAGCCTCTGATATTTATCGTAGTGTGGTTATTGATGAAGACCCGGAAATTAACCAGGCCATCCATCTCAGGCCGCATTATGAAAGATATTTTAAAGATGAAACCATACGGTTGAGTGCTTATATCAATTATTCCTATTATATGCCTTCTCAGCGGGAAAATACAATATTTAATGTGACGGCGGATTTTTCACTCAAATCGGGCTGGAATCTCTTTTCCAGCTTTAATGTGTACAGAAATTCGCGGATGGATAGTGATGTAGGGAGGATTACAACCCGTGATCTGAATTTGCTTGCGGGATTTCGCAAAAGCTTTGATGTTCAGCAACCCAGGATGAAGTATCATGACCTGACCATTGTTGGATTTGACGATCAAAATGGAAATAACATCAAAGACAAAGATGAAAAACCCATCTCCAATGTATTGATTAATATAAAAAGAGATCCTGAGAAAAATGAAAAAAATAAGGTTCGTTTTGCTGAAACCCATATGATCACAGACCCTAACGGAGAGATGCACTACGGAAATATTCCTGAGGGAAATTATGATCTGGAGATTACCCCCCTTTCCAATCTTGAAGATTTGTATTTTCTGGATGGACAAAATCAGGTACTGGAGGCTGATGAGGATAAGGTTCATTATCTTCCTCTCGTAGAAAGTTATAAAATAAAAGGTAAGGTGATTGTGGATCGTGACCCAAACAGCAATGAAGGAAAAATAAATCTGGAAGGTATACGTATTACTGCAATGGGCGAGAATGGATCGAGTTTTTCCACACTTACTACTTCGGATGGTCGTTATGTTCTTAACCTTCCCAAAGCCAATATTTATAAGGTTAAAATATTTAATGTTTTCGGAAGCAGATTTATGCTTGAGCAGGGTGAATTTGAGGTACAGTTTATGGAGAACAAAACTATAAACCTCGACTTCAGGTTTACGGAGGTAAGAAGGAAAATTAAATTCAATGAAGGTGAGCAGTTATTTGATTTTAATATAGATCGTAACTGAAAAAGGAGAACGACAGATAATTCTATAATGTTGAAAAACAAATATATAGGTGGATGAAAATTTATTGAAGCATTTCTCCCCTTTAACTTGAATTCGATAGATTTTTTAAAAAGCGAAGCTACTATGAGTTTATTTCTTTAAAATTTGTATTCAACAATAAATAGCATCCTCGCTCTCACTCACACTCTCTTTCCGGTGAAGGTTTGGGAGGGTCAGTAAGGAGGATAGTGAATAACCCGATGGTTCTTTTTACCTGCCGATCATTTTGGATGGATCAACCCATTCGTCGAATTGTTCTTCCGTCAGGTAGCCAAGTTCGAGAGCAGCCTCCCTGAGTGTGGAATTATCAGTAAATGCCTTCTTCGCAATTTCTGCCGCTTTTTCATAACCGATATGGGTATTCAGAGAGGTTACCAGCATCAGGGAATTATAAAGATTTTTTTCGATGTTTTCCCGGTTAGGAGCTATTCCGATAGCGCAATTATCATTGAATGAAACACATGCATCTCCCAGTAATCTGGCCGATTCAAGGAAATTATATATCATCATGGGCTTGAATACATTCAACTCAAAATGGCCATTGCTTCCGCCGATATTAATGGCTACATCATTGCCCATCACCTGTGCACATACCATGGTAATGGCCTCAGCCTGGGTTGGATTAACTTTACCTGGCATAATTGAAGACCCAGGTTCATTAGCCGGAATGATTATTTCTCCTATTCCGCTTCTTGGCCCTGAGCTTAAGACCCGTATATCATTGGTAATTTTCATTACACTGGCAGCAACAGTTTTCAGGGCTCCTGATGCCTCTACAATCGCATCATGTGCAGCCAGAGATTCAAACTTGTTTTCAGCCGTTACAAAAGGTAGTTCGGTGAACTCAGCAATTTTTTTCGCAACCAGTTCCGAATACCCCCCGGGTGTGTTTATTCCCGTGCCGACAGCTGTTCCTCCCAATGCAAGCTCCCGTAAATGTTCCAGGCTGTTTTGAATGGTTTTTAATCCATGATCAAGTTGGGAAACATAGCCCGAGAATTCCTGACCCAATGTCAGGGGAGTGGCATCCATCCAGTGTGTGCGACCAATTTTTACTATATCATCAAAGGCTTTGGACTTTTCGTTAAGGGTATCCCGAAGTTTTTTAATTCCTGGAATGGTTACCTCTATAAGATTTTTATAAGCGGCAATGTGCATTGCCGTCGGGAAGGTGTCATTTGATGACTGGGATTTATTAACGTCATCATTGGGATGAATAAGGCGGTTACCTTCTCCAAGCTTGTTACCCATTAATACATGGGCCCTGTTGGCAATTACCTCGTTAACATTCATGTTGGATTGTGTCCCTGAACCTGTTTGCCACACCACCAGTGGAAACTGGTCATCATGTTTTCCTTCCAGAATTTCATCGCACACCTTGGAGATTAAATGAGCTTTTTCCTTATCCAGAACTCCCAGTTCTTCATTAGTTTTGGCAGCTGCCTTTTTAAGGTAAGCAAAGGCCCTGATAATTTCACGGGGCATAGTCCCGTCCCCAATTTTAAAATTGTTTTTTGAACGCTGGGTCTGGGCTCCCCAGTATTTGTCGGCAGGAACTTTTACTGTTCCCATGGTGTCTTTTTCAGTTCTGTATTGCATGGCTGATTATAGATTTTAAATTACATCCGGTATTTCTACCAGCATGATAACAACATAATGATTATTTTCAGGATCGGTTGCAATTCCAACCCCGCATTGAGTGTACTCACCCAGCAATAATTCGGAGAACTCCGGGGAGTTTTTTAAGTAGTTTATGATTGTATTTGCGTTTTTCTCGTTAATAGAAAATGCTAAAAGTGCATGAGAGGTTCCTCCTAAATTATCGGCAAGTTCATTAAGATCCTGTTCTGCTTCCGGATCATTAATTTCATAGTCATCGGCGGCTATTTTCTCCGAAACCATTCTTGC
>CAZGTU010000187.1:0-6446 GCA_964528675.1 uncultured Bacteroidaceae bacterium
GTGAGAAAACAAATCGTTTAAAAACATTGTTAGCCTTAAGGATATTCGGTATCTTAGACCTTTGATGTTATTAAACTGGAAAAAAATTTTCCAATGGAACAAAAAGATCCCAAAAACTCTGTTCATAATGAAAATGAACATTTCAGCAAAAAAGCTGAAAATGAGAAAGAAGAAAAGAAAAAATCTGACCAGGAGCTTGAATCCTCAAACAAGAAAGAGCAGGAGTCTGGACATGCTCAAAAAAATTCTGTAGACTCAGAAAAGGAAGATGCAGGAGAAAACAAAGAGAAGGATAGGGATTCTGAATCCGTCTTTGGAAATGATATGAATGAAGATCAGCAGGCTGAAGATGATTCCGCCTCTGGTGCCGCAAAAAAAGAAAAAACGGTAAAACAAGAAGGAAATCAAGATAATGAAGTTGGGGATTCAGGAAAATCTGATAATGAGAAGGCAGGAAAAGAAAAAAGAGAAAAAGCCGAAACACCCGGATCGGGTTCAGAAGCTAAAGATGAGAAAGAGCAATCCAAATCAGACCAGGAGCTAAGCAATAATGAGAAAGCAGGTAGTTTAGCAGATGATAAGGATGATAAAAAGGATGATAAGAAAGATGAAGCAGAAGAAGTTGATTCAGAAAAATCCAAAACGAAACCATCTTTCAAAAAAGAGGAAATCAATTATTCTTTGCTCAGTAAACCCGATTTGATCGAGATTCTTAAAGAATTATTGCATGAAGGTAAAATCAATCGGATCGGTAAAGACGTTGCTGCAATAAAATCTGCGTTTTATAAAAAAAGGCATGCCGAAATTGAGGAGAAGAAAGCAAAATTTCTTCAGGAAGGGGGCAACGAAGCTGATTTTTCTCCCGGAGTGAGTGAGGAAGAGGAAGAACTTAAATCATTATTAAAAAAATACTCTGATTTAAGAACCGAGTATAATAAGCTCAGAGAAGATGAGAAAAATGAGAACCTGAAGAAGAAGCATCAGATCATTGAAGAGATTAAAGAACTTGCCAACAGAGATGAGGCGATAAATATTACTTTCCAGGAATTCAGGGATCTTCAGCGACGCTGGCATGAAACAGGAGTTGTTCCCCAGGGTGAACTTAAAAATCTATGGGAAACATATCATTATTATGTAGAGAAGTTCTATGATTATATTAAGATCAATAAAGAACTTCGGGACCTGGATTTGAGAAAGAATTTGGAGGCAAAGATAAAACTCTGTGAAAAGGCTGAAGAGTTGATTCTTGAACCCAATATTGTAAATGCTTTTAAGACACTTCAGAAATATCATGATCAATGGAGAGAGATCGGTCCTGTTCCCCGGGAAAAAAGAACTGAGATATGGGAAAGGTTTAAAGAAGCCACCTCCAAGATAAACAAAAAGCATCAACAATATTACCAGGAATTAAAAGAAACACAGAAAAAAAACCTTGAATCCAAAAAAGTCCTGTGCGAGAAGGCGGAAGCGCTTGCTGAATTGGATATAAATGACCATTCAACCTGGGTTGAAAAAACAAGGGAGATCCTTGAAATTCAAAAAGTATGGAAAACCATAGGTTTTGCGCCTAAAAAAGACAACAATAAAATATATGCCCGGTTCAGGGCCGCCTGTGATAAGTTCTTCAATAAAAAGAGAGAGTATTATGCCAAAGGACTTGAAGAGCAGCAGGAAAATCTTCAAAAGAAACTTGATCTTTGCATTCAGGCTGAAGCACTTCAGGACAGCACTGACTGGAAAAAAACAACAGGTGAACTGATCGATTTGCAAAAAAAGTGGAAGCAAATAGGACCGGTTCCACGTAAAAAGTCGGATCAGGTCTGGAAGAGATTCAGATCCGCTTGCGACAGGTTTTTTAATCGCAAGACAGAATATTTTGCCAATATTGAAGAGAAATATGAAGACAACCTGAAAAAGAAAGAGGATTTGATCAAAGAGATCAAAGATTTCGAGCCGGGAGAATCCCAGAAAGAAAATCTTGCGAAGCTCAATGAATTTCAGAAAAGATGGACAGACATCGGTTTTGTTCCTTATGAAAAAAAGGATGTCATCATGCAGGAATTCAGGGATGCTATTAATAAACAGTATGACCTTCTTGATATGGATGATCACCGGAAAAATGTTCTGAAATTCAAAAATAAACTCGAGTCCATCAAGAATAAACCCAGACCGGAAAATAAACTCCGTTTTGAAAGGGAAAAACTGATGAATAAACTTCAACAACTCAGGAATGATATTGTACTGTGGGAAAACAATATCGGATTCTTCACCGAGTCGAAGAAGGCAGATTCCATGGTCAAAGACTTCGAGAAAAAAATTGAGAGCGCCAGGAGGAAAATAAAATTACTGGAAGATAAGATCATGATGATTGATGATGCTGAAGAGGGACATTGATTCGTGAAGAAAAAATTTCTTAGCCTAAAAATTACTCCGTTAGGGAATAAAT
This sequence comes from uncultured Bacteroidaceae bacterium, assembly GCA_964528675.1. Classification (GTDB taxonomy): domain Bacteria; phylum Bacteroidota; class Bacteroidia; order Bacteroidales; genus CAYRTD01. The sequence continues at coordinate 2,447 of CAZGTU010000187.1, forward strand.
TATTTACTTTGCGGTTTAACTGTAAAAATCAAAAAATTGGCTTCAACCAAATATGTATTTGTTACAGGCGGAGTAGCATCTTCTCTCGGTAAAGGTATTATTTCCTCATCGCTGGCGAAATTACTTCAGGCCAGGGGGTATAATGTCACAATACAGAAACTTGATCCTTACATTAATGTAGATCCGGGGACACTGAATCCTTATGAACACGGCGAGTGCTATGTGACCGATGACGGTGCTGAAACCGACCTTGACCTTGGTCATTATGAACGTTTCCTTGGTTTTCCTACATCACAGGAAAACAATATTACAACCGGACGGATCTATCAATCGGTAATAAACAAGGAGAGGAAAGGCGATTATCTTGGTAAGACCGTTCAGGTTATTCCCCATATAACAGATGAAATTAAAAGAAGGATAAAGATCCTGGGTACCCGTCATAATTACGATGTGGTAATTACGGAAATAGGCGGTACTGTCGGAGATATTGAGTCATTACCCTATATAGAAACCGTGAGACAGATGAAATGGGAACTGGGACCCGGAAATGCATTGGTAGTGCATCTCACCCTCGTACCCTATCTTGCGGCTTCCGGCGAATTAAAAACAAAACCTACTCAGCACTCTGTAAAAGCTTTGCTTGAAAATGGAGTTCAGCCCGATATCCTTGTATTAAGAACAGAAAAGGTTCTCACGAAAGATATTCGTAAAAAAGTAGCCTTATTTTGCAATGTCGATCTTTCTTCGGTTATCGAGTCGATCGATGTTTCCACCATTTACGAAGTACCCCTTCTGATGCAGAAGGAAAAGCTGGATATCACCGCTCTTAAAAAGTTAAATCTTCCCCTCGGAAAGGATCCTGAACTGAAACCCTGGAAAAACTTTGTAGACAGATTAAAATCTCCGAAAAAAGAGGTTAACATTGCGCTGGTAGGAAAATACGTGGAACTTTATGATTCATATAAATCAATAATTGAGTCACTTACCCATGCCGGAGCTGTCAATTACGCAAAGGTTGATTTGAAATGCCTGCATTCGGAAACAATTTTTCCGGATAATCTTAATGATCAACTCAGTGGCTTTGACGGGATAATTGTCGCACCGGGTTTTGGCGACAGAGGGATTGACGGTAAAATTCTTGCTGCCAGGTATGCAAGAGAAAATAAGATACCCTATTTTGGCATCTGTCTCGGTATGCAATGTGCTGTTATTGAGTTTGCCAGAAATGTACTGGGATACAGGGATGCTCATTCAACAGAGATGACCAGAATGACTCAGCATCCGGTTATTGATCTGATGGAAGAGCAAAAGGGAGTGACAGAAAAAGGAGGGACCATGAGACTCGGGGCCTATCCCTGTGATATCAAGAAGAATACATTAGTGCACTCCATTTATAATAAAGAACACATAAGTGAACGTCACAGGCATCGCTATGAATTTAACTCCGATTTTCTGGAGGAGTATGAAAATGCAGGCATGATAGCATCAGGAATAAATCCTGACAGTCAGCTTGTGGAGATTATGGAATTGAAAGGACATCCCTGGTATGTTGGTGTACAGTTTCATCCTGAATACAGGAGTAACGTCCTGAATCCGCACCCCTTATTTGTGCATTTCGTTAAGTCTGCACTTGACAATAAAAAGGATGAATAATAGTTATAATTTCTCTTGAAAATAATTTAAAATGGATAGGAATTCAATAGTCGGAATCATATTAATTGGTGTAATTTTAATTGGCTACAGCATCATTACCAAGCCACAACGGGAAGAGATGACCGAACAGAGGAGGATAGCTGATTCAATTCGCATGGCTCAGGAACCGGTTGCAGAAGAACCGGAGCCTCAGATTGAGGAACAGGAAACCGTGCCGGCAGAAGCTTTTCAGGAGATTCGGGATACTGCAACAGATATGGGAGTTTATTCCAGACAGTTAAAAGGTGAAAATGCCTTTTATACTCTTGAAAATGATAAGATACTTTTAAAAATATCGAAAAAAGGAGGAAAACCATATTCTGTTGAACTTAAGAATTATAAGACTGCAGATTCACTTCCTTTGATTCTTTTTGAAGGTCCTGAAAATCGATTTGGCCTTGAGTTCTTTTCAGATGGAAAAACCATCCGGACCGATGAACTTTTCTTTGAACTCACCGAGGGGGAGGAAATAATGGTAGCTGAAAATTCACCAAAAACCATGGTAATGAGTCTGCCTGTAGATACCATGGGTGCATCCATTGAATACACCTATACGCTCAACCCCGGTAGCAATATAATGGACTATAATATCCATATGAAAAATATGGATAATTACAGAACCGATTTTGTTCAACTCAAATGGGAGATTTACTCACCACAACAGGAAAGGGGAAGACAGAACGAGTTGTATTATACCAACCTGAAATATCGTTTTTACCAGGGAGATGTTGAAAAGTTTAAAACACGATCTAAAAAGGAACTACAATCAGCTAACGAAACCACAAAGCTGCATTGGGTAGCCTATAAGCAGCAATTCTTTTCCTCAGTTCTGATTACAGATGAAAAGCCGTTCGAAGGAGGTGACATGGCAATGGAACTTACTCCGGAAGAAAGTGAATACATCCGTCATTACCGTTCTGAACTTGAGATTCCATATGACAGGACTTCAGATTTCAATATGCCGATTAAGATATATTATGGTCCCAATCATTTCCAATCCCTGAAAAAAATAGGCTATGAGCTCGAAAACCTCGTCACGGTCGGAGGTTCAATAATTCGATGGATCAATGCATTTGTGATCATCCCGATATTTAACTGGCTTGATAACTTTATTTCAAGTTATGGTGTCATTATTTTGCTCCTTACCGTTATTATTAAAATGGCATTGTTGCCCCTGACTTACCGTTCTTTTATATCGCAGGCAAAAATGAGAGCTCTGAAACCTGAAATTGATGAGATCAATAAAAAGATTCCCAAAGAAAAAGCAATGGAAAGGCAGCAGGCAACCATGGCTCTCTACAGAAAGGTTGGAGCAAACCCGATGGGTGGATGTTTACCTTTGATTCTGCAGATGCCTATTCTTTATGCAATGTTCCGTTTCTTCCCTGCATCCATAGAGTTGAGGCAGGAATCCTTCCTGTGGGCAACTGACCTTAGCACCTATGATTCTATATTACAGTTGCCTTTCGAAATACCCATGTATGGTGCGCATGTCAGTCTTTTTACTTTACTCATGACAGTTTCCACCATTCTTTCCATGCGTCTTAATTCAAACCCGACTGGGGGAGAGCAGATGCCCGGAATGAAAAGCATGATGTATATTATGCCGGTCATGTTTATGCTTATCCTGAATAGTTTTCCTGCGGGGCTTACCTATTACTACTTTCTTGCCAACCTGATTACCCTGGGTCAGAATTTCCTGTTCAAGCAGTTTATTGATGAGGAGAAACTCAGGAAAAAATTACATGCTAAAAAAGCGAAACCTCAAAAGAAATCAGGTTTTCAGAAAAGACTGGAAGAGGCAGCAAAGCAAAAAGGCTATAAATTGCCAAAGAAATAATCACTTAATCCATAAGAAACTATGGCAACTGATCTGAAAAATCTTTCTTCCTATGATTCCGAAAAAATATCTGAAGCCTCCTCAATGCGATTTGCCATAGTGGTTGCTGAATGGAATAAAGAGATAACCGGCGCACTGCTTGAGGGCTGTCTGAATACCCTTACAAAACACGGGGCAAAAGAAGAGAATATTACCATTGTTTGGGTGCCCGGAAGTTTTGAGCTTGTTTACGGAGCTAAATTGTATGCCGAACAGAATAAGTTTGAATCGGTTATTTGTCTGGGTTGTGTAATACAGGGCGAAACACGGCATTTTGATTATATCTGCCAGGGTGTGACCCATGGCATAACCGAACTGAATATCCGTTATCAAACTCCAGTAGTCTTTGGAGTTCTTACCACAGACAATATGCAGCAGGCTCTGGACAGGGCAGGGGGCAAACATGGAAATAAAGGAGATGAAGCGGCT
>CAZGTU010000188.1:0-3038 GCA_964528675.1 uncultured Bacteroidaceae bacterium
CTTTTTCCCAAATAACAAACTCTTTCCCTTCAAGTATTGAGATTAAAGAATTATAATGTTTATTTTTGTGCTCTTAGTTTACTGTTCAATTGGTTTATCATCGATTCGTTTAAAATATCTTAAAGGATTATGAGCAATAACAACAAAAAGGAAGAGATCAGGAAAGGTCCGAATTTCGTTGAAGCCCTGGTTGAAAAAGACCTGGCAGAGGGAAAAAACAACCGGAAAGTTCATACCCGCTTTCCTCCTGAGCCCAATGGTTATTTGCATATCGGGCATGCAAAGGCAATATGCCTTGATTTTGGAATTGCTGAAAAGTTTGGGGGAAAGACCAATTTAAGATATGATGATACCAATCCGGCAAAAGAAGAGGTTGAGTATGTCGATTCAATAAAGGAAGATATACACTGGCTGGGATTCGACTGGGAAGACCGGGAATATTACGCATCCGATTATTTTCAGCAGTTATATGACTGGGCGGTTATGTTGATTAAAAAAGGCAAGGCCTATGTTGACGATCAAAGTGCCGATGAAATAGCTGCAACAAAAGGAACGCCCACTATACCGGGTAAAGAAAGTCCGAACCGGAACCGTTCTGTTGAAGAGAATCTTGAATTGTTCGAAAAAATGAAGAACGGAGAGTTCAGGGAAGGCACCCATGTGCTGAGGGCCAGGATCGATATGGCTTCTCCTAACATGCATCTTCGTGATCCCTTGATGTACAGGATTGTTAATAAAGCTCACCACAGGACAGGTGATAAATGGTGTATTTATCCAATGTACGATTATGCTCATGGTCAAAGTGATTATATTGAGGGAATTACACATAGCTTGTGCACCCTGGAGTTTGAAGTACACAGACCTTTATACGATTGGTTCCTGGACCAAATCGTTGAAGAAGGTGAAATTCGCCCCCGGCAGATTGAGTTTGCCAGACTGAATCTAAGCTATACAGTTATGAGTAAACGGAAAATGCTGGAGCTTGTGCAGAATAAAATGGTAGATGGCTGGGATGATCCGCGTATGCCAACTCTTTCCGGATTACGTCGCAGAGGATACACTTCCGAGTCTATAAGAAACTTTGCCGAAAAGATTGGAGTCACAAAAGTTGATGGAATTATTGATGTCGGATTGCTCGAACACAGTGTCAGGGATGACCTGAATAAAAAAGTTCCAAGGGTGATGGCAGTTCTTGATCCCCTAAAGATCGTCATTACGAATTATCCTGAAGATAAAAAGGAGGATCTTGAGATAGTTAACAATCCTGAAGATGAGTCTATGGGATCCAGAACCATTCCCTTCAGCAGAGAGATATATATTGAGAAGGCTGATTTTATGGAGGATCCTCCTAAAAAGTTTTTCAGACTTGCCCCTGGGAAAGAAGTGCGTTTGAAAGCTGCTTATATTATTAAATGTGAAGAAGTAATAAAAGACAGTGAAGGAAATATAAAGGAATTGCGTTGCACTTATGATCCTGAGACAAGAAGCGGTGGTCCCCGGGCCAACAGGAAGGTTAAAGGCACACTTCACTGGGTTTCTGCTCCAGATTCCATCAAAGCAGAGATAAGGTTGTATGATCGTCTTTTCAACGATCCCAATCCGGATGGTCATAAAGACAAGGATTTCAAAGAATTTCTAAATCCGGATTCATTGACTGTTCTAAACGAATGTCTGGTTGAACCTTCTCTTGAAAGTGCAAAACCATTTGATCATTTCCAGTTTCAGAGGATTGGTTATTTCAATGTTGATCCTGATTCCCAGAACGGCAAACTCGTTTTCAACAGGACCGTTGCGTTGAGGGATAGCTGGGCGAAGAAATAGTGGGGGATGTTTCAGGTTTATTTACGCTGGTTTTTGGTTTGTCTGGAGGGGGAAAGGGTTATAACCCTTTCAGGTCTATACCCCTTTCAGGTCTATAACCCCTTCAGGTCTATACCCCTTTCAGGATTCAGCCTCTCAGTAAAATTGTCAATAAACTCCAGTTTTTGTAAGCTGAAAACATTTTTTACCCCCCCAAAAAAAACGACCCGTAGATTTACTCTTATTACCCAGGCTTATTCCGGTCCAAACTGGCTGTGGGTTGCATCCCAAAATAAATTAGTTTTCTTCCGGCATAGCATAAATGCCGCTGGTAAAATGTTTAATATAAAATATTGATAATTAAACATAAAAAAATATTATTATTTATATAGACACAAATATTTTCTTATGGGATAAAACTTTGAAAATATTATAAATAATTGAATAAAAGCAATAAGTCTGTATAATTTTTATCTGGAATCTTATTTAGAAAAGCGTGAAAAAAGTTTAACGATATATGTAGAAAGTTAAACAAAAATATGGTAGCTGTGTTTGTTTGTCAGAATCTTAAAAACAATAAATTATTATGAAACATTCAACATCTACCACAATTAAAAGAGTACTTTCCGTGGTTTTCGGAATTACTCTTTTTTTTATGAGCGCTAATGTATTGGCTCAGAGTACAAACACTGTTGTGGACATTATCGTCAACAGTGAGGATCACACAACTCTTGAGACTGCTGTAATAGAAGCAGGTCTCGTAGAAACCCTGCAGGGCGCCGGCCCTTTTACTGTATTTGCACCTACTGATGATGCATTTGCAGCTCTCCCGGCTGGAGTATTGGACGATTTACTCGCAGATCCAACCGGTGAACTGGCAGATATTTTATTATACCACGTTGTCGCATCCAAGGCGATGAGTACAGACCTCAGTGATGGTCAGGTTATAGAAACTGTGCTTGGAAAAGATATTACAGTTTCCATTACAGACGATGGCGTCTTTATCAACGACGCTAAAGTAACTGTAGCCGACCTGGAAGCTGATAACGGCGTGGTTCACGTAATTGATGCTGTTCTTGTTCCCCCGACAATTACTGTAGTAGATATCATTGTAAATAGTGAAGACCACACTACCCTTGAAACAGCGGTAACAGAAGCCGGACTGGTTGAGACACTCCAGGGTGAAGGTCCTTTCACTGTTTTTGCTCCGACCGATGCTGCTTTTGCAGCTCTGCCGG
>CAZGTU010000188.1:3138-6313 GCA_964528675.1 uncultured Bacteroidaceae bacterium
GAAGGTCCTTTCACTGTTTTTGCTCCGACCGATGCTGCTTTTGCAGCTCTGCCGGATGGTACACTGGACGATCTTCTTGCTGATCCAACCGGATCTCTTGCTGATATTTTATTATATCATGTTGTCGGATCCAAAGCTATGAGTACAGACTTAAGCGATGGCCAGGAGATTGAAACGGTACTCGGTAAGAACATCACTGTTACCATCAATACCGATGGTGTTTTCATCAATGACGCCCAAGTTATTGTTGCTGATATTGAAACTGACAACGGCGTTGTTCATGTAATTGATGCAGTCCTTATTCCGCCAACAATTACTGTTGTTGATATTGTAGTTGACAGTGAAGACCATACCACACTCGAAACAGCAGTAACAGAAGCCGGACTGGTTGAGACACTCCAGGGTGAAGGTCCTTTCACTGTTTTTGCTCCGACCGATGCTGCTTTTGCAGCTCTGCCGGATGGTACACTGGACGATCTTCTTGCTGATCCAACCGGATCTCTTGCTGATATTTTATTATATCATGTTGTCGGATCCAAAGCTATGAGTACAGACTTAAGCGATGGCCAGGAGATTGAAACGGTACTCGGTAAGAACATCACTGTTACCATCAATACCGATGGTGTTTTCATCAATGACGCCCAAGTTATTGTTGCTGATATTGAAACTGACAACGGCGTTGTTCATGTAATTGATGCAGTCCTTATTCCGCCAACAATTACTGTTGTTGATATTGTAGTTGACAGTGAAGACCATACCACACTGGAAGCTGCTGTAGTTGCTGCCGGACTGGTTGAGACACTTCAGAGTGAAGGTCCTTTCACTGTTTTTGCTCCCACCGATGCTGCTTTTGATGCACTACCTGCCGGAACCCTTGATGCTCTGCTTGATGATCCCACGGGTGACCTTACCGATATATTACTTTATCATGTAGTCGCTGGTGAAGCAATGAGTGCGGATTTAACAGATGGTCAGGTAATTGAAACGGTTCTGGGAAAAAATATTACGGTCACAATTAATGATGATGGCGTATTTATCAATGACGCCCAAGTTATTGTTGCTGATATTGAAACTGACAACGGCGTTGTTCATGTAATTGATGCCGTACTGATTCCGCCTGCTGACGTGATGACCATGGAAACCGATGATTTTGGTACTATCCTTACCGATCATGCAGGAAGATCATTATATTTCTTCTCACCCGATGTTAACGGAATGTCAAATTGTGAAGGAGATTGCCTGAATAACTGGCCCGTATTTTATGCAGAGGATATTTCTGTTGCAGAAGGACTGAATCCTGATGATTTCGGTTCCATAGACAGAGGTTCTGGAGAAATGCAAACTACATATAAGGGATGGCCATTATACTACTTCGCCAATGATAATGCTCCAGGTCAGGTTGAGGGAGATGGATTGATCGACAAGTGGTTTGTTGCGAAACCTGATTATGCAATTATGATAGCTGATGGTCAGTTGGTTGGAAATGATGGATTGAACTATACCGGTGATTATACCGAAGGTGATGAGATAGTTACATATTTCACCGATGATATGGGAGTGACTCTTTATACCTGGGTGAATGATAACTATAATCAGAATAATTTCACCAATGAAGATTTCTCCAATAATGACGCATGGCCAATTTATGAAGAAACAGAAATAATTATTCCTTCCATTCTCAATGCTGATGATTTTGCAGTGATTGATGTATTTGGCAGGGACCAGCTCACTTATAAAGGGTATCCTCTGTACATGTTCGGTCAGGATATGATGATGAGAGGAAATACCAAAGGGGTAAGTGTACCTTCACCAGGTATCTGGCCGGTTGCGGTTCCTGATATGATGTCTGCTCCTTATGCAACTGTTGTGGATATTGTTGTAAACAGTAAAGATCATGAGACCCTTGAAGCAGCTGTTGTAGCTGCAGGCCTGGTCGAGACACTTCAGGGAGAAGGTCCATTCACAGTGTTTGCTCCTACTGATGCAGCATTTGAAGCACTTCCCGAGGGATTGCTCGATGACCTTCTGGCCGATCCGACCGGAGCACTTACGGATATTTTGCTCTATCATGTTGTTGCCGGTAAGGCCATGAGTACTGATTTGAGTGATGGTCAGAGAATAGAAACTGTATTTGAGGACAGTATCACTGTAAAAATCAATGATGATGGAGTATTTATCAATGATGCTAAGGTGATTGTTGCTGATATCGAGGCTGAAAATGGTGTTGTTCATGTGATTGATGCCGTTCTTACACCTCCTACAAACACTGTTGTTGATGTAATTGTAAACAGTGAAAATCATGAAACTCTTGAGGCTGCTGTTATTGCAGCAGATCTCGTAGAAACTCTGTCAGGAGAAGGCCCATTCACTGTATTTGCACCCACTGATGCTGCATTTGCTGCACTTCCTGAAGGAACACTTGATGACCTTCTGGCTGATCCTACCGGAGCACTTACCGACATCTTACTTTATCATGTCGTTGCCGGTAAAGCAATGAGTACAGATCTAAGTGATGGTCAGAAGATAGAAACTGTCCTGGGAGACAGCATAATGATTACCGTTAACAATGATGGTGTATTCATTAATGATGCACAGGTAACGGTAGCAGATATCGAAGCCGATAATGGGGTTGTTCATGTTATCGATGCTGTATTGACTCCTCCTACTACAACTGTTGTTGATGTAATTGTAAACAGTGAAAATCATGAAACTCTTGAGGCCGCTGTGATTGCAGCAGATCTCGTAGAAACTCTGTCAGGAGAAGGTCCATTTACAGTATTTGCACCAACTGATGATGCATTTGCAGCACTTCCTGAAGGAACACTTGATGACCTTCTGGCTGATCCTACCGGAGCCCTTACTGACATTCTGCTCTATCATGTTGTTGCGGCTAAAGCGATGAGCACCGACTTAAGTAATGGTCAGGAAATTGAAACCGTATTCGGTGAGAATATTACTGTGACAATCAATAATGATGGGGTATTTATCAATGATGCCCAGGTTACAGTTGCTGATATCGAAGCCGATAATGGTGTGGTTCATGTAATTGATGCAGTACTTACCCTTCCTACAGGTGTGTTTGACTCACCGGTTCAGGAAGATATGATCAGGATATTCCCAAATCCTGCACAATTCCAGGTAGAACTTCAAATTACTGAAAACAGTAACTTTAAGG
>CAZGTU010000189.1:0-6310 GCA_964528675.1 uncultured Bacteroidaceae bacterium
GGTAAACGGTGAACGGTATGTATCCCCCAATAATCTGTGTAATCTGTGTAATCTGTGGCAATTTATGGTGAGCGGGGAACGGTGAACGGGGAACGGTGAACGGTATGTATCCCCCAATAATCTGTGTAATCTGTGTAATCTGTGGCAATTTATGGTGAGCGGGGAACGGTAAACGGTGAACGGTATGTATCCCCCAATAATCTGTGTAATCTGTGTAATCTGCGGCGTTGTATGGTGAGCGGTGTGTAATTACGGAAAATAATTATTTCAAATATCTTAAGACAAGTCTTATCTTTACATTTGAATTATAATTGATCATGAAATGACAAGCACCAAGGATATAAGATGGGAACAAAGATTTTCGAATTTTAAAAAGGCGTTAAAGAAACTTTCTGAAGCTATTGCATTTATCAAAATGGATTTAGATGAGCAAGAAAAAAATAGAGGAAAAATTTTAGAAGGAATTCTAAAAGAAGGCTTAATTCAGCGTTTTGAATATACTCACGAATTAGCCTGGAATGTAATGAAAGATTTTTTATCCGAAATAGGTGAAATCAAAATATATGGCTCAAAAGATGCAACCAGAGAAGCATTTAAAGCCGAATTAATTGAAAATGGGGATGTATGGATGGAAATGATAAAAAGTCGGAATAAATCTTCCCATACTTATAATGAGGAAACAGCAGATGAAATATATACAAAAATTTTAAACGAATATTACGCTGCATTTATAAGCTTTCAGCAGGTAATGGAAGACAAGAGAACCGGGGAACAAAAAAATTCATTTGAATAGAAATAATGTTTGGATTAAAAGATAGTCATATTAATTCAATTCAATCTGTCTTTAAAAATTATGATAATGTTGAAAAGGCAATATTGTATGGTTCAAGAGCAAAGGGGAATTATAAAAACGGTTCTGATATAGATATTACATTAATAGGCGATAATGTAGATTTAACCACTCTGTTGAAAATTGAAAACGATCTTGATGACCTTCCTATACCTCATAAAATCGATCTATCAATACTTCATAAAATTAAGAACCCTGATTTAATAGATCATATTAATAGAATTGGAGTGACTTTTTATGAGAGAGAAGAAGGCCCCTGAAACTCATGCCATTCATAAAAACCTCTTCCTTCTCAGCAAATACACATTCGCCACTATTGCAGTGAGCAATACAAGATAATGCTGGTAAAGCGCATAGTTTAAAGCAATACCCACGCTCATAAGAGACCATACGGATGGTAATATAAGTAAATACCGGGGGGAATTCGGGGTAGTGAGCATCAGAAAACCAAATGTGATCATGGCTGTCGGACCGGGTAATCCAACAGATATAATTTCATTAACATTTTCGACATACAAAAGACTTACTGCCGGATAAATGATCAGGCCATAAACAATAAAAAAGTATCCTATATAGTCTTGCAGAGATCGCTTGAGACTAAATTGAAGTTTTTTTCTTGTCAACTCCACAAAAAAGAAGAGACCTTGCAATATAAAAACAGCACCATAAGCATAAGCTGCAGCCCTGTTTACAATAGCAAATGAAAGTATATAATAAACAAAACCTGCCCATATCCAGATAAATCCGAGTACATCAATAATCATCTGATCCTTGTAATCACTTTTTGAGTAAAGGAACAGAATAGCGATAATAACGAGAAGAAGGAAAAGAAACTGGATGGGAAATATCATTGCATTATAATTCCCGATAACCTGATAGAGTTGTTCATTGATATAGGTGCCGTTCATAAACAAGAGTATTTGAAAAATAAGTTAACAATGAACCTTAAATAGTTCTTTCTTTAATCTAAGAACGCATTACAGGTCCTTATGTTTATAATGAGGCGGCACCTGTCCGGTGGTTAGAAACTTAAGCCATCCAGCAAAAATTGCCGGTACAACGAAAGCAATGACCAATCCAATCAAAAACCATGAAAAATCCTGTATCATGTTGGTGAATCTTAGATGTTTATAGTATTTTCAAAGGTAGGAAAGATGAATACCCATGTCAAATGGCCTTTTCTATAAAGGTAATGGTAATCGATGTTGCAAGTGAGATTTGGCAATTCATATGCCCATAAACCCGTTGAAGGTAGAGTTATCGTTAAGGCTACTTAATAATCGAATAGAATGCCGGAAACCTCATGGAATTCACCCCTCCAGGGAGGATTTTACCCCTCTTCAACCCTTAAACCCTGAGTCCACTCCGAAAAGTGTTAAAACCTTTAAAAACCCCTAAATCCCCTAAAGGGGACTTTTGCTAAGTTGCTTATTCTTAGCCGCTCCCCCTTTAGGGGGTTGGGGGGCGTCAAAGGAATTTGTCCAAAAATACACTTTTCGGAGTGGGCTCAACCCTTAAACGATTAAACCCTTAAACGATTAAACCCTTCAACCCTTAAACGATTAAACCTTTCAACCCTTAAACCCTTAAACCCTTCAACCCTTAAACCCTTCAACCCTCAACCCCCTCCCTCCATAAGCTTCCCAAGATAATCAGCCGGGATAGGTTTAATAATAAAGTCTTTCACACATTCGAGGCTATCCGCTTTTTCTTTGTCTTTATCAAGAATTGAACTGGTGGTAATGATAAAATCGGTGGTTTTACTTTTATCCGGAAATAAATCCATAAATCTGTCGATAAAATCAAAACCGTTCATTTCCGGCATTGAGATATCAAGCAAAATATATTCAGGAAATTTATCTTTTTTTACTTCATGAATGCTTTTTAGATCATTTAAGGCCTTTACCGGGTTTAATTCAGTAGTAACACAACCGTTTGCGGAATTCATTTCTACCATCATTTTGTAGAGATCGACAGTATACTCGTCATCATCGATAATCATTATTCGTTTTTTACTCATGAATTATATTCTTTTATAAAGACTGAAAATTTACTTCCTTTTCCCGGTTCACTTTCTACCTTAATATGGCCACCGTTTTTTCTAACCATATCATTGATAATATGCAATCCTATTCCCATTCCTTTTCCCTCTGAAGTGATCCTGTGAAAAGGTCTGAAAAGTTCCTGGCTTTCTTTTTCAAGATCAATGCCCACTCCTTTATCTTCAACAGATAAAATGAAATAGTCTCTGGTTTTGTTTAATTCAATAGTCACTTCAGGTTCTACATCGGGTTTGGAGTATTTTACGGCATTGCTGACAAGATTACGGATTATGCTCTTCAAATATCCTTCTACATAGTTAATTTTATAATCTTTTCTGCCTTTAATACTAATTTTTGCATTTTTCTTCTTAATCTGAAATTCCTTTTCTTCAAGAACTTCATTAATAATATTGATTACAAAAAGATCAGGACGGTTCTCCTCTTTTTCGCCCTGTATTTTCAATATCTCTATAAGTCCTTTAAGTATCTTATCCAACTTATGCACATTGTCATGAACTGACTTCATAAGCTTATCCCGCTGATGATCTGAAGCTGATTGCAACAACTCTTCAACAAGCATGAGATTGGACAGTGGTGCCCTCAGGTCGTGTGCTATGGTATGAACAAAATTATCAAGGTATTTATTGGCATCATTCAACTCACGGTTAACACCGGTCAGCCGTTTATTCGCGACGGCAAGTTCCCGCATCTGATCTTCAATCTTGATCCTGAGTCCTTGTTGTATTTCGGTATGATCAGAAATATCATTCACTATCAGACAATAATATCTTTTTTCTTCAAGTAAAAAGGGGATTATAGATAACAATATGGGAATCTTCTTTCCAGACCATTTTTTAATTTGAACTTCGCAAAAATCTCGACCAGTTTCTGATGTCTGAAAACATTCTTCAAGCACCTTCCGTTCTTCATTCTCAAATAAATCAAACAGGTTGCTTCCAATTGTTTTTTGAAGCGGAGTATTAATTATACCGGCAAAATGCTTGTTACTGTAAACAATAACCCTTTGCTCGTTTACAATGAGGGCTCCTTCATTCATATTCTCGATAAGGATCCGGTACATATAATCCCTGCTCATTATATTGAAATAATCCTTTGTGAGCAAGCCGGGTTCTCCCCGTGGTTCAATAAACTCCGTATTATAAGAATTTAAAAAATTCTCCAGTTTTTCAATCTGGCTTTTCAAGCGTTTGTTCTCATCCTGGATCATATCCAGCTTATTTTTATCGGTCATCTTTTGTATTGGTCTTTCCTCAGGTTAATCTCAAGTGCATTAATAAGATTTTTAGTTTCTGACATATCTCCAATGACCCGTTTTTCCGGTTCCGGGGCTTCCCTTATGAGCGTGGGCACGGCTATTATGTCCTTATCCTTTAACAAATGTTTTTGTTGATAAATATCAATCACCTCCAAATCATACCTATCCCTTAAATATTCTTCACAAAGGTACTTGACATTTTCAATTGCTTTGATCGAGGCAGGATTAACCCCGGCAATAAACAGCTTCAGTTTATACTCCTGCTCTTTTGATTTCATCTCACATTTTTTCAAATATTTACATTGCTTTAAACAAATCCCATTAACAGCTCATAAGCTAGAACAAAACGACACCTTTATTTATTCATGATAAAAGCATCGTGGTAATACTTTTGGGATTCAAACTTGTCATTTTTACTTTTCGTATATAAACACTAACTATGCCTGTTTTTTCTTATATCCAGACCTTTATCAGAAAACTCCATGATAAACTCTTCCCTTGCATGACTCATTCCTCTGATCTTCAGTATCTTCAATAATATTTCACCTTTCGGACTTGTATAATCTGTCCGGAGAGAAATCCATTCATCAACAAGCGAGGACATTCCCAGGTGATGCTCATAATTTCGCTCACTTTCAAGATTAGTAAACATAACAGTGATCATTTTACTTTTTAAATAATCAATGAGCCTGAATACAAGTCCTCGTATTTCGGTTCTGGCCCCTGCCTGCACCAGATCAGTAATAGGGTCAAATACCGTTACTTCAGGATTAAATGATTCAATGTTCCGGTATATGGAGATCAGATGTGCTTCAATGCCCATTGTGGTAGGTCTTATTGAAACGATCTTCAACAAACCCTTTCTTTCAAAATCCTTAAGATCATAACCCAGCGACATCATGTTTCTTTTTAACTGGGGCCCTCCTTCTTCATAAGAAAAAAACAAACAGCGTTTGCCAGATCTCATAGCTTCTATGCAAAATGCAACCGATAATGTGGTTTTCCCTACTCCTGAAGGTCCGGATACAAGTAAGCTACTGCCTACAAAAATCCCGTTATTCCGTATTTGTTTATCAAGATTTTTTATTCCGGTTGAAATGATTTCATTTGATACTTCATGGAACTCAACTGATGTTACGGGCAAAATCGAAATCCCTTTTTCATCAATTAAAAAAGGATAATCATTGGTTCCATGTTTGGCGCCCCTGTATTTAAGAACATGTATTCTGCGGGTGTAAATATTATCATGGAGGGTATGACTCAAATGTAAAACACAATCGGTTATAAATTCCTCGATGCTCGATTTCTTATGTGGGTCCTTGGGACTCTCTGAGGTAAAGACTGCGGTAAGATTTTTTTCTTTCAACCAGTTAATTAACCGAACCAGCTCCTGCCGGAAAACATTTTTTTCCCGAATATCTGTAAAGATCTGTTCAAAAGTATCGATAGCAATTCTTCTGGCACCCACTTTCTGTACGGCCTCCTCAATTCTCAGGAAAATCGGACTTAAATCGAAACTACCGGCTTTATACAATGATGTTTGCCTGATGTTGATATTTTCCAGGCAGAGTTTATTCTCCTGAATCATAGCTTCAAGATCGAAACCAAAAGAAGTCATGTTTTTCTTCAACTCTTCTTCAGATTCTTCCAGGGAAATAAAGACTCCAGGTTCATCATACATCATAATTCCGTTCAAAATAAAATGGGTGGCAAAAACCGTCTTTCCACTTCCTGCATAACCGGTGATCAGAGTAGATCTTTTTTCCGGAAAACCACCAAATGTAATTTCATCAAGACCGTTGATACCGGTCATTACTTTAGAGATCTGAGAAGTACTTTTCATATTTTCCATGGTAAGTCCAGATTAGGTTAAAATAGTACTTAAAAACAAGTTTTTGTCAGGATGAACCATAAATATAAATATATTAAAAGGACTATCCAATTTCATTTTTAAACAGACACGAATCTTATCTAAAATGAGATATTGATTTTTCCCGGTTAATCAGAATCTTTTAGTGTAACCCATGAAAGTGAAGAAAGTTTTGTTGAAAGAAGGATTATATTAAGGGGGGCGGTAAACAGTAAATGGTAATCGGTAATCGGTAATCGGTAATCGGTAATCGGTAATCGGTAATCGGTAAT
>CAZGTU010000190.1:0-6202 GCA_964528675.1 uncultured Bacteroidaceae bacterium
ACTCTTCCAATATAATCACCATGCCGGGTATAAAAGGTCATTTCATCATTGGCATTGATAGTTTCCTTTAGGGCGCCTCTTTCCCACCAGCCGAGATGATCCAGCATTTCACCCTTTTGATTGAAAAAGGTCGATATTCCGGTATTGGCGGAACGGGCAACACTTCTTCTGTTTTCTATGGCCCTGAGTGCACTGAAAGTGTTGTGCTGACGGTAACCCGGAGTATCTCCCCACCATCCGTCATTGGTGATAACAAAAATAAAGTCGGCATCGGCTTCACTTATATATTCTGTAACGAATTCTCCAAAAATTGATTCGTAACAGATTACAGGTCCGATCTTTGTTTCATCCTGCGGGGAGGTGAAGGTGTCCCTGAATTCCTGTGTTCCATGACTTCTGAAAGTGCCTCCAAGTTTGAGCATTAAATTTCTGAGAAACCCCAGATATTGAGTGTAAGGCATTTTTTCAACACCTACCACCAGTTGCGACTTATGATAAACAGGAATTATGCCGGTGGTATCGATCTGCAATGCTGAATTAAAACTGTCAAACCAATAGTTTTCTCTGAAGGGTCTGGCTGTGTGGCTTGCACTTTCCTCATTTTCATATAACTGGTAGGTTGTTGCTCCAATGATGATTTTTGCTTGCGGGTATCTTGAGGATAGCTCTACCAGCCTTTGGATGCTTGGATTTTCATTTATTCGATGCAGCCAGAGATTATCATTAATGAAAGTTTCCGGAGCCACTATGTAGTCTGTGTTTTCATCACTGAGCGAATCGGCAAGATGAATAAGTATATCCATTTGTTCCTGGGGAGGGATATCATTGAATTTCATGTAAGGATCAATGTTTGGCTGGATAACCACGATCTCATAAGGGTTTTCTTCTTCCGTGTAATTATTAAACCTGATCAGTGAGGCAATTACAGGGAAAATAAGAAGAATAAGAGCAATTCCCAGTTCAGTCATAGATTTTCTGATGCTATTTCCTCTCATATATTTTGAAAGAGTCCTGAAGAGTAAAAGGTTAAGGGATAAAACCCAGAATGTTCCTCCCAGAGTTCCTGTGTATTCGTACCACTGAATGAATTTTATATTATTGGCGAAACCATTTCCGAGATTGAGCCATGTCCATGAGATTTCTGCATTCAAATAAAAGTATTCAAAAGTCAACCAGTAGAAAAGCAGGGAAAAATACCCATATGCATTACCCAGTTTTCTGTGTGTGAGGGTAAACAACCAGAAAGGGATGGTCATAAATGTGGTATTCACCACAAGAGCCGTGATAAGGCCGGCAAAACTGGCATTTTTAATCCACCAGGTCGATGCGAGGTTCCAGATGAAAAAGGTCAGAAAAGGAAGAAAGAAAAACTGATTTGATCTGGTTTTTTCTCTGACCAGATTTTCTTCAACTATTAATAAAGGAATGAATGCAATAAACAATAACCATCCAAATCCACCAGAATACCATGCCGGAACAAAAAGTAATCCTGAAAGAATACTGAATAGAATGCGATATTTCAGAGACATATATTATCTTTTTTCGAAATGTGCCAAAATTAATAATATTCCGATGATATCAACGTAGGTTTTAAAACTTTATTTCCAAAGGTTTAATAATGAATAAGATTTTAGTTTCTTTGCAAAATATCTGTTAATAAGATGAAAAAAGTCGTAATTTATTAAGCAAATTTTACCCGGATCCCATGGGAATTGAATTGTTTTGGAAAGGATTTATCGTGGGGCTAATGGTATCCATTCCACTCGGGCCCATTGGTGTTCTGTGCGTTCAAAGAACTTTGAACAAGGGCAGAAGGTCGGGTTTTTTTTCCGGTCTGGGAGCAGCAGTTGCCGATACTATTTTTTCGATTATTGCAGGCGTCGGCATTACCTTCATTATTAAATTCATCAGAGAGCAACATCTGTATTTTCAAATCATTGGGGGATTGATTGTGATCTTCCTTGGAATCCATATATTTTATACCAATCCTGTTCGGCAATTACGCATGCAAAGGATGAACCGTAACAAACTTTCTCAGGATTTCTTTTCTGTATTTTTGCTTACCATCACCAATCCCATGGCCATCTTTTTTTTCATTGCCATGTTTGCAGGCATTAAGGTTGCTGATGAACCCCTCGGTCTTTTTGATCTCACCAACCTGGTTCTTGGGGTTTTTTCCGGTGCAGCCTCGTGGTGGTTTACGCTGAGTGCTATTGTGAATTTTCTTCGACACCGGTTCAGATTAAAGGTTATATGGTGGATGAATAAAGTTGCCGGAGTAATTATTTTTATTCTGGGCATAGCGGCTATTTTGAGTATCTGGTTTGTTTAATATTTGCAAATTAAAGACTTATTGCCAAATTGGTCTCTGTTTATAATGTCCCATATATGTCTCGATGGCACTCGGCACAGACTCTCGACTTTATTGACATATTCTAATTATACTGAAAGTTTAAAAGACATTGATTTTTCGGTTATATTTGAAAACTAAACTACGGATGTTGTTATGGGAAAGTTAATAGAACCTAATGATATCATAAGGGCGGCGAAGCTTAATAAGATAGGGGGGGTAGGAACAGCAAAGATCCTTATGTTATTGTTAAGAATTAACAGGATCAATAAACTCTATGCTGAATTTAAAGATGCGGAAGGTCTTGAGTTTATTGACAGGCTGATTGCCGAGCTTAAGATCAGTTATGAAATAAATGAGGAAGAACTTGAGCGTATCCCAAAAAATGGACCGTTCATAACTGTCTCGAATCATCCTTATGGTGGAATTGACGGAATGCTGCTCGTTAAGTTAATCTCCTCGGTTCGTAAAGATTATAAAGTGCTGGCAAATTTTTTGCTCCAACGGCTTGATCCCGTGAAGGATTTTATTCTTCCGGTAAATCCGTTTGAAGACAGAAAATCGGTCAGATCCAGCATTGCAGGAATAAAATATGCATTGAAGCATCTGGATGAAGGAAATGCTCTTGGAATTTTTCCTGCCGGTGAGGTTTCCAGTTATAATTTGCATTCGGTAGGGATCAGTGATAAACAATGGGAAGTGCCGGTTTTAAAGATGATTAAAAAAGCAGAGGTCCCTGTGGTTCCCATTTATTTTACCGGGAATAACAGCCGCCTTTTTCATCTGCTTGGATTAATTCATCCTTCTTTGAGGACTGCAAGGCTTCCTTCAGAACTTTTCAACAAGAAGAAAAAACCTATTCGTATAAGAATTGGAAATCCTATTTCAGTGCGGGAGCAGAATGAATTTAAAGATATTCCCAGGTTTGGAAGGTTTTTAAGGGCCAAAACATATGCCCTGGGTTCACCTCTTGAAGTCAAAAAGTTTTTCAGACCCTCATTAAGTCGGTCGCCCAGAGTGGAAGACATCATTCCTGCCACTGACAGTGAAATTATCGAACAGGAAGTGAATCAATTGAAAGAGAGATATTTGCTTTTCGAAAGCGGTGATTTCCAGGTATATTGTACTCCTTCTTTTTACATTCCATACCTGATGAATGAGATCGGGAGGCTGAGAGAGAAAACTTTCAGACTTATTGGAGAGGGAACGAACAGGGCAATGGACGTTGATGAGTTTGATCTTTATTATCATCAGTTATTTGTCTGGGATAATAATGCCAAAAAGATCGTGGGCGCTTATCGTGTCGGAAAAGGAAAAGAAATACTGAATCAATATGGTGTTAGGGGATTTTATATTCACAGCCTCTTTAAAATAAGCTCAAGATTCAAGCCTGTACTGGAACAATCCCTGGAGCTGGGAAGATCTTTTATTGTTGAGGAATATCAAAAGAAACCACTTCCGTTATTCTTATTGTGGAAGGGGATCCTTTATTTTCTTCTGAAGAATCCGGAATATCGATATTTGATAGGACCAGTAAGCATAAGCAATCGATTTTCGACTTTTTCAAAAGGTATGATAATAAAATATATCATGATGAATCACTATGATCAAGATTTTGCAAAGATGATCAAACCCAGGAAGAAGTTCTTTGTTGATGGTTTTCCCGATATTGACATGGACATCATCATGGAATCGGCCAGCGACCTGAATAAATTTGATAAATTCATAAAGGATGTGGAGACTTCCAATTATAATATGCCTGTTTTATTGAAAAAATATTTGAAACAAAACGGAAAGATCATTGGCTTCAATATTGATCCTAAATTTAATAATGCACTGGACGGTCTGCTAATACTGGATCTGTTCGATGTGCCCATTGATACGATTTCGTCACTGTCCAAAGAAATAAAAGATGAATCCATTCTGGAAAGGTTTACCATATAATGGAAAGATTTGGATCTGCTACCATAAAAAGAATTTTGTTATTTTCTTTTTTTTGTTTTAGAATTGCAGCAATTTTTAGGTTTTGTGATAATCGCACCTCCGGCTAAATCAATTAATTCATTAAAGTTTAATTAAATGAGAATTTCAGTATTTTTTGTTATTATTTCTTTTTTATTTCATTCATGTGGAGATGTTGCAAAGAAGAAAAATGATGAGTATATAAATAAACTTCACGATAAAATATTGACAGTCGATAGTCATACCGATACTCCCCTACTTTTCACCAGGGAAGGGTATGATTTTTTCAAGCGTCAGGATCCTTATAAAGATGGAACCAAAATTGATCTTCCCCGGATGCAGGAAGGAAAGCTCGATGGAGTGTTTCTGGCGGTTTTTCTTGGCCAGAGAGAAAGAACGAAGAAAGGCTACATTAAAGCCAAAGCAAGGTCATATGAGGTTTTCGACTCCATCTATGCCCATCTGGAAAGAGGAGAAAATAAAATTGAGCTTGCCCTTGATAAACGAGACTTTAAAAAAATAGTACGAAAAGGCAAACATGCGATCTTTATAGGGCTTGAGAATGGCTATCCGATAGGCTTAGATCTTTCTATGGTTGATACTTTTTATCACCTTGGTGCACGTTACATCACCTTGTGCCACACCAAAAACAATGATATCTGTGATTCCTCCACGGATGAGGATGGTCCTGAATTCAACGGTCTTTCCGATTTTGGATACGAAGTGGTAAAACGTATGAATGAGCTGGGAATGATGATTGATGTTTCCCACGCATCTGACGATGCTTTTTATGATGTTATCGAAGCAAGCACCAAACCGGTGATCGCATCTCACTCCTGTGCAAGGGCCTTATGTGATCATCCCCGAAATCTTGATGATGATATGCTCAGGGCACTGGCAAAAAATGATGGTGTAATACAGATGTGCATTTTGAGTGCCTATGTTGAGGAGCCGGAGCCTGATCCCTTGAGAGATTCCGCAAAAAATGCCGTATATGAAAAGCATGGAAATTATTACGATCTTGATGAAAAGGGAAGGCAGGCGTTTCTAAATGACTGGTATGCTGTTGATAAAGTTTATCCCCCCAAACTGGCCGATGTAAGCAAGGTAGTTGATCATATTGATCATATTGTTGAAGTAGCCGGTATTGATCATGTTGGAATCGGTACTGATTTCGATGGAGGAGGTGGTGTTGAAGGCTGTTATGATGTAAGTGAGATAAATAATATCACTGCAGAACTTGTAGAAAGAGGTTATTCCCGAAGGGAAATTGAGAAAATCTGGAGTGGGAATTTGATGAGGGTGATGGGGGAGCAGTGAGGGGTGGAAGGAGACGATGGACCATAGACCATAGAAGCATTGGTATGATATAATCCTGGTAATTGTTATTTAAATGCGCTGAATTTCCTGTGAAATCTGGCAGAGGTCTCTCCTTTGGGTCGAGATGACAGGTCAAAAAAACGCAAAATATTGTTATCTCGAGTTCTTGTTGTTTATACCACACTCATACATATTCCAGTTTTTCGGACGCTCCATCCATACCTCCATCTCCATGTCCTCTTCAATAAGTAGTTCTTCTGCTTCTATCCATTCGTAACCCAGCATCCAGTCTTCCAGTTCCAGACTTTCCTCCAGCACCAGGTCATTTTCCATGACGATTCTGTTTAAATCAAAAATCAATGGAAAAGAAGATATCTGGAAATTCAGTGCGAGCTCAACCAATAAGAGATCGGCTTCCATACTCATTTCAACAGTATTATCTGTGCTGTTATAAAGCTTGTTTAAATTAGAGTCTTCTGCCTGGGAAGAAAAGGAAAAGGAAACAATCAAGAGTGCAGTTAAAAGTGTAATGATTCTTAAATTTTTCATGATGGTGTTTTTTCAGTTTAA
>CAZGTU010000191.1:0-6013 GCA_964528675.1 uncultured Bacteroidaceae bacterium
GCAGAACCTTCAATAATCTGAAGAAAAGTATCGAAAGGAGATATCTCTTCTGCCAGGGCTTCTCCGGTATCGATAGGAATGACGCGTACATTACCGGTGTTCTTGCGTATTATAGTCCTGCTTACCACAGAATTAGGTACATAATCAATGATTTTAATTAAGATATGTATTTCTGATTTTTCCATATCGGTATATTGTATCATCTTTACTTTTTAATATTAAGTAAAGGTATAGCAAACAACCGCATATAGTGTTACACTATTGATGGTTTAACTTACATTATTCACACATTGTTAGCTTGGGTTGCCTGTATGGTTATTGTCATAAGAGCGCTTGCAATAATAACCTCTTATATTGTGGTGTTAGACAAAAGTCCGCCACGGCGGGGCCGTATCACTCGGAGAGGATAACAGGCAAGATTGTTTAATCGTTGAATCGTTCCCGCCTGCCATCGCACTGGCTTTTGCTTCGGCGGGCAGGCCCGCCTGCCATCGCACTGGCTTGCGCTTCAGCGGGCAGGTTGTTGCTTCATTAGCTTATGAATGTCTTGATTAATTTTTAATCATCAAAAACTTATATGACAGTTTATTTGACACTTGCGGGATTTGTTATATGATAGTCATAACGAAAATATTATACGCTGCAAAAATGACACAAAGAATTAGCTTTAACTTCAATGACCAATCAACCTTGCAAAAAAAATCTTTTATGCCTTTTAGTGAAACAAATAGTTTTATTAAACTGTTAGCATTAAAAATGATAAACCATAATCCGTGAACTTATCTTTTAGGAACATCTTTTATACTATTGCCAGTACATTTGGACTATTTGCAATACTGGTTTTAGGAAAACCTGTTCTTATTCCCCTGGCATTTGCCTTATTGATATCCTTTATTTTGTTACCCCTGGCTAAAAGATTTGAAAAATGGGGCATAAACAGGACATTGTCTGCAGTTTTAACCATTTTTGGAGTTATTATTCTGTTGAGTGGTGGGATATTTTTATTCTCCTCCCAAATCATCAACCTTTCAACAAAGATTTCCGATTTTCAAGACAAAATTCTTAGTGTATTTACAAAAGCTACTTTATACTTGAACAGTAATATTAGTTTCTTACCAGACATCGAGGAAAATGATCTGATCAACCGCTTAAAGAGTTGGATCAGTCAATCAGCTGGGGGGTTGGTCAGTAAAACATTCAGCAATACCGCCTCCCTTATCGGCGGCTTTGTTTCTGTTATTATTTTTACGTTTTTATTTCTTATTTACAGAAGTAGTCTTGTGCATGCCTTTACCAGCTTTTTTCCTAAAAACAAACGCGATAATGCCTTTCAGATGTTTAAAGAAGTCCAGTTGGTCGGAAAAAAATATTTGCTTGGCATGTTAATTTTGATAATAATTCTTGGAACTGCCAACAGCATAGGACTCTTAATAATAGGTATTGACAATCCCTTTCTTTTCGGTTTTCTGGCTGGTATTTTAGCCATTGTACCCTATGTTGGGACTTTAATCGGGGCTGCTATTCCGGTATTGTATTCATTTTTAGCCTATGATTCCATTTGGATGCCAATTGCGGTTATTATCTTGTTTTGGGTCGTTCAGTCGGTGGAAAGCAACTTTCTAAGTCCGAAAATCGTTGGAAAAAGCCTGAACGTAAATGCACTAACGGTAATTCTTAGCATTATAGTCGGAGCCTCAGTATGGGGAGTGGCCGGTATGATTCTGTTTTTGCCATTTACAGCTATGTTTAAAACGGTTTGTGAAAAATACGAAAAACTCAAACCATTGGCCCTGTTAATTGGAGAGCACAATGATAAGAACGGACGCAGTAAAGGATTTGTCTTTAAAACAATGATAAATAAAATAAAAAATTGGTTTTATCACATTCTTAATTACTTCAAGCAGGAAAAAAAAGATTCTGAAAACAAGCAGTGATTTTTATTTGTTTTTAAGCGTTTCTCGTCTTTTATCTTTCAGGTTTTTAAAGCGTGTTGGAGTCAATCCTCTATTTTTTTTAAACTGATTTCGGATATAAAGGTTCAAAAATAGCGAGCTTTTAGAACCAAATTTCAAAAGTTTCGCATTCCAATAGAGCCATTTTTTTTCGCTTAGAGGTGCAAGAATTACAAAAGAATAGTAATCCATGCATGGGCTCAAAATAAATAAAATGCCGGCATTTTATTTTTCAGGCTCTGTACACTTATTTAAAGGTATCTCTGTGCTTTTTTGCCCTTAATAATCAAAACTAATGGAAAAATCATTTGCCTGGAACTTTTCTGGGATAACAATACTAATAATGTAAAGCTGAGAAATTATATGCATACTATGCCACAAAAGCTTTCTGGCCCTCAAAGTACAGTTTGAACAAAGCCATATATATTGATGTTGAATCTAAAATTATTGAAGATAAGTTTCTTTTTCAAAGAGATTGAGAAAAGGCAGAAGACTTGAATTTTCTGTTCGACAAAGCATGTTTAAGTAGTACTGAGAAGCAATACAGTACTTTTTTAAATCGCAACATTATGGAAAATAAAATATTAGGTTTACATCATATTACAGCCATTGCAAGCGATCCGCAGCGAAATTATAATTTTTATACCGGGATTTTAGGACTGCGGTTTGTTAAGAAAACAGTCAATTTTGATGATCCACAGACCTATCATTTCTATTTCGGGGATGAGAAAGGTACACCGGGTACCATTCTAACCTTTTTTCCCTGGCCTCGGGTACGACAGGGCAAAAACGGTGCAGGAATGGCCACGGAAATAGGATATTCCGTTCCAAAAGGCAGTCTTTATTTCTGGAAAAAGCGTTTTGATGAGAATAATATCCCTCACGATACCATTGATGAGCGCTTTGGCGAAAAGTTCCTGTCTTTTACGGATCCGGACGGCTTATGGCTCTCACTGGTAGAAAATAAGCATGAAGACAACAGGAAGGGCTGGGAAACCCCGGAAATTTCCTCTGAGTTAGCTATAAAAGGGTTTCATTCAGTTACCCTTACAATGAATAGCATTGAAGGAACCGCAGATATCTTACAATCTGTCTTTGGCTATGAGCAGACAGAAAAGGACGGCAATATTTACCGCTATAAAACCAATGCGGTTGAAAATGCAGCTATAGTTGATCTGTTTAAGGCTCCGGATGCCGCACAGGGCATAAATGCCGGTGGCACCAATCATCATGTAGCCTTCCGGGTGAAAGATGAAGAAGTGCAGATGGCCTTAAGAGAAAAGATCGTGGAAAAGGGTCTATACATAACTGAAAAGATCAACAGGGATTATTTCTACTCCCTTTATTTCCGCGAACCGGGCGGTGTATTGTTTGAAATTGCCACGGATAACCCGGGGTTCATGATTGATGAATCGCTTGAAGAGCTTGGAAGTAAACTGCAGTTGCCTGAAAGGTATGAGGCTATGCGGGAGAGGATAGAGAGGCATTTGCCGGAGATTAATGAAGAAAAGCTCGAAGCTCGAAGCTGGAAGCTGGAAGGAAGAGGGTAGAAAAGCTCGAAGTTGGAAGGAAGAAAGGTCACCCATTAACCCATGTCTCGACTTAGTTCGGCTTACTTCGACTATCGCTCAGTAACCGCCGCTTGGCAACCGGATCAACTGATATCAATATATAAGGTATCATTCAATGATTAAACGATAGGCTGCTCCGAAAATTGTTTTTGAAGGAAACTCCCTTTTGTACCCCCTAACTCACCTGAGGCGGGGGAACTGCTGATAGCAAGCTACTTGGCTAAAGTCTCCGCCTGGGCTGAGATTTAGGGGTTTTTAAAGATTTTGACACTTTTCGGAGTGGACTCAACAGTTAAACGATTCAACGATTAAACATTTAAACCTCCTAAGATATGCATGATAAAACAAACACAATCAAATCAGGCACCCCGCTGCAGCAAGCCAAAAAGGCCATCATAATGCTGCACGGACGAGGAGCAACGGCAGAAAATATAATGGGCTTGACTGATGAGTTCAATATAAGGAATTTCGCAATCCTTGCTCCTCAGGCCACCAATAATACCTGGTATCCCTACTCGTTTATGGCAAAAGTGGATCAGAATCAGCCCTGGCTGGATTCTGCTCTTGAGTTAATCGATGACCTGGTTAAAGAAATTTCGGATAGTGGTATCTCAAAAGAAAACATCTATTTCGCGGGATTCTCACAGGGCGCATGTCTGACGCTTGAATATATCGCAAGAAATGCTGTCCGCTACGGAGGTGCAGCAGCTTTTACCGGTGGACTCATCGGTGAAGAGATAGACCAAAGTAACTATTCAGGCGATTTTGAGGGCATGCCGCTTTTTGTCAGCACCGGCGATCCCGATCCTCATGTTTCAGTATCACGTGTGAGTGAGAGCGTAATGATTCTTAAGGGAATGAACGCAGAAGTAAATCTTCAGATTTATGAAGGACGGCCGCATACCATTGCCCAGGATGAGGTGGATTGTGCCAATGAAATGATCTTTGATGAATGATCTTATTGATATTATTGAAGGTTTGCAATTACTCATATTAAACCTGGGATGGTTTATAATTAGTCTTTTAAAATACTTTAAGTAATAAATTTCAGTTATTTGATATTCAATAGAATGATTTTTTTGATAAAATAATATTCCTTTCAATTTTTATCTACATACTTTATTTCATCCTAACCATTATGGGTTAAAAACGTTTTATAATTCTGAAATTTTATTAATATCTTTATTCTGCAGCATGCTTTTGTGTTTTGGCTTCAAGCTTTAATTCGCTAAATATTAAATCCTTAACAAGATTTAAATACCACTTTTTAGTAATGTATTCAGTTGACTTTTAAAAAATTTTCACTACTGCGAAACTTTAGTAATTAATATCCAGATCATGTTTAAAATAACCCGAATTTATAGTGATAAGAATGGCGAAAGCCGGTTTGAGAACATGGAGCTTCCTCTCACAGAGGCTGGCGATATTGGTTTTCTCTCTGAAAAGTTACCGGTTAAAGACATAGTTTTCAGAAAGGTTAAACCCACATACGATTATGATTTTCATAATGCTCCGCAACGTCAATATATAATTCTTCTCGACGGTAAGATCGAAATCGAGACTACTCTGGGTGAAAAAAGAGTTTTTAAGGGAGGCGATATATTGCTGGCGGAGGATGTGGATGGTAAGGGGCATAAGACAAAGAATCTGGATGGGGTTGAGAGGAGATCAGTTTTTGTTACATTGTGAACTATGAGCTAAAGTGGGGAAAGGGTTTTACACGGAGTTACACTAAGGAGGAATGTTTGAATAGCAGGACGTTTTTGAGTCGCGTGCTCGGGGGAGGACACAGAGGGGATTTTACACAGAGGACCACCGGGGAACACGGAGGGCCACGGAGTAGATAGGGAATAAAAGGACGTTTTTGAGTCGCGTGCTCGGGAGAGGACACAGAGGAATTTAATAATGATGATTTCTGGGAATAGGAATTTTTTGATTTTTTTTGGTTTTTTTCAAAAATAAACGCTGATAAAATGGACTTTTTGACATTAAGGGTAAAGAGGTATTATCAGTTTTAATTTAAAAAATCAAGAAAATGACCAAATTGAGTTCAAATGAAATCACCGGAAAGATAATTGGTTCCGCTATTGAAGTTCACAAAATACTGGGGCCTGGATTACTGGAATCTTGTTATGAAGAATGTCTGGAATACGAATTACTTAATAGTGGCTTAATTGTGATGCGTCAGGTTCCGTTTTCTATAGAATACAAAGAAATTCGTTTAGATATCGGGTATAGGATGGATCTGCTGGTAGAAAATGAAATTGTAGTAGAATTAAAAGTAGTAGATGAAATCATTCCTCTACACGAGGCTCAGGTACTTACTTATTTGAAATTTTCCGGGAAAAAGACCGGTCTGTTGATTAATTTCAATGTCTTACTGTTAAAGAATGGAATTAGCAGATTCAAAATGTGAAAAATTATTCCATTTTGGATGGGATTGTTCATTTAAGTGTGTCATTTTTATTTATTCTTTCTTCGTAGTAAATT
>CAZGTU010000192.1:0-5908 GCA_964528675.1 uncultured Bacteroidaceae bacterium
ACAAACTCCATCCTCATCTTTGCCTGGATAATTTCACCCAGTTCAAGAATTTCGGGGTCGTCTACTTCATAATACCAGTTGAGCTGGAGCTTTTTTGACTTTGAAAGAGGTTCCAGGATTTTAAGTACCTCGTAGAAAGTTTTCACCGAAGCACTGTCAATATATTCATAATCGATATTCACAACGGTCATGTCGGGCGGATCCACAACATATTCCTCCAGCCAGTCCAGCACAGGATCAAAGAATACCCTGGGATCATTGATAATTGAACATCCTCTGAAGTTTAACTCTCCTTCTTTTAGTTCTATGAGCGGAGATTTTTCTGTGGGCTTGATTATTAGGGGTTTCATTTTTTGTACAATATAGATGGTACTAACTATTACAGATAAAACATTAGAAATGTTTTTTTAATTTAACAGGATAAAAACATATAAATTAAAAGCTTTTCAGTAAATTAGTTTAAAAATTAGAACAAAGATCATAAAATTATATTAATATCTGTTACAATTATGTGTGGCATTGCCGGTATATTGAACTACAAAGGAAATATCCATTCTAAAGAACTGGTGGTTGATATGCTGGATGCAATAAATTACAGGGGTCCGGATGAAAGAGGAATATATAATAGTAAAGATATAACGCTTGGGAATGCCCGATTGAGCATTATCGATCTAAAGGGAGGAACACAGCCATTGTCAGACCAGACCGGGCGTTACTGGATAGTTTATAACGGAGAAATTTTTAACTATCTCGAAATTAAAGAAGAGCTCTCAAAAGAAGGTTATACTTTTTCCACTGATTCTGATACTGAGGTTCTTGTGCAGCTATTCTCAAGAGATAAAGAAAAATGCTTGAATAAATTGAATGGTCAATTTGCATTTGCCATCTGGGATAAATATGAAAAATCACTTTTTATTGCCAGGGATCGTACAGGAATCCGACCGCTTTTTTATTCTTTTCAGGATGGAAAGTTTTCATTTGCAAGTGAAATAAAAAGCCTGTTTCAGCTTCCTTTTATCAGAAAAGAATTTGAATCAGAAGGACTGAAGGAAATTTTTACCTGCTGGGCAAACATTTCACCTTCTACTGCTTATAAGGACATCAGGGAACTACCTCCGGGGCATTTTCTGTTAATTCAAAAAGACAAAACAATTATAGAAAAGTATTGGGAGCTTGATTTTTCAAATGTAAACATGAACATCTCTCTTGAAGGTGCGCTGGAGGAATTTACTTACTTGCTTAGAGATTCTATAAGAATAAGGTTAAGAGCCGATGTTGAGGTAGGAGCCTACCTGAGCGGAGGTATTGATTCTTCAGCAACCACTGCATTTATAAAGCAAATTGAACCACAGGTTCTTAATACTTTTTCTATAGTATTTGAGGATGCCCAATTTGATGAATCCCGCTTTCAGGCCCGGGTCTCAGACTATCTTAACACAAAGCATCAAACCATAACATGTAAAAACACAGATATTGCCGATAATTTTTACAAGGCTGTTTATCATGCTGAATTTCCTGTGCTGAGAAC
The DNA here is from genome assembly GCA_964528675.1 of uncultured Bacteroidaceae bacterium. Lineage (GTDB taxonomy): Bacteria > Bacteroidota > Bacteroidia > Bacteroidales > CAYRTD01. Next base: position 1,529 of record CAZGTU010000192.1, read on the forward strand.
CGCTATGGTTCCAATGATGATGCTTTCGGGACTCGTTAAAGATAATAACATTAAAGTTGTGATAACAGGGGAAGGTGCCGATGAATTTTTGGGAGGATATAATATTTTTAAGGAGAATGAGATTCGAAATTTCTGGGCCAGACAGCCTGATTCAAAATTAAGACCTCTTTTACTGAAAAAGCTTTATCCCTATATTTCGTATATAAACAATGCAAGGCCTGAGCATATGAGGTTCTTCTTTGGTTATAGGTTAAACGATATTAATAACCCTTTTTATTCCCATCTTCTCAGATGGAATAACTCGAGCAGAATCCTTAATTATCTAAATGATGACATTAAAAATGAAATGTCACCTTATAATATTGAAGATAAATTATTCAATGTGCTTCCTTCAGGCTTCTACTCCTGGTCTTCACTCGCAAAAGCTCAATGGCTTGAATCCAGGATTTTCATGTCAGAGTATTTGCTTTCTTCCCAGGGAGATAGAATGGCAATGGCGAATTCTGTTGAAGGAAGGTATCCTTTCCTCGATCACAGATTAATAGAATTTCTTTCCACCTTACCGGGAAAAATGAAGCTCAATGGTTTAAATGAAAAGTATTTACTGAAAAAAAAGATGAAGGGGTCTCTTCCTGATTCCATTATTAATCGAAGCAAACAGGCCTATAGAGCACCTGTAGCAAACAGCCTTCTTAATTCTTCCCTGGAAAATTATATTTCTGAAAACAATATTAAGAATGCCGGAATATTTTCATTTAATAAGGTTCAGAATTTAACTGAAAAGATTAAATCCGGAAAAAACCTGAGTGAAATAGATAATATGTCAATTGCAGCCATACTCTCCACTCAGATTCTATACGATCAGTTTATTTCCGGTAAAACCATGAAAAAACCAGAAGGCTTTTCAATTAAAACCAGGGTTATAGAAGAAAAAATATATACTTAATTTCAAAAACATGAAAGAAAAAATTCCATTTTCAAAAGATGTCCTGATACTCAATGATCCCGGAGAAATAGTAAACAAAATCTGTGATAGAATAAGAGAGGATATTTATAAGAAATTAAGAAGATCCGGTGGAGTTATAGGAATTAGCGGAGGTATTGATTCTTCTGTAACTTACGCTCTGTCAGTTAAAGCACTTGGCCCGGATAAAGTATTGGGCGTGATGCTTCCTGAAAAGGATTCGAGCAAGGATAGTGAAAAGCTTGCCCAAAAGCTCTCTGATCAGTATAAAACCAGGGTCATCAAAGAGGATATCACCTCTGCACTGGATGGGTTTGAGACGTATAAAAGAAGAGATGAGGCAGTTAGTAGAATCTTTCCTGACTATGATCCTGAAAAACATAAAATGAAAATAGGAATAAAGAAAAGTGGATTATTAAATAATCTTCCTCCCTTATTTTCATTGATTTTAATAGATGAAGAGGGAAATGAACATGAAAAAAGGATGGGTCCTGAAGAATACAGACAAATTGTAGCAGCTTCCAATTTTAAGCAGCGTACAAGAATGAGTTTTCTCTATTACCATGCTGAATTAAATAATTATGCAGTAATCGGAACTCCAAATAAGCATGAAAGAGACCAGGGTTTTTTTGTCAAACATGGTGATGGTGCAGCGGATCTTATGCCCATAAGTAATTTATATAAAAGTCAGGTTTATCAGATAGGAGAGTATCTTGGGATTCCCGGGGAAATTATGCAAAGAACACCTACAACCGATACCTACACTGCTGAACAAACTCAGGAAGACTTTTTCTTTCAGCTCCCATTCGAAGAACTGGATCTCTACTGGTTTGGATTTGAAAATGGATATTCTCCGGAGGAAGTTGGAAAGCTTATGAATGAGTCTGCAAAAAATGTCGAAGCAATCTTCAGGAATTTCAAAAGAAAAATCCAGTCTACCGAATATTTAAGAATGTCACCCATAGACAATTATTAAAATATTTTCAACGATGAATTTCTTTGATTATCTGTTTAATGGAAAGGAGGATCTTGAAAAAGACCTTCTTCTGGGACCAAAAACCCTTTCATATAAGGATCTTTATAATCAATCTTTTCTTCTCTCCAAAAAAGTGGTTGAACTCAACGGTTCGGGTCAGGAAATAATTTTAATTTCTCCCAATAATGAGTTTTTCATGATTGTATATTTCGCTATAATTCGTTCAGGAAATATTTGTGTTCCTTTGAATCCTTCAATTGAAAAAGAAAATCTGGAATATATAATTGACCAGACGGGATCGCAAATAATTTTCATGGATGATTCAGTTAAAGGAAAATTTAAGCTTGAAGGATCCTTACAGATTTTCACAAATAATGATCTTAGCTATGAGAAATATCAATCCCTGCCGGATATAAACCCAGGAATCCGGGAAAATGACCCTGCTGAGATCATCTATACTTCCGGATCTACAGGAAAACCTAAAGGTGTAATGATAAGTCACAGGAATCTTATCGCCAATACGGAATCAATCATAAACTACCTTCCTATTCAATCTGATGATATTATTCTGATTGTTCTACCTTTTTATTATTGTTACGGGTTATCATTGCTACATACACACATTCGTAAAGGAGCTTCTATAGTATTTAATAATTCATTTTTTTTCCTTGGAAAAGTGATTAAGGATTTATCGGATTATCGCTGTACAAGTTTTGCCGGGGTCCCCAGTCATTTTCAATTATTACTCCGTAAGACCAAAACTTTTAAGGAAATGGAGTTTCCTTCCCTCAGATATGTAACACAGGCAGGAGGCCACCTTCCCTCGGTTTTTATTGATGAATTTCGGAATAGTTTTCCCCTTGTTTCATTTTATGTAATGTATGGTCAAACAGAGGCAACGGCAAGATTAACATTTTTACCTCCGGATAAATACCCGGAAAAAAAAGGATCTATCGGAAAGGCAATTCCGGGTGTTGAAACGAAAATTGTAGACCGAAAGGATGTTGAGGTCAAAGAAAATGAAGAAGGGGAATTAATAGCACGGGGGGATAATATTATGAAAGCTTATTATAAAGATGCCGAAGAAACTTCAAAAACTATCAGAAATTCCTGGCTTTACACCGGTGATCTTGGATACAAAGATGAGGAGGGATACATTTTTTTAACAGGAAGGTCAAAAGAAATGATAAAAGTACGGGGCAATCGCATAAGTCCAAAGGAAATTGAAGATATTATATTGAAATTACCCGATGTAATCGATTGTACTGTTTTTGGTGTAAATGATATGGTTCAGGGTGAAGCTTTAGCAGTAAAGCTTGTGATTGATAAAAATTCTAAGCTTGATGAAAAAATTGTAAAAGAATACTGCTCCCGGCATCTGGTTTCATATAAGGTGCCTGAGAAAATAGAGTTAAGCTCTAAAATAGATGTTACAAGCACCGGGAAAAAAATAAGAAATATATAGTCCTTTCTTTCACTGTTTTAAGCCAATTAGTTTTAAATTATTAAACAACAAAAAATCAAGATATTATGATATATTAATTTAATTCAACCTATAAGATGTTTTGTCTATTTTTTTATCTTATGGTTTACGACTTTCCCCCCTGTAAACTTATTCTTTGTCAAAAAGAACTCATATTTAATTTAAATTTCTCATGTTTTTTAGATTAAAATGTGAAATTTGTTAAATAATTGTAAAAGGCTAATGCTGATGATTTCAGCATTTTTTTTGTCGAAAATATTTAAGTGAAGTTGTTTCTCTTCTTATCTACAGGCCCTAAAATCCCTGAATAATTTTACAAGAAAACCCGTGGATAAGAGAACGAATTGATATCAAAGATGCCTTTGTTGGTTTCAATTATGGGACTGACAGGGCGGGAGCGTGCCTGGGGCAGAACGAGCTGTGTAGAGATATTTTAAAATTATGGGGCTGATCAATTTGATTTGACTACGCTGTATTTCTTCGAAATCCAGCAGAGGTCTCTCCCCAAAAACGCAAAGCTTTGTCATCTCGACCGAAGGGAGAGACCTCTCTCTCAACCCTTCGGGTTTATCAACTGTACCTTAATGCATAAAACACCAAAGCTAATCAAACAAAGAGATTAAACTGAGAACAAGCAGAAAAAATAACTAATCAGCAATAAGCCAAATAATCGCATTGCATAGCACTTAAAACTCTGACGGTTCTCACGACTTTTACGATTAATGACATTGACAGAGGAATGCAAGAAGAAATTACTAACAAAAAAAACACTAACTAAATAGTCGCGCCGCGAAGCTCTAACGCCCCGATTTATCGGGGCCCTAACGTCCCCATACAACAGGGGACTCTAACGTTCTTGCTTTTGCAAGGACCCTAACTTTGAAGGAAAAATTGAACCAGGAAAAAAATGGATCCTTCTAAAGCGAATACACTCGATATACTTAACCCCCCCACAAC
>CAZGTU010000193.1:0-5868 GCA_964528675.1 uncultured Bacteroidaceae bacterium
AACGATTAAACGATTAAACGATTAAACCTATAAACCCATAAACTATAAACCCTTAAACCCTTATTGCTGTACTACCCGATCTCGAAAAAGAAATTCCTCTCAATATCACCGCTACCGATCGCAATGAACATATGATACAAAGAGCAGAGAATGCCGTTTACCCCGGTGGAGCCATGAAGGAACTGCCTTCCGAATGGAAAAAACAAGCATTTGAGAAAAAGGAAAATGAGTTTCGCCTCAAAGATGAATTCAAACAGAATGTAAAATTCCTGAAACAGGACATCCGCTATGACCTTCCCCATGGTGAATTTGATCTCATCCTTTGCCGCAATCTTGTGTTCACATATTTCCGGGAGGATCTGCAGCACGAAACCTTCAATCGCATGATGACAAAACTAAAGCCCGGTGGTTATTTCATTGTGGGAAGTCATGAAACTCCTCAGGATAGCCATGATATCCTCCGCAAAGAAGGAAAATATATATACCAAAAGCATAGGTGATTTCCCTGTTTATATTTGTTTTTTCTCCAGGATAAATTTCATTTCACTACTATTTCGAAGTTCCTCCAGGAAAGTTATGAATTCATCATAATTGTCAGGTGGATAAACGCCCTTAGAAATATGCAATTTGCGAATAAAAAAAAGTCCTTCATCTCCCATTATGAACTCCAGGTTAAATTTCCCGAATTTAGACTGTATATCCAGCTTCTCCGGTAATTTAGAAATATTGTATTCATCCGGTATCTTATACAGTATAGTGTCAATAGTACGATAAGACCTGTTAACATAAATATCTGACCTGCGTTTTTTTATCATAGCAGGTACTTTAAGGGTCTTACCCAGAGGATGAAGGGGCACTACCAGTCTGTTGCCAAGTAAAGTGGAATATCCGGGGATCTCCAGTTCGATATTTACATTAAAAACAGGTTCTCCTATTCTCTCAGCCATCTTACGATAGTTCAATATTTCGAAAGATGGAATTTCCAGTTTATTACTCAATAACCGGATTCTCTTCTGATTTTCCAGATTTTGTATGGGAAGCATTTGCTCATAGAATAATCCTCTGCACTCTATCCTTATTTCACTTTTTACATCCCTACCCCTTAACTCATGAACCGCATTCAATGTTCTTACATTTTCCGCTTCAGCATATTCAGGAGTATGCAAAATTTTCCCTCCATCCTTCGTAATCACCAGAACATCCCTGTCATCGGTAAATGTTCCCAGGTAATTAAAAGGGATCTTTTGATTGGTACATTCAAGCCAGATACTATCATCCAACAGTGGAACAAAAAGAATTGCATGATTGAACTGATTTGACGGGAACTCCCGGATAATTCCCGGTTTATTTCGTCCTGCTTTTACAAGTGTATAATAAGACTCGATTCCCACAACTTTTAGTATAGATCGCATATAATTAGTAAGTGCCTTACAATCACCATACGAATAATCCTGCACCACCTGTGCTTCAAAAGGCTGCCAACCTCCAATGCCTGCCTGTATGCTTACATAACGTGTCGTTTCCTGAAGGTACCTGTAGAGGATCCTTACCTTCTCTTTTTCGCTTTTCGCCCCGGAAACCAGTTCTTTTATATGTTCCTGAGTTTGATCATCAAGTTCAGATTTTCCTTTCAACAAATCATTCACCCATAAACCCAGTGCTTTCCAGCTTTCCATTTTTCCTTTATATCCATCAATAGAAAAATCGGAAGGTGCAGTATAAACCTGGGGAAGACAGTCATAATCAGAAGAGTAAAAGTCTTCCTTAAGTACAGGTTGAAAATTTTCTATGCTCCAGTAGAAAATTCTTTTTTCTTTTTCCTCTTTTATTTTTACACTTTTATCAATGTTTTCTTCATAATAACGAAAATTATATTCAACCGGACAGGAAACCTGGAATTCAGACAATTCAACTCCCGTATTTATTCCCTGAAAAGGTCGCCAATGAGGAAAATTCAACAGTCCGTTATATTCTACCTCAAAAGAATATTCTACAGTGAAAGGAAAAATACGATATTCCGGATCAAGGTATTTAACCCGGCTGTCCTCATATAGAGAATAACCTGAAATAGCACTGTAATCCCCAATATCAGTCTTGCGAAGCCGCTTGACCTTGTTTCCTTTTTCATCATAAACTGTTGCTTTGATGGATCTAATATTTGAAAACTCATTATATACTTGCACAAAATAGGCCTTATCTATGCCATTTTTGTTAAGTATGGTGATGGCATATTCTACATGCTTCGTGGCTTTCTTTTCGTTTTTTATTTCAAAATTGATGCCTTTATATCGTATTACCGTGCTGGCATTCCGGGTCAGATTGGCAGGAATCCCTTCCACATTATAATTCCTGTCTTTTGCAAAAATGAGAGATGGAAAAACAAACATCAACAGAAAAAATGTTCTCATGATTATATTTTTTTAAGCACAATAGGTTGAGACTGTATCTTGATTATCTGATTGTAAAATTCGCGAAGATCCGGATATTCTTCTGGCAGGAATAATTCTTTATTGATATTCATTTGATAACTAAGGGTAATCATATTTTGATTTTTCCCTATCTGATAGACCAGTTGACAGGCAGATTCCTCCATTTGCATCTGAACAGGTTCAGGTATTTCAGAGATTTCATATCCCTCCGGAATTGTCAGCTGGACTATCATCATATTCTCCCTTTGATAAGCAAAATCCACAGGGTATTGTCTTTTCTCAACTTTGAACGGATTTATTTCTATCTGCTCAAAAAAGAAAGGATATAAGAGGCATTCATCTCCTGTATCCAGTAGCTTATTGTTTATCTCAACATCATAATTCTCACTAACAGGCTTATTAAGTTCCTCAAGGTTATCAAAGCTGCAGGAACGAATTTTTAAACCTTCCCTGTTTTCAGTTATATTCCTTATAAATTCTTCCTCACTATTAAATTCATGGTACTTCTTTCTGAAATTAGAAGCAGCATAATCATAATGCCTGTAATTTACCTCACCTTCCACGCTGAGATCATCCCCAATCTTAAGTTTCATGAATGTCTGAGTTTTTGCCTTTTTCTCAGGTGCAAGATCTATCCAGCAAAGGTTTTCCCTGTTCAATAATCTTCCTTTCCAATTGAGATCTTTTACAGGTAAAAGGTCATAAGGCATATAATCCTCAGTGGCATCCAGTAAATAATTTTTATTTTCACCTTTAACATAGGCAACTAAATGGTTTAATTTTTGATAGCTGGGTGAAGCAGGAGAAAGAATTCCATTTTCTCTTGTACTTAAGGCTACAGGATATGCTTCTAAACCCATATTTCTTAGCAGCTGAATAAGAGCAATATTTATCTCCGCAGAATTTCCTATTTTTTCCTTGTGTACGAATTTGATATTAAGCTGGTCGGCATATAGACTATGATTCCCATTCCACCTGATTTTTTTGACTTCATCATAGGCAGCTTTTATTTTCTCAGATTCTGTATTTGCAGTCAATTCGATGTCTTTCGCAATCCTGCTCATATAACCATCCATCCTCAAAACACCACCAAGCGTATTAACGTCCAGAAGATTGTCACACATAACTTCCCATGTACTGCTTATAGGTCTTTCAATACCATCAATTACAATATACCTTATATCAAACTCAAATTTAGTTATATAGTTTGAGATGGAATTCATAAAAGGTTCTTCCACAAAAGCAGGAACATCCTTTGCCACCCATCTTCCCCGTTCATTAATATCAAGATCTTCAAAACCAAAAAAGTTTTTCTGAAAACCGATTTTATCTCCTGCATCAATTCACAGTTCGCTGTGTTTTACAGGGACTTTATACTGAAAATGCCATGCTGAAGGTAAACCTGTATGCGAAAAACGAATATCAATGACTGAGCCTATTTTTACATTTGGCAAGGCTACCCTGGTATTAAAATACATGTCGGAAACCTGGACCTTGTAAACTGATTTATTTTTGAGCTTTTCACGCTCAACTTTTCCTTTTATAAGATTATATGTATACCCTTTTATGGCAGCCCGGTTGCCTGTATTAAAAACACGGTTACCCCAGGAAAGACCGTCTTTCTTCAATATTTTAACTCTTAACCACCTTGTAAAACGAAGAGAATTTGAATTGAAATAACCATATTCACATAATACAACAGCAGCGGCCGTTGTATCTTTTTCATAAACAGTCATTTCAAGATCTTATTTGTCAATTTTACCAAATTTGAAAGGAGGTTTTTGAGCGTATGCAATAAGCGGCAAGAAAACGATAAGACTGAAGAGAATTGTTTTTCGCATCATAATAAACAGTTTTAGCTTTGAATATTGATTTTTTACATTGAATGCTTAAAAAATGAATCGATAATAAATAGCATTTCTATATGAATAAATTGTTACTTACTGTAGAGACTAAAAATTTGAGCTTGTTTTAAAATGAATTCGCCTAGATTTGTAGTTGTGGCTTGTTCTTAGTTACATACGAGATTGATAACAAAAGGGTTTTAGATTTTACTGACTTTTTCGGCTAATAATTCCATATTATTTTTCACTAACACTTTTCTTATTCAAATGTTAGCCTGTTATAAGCAGTTTGCGAAATCAAACACATAATACCATGAAATCAAAACACAGGCATCTTCACAGAAGGATTGGTTTCTTCCCTGAATATTTTGAAAAACCATTATTGATCATTCTTTTATCTCTAATCACCTTTTCTGCAAGTGCTCAACCTCCACTCGCAAACAAAATGGAAATCGGGCTCTTCCGTAATTCAACCACCTGTGTGGTGATTGAAGAGGACTGGATGGCTTATTCCATTCCCGTTAAAAATGCCATGGAGGAATACTGGACGCTCACAGACTATGAATTCATCGATCAGGATGAATTTGAGAATCGCAGGCATAATACCAGGTATTCTTTTATCATGTTTACCCGGGGTGAATATGAAAAAGATCCCAAAGGGATAGGCTATAATTTCATTTCCCTGGTACTTGCCGATCCATCGGACAACATCAATAATATGCCTGAATTTGCCAGCATACCCGTATCCTATGCCGGTGATGAGGGAGCCGATTTTGGCTACGCCATCCCTGCCATTGTGCAATTTATGCAAATACAGGTAAGAGTGCTGGATGATAAAAGGTTCTGGATCAAGCTCTGTGGACTCAAATATTATAACAGAGGTAAAAAATTCAAGGATAAAGTACTGTTGCTCAACAAGGATATGATGGCCCCGGAAGTGGATACAGAAGGGGAAATTCGCAATGTATATGACTATTACTTCGAGCTCGTATCTACCGATGAAATGCGTGAAAAGCTCAAAGCCGAAGCTGAAAATACCCTTTTCCTGTTCCATGTAGGTCCGGAAGAAGGGACCGCCGCCGGTAAATGTTTCGAGATGATCTTCAGCACCAGTGGTCAGTTGTATTATTATAATTCACGGGATGTTACCAATGAAAATCCGGATGGATTTACAGAAAAGGATTTGAAGAAGATAAGCTAGGGTGGTGTCAAAAAAGAAAAGAATTTTATGATTGAGAAGAAAAAAAATAATCTTGGCATTCCTGAATCCCAAAAACCGAGAATAGTAATCATTGGAGGAGGGTTTGGCGGATTAAATTTTTTGAAAAAACTGGATGAAAAATATTTTCAGGTCGTTCTGTTGGACAGGTATAACTATCACACCTTCCAACCTTTGCTTTACCAGGTAGCCACAGCAGGACTGGAACCGGATTCTGTAGCGGGACCGCTGAGAAAAATATTGAACAGGAAAAGAAATATCTATTTTCGTATGGTGAAGGTGGAAAAGGTTGAGATCGAAAGTAAAACCATTCAGACTACAGCAGGAAAACTGGCCTTTGATCACCTCATACTGGCAACCGGTTCAAAAATCAATT
>CAZGTU010000194.1:0-5770 GCA_964528675.1 uncultured Bacteroidaceae bacterium
CGACCCTGATCCTGACTTTTTAACAAAACGTAGTACAGATAAAGCAGTTGATTTTTGTTAGCTGGGTGAAAAAAATACATGCCAATAGGAATGTTTTAACCTTATTACTAATTTATTTTCGCGATCAAATTTTTTTTCCCGCTAAGGCAGCCAAACCAATCATCCAGAAATACTTCCCGAAGGGGCTTTTCGTCATCTTCTCCGTCAGAACTCCCCATCCTGAAGCTGTTTTCTTTAATCTTTACCATATTATTGCCAATATCTTCAATTATCCCTGATTTTTGCTTGCTGTATGCTTTAATTTTAGCTTTACGGTTTTCTTCTTTTACATCCATTTTCTTTTGATAATTGACTTTTGGGCAGGAAGGATATCTGAACATCGTAATTCACCTCATCCTTTATGCCAATTTCGTTGCGATAATGTAGTTTCCTGTCAGTCGTAACGGCTACTAATGTGTATTTTGTATCGACTTACTAAGATTTTGTTTCTTAAAGGTTTGTGGTTTCAGTATAACCGGCTATACTCCGCCTATATTCACCTGGTGAACAATTTTTGAATGATTTGAATACCGTACAGAAATAAGTCAGGCTACTAAAGCCACAATCGTAGGCAACGGCAGAAATTTCAAGGTTGGTTTCCCTTAATAGTAAACTGGCGTTTTCTATCCTTACTTTGTTTAGCAGATCAGTAAATCCGGTATTGTACTGTTTTTTAAGGTATCTGCAAAGTGAACTTTTATTCATGCCAACAAAATCAGCAACAGTTTGTAGAACAATATATTGGTTATAATTATTGAAAATATAACTAAGCATTTTTTCGTACCTTTTATCAATGTTCGTCCCACTAGCAATGTCGGATTGATAGTTTAAGTATTTATAATTCTTTGAATATGACATCTCTGTCAATAGTTGAAGCAATATATTGTATTTATTGGTTACGTTTGTTTTACAAATTTCATGCAATTTGCCAATAATGTTGGCCGATGGATTTTGAAAATGAATTCCTTTTTTGGAAGCGCTTAAAAGCTGGTATATATGACTAAGTTCCAATGTTTTTTTTAAGCCTACTGGGAAAAGTTCGCTCCTAAATTGAATAACCATTGCCGAAGCCCGTTTGGATTGCTTATAATAGTCCTCTGTATTAATCCAGGCATGGGGAATGGAAGGGCCGATAAAAACAAAATCCCCTTTTTTGAAAGGTGCAACATGGTTTCCTACAACCCTTTTTCCGTCACTTTCCAAAATATACGTTATTTCATATTCAGGATGGTAATGATAACCTGCATCAAATTTCAATACGGAATACAAATCTGCCATAATGCTTCTGTTCTTTATATCAAATACTTCTTCGTATATGGCTTTCATAATATTAGCTTATGTTATGCAATAAACTACCTGCCTGCCTGCCTGCCGGCAGGCATTAAACTATATTTCAACTATATACACATATTGCAAGTTACCCTTAAATTTATGGTAGAACGTATTTTTTTGTAATTTAATTTCCGTTTGGTATAACTCCATTTATATTCATGATATATACGCATATTTCATTTGAGCAAATATAATTAAAAAACAGGTCAATATTTTGATTATCCAACTCCTTAAACTGCTTTATTTTTATAAAAAAAATAAAGCGATGGAAATAAAGAAAGATTTTGAAAGTTTTTTAAATATTTTGAAAAATAAGGAAAAAAACGGAACGGCGCTTTTTGAGTTTTCAATTTGTGACGAGGTGTGTCGAGAATTTGCGACAAAGCACAAGGATGCAGAACCTAAAACCAATAATTATTATTCCATGCTGATTGACGCCTGGCGAAACATGGGGTATTCCTTTACTACAATTGCTGGATGGCACATCGATGGGTTGACTTTTCCAAAAGGGGAAATTCACGAAAAATCATCTCGATCACAATTTGGGGAACGTTTAATACACGATAGAAAATCCTTCGAAGCATATTCCTGGCCAGATCCTGAAAAAGGGAATTACGAAGTGTATGAGAAAATGGAAAGGCATTTACCGGATGATATGAAGATACTGTCTTGTTCTGATGGTGGAGTTTTGGAAAATGTCATACATTTGGTAGGGTTTGAAAAGCTATGCTTTATTTATATGATGGAACCAGACCTTACCAAAGAAATTTTTGATCATGTTGGGGAGCGGTTACTTACTTATTTTAAAATTGTCTCTTCATTTCCGTCAGTTGGGGTAATGGTGGTCAATGATGATTGGGGGTTTAAAACACAAACCTTGTTTTCGCCCGATATGATGGAGGAGTATGTTTTTCCCTGGCACAGAAAAATTGTTAAGGCTGTTCATGAAAACAATAAACCAACTATTTTGCATTCCTGTGGACGGTTATCAGAAATCATGGATGTTATTATTGACGATATTGGATATATGGGGAAACATTCATTTGAAGATAATATTACCCCTATTGAAGATGCAATAGATTGTTGGGGCGAAAGGATAACGCTAGCGGGTGGGATAGACATGGACTTTATGGTGAACTCTTCGGAAGAAGAGATCAAAAAAAGAGCCCGTGGTTTGGTTGAAAAAACCGATGGGAAATACAGTTATTTGTTAGGTTCTGGAAATAGCATCCCATCCTATGTTCCCGTGAAAAACTTTAAGGCATTAATAAATTGTATTTGATATGGAACAAAACAATGGATTAGACGGTATATAAAACAACCTGCCAATGAAAATGAAGAATTGGACAGGAAAATGTGGTGTCCAGGGACAGAAGTTGGTGAAGTGGTGAATTCACCATTGAATCCTGTTGTCTTTTAATTTAAATTTTTCTAATTACCAAATAACCATTATCTTTCCAGTGATAGATTCACCGGTGATATCCTCTTGAAAGGGATCTCTCCAAAGATTAATTTTGCAGTATCTTCAGAGGGGAGCCTGTACAAATGAAGTAGTATTTAAACTCAGAGTTTTATTTGTTCACGGTGCTATCTGTAATCCAAATTACTGAGCGTCTGTTTTGCATTAATTCCTTGTTATACTCTTCGGCCAATTTTGAGAGTTCCTGAACAATTTCAGGATGCTCATCTTTTAGGTTATCTGTTTCGGAAATATCCGCCTCCAGGCCCTTCCTATACAAACTGAAGAAAGATAAAATATTGCAATTATTGCTAAAAGATTTTTGAATTTCATGGAATTGATTTTATTTGTTTCTAACAATTCTAAAACCGGTAAAACTATTGGCGTTATCGGCTCCTTCTTTTTCACGGTTACTAACACGGGCGTGCATCTGGTGTGCCTTCCATGCCCCGCTCCTTATTACCCTAAGCCAGCCACTTGCCAAACCTTTGGTGTTATGGTTTTCCCCGTTTTTATAATAATCCCCGGAATACCAGTCATAACACCATTTCGGATATAATCGTCAGGTTTTGGCTTTGTACTTGTATGAGGGAAAGAACACAAGCCCAAAGTAAGATTGTTGTTCTTTTGATTATCATTTTCATATTTTCCGGAAGATTTTTATATGACTGATCGTAAATTATTCATTCACCTTAATTACAATTGGTTTAGAACCGGTACCCTCACCTGTTAAAATTTGTTGACCTTCTATCAGGTATACTTTGATGAGTTGAGGGGTTAATGAGATATTCCCTTCATCTTCATTTTTTTTTATCACTATCTGATTACCCTTTTTTTCAGCTTTGAATGTAGCCAGGGAATATTCTCCTTTTTGATATGCATACCCGTCTCCTGCATCATGATAAACTTTACCATAGGCAACTCCTTCTTCATTGAGTGATACATAAAGCGATAACGTGTCAAGTGAATATTCCGTTGTATTTTGTATAATGTTGCCAAGTGGCAGGATCGCCCCTTCTCTTAATTTAATATCGGGTTGGTATGTGTCATTTTTACTGTCTTCGCCAACGAGAGAAATAGTTTGCCAGTTTCCTTCGGGAATCCTGGGTTCTTCGGCCCATTTAGGGATGATGTATAAGTCATTTCCAAGCAAAAAGGATTCCTCTTCCCGTCTTAGATTTTTATCTTCAATATCAGCAAAAAATGCAGGACGCATCACAGGCATGCCGTTCACAGAAGACTCATAAAATAAAGTATAGAAATATGGCAGCAGCCGGTATCGCCTTTGCATGGCAACCCGTGACACCACTTCAATTTCTTCCCCAAAAGACCAGGGTTCCTGGTTTTTGGTTCCTTTCATGCTATGGGCCCGCGAAAACGGGTAAAATGCACCCAATGCCATCCAGTGGCCAAAAAGTTCGGGGGTGGCATTACCTCCGAATCCACCGATATCAGGCCCGCTGAAAGGCTGGCCTGACAATCCCAGGTTTATGCTCATGGGGATCGACATTTTCAGGTACGTCCAGGTAGCGGCATTGTCCCCTGTCCAGGTAGCCGCATATCGATGTCCGCCTAAAAAGTTTGAACGGGTCAACAAAAATGGGCGTTTGTCCGGGTTTGCCTGTTCTATCCCTTGTCTCGAAGCATTTACCATCATCATGCCGTAGACATTATGATATCTCAGGTGGCTATCTTTTGGAATGGTATCGTTCCCTAAATGGATATTGTCTTCGGGCATGCTGCCGTCAGGACCATCAAAAACTGAAGGTTCGTTCATGTCATTCCACACCCCGTCAATGCCTTGTGCCATAAAATCTTTATACAAGGATGCCCACCATGTCCGGGTTTTTGTTTGGGTGAAATCAGGAAACATGCATTCGCCGGGCCATACCTTACCAATATAAGGTTCCCCGTTGTTGTTTTTTACCCATACATCTTTTTGTTGGCCAGAATCGTATATTGAATATCCTTCTTCTCTTTTCACCCCAGGGTTAATCATCCAAACTGATTTAAAACCTTTTTTGTGCATGTATTTGTTTGTTTCTTTAGGGTTAGGGAAGAGCTCGGGAGAAAAAGTGAACACTTTATATTGGTCCATGTAATGAATATCGACCCATATAACATCACATGGAATTTTTTTGATACGGAACGTGTCAGCAATTTCTTTTACCCGTGAGTCAGGGTAATAAGACCACCTGCATTGTTGATACCCGAGGCTCCATAAGGGGGGCAACTGCATGTTGCCGGTCAGCCAGGCAAGTGCTTGCAAAACCTCCTGCGGTGTTTCTTTTTCTATGACAATCACCCGGAAGGGAGGTGCTTCTGATGAGAACATAATCCCCTCACCCAAAGATATTTCCTGTTTCCAGGTATTGTCTGCCAATATCCCGAATGATGAGCCGTCTTCCCGAACGCCCAAAACCCAGGGGTGCGACTGATAGAGCCTTAACCCATTGTCCCGGTGATAATAAACTACATTATCCGTGTTCCAGAGTTTGCGGGTAGTGCCGTTTCTGACCAATGGGCCGGTGACTTCACCTGTACCATATAAATCTGTGTTATCATCTACACCAATGTATGCAATACTTTTGCCAAAGGCAGTGTCAAATTGCACATAAGTCTTCCATGAAGCCGGGACAGCACCTTTTTCTAAAGGTTCCTGAACCAAGGCAAATGAAGGCAAATGGGATTCATGGATAAAATTTTCAGGATAAAAAATGGCAATATCTTCCGCTATTAAAACGGATTGCTTACTATTTTGGCCTTTCACTAAATGGAAAGTATTGAGCATGCAGAAGAGGGGTAGTAAAAATAAATAATTGCGTCTCATATTTTAACCTGATTAATTCATAAACCTAAAATTCTGAAAATTTATTTGAAGTATCATAACCCAACTTGCAGTTTGGGGGACGTAACATCCTGTCCTTCTGTATGATGGGA
>CAZGTU010000195.1:0-5593 GCA_964528675.1 uncultured Bacteroidaceae bacterium
TTCAGCTATTTTTAGGGAACAAACTCCCTTTTTTTATGAATAATTCAGGCTAAATTAGCTGAAAATTTAATTATTCCTTATTAAAATGACCAAAGACCGATCCAGGAACTATCAATACCTTAATATTCCCTCATCCCGCATCCCTTCTTTTGATGTTTATTCAGTTGGCCTTAAAAAACATCACGTAACTGCACTGCTCGAGTTCGATGTGACAGAAAGCCGAAAACAAATCAGGGAAAAGAGAAGGGGAGGGGTGAAGCTTTCTTTTAATGCCTGGCTTATCAAGGTGATCAGTGATAGTCTTAAAAAACATCCGGATGCAGCAGCCTTTAAAATTAATAAGCGAAAGTTGATCAGATTTACGGATATTAATATTTCAATGCTTGTAGAAAAGGATCTGGGTGAAGAGAAAGTGCCCATTCCAATGGTGATTGAAAAATGCAACGAAAAGTCGGCCGAAGAAATAACTCATGAGATCGAAGCAGCCAAAAGCCAGGTGATGACGAAGGAAGATGTTGTGCTCAGGAAGAGGGCCACACAACTGGAAAACCTGTATTACAAACTACCGGGGTTTGCACGCCGGTGGACATGGCATTATATACTCAACCATCCCCGGTTTGCCTATAAGAAAATGGGAAATGTGGTCATCACCTCCCTTGGCATGACCGGCAAAATTAACGGTTGGTTTATCCACCGTTCCATTCATCCTGTCTCCTTTGGAATAGGCTCTGTAATAAAAAAGCCTGTGGTTGTAAAGGATGAAATAAAAATTCGTGAGATCCTGAATATGACTATACTTATGGATCATGATGTGATTGACGGTGCGCCAATGGTGAGGTTTGTGGGGGAGTTGAGGCGGGGAATGGAGGAGGAGAGATAGACTATAGAGACCATGGAGGATGGAAGGATCGGCCCAAAATTTGAGTTTGGATTGAGGCAGTTTCAGAGATTTGGGATACAAAATTTATTGTTGATACTGTAGAGACGCGATTTATCGCTTCTTTTTTAGTGGTTTCAGATGTTTCAAGAAATTTATTAATTCCCGTCAATGTAAAAAAATAAGTCATTTGCCTCGCGAAGCTCTAACGGCCATGCCGCAGGCGTGGACTCTAACGTTCCGACGTTCATCGGAACTCTCACGACCTGTTCCGGGCAGGTCTCTAACTATGGTCTATGATCAAAACCCTGTCAACAAACTCCTCCACATATACCGGCAATTGATCAATACCGGGTTTTTCAATGGGAAAATGTCCGGCCTTATCCAGTATTTTGAGTTCTTTCTCTCCCATAATTCTATCAAAAAAGAGCTTGCTGATCCATACTGGTGTCCAATCGTCAAATTCCGGATGTACCAGTAATACCGGAATTTTGAAGTTTTCTGGTTCAATTTCCGGATCAGTGTTAAGGAGGCTGATAATAAAATTTATGGGGACCCTGGTGCCTGAAGCCGTTTTATCAGAAAGAAGGATTTTAAGCATCTTGCTGTTATTTACGATGGCCTTCATGTTTGCCACGGCTTTCATGGGCAACATTATATTGCCATCTATTTTGGAGAGAAACTTGAGCATAGGAATCCCAATACGACTGAGAACTTTATTTAGTGAGGAATAATCCCGGACTTTTCTGTTTCTTTGATCAAGCAAATTGGTTGCAATGATCCCATTTACCTTAGGGTTCATAGCTGCAGCATGATAAGCCAGCATACCTCCGGCGCTTAAACCAAAAACAAATAAGGGCCGGTCATCTTTTGATTTTTCCCGGTCAATAAGGTGTGTGGCAAGATCAATCCAATTGGTGTAACTGACCTTTTTCTTATTACCATCACTATAACCATAACCCGGAAGATCAGGGACTATTAATTCAAATCCAGCCCGGTGCAAAGGAACCGCAATGAATGACAATACCCTTCCATTGCCTCCGACACCATGCAGGAGAATGATCCTCGCCCTGGCATTGGGGTTTTTATATTGATCGAGGTGAATTTTCCAGTTTTTCCATTGGATAAAAAATTCCACCGGTTGATTTTCCGGTTTAATTCTATACTCTTCAGGTAAAAGAGCTTCTCTTTCTTTCCATATCAATTGATCTTTGTACATCGTTATTTTAGCATTTGGTTTATAAAGACAAAACTAAAACCGGGAAAAGATCTTTTCATTGATTTGAATCAAGAAGGGGAGATCCTAAATAAAATTTCGTTTCATGGGATCATGAATGGAAGATATATTTTCTATATCCTTTAAATTTATTCGTTTTTTGACGCGGCTATAGGTTTCCGGTGTCATGTTCAGATAGGAGGCAATCAAATATTGAGGTACTCTTTGTATAAGAGAAGGATATTCTTTTAGAAAAGTAATAAACCGTGTATCAGGATCGTCATGAATAATCCGGTTGGCTCTCTGAACTGAATAAATATAGGCTCTTTCTGCGAGTATTCTGCCAATTCGTTCCCATTTAGCGGATGAATCAATTAAGTTTTGAAAGTCGGCGTGTGATATATTGTAAATGACAGAATCCTCAACAGCTTGTACAGGCCGCTTGCTGGGAGTTTGTGTAAGGAAACTGTAATAATCCGTTACAAACTGGTATTCCTGGAAAAACAGCATTATACGTTCGACACCATCGAGCGTGTAAAAAAGTTTAAAAAGACCTTTTTTGATGAAGGCTGCCCTTTTACAGATCTCATCTTCTTTTACATAGAATTGGTCTCTGGCAATTTCCACTTTTTTGAAATAGCTCAGCGACTCATCCAGTTCAGTTTCACTGAAAGCGACAAGATGTTTTAGATAATTCCTGAGTTCATCCATTACATAAAAAATTTGTCACTTTCCTACAAACACTACTCTCCTGGTAGTTGTCCTGTTTTCCACTGTGCAGGCAATGATATAAATCCCGGATTCCACTACATTCCCGTTTGAATTTAACCCGTGCCAGCTGTATTCGAAACTTCCGGATTGGAATTTATCAGCCTGTAAAATATTTATCAACCGGGATGTGGAGTTATAAATCTTTACCCGGGGTATGGATGCCGGGTCGTCTGTAGTTACCTTGATTGTCATTTTTTCTGAAAAAGGATTTGGATAACCAGTTATAGAAAATCCTTTTTCCTTTTTCAGGTCATTTATTCCCAGCCAAATATGTTTGGGATCCCTCTTATGGTAAATATTGTATTTTGTACCTGCATCTTCCATCCATATGTAATCGGTTTGATGAAAATTGAAGGATTTATAAGCAATTGATGGATTAAACGGACCTGTGCTGATCGTATCGAGAGTTCCGCTCCAGCCCCAATAACTTAGACCATAAGAAAATCCGTGATATAAGTTTCCCTTTTTCATGAAGAGATAACTGTAACCTATTGGAGGTGCCAGGTCGTCAATACATATATAGTCAACATCTGTATTAAGTGTTTCAGGCTCGCTACAGACATTCCATTTTGGATTATACTGTATTTCCTTGAGTGTTCCTGATTTATCTGTATAAAGAAATTTAGCCTCATTTTCTTCCGGATAAAAAACATTTATACTTGAATTATAAGTAATACAGGGTTGATTTCCAACTGCCTGGCAAATCGTATCATAACTGAATCTATCGTCTTTGGATCTTAAAAATAATACAGAATCAGCATTATACTGAATACCAAAAAACAGTTCATCGTTTCCATACTGGAGGTGATTTGCAATGGCAATATCATTTATTTCGCTTTTGGTAGCAACAACACTTCTTTGAGAAATCTGCTCATTCACTAAGCCTGCATAAACCAGTGATTGCCTGGATACACCATTTTTTTCAATCCACAACACATTCAGTCTACCGGATGAGTCAATATCACTGACCGGTAAAGTGCTTTTAAGCATTGTGTCGCTCAGGCATAAGGGAGTTGACCAGTTGATGAAATCATCTGATGAAGAATGCATAATCCTGGTAATTGAATCATTGGATTCATAGTTCAGATGGATCACTGCATCTTCTCCGACAGCCAGGGTAGCATTCTTTCCTGGAAAAAGAACAGTGCCATTATTCCATAATCCTGATGAGGATTCATATTTCACTCCTTTTATCACACTTTCGTTTTCCATTATGTCGGTATACACAACAAAAATATTATCGCCGGTATCACGGACAATCTTTCTTTGATTATGATTTGCGGTTGCTTGAGGGTCGAGGGTTTCGCCGATTAATGTATGGGTAGAATTTTGAGAGTAAAGATTGGTGGCTAATGTCAACGATAATAAGGCGATAATTTTGTATTTCATTGTGCTCACAGCGATTTTTCAAATAAACTAAAATTAGTACAAATTTCACAAACTAATACAAAAAAATGATTAAAAATCATATATGCTCTGTGCACCAACGCCATGCTATTGGATCATTTCTCTGTGTGCCCAGTGAAAACCACTCTGTGTATACTCCGTGATTCAAAAAATTCCGATTGATTTAACTATTCTTTGTGAAATCCCCATTGTGCATACTCTGATTTAAGTATTCCTCCTTATTCAAATAAAGTACATATTAGCATTAAAGTACGAACCGGCGGATTCCATTTTTAAGCAAATCAACATTGAAATTAATCAATAAACCAACTTTCTTGTTGGTTAGTTTCAGGTATGTTAGCATCTGGGAAGTATGAAAGCTTGTTAACTCACACGCTTTGAGCTCTACAATAACTTTTTCTTCAACAAGTAAATCCAATCTGTATCCACTGTTAAGGTTTAATTCTTTGTATGTCAATGGAATAATTACCTGACTTTGTACTTTTAAACCCGCTTTCTCCAATTCATATTTTAAACACTTTTCATAAGCAGATTCAAATAATCCCGGACCCAGGTTGATGTGCACCTCTATGGCACAGGAGATAATTTTCTGTGTGATCAAATTTATATCCATAATTTTAAATTTTGGTTAGAAATAAATTAAGAAAGTCTTTCTTCACTTCTTAATGGGAAAAATGCGCATTTATCAGCGTTTTTTGGTCAAAACCCACAGGACATAGGAGATTGACGACGTGCTTTGTGTGGTTAGTGTTTCACCGGGATTTTTGAATTGCAGACGAAAAATATGAATCACAGAGGACACAGGGTTGTTTTCACTGAGAACACAGAGGGAATGGGAAAACGAGATATGCAGGACGTTGGAACACAGAGATATTTTTTGGCGTGCCAAAAAATGAATTGCTGCGAGATGATTAATGCTTTCAAAATTAAGGTTATTAGCCTGGTTGTGATTACAAAAAATGATTAAAAATCATTTTTGCTCTGTGCACCAACGCCATGCTGTTCCATTATCCCCTCTGTGTGCCCTGTGAAAACAACTCCGTGTACTCAGTGATTCAATATTCTCTTTGATTCCATATCCGTCCTTATTCTGGTTAAAGCGCACAAGGAGTTTTTGAATAGCAGGCGGGAATATATGAATCACTGTGAACCTGGGTTGTTTTTGAATTGCAGAAGGGAAATGTGGATCACTGAGAACACAGGGTTGTTTTCACTGGGAACACAGAGGGAATGGGAAGACGAGGAATGCAGGACGTTGGGACACAGAGATATTTTTTGGCGGGCCAAAAAATGAAAATTACTACGTTATATTTATTTCTTTT
>CAZGTU010000196.1:0-5549 GCA_964528675.1 uncultured Bacteroidaceae bacterium
AGCTGGAAGGAAGAAGAAGAAGCTGGAAGCTCGAAGCTGGAAGCTGGAAGGAAGAGGATTTAAACCCATAAACGGGAGTATTCAGAAAAGTGTGTCACTGGCTTTTTGCCTGCCATTGCCATGGAGCGTTAGCGGAAGGGCTATGGCAGGCAAAAAGCCAGTGACACACTTTTCTGAAAACTCCCGATTAAATGATTAAAACTATAAACTCATAAACTCATAAACTCATAAACGATTAAACGATTAAACGATTCAACGATTCAACCCTTCAACCCTTCAACCATCCAACCCTACCTCATACTTTCATAATTATCCTTATTAAAGT
Organism: uncultured Bacteroidaceae bacterium; assembly: GCA_964528675.1. Lineage (GTDB taxonomy): Bacteria > Bacteroidota > Bacteroidia > Bacteroidales > CAYRTD01. The sequence continues at coordinate 326 of CAZGTU010000196.1, forward strand.
ATTTCATGTTTTCAAGTATGTATAAACCAGATTTGCCACTTACCACAATGTCTTTATCCGTATCATCGGTATTCATATTCACGATATTTATTTGCATCCCTGTGCCAATTCTTGCATTGTAGGAAATCACATGTTTTTTGAAAGTTTGTGTTTCCCTGTCAATATCGTACCAGTAAATGCCCAGGGGATCTGCGGCGCCTGGGTCGCTGCCTGCATGACCGCGCAGGCGTTTCCCGGTAACGAGGTCAAGTTCGCCGTCTTCATTAATGTCAAATAATTTCAGGCAATGTACCTGTGACCAGCTTTCATCTATGGAATGTTTTTCCCATGTTTCATTCTCTTTTTGCTCAATCCAGTACAAACCATATGCATGAGCTTCTCCGTAAATTATGTCGTTTTTACCGTCGTCATTAACATCGTAGATCAGTATTGGCATGCTTCCATGACTTGTATTGATCTTGAGTTCGGGATGCCATGTCCACTCCCCATTTGTATAGTCCTCCGGTGCTTCATACCAGCCATCAAGGGTGACAACATCTTTTTGACCATCGCCGTTTAAATCACCAAACCCGAGGCCGTGTCTGTCACCTTCCGGACCTATAATATGTTTTGTAAATTCGCCATTCTTGTTTTCATACCAGCAGAGGTCGGTCTTTTCCCAGTGATTCGGTATAAGGTCGGGTTCACCATCACCGTTGATATCTTCAAAAAAAGTATATTCGGTCCCAATAGACTCAATGAGAAGATGCTTTTTCCATTTTCCTCCTGATTCACCGGGATTCTGATACCAGTAAACATTTTGATCACCAAACCAGCCATTGGATATTACATCGGTCCAGCCATCATCATTCATGTCGTATGGATGATCACATCCGTTACTCACAAATTCCCCTTCCACTTTGATATCCCTGAAATTGGCCTGTTTAACAAAGTCCGGTCCTTTGTACCAGTTAGCACCGGCCACTATATCAAGAACTCCATCGTTGTCTACATCAAATACAGTTGAACCTTCAGAAAAGGGTCCATACCAGTTCTCTTCAGGTCCGTCAATTTTCCTGGACAGGAACAGGGGAGGGATGTGGTTTTTCGAAGTATCCGCTTTATTTACTGCAATTTCACCGGAGTTGAGCCATATCTCTATGGGGGCACCATTCAGGAAAAAGGGTTTACCAAGAATATCGGGGTCTCCGTCTCCATCCAGATCCCCAATTTTTGATTCATGATGGCAGATCCCTTCCGAAAGCACGGTTTTTATAAATTCTCCTTTGCCGTTTCCATAGAGTATCCAGGCTTTGGCGTCATCCCTTCTGATATCACCCCAGGCCGCCATTTCGGCACAAAAAATATCCTGGTTTCCGTCACCATTTATATCTCCTATTTGTAAGGTGTGGCCATGAATAACTTTATCAATCAGAATGGTCTTTTCCCATCTTTCGCCATCATACTCATAAATATTAAGAGAATTAACATGATCACCGGAAGAAAGCACCACCTCGGGATACCCTCCTTCGATAATATCTCCTACACCCGAACGTGATCCAAAATATTCCGGATCAATAGGCATAACATCAAATTTGTGTCCCTCAATGTGCTTATACCAGTGCCCTCCGCCAATGATATCTGTTTTTCCGTCCTTGTCAATATCTCCTTTTGCCAGTCCTTCGTATTTGCTACCCTCCGGAATTTCGAACTGATGAATCAAATGCATATCCCAGGCAGGAGCATTTTTGGGATCTTCTGGTATTTCAGCAATAAAGAGTTTACAAACATTAGTGTTCCAGAAGACAAGCTCTTCTCGTCCGTCACCATCAAAATCACCGAAGATCTGGTCATGATGAGCCTTTCCGCCTTCATCGCTGTTTTTTACATGATAACGTTTCCATGGCTTTTCAGGATCGAAATCAGGTGCGGGATTTTCCCACCACCAAACCTCTTTTAACGTTCGCCAGTCACCACCCTGAACGATATCGAGATCGCCATCACCATCAATGTCCGCATAATCTCCTCCCGCTTCTATGTATTCTGTTCCTTCATCGATCAGGTATTTATCCCAGCCATTTTCGGTCCGTTTAAACCATACCATGGAGGGTTTACCCCATCCGGCAATGACAAAATCCTTATTCCCGTCTTGATCTATATCCATAATCAATGTGGATACCTGTTCTCCTACATCGGCAAAAGGAAGGTCTCTTTTCAAACTGGAGAGATGCTCCCATTTTACAACTTCTGTAGAATTATTTTTATTCTTTTCCGGATTCGTTTGACAAGAATGAAGAAGAGTTCCTGTTAGTGCAAAAATCAGAGTTATTAAATGAATTTTCATTTTTAGTTGGTTTTAAAGTATATACTAAAATAGTCTTATTTATTATATTCAACAAGAAGTACTGGTCCGGGCCAGTTAACTTCAAAAGCATGTTCTCCCGGAATATCGGCTTTTATCTTAAATTCATTGTTCCCTTTTTTAAGGATTTTTACGGGGACAAATTCTTCGCAGAATGCCAGTCTGTGCCATTTGCCCCAACCGCCTTTCACCAGGAGGAAGTCATTGAGATAAACTTCCCTGTCAGGCGTTCCCCCTGAAAAAGTAGATAGAACTAATTTGGCAGTTAAGGCTTTACCAAGGTCATCCGGTATATTGATAGTGCAGATGGCAGAATCGGTTTGGGTGGCAAAAGCTTCCGGGACATCGGTGGCAGGATACATTTTTACCACCCTGTTCGTATGTGAAAGTGTAATGTTCTCCATTGCTTCGGTTAGGTAGATCAATCCCGATCTATCCACCAGTCTTGCCGCAATTTTAATGTTTTCCTGATCAGGAATCCAGCGGCAATCCCAGTTTACATAAGGATATAGCCCGGAAGCAGTTCCAATATGCTTTTGCATGCCTGGATCATTCATCCAAAAAATGCCGTGCCAAGTATTGAAATCCCCGCTGCCTCCCCAACTGAAATCATCATATTTGCCTATAAATTCGACTTTTTCAATATCTCCGTTTTCAATAATACATGAAACTTTCGAATAATTGCTAATTGTTGAGTTCGGTTTCGGATATTCCATTTTACCGTAAGGATGGTCAACTTTTTCAGGATCGTAGTATATACGGAGGACCACCTGATTTGTCCAGAACCATCCCCAGTTAAAACTATAGCAGATCTGATCATCCACTTCCAGCCGGAATTTATTTTCACCCTGTTCCAGGTAGTCCAGCGGTATTTCGCATGCTGCCTGACACTGCTGTGAGAAATAACATTCAGGTTGATTGGGAGTGTTTTTAATCAAAGGAAGGTTAATGCCCGGATTATCATTGAAAACTACGCGCCTGTTCTCAGAGCCTATGTGGCCACCCCAGTAACTGGCTACAAATTCAGCTTTGATAGCGTTTTTAATATTTATATTTTTAAATGAGCGGTCTCCTTTTGTGCTCCTTTCTCCTGTATGGTGCGAAATGAAAACAAATTCATCCATCCATTCCGAATCCGGCTGACCATTACTACCTCCTCCTGTGAGGTGGTATTCCCTGAATACATCTCCGGATTCCGGATTGGCAAAAGCTTCCCCACTCAAAAAGACCGGCAGGATAATCAATGAAAAAAGATGAAGATTTTTAGATAAAAGACCGAACAGGAATTTCTTAATGGAAGTATAAACAAGCAGTTTCATAAGAAGGGTTTTAGTTAGCAAAAAATAAGAATTTGAAAATATTTCAGTATTATAAGCTGATGTTTTATTCCCGAAAAATACATTTTTTTTCATTAACTCATTTTCACTAAAATTTATATCCTTTATAACCGGCATTTATTAGGCTTGATGCGATTCTGAGATAAGATTGTGGACAATAGTATAAAATTTAAGTATGCAATAATTATGACCCAAAACTTCTTTCAACCCGGCTCCTTCGGCTTACTTTGGCTCCGCTCAGCAACCGCCGCTCAGGGACCGAAGAGGAGGTGAGCGGCCCTTCGACTGTCGCTCAGGGACCGAAGAGCGGTGAGCGTAATCCCTTAATCCCTTAATCCCGTAATCCCTTAATCGGACAGGCTCTAAAGGGGACTTTTGCTAAGTTGCTTATTCTTAGCAGATCCTCCGCCTCGGCGGATTGTGGGACATTAAAGGAAATTACTCAAGTAAACACTTTTCGGAGTGGCCTCAACCTTTAAACCCTTCAACCCTTCTTCAACCCTTCAACCAATTTCATACCGGGCACGCATTCGATACCTTCAAAGTAAAAACCGACGGATATTCCTTCATAAGCTTTGCCATAGAATCTTTTAATAAGCTCATTACTTTTTCAAAATCCCCGCTCACAATGGTGCTCATTCTTCCGGTTTCCACCGAAATGTCTTTTTTGGATCTCAGCTCTTCGATAAATGAATTTACCGGATTATCAATATCCCCGGATAAGGGATAATAACTGATTTCTGCTGTGATGATCATAATTATATTTTTTTTTGGAATAATGCTGCAATAAAAACCGGCTCAATTCCGGTTTTATCTGTTTCCTGGTCTCTGATTGAAAAATTCTCATCCATATAAACACCCTCTTTCATCTTTAACATTTCAAACCGGCTGAACATTGAATCTATTTCATGCTTCTCCCAGAACTTTGCGTGCTTGAAAACCTTATCATTTTCCCTGTTCCGGCCGGGCACAGAGCTGGCATTGAGTGCGCCGAGAATGAATCGGCCGCCTTTCTTCAATATACGGTAAATTTCATCAATGGCTTTTTGCTGGTTTTCAACAAATTCCAGCATGGCAATGGAAGCCACAAAGTGTTGACTTTCATCTTCAAAAGGAAGATCCTGTGAATCTGCCTGCTGAAAATCAGCATTTATTTTTTTATTACGGGCAATATTCAACATAGCTTCAGAAGTGTCAACTCCCTTTACCTTGAAACCTTCATCGACAAAAAATTCTGTCCAGTGTCCGGTTCCGCATCCCAGGTCGATCATTTCTCCCCGTGAAATATCTTTCAATAAGGTGGAAATCATTTCTTTTTCAATGTGGTCGACTTGCTTCCCAAAATCTGTCAGATAATAATCGTCATATTCTTCTGCAATCCTTGCTTTTTGAAATATGTTCATGTTTTGAATGATTTTTGGTAATTATAAACTAAAGTATACAAGTTAATTAATTTTGAAAATGTCTTTGTTTATCAAACTCCCATTTATTCTCTAACCTGATTAATTCATAAACCTAAAATTCTGAAAATTTATTTGAAGTATCA
>CAZGTU010000197.1:0-5492 GCA_964528675.1 uncultured Bacteroidaceae bacterium
GATGTTTCAATGTGAAGATCTTCATCAAAGATCTGTGGAGCTCTGTAGCCCTTAGAATAACTTAATCTTGCCTGTATATCGCTGAGAACTTCATACATCAGGCTGATCCGTGGACTGAAAACATCTCCTGACTTAGCTTCAGTGTCTTCCCTGGCAAGGTCATTTATTTCATAATGATCATATCTTGCACCGACAGCGATCTTTGCTCTTTCAAGTTTTTGTTCAAATTGTGTGAATACACCGGAGGTAATGGATGATTGGTTTGCAATCAAAGTATTTTCCACATGGGGGATTTCTACGATGGATCCATTTTCGATAACCGCGTTGTCATAATCAGGATATCCGAGTTTCTTATCGATCAGAAAACTACCTGTATTTTCCACTCCTGTAATTACGGATGAATTATCAAAAACTGCCTTATACTGTGCTCCAATGTTGTATGTTCTGTCTTTGGAATTTCCATAATCACTCATTGACCGGTTTGCTCCGTAATAGGAATCCCGTTCAAGTAATTGACCTGAAGCATAAATTGAAAGAAGATCATATTTCCTGAAGTATTGATCAAAAGTAAGGGCTGCTGTAGTAAGGTCGTGTTTTACAGCTTCGGCTACCTCTCTCTCATGAAGGGGGTATTCCTGCATATTCCCGCCATCTCTTTCTTCTTTTATGGTAAATATATCCAGGCTGATTTTATTCCGGTGTCCAAAACGATGAAACATTCTTGTACCGGCTGTAAGATTATCCAGGGGTGATAATTCTGAAAGACCATCGCCATTTGCATCGAATAATTCCCTGTTTCTTTTAAAACCGAAAATGGTTATTCCCGATTTATTATCATGTGAAACAACTGAAGAATTGAAGTTAAGATTATAGTCGGGAGCTATTCCTCCGGAACCTTCCATTCCTATTCCGGTAGCATAATAGCTGCTGCCTATCTCATAACTGTTGACTACAGGATCCTTAAGGAGGATGTTGATGGTACCTGCAATTGCATTGCTTCCATAGAGTGAAGATCCTCCTCCACGCACAACCTCAACTTTTTCAATCATATTGGTTGGAATGAGTTCCAGTCCGTAAACTCCCGCCAGTCCGCTGAAAATCGGGCGACTGTTAATCAGTATCTGGGAATAAGGTCCTTCCATTCCGTTCATTCTCACCTGGGTAAAACCACAATTCTGGCAATTGTTTTCAAGTCGCAAACCAGGGGTGAAATTCAGTCCCTCACCAAGTGTTACTGATTGAGAGGTTTGAAAGATCTCCGGAGAAATGGTATTGACTATAACAGGTGCTTTCGTTCGTTTTTGTTCACTCCTGTCGGCCGAAACCACTACCTCCTCAAGATTTAGCACATCTTCTTCCAGTGCAAATTTTATTTCTTTGGTTTTATCGGCCTCGGTGGTGATTGTTTGTTCCTCAGATTTGTATCCGACAACTTTGGCAACAACTGTCACTTCTCCCACGGGAAGGTTTGCCAGTTTATAATGGCCGGTTTCGTTGGTAACGGTACCAATGGTTGTGCCTTTAACAAATACACCTGCATATGGGATATGTTCTCCGCCCGATACAACATGTCCTGTGATATTCGCATCCGTTTTTGTCTTCTGAGCTTGAGCAGAGTAACTTGCATATAATAATAAAATGATCGCAATAATTCTTCTATACATCTTTTCCTGTCTGTAAAATTGGTAAACAACTAATTGTAAAGGGTGAAAACTCGAGCGTCTTTTCCCGAATAGGAAATTCTGAGTAAAAAGAATTATGCAACCGGAGGTGATCGGCCCGGAGTTGTTATTTTGAGAAATAATATTTTTTCCGGTAATTTTCTGAGGATTATTGTTTCTTTTTTAATTGCATGAATAAGAAGAAGACTGATTATTGATATTGCAAAAAGGAGGTTAGTATTATCAAGAATAAAATATTCAAAACTTGTATGCTGATGTTTCTTGATTGGAGAATTATCGTTGCTCTTATTAAATGGATGTGCATGAGTTACTATCGATCCGTCTGCAAGTTTATGTGTATGCTGGTATAAAGCTTTGGAATAAATCTGGAAAGCAAAGACTACCATCAATAGGAGAGAAAGGTACCGGGAGACTGGTTTATATTTTTGAGTTTTAAAAAACACAGATCGATTCTAAATAAGCATGTTCTAAAAATAATACATTTCTTCTGTTTTACGGAGGTAAAAATATATTTGTTTTCTAAATTGGGTATACCTATTTGTTGGGATTTTGGGAAGGGGAGGGTAGGGATTAGGGATTGGGGAAAAGGGATTAGGGATTGGAGGGATGTCAGGGTAACGCGGTGTGTCGGAGGCCTGCGGTGCGGGGTGGGGGGAAACAGGGGCGCCACGGCACCTCTGTTTCCCCCAACCCCCCACTGCAGGCCTCCCTTAGAACCGATGCATGTCATTAGTAACGCAGTGAGGAATCTCTCAATCCGGAGGATTGGTATTTCTGTCTGCAGATTTATTTAGGGAGGGGTAATTCGGAGCATATTGACCTCCAGGTGAAAAATATCTAACCCCCCGGGAAGTTTAGGGTGATAATTGCATATTATGATGCACCTTATGTTGTATAAAAAATTATTTACATTTTATTGTAATATTTATGGAACATCCCTTTATCTTGCATCTTATTTAGTGTCTGTCCATAATGTCCGATATCTGCGTTGTTGCAAAAATTTTAATTCCTCATATACGCCCTGGCGGATACTGCGGATTAAAATTTTTGCACGCCCCCGTAAAGGAACGGGGCAGGCTTTGATCTCGAACATTCTGAATCAGACACATAACTTTATTGACAAACTCTATTTATAAAATACTGCCATGAAAACATTCCATATTATTATCCTGAGTCTTGTTTTTACTAATTTATTTTCACAGGATCTTCCTGAGAAGAAAATCAGAACCGATGTGAGTGAGGTAACGGTCTTCCTGGAGGGAGCCCAGATCACCCGAAAAAAGGACATTTCCTTAGCCAGTGGAGAGTTTTTGTTGAAATTCACGGATCTTTCTCCTTTTATTGAACCCAAAAGTCTGCAGGTGAAAGCGGAAGGAGAAATCAGGGTCCTTTCGGTAAATCATCAACAGGACTATCTGGGTGAGCTTGAGAAATCTGCCGAATTAAAGGAACTGGAAAATGAGATGGAGCTAATTGACCAAAAGATTGAGAAAGAAAACATCTACCTGTCCATAATTGCAGAGGAAATTGCTTTCCTTCACGAAAACCGGGATATAGGAGGAAAAGATGCTGCGGTGAGTGTTACCAGTCTTCAGCAGGCATCCGAATTTTATGGTAGTAAACTCACAGACCTGAAAATGAAGGAAATTGAAAGACGACGGAATGTGAAGGAATTAAATGAAGAAAAAAATGATCTTCAGAAGCAGATCAACTCACTCAGCAGCACAAAGGAATTTCCTTCCGGAGAGGTTATGGTGAAGGTGGAAGCTGAGAAGCAGGGTAATTTTGCTTTTGAACTTTCATATATCGTAGGGAATGCCGGCTGGTTCCCTTCCTATGATGTTCGTGCAGCGAGTATTGAAGAACCTGTTCAGTTAATCTATAAAGCAAATGTTAAACAGGATACGAAGGTCAACTGGAAAGATGTCCGGTTAACATTCAGTACTTCCCAGCCTTCTGTCTCGGGAGTAGCCCCCGAACTGATGACCTATTATCTGGATTATAATTCACGTCCCCCCGATTATAAAAGAAAAATAAACAGTGTAAGTGGTGTGGTTATGGGCATGAATGGGGAAGCACTTCCGGGTGCAAGCGTGGTTGTAGAAGGTACAACCATCGGTACTATTGCCGATGCTGAGGGTAAATATTCCATCACCATTCCCAATCGTTCCGTTCAACTCAGTTATTCCTATGTTGGGTATCAGACAAAAACATTACCAGTCTCAGGGAGCATTATGAATGTGGCGCTCCAGGAGGATTTAACGGCTTTGGAGGAAGTAATTGTGGTTGCTCAGGGTTCAAGACGAAAGAGTCAGGTTTCCGAGGCTCCGCAGTCACGTTCTGCCGGATTTGCAGCAGAGGATGCAGTAAATATCCGGGGAATGAACAGTTTGACCCTGGATGTGAGCCAGGTGGAAAGACAGACCAGCGTGAGTTTTGAAATTGAACGCCCCTATACCGTGAAATCGGATAACAAGAATTATATGGTAGATATGGAAATATACCAGGTTCCCGCGTATTACCAGTATTATTCTGTTCCCAAAGTGGAAGAAGAAGCTTTTCTTATTGCAAGCATCACAGAGTGGGAACAGTATAATCTGCTTGCAGGTGAAGCCAATGTTTTCTTTGAAGATACCTACGTGGGGAAAACACTGCTGGATGCAGGCATGGCTTCAGATACTCTTGAAATATCCCTGGGAAGAGATAAACAGGTATCTGTAAAAAGAGAAAAAATAAAAGATTTCACCACCAGGCAGTTCATAGGAAACAAGAAAGAAGAAATCCGGGCATGGGATATTACCGTTAAGAACAATAAAAACCAGCAGATTGAAATGATTGTCCTGGACCAGGTGCCGGTTTCTACTCTGGAAGAGATCGAGGTGGATGTAAAGGAACTGTCGGGCGCTATACTTGACTCTGAGACAGGTAAGCTCAAATGGAGCTTTGATCTCAAGCCTGGTATGACGGAGGAAATGGAACTCCGTTATTCAGTTAAATATCCGAAAAACCGAAATCTGATAATTGAATAAGCCATGAAAAAAAGCGATAAACCTGTAATAGTAGAGCAGGAATTCAATACATCCATTGAAGACCTCTGGACTGCGATAACCCATCCGGATCATATGCGAGAATGGTTTTTTGAAAATATACCTGCCTTCGAGACTAAAAAAGGATTTACAACCCGTTTTAATGTGCAGAGCCAGGATCGTGACTTTCTGCATCTCTGGGAAATCACTGAAGTTATACCAGGAAAGAAAATTAGGTATAACTGGAAGTACGGAGGTTATCCGGGCGATTCTTTTGTCACATTCGAATTATTCGAAAGGGAAGATAAAACCCTTCTGCGATTAACACATGATGTAACAGAGAATTTCCCGGAAGATATTCCTGAGTTTTCCCGTGAAAGCTGTTTGAATGGATGGAATTATTTTATTAAAGAGAGTCTGTATTCGTATATGAAAGAATTATGATGAATAAGTTGTGAGTCTACTCCTGTGTGACATTTCTGGGCGTGATTGTTATTCTCTGGTCCTGCAGTTACAATTTTTAATTCCTCAATGTTTTGTTCGGTAAAAATTAATTGAATTAATAGATCTGTAATTAACTAAGTTTCGCACTTATCAATAAATTTTGCCACAGATTACTCACAGCCTTTAATTGTTTATGAGATCGCTATCGCTAAATTCACAGATTAAGAATATTAATTGCATTCGTACTAATTAGATTTACACAGAAACCTTTCTGTAAAAACAGAAAGGAATCTGCGAAAATTGATTGCAACGAATGAGAATAATAATTTTAATCTGTGAA
>CAZGTU010000198.1:0-5490 GCA_964528675.1 uncultured Bacteroidaceae bacterium
GTAATCGGTAATCGGTGTGAGCAGTAAACGGTAATCGGTGTGAGCAGTAAACGGTAATCGGTGTGAGCAGTAAACGGTAAACGGTGTGAGCAGTAAACGGTAAACGGTGGGGTGGACCATGGAGGAGGGGGGTGAGCGGTAATCGGTAAACGGTAATCGGTGAGCGGTGAGCGGTGAGCGGTGAGCAGTGAACGGTAAACGGTGAAGGGTGAACGGTGAACGGGAAGGAGGAAGGAGGAAGGAGGAAGGAGGAATATAAATCACGCCTAAAAATAGCAGATAGGAATTGAAAAAATAACGGGCCAAAAAAGACCACGTTCCGTGTGCCGCGAAGCTTCAGCGGAGAGGCGAGTGGTCAAAATAGAATAGCCATGGGTGCACCTGCCCGCCAACGCGAGAGCCAGTGCAATGGCAGGCGGGAACGATTAAACCTTAAACCCTATTCCTCTTCACCTTCTCATCCCAGTTCTTCGAAAACACTCTCTTTTCCCCTTCCCAGGCATCTAAAGTGGCATGGATGTAGAAATTATCCTTATCTGAGCTTAAGACAGTTCTTGTGTGTGTGTGTATTTCCCAGTCTCCTCTTTTCAAGGTTTTTTCCCAGAGGGTTTCGCCTTCGGCGCTATCAGGTTCGTCGTTGCGAATGGAATATCGCTCTTCGTTATAATCGGTGATCTCCAGATCTATCTCTTCCAGGTAGTAGCTTCCTTCATTTTTTAAAACTTCCATTGCAGACTCATTATTTATAAGATCTTTTACTACATTCCATCTGTATTCCGGCTCATGGATGATCTTTTTTGTTGTGGTGGGTTTTGCCGATTCCGGAGGGCCAAACTTCACCCCGGCATCTCCCGGTCTCCTTAGTACAGGAAGATGGATTTTACTTTCCGGGGAATGGATCTTCAGGGTTGTAAGCTCAGGGGAAGGCCAGGCAAGAGGAAAATATGTTGATGATACAGAAATTCTTATTCTGTGCCCGGCCGGAAAAATATGGGCAATTTCATTCAGTTGAAACTTAATCCTGTATTTTTCTCCGGGAGTCAGTTGTTCCGGATTTTCATGACTTTTATGATGAGTGATGTTAAAGACTCCATAACTCACCCTGCTCACTTTGCCATCATCGCCTACATCGGAAAGCCTGACAGCAATCATGGCATCAGGCCTGTCTGCTTCAACCATGAAATCCACTACGGGTGCACCGATTAACTCTACTTTGTCTTCGAGGATAGCACTGTTAAAGACAAGAGCTCCTCCATCTTCTTCTCTTTGATCACCGGGCAGATCTGGCGGAGCGCTGTATGAACACCATTTACCGGCAAACATTCCCAGGCTCAGGGGAGACTTCACCCAGAACACTTCTTTATTATCTGTTTCCCCGGTGGTAAGTCCATAATCATCGGTAAGATGCATACTTAGCTCCTTAATCTTATCGGATGGCCATTCATCTAATCCCAGCCAGTAACCCGGACGTTCCTCGTATGATGTAGCAGGTTCAATGCTTTCCTGCATCCATGCTTTTAAGTCCGGATCTTTTTCAATTCCGGTATCTTCGTTTTTGAGATACTGGTCCCACCAGCGTATACATTCCTGTAAAAAACCAATTGCAGGACCTGGTATACCGTCATGCGGAAAACGGTGACTCCATGGACCCACCATTCCCATTGTCGGCACTTTTAAATTTTTAAGCATCCTGAAAACCGCGTTCGAATATCCATCGGCCCAGCCGCTCACTGCCATTACCGGACATTTTATATCATCATAATTCTCACATACCGATCCGTGTTTCCAGAATTCATCCCGGGTTTGATGCTCAAGCCAGTTTTTAAGCCATAAACCACTCTTTTCAAGTCGTTCCATCCACATTTCTTTCCATTTTTCACCAACCACATCAGGATCAGGGGGTAAAGAATTCCTTCCGAACATCACCGAAGCCCAGGAAAGATTATCCCCCAGAAGACAGCCACCCATATAATGCACATCATCGGCATAGCGGTCATCTGTGGAGCACACTGTAATAATAGCTTTGAGCGCTTCCGGTCGCCGGGCAGCAATCTGCAAGCCATTGAATCCTCCCCATGAAATTCCTATCATTCCGATGTTACCGTCACACCAGGACTGATCTGCGATCCATTCAATAATTTCCTCACCGTCCTTCAACTCCTGTTCTGTATATTCATCCATAATAACACCCTCGGACTCACCGCTTCCCCTTATATCAACACGCACAGCAGCATATCCATGCCCGGCAAAATATTTATGGTTTATCTCATCCCTTACACGTTTAAAATCTCTTTTCCGGTAAGGAATAAACTCAAAGATTGCCGGCACCGGTTTATTCTTTGCCGTCTCCGGTATCCACATTTTAGCTCCCAGCCTAACGCCATCAGACATGGTGATCCATTCGTTTTCAAAAACTTCAAACTTGTGAGGGAAATCATTTCTTTGTTCCATAATACAAGCTTATCAGGATTAGTAGTGCTTTATTCAACTTTAATATTAAGCTTATCAACTATCTTATTGTACTTTTCAATCAATGCTTTTTCATTTTCCGCTCCAGTGTAAATACTGGCCAGTCGAAAACTGTAACTATCCTGTATTGGAAGTTCTGATAATTTATTTCCTTTATCTATTTCTACATTCATTATAGTTTCGGGAAATTCTTTTCGGATCTCTTTTAAATCCTCATCCGACGGAACTCTTTTTACAATTCCATCTTCTTTATCAAAAATCCGATAATGAAATTTTGCCGCACATTGATATTTTCCTTTTTTGTCTTTGAAATCCGGGTCCTGATCCGTTACGCATTTTACAAGGACCTCATGATTTGAGCTACCCTTCACTTTCGCATAAAGATCGCTGTGCGATTGGGACATTCTGGGATTTATTTCAAGAAGGTTAATCTGATCGGATCCTTCATCGTAAAAGAATTCAATATTGAAAGGAGAATTATCAAATCCTATCTGTTTCATTACTTTTTCAGAAATAGCTCTCATTCTCTCCTGAACGCTTTCCGGCAAATTGCTGGGAAAAAGATAATAAAAAAAGGAAGGTGCTTCTTCGTAATTAATTGAATCTACTATTCCATAATTCCGCACTTCTCCATGGTAAACATAACCTGAAAGGGTACACTGATGCCCCTCGACAAGTTCCTCAGCTATACAGAAATTACCATCTACATCAGAAAGATCTTCTGGCATTTCAATAAAGGATAAAAGGTAATTGAAAGGGTCGGCAAATTTATGAATATCCTCCCGGATCTCTTCCAAACAGGATTCGAAGTCATCCTGGTTTTCAATCTTAAATCCCAGTTGAGAAGCGTAACTTTTTACCGGTTTTATCCAGAAAGGCTTTTTTAACTCTATGCTATCAAACCCGGGGGGATCAAATGGATTTATGGGTAAAAAATTCGGAATATTTTCGGGAATTACTTTTTTTTGTTCAACCCGGCTCCAGTATTTATGTTCGCATTGAAATGCACTTTCGAGTGAGGGTGCACGTGTCTTGAATTCATTGGCCAGGATGAATGCTAAAAGAGTGACAGGAAAATCAAAGAATCCAATGATTCCATCAACATCTCCTCCAAATCCTGTTATTTCCTCCCTGGCCTTGTCGAGGAACATTTCCAGATCAGGCTTCTCGTATTTTACCTGTAATTCTTTTTTATTAAAAACACGAATGAAATTATACTTTTCAGCCTCATCGATTGATTTCAGTTCTCCGAGATTAAAATCATTCAAACCGATTACAAAAATGTTCTTTGTATCCATACAACATCCTCATATAATTAGTTCATAAGCCTTATTCTTCTTTTTCCGGTGAAATGATAATACCATCTTTGATCATCTCATCAACGACCTCCTGAGCATAATCTTCCGAAAAAGCTTCAAGGTTTGTATGTTCATATGTCTTACTCTGGGCAGACCATATCAACTCCTCCGATTCGGCATCGAAAATATTTGTTTCTATGTAATAAACCTTTTCAAGAGTATAATATCCCGGACGACGAAAATAGGGATACCAGTAATCATAATACCCCCAGAATGATCCGTAATAAGGGTATCTCGGATAAGGGGCATAAGGTCTTGGCCCGGGAGAATATCGTGATTCTGCTGCTTTATCAATGATTGCAATGGTAAGGATACCGTCAGCTCCGTTTTCCTTGATATTATCCATGATCTCACTTTTATCCTGATCATTTTCAAGGGGAGCCGGCGGTAAAGTATCTTTGTTTATTTTAGCATATATTCCTTTCTCATTTAATTCTCCTGCCATCTGCAGTTCCAGGGCTTCTTCAAGTTCCTGCTGAGGTGTGAAAGCTTCCACAACAAGATTATCGTATTTTCTGTCCAGATCAGGTTTTTCCCATGAACCTGTGATTAATGTGGATGTCCGTATGCAGGAGTTAAGTATAAAAAAAGAAAAGAAAATGCTGATTAATATACCAGAAAAATGAAATAGTTTATTCATGATTTATAGTTTTTATATCAAATCCTCCTCAGAGAGTTGTTTTACAACGGCCCTTGCCAGATCCTCTGAGAATATTCCAATACTCGCAGGCTCATAGGTTCTGCTCTGAGCCGACAAGATAAGGTTTTCAGTTTCTGCATCATAAAGATTGGTTTCTATAAAATAGATATTTTCAGTGGCATAATATCCCCGGTCATAAAAAAAAGGATACCAGTGATCATAATATCCCCAGAATGTACCGTAAAAACCAAATCTCGGATATGGAGCATATGGCGAAGCACCAGGCACATAGCGGGTTTCGGTTTCTTTATCTATGAGTGTAACTGTGAGTATGCCATCTGATCCAATGTTTTTGATAGCATCAAGAATTTCTCTTTTTCGATCAATATCCTCTATAAACCTGGGAGGAAGAATATCCGAACTTTGAGAGGCATCTACATCCTTTTTATTGAGTCCTTCCACCATTTGCATCTCAATCATAGACCGCACATGGATGGAAGGCACCAGTGCAGCAACCATGATATTATCATAATTTTGATCAACATCAGGTTTTTCCCAGGACCCTGTAATTACGGTCGCGGTGGTCATACAGGAATTCAGAAGTGCGAATGATAAAGTAATACCCAGCAGAAAACCGGATAAACGAAATATTTTTTTCATATCTGCTTAATTTATAAAGGTTAAAATTTTCTCCTTTAAATATTAAGCCCAATTCCATGCCAAATGAATACTAATAAAAGATTATAGAAACAGGTAATGGAGATATAGTAACTGTTTTTCAGTCGTTTATAAAGCGGATATATATAGAGAAAGGGAAATATGAAAATTGATTTTTGAGAGAAAAAAGAACAAAATGGGTAATTTTCCCACACATTATCCCTGATGGAGGCAGCGGTGGGAATGCAGGAAGCCAGGCACCGTGGCGCCTGGCTTCCTGCATCTTCATCTGATTGACAGCAAAGTATTATTTAGTGTCTGTCAATAGAGTCGAGAGTCTGTTTCAGAATGTTCGAGATCAAGGCG
>CAZGTU010000199.1:0-5487 GCA_964528675.1 uncultured Bacteroidaceae bacterium
CACTAAGTAAGCAGAGACAGAAATTCATACTGGAAATTGGAGAGCTAAAGCATTTTTTTTGCGCTGTGGAGCAATTTGCTCACGCCGTTTACCTTTAATATGACCAATAATAGTTAGATACCTGGATATGCTAATCTACCACTAATACACCCCCACCTACTCCCCGATCCACTCCAACGCATTCTCAACTACCACTTTAAAGTCCTCATCCCGATAAGCTTTTTTATCATGCCCAAAAATAAGGTACACGATTTTGGATTTATTAAAGCTGTTGGTCCAGCCAATAACCGGATGAGAATTGGGGTTTGAGGTGGTGAGCAGTGTATCAATTCCTTCGGTTAATTCAAGGTTGCCATATCCTTCATCATTTATAATAAATCTGTCCATTCCGTCGGTTATGGGATGCTCCGGATTGGCTATGTTTACGATAAGATCCAAATCATGGGTATAATTCGAATGAAAGGCGCTGTCGGTATCGGGAGAAGGCTGATTGTATTTCCCCCCCACAATATATTTGAATGTATCCCATTGCTGGTAAGAAACAATTGAATGATGAAGGAATAAAAAACCTTTTCCGGCTTCGGTAAGCTCCAGGTATGCTTTTTTCTGGTCTTCTGATATATTCTTCCACATATCGTAGAAAATATAAATATCATATTCCTTACCTTCCGGAGTGGTAAGAAATACATTTGCAGCAGGTTGCGACATTGTATCGATACTTACAGTTTCAATACTGTCAAAAAAGAAATTAAAAAATTCAGTGGTATCGAATGAATGTCCTCCTGTTATCAGGAGTGCTTCCGGTTTTTTATCCTGTAATTCACATGAAAATATGAATACAGCTATAGCAAGAAATAAAAAGAAGATGGTATTTTTTTTCATAAACCTGGCTTTTATGCAATCAATATTAAGCTTTGTTGATGATTTTTCCTAATCTGGATGTGATGGAATGTAAGAGATTGATATCGGCGGAATCGATGGTTGAAAAACGTTCCAGTATTCGGGTATGAAGCGGAGAATCCGGTTGAACGTCAATCTTTATCAAAAGATCCTTTATTCTTTGTCTTAATTGGGCATAGCTTTCCTCCGGGATCTTATCTTCTTTTTTGCCCCTGCTGGCCTGTAGAGCTGATAATTCATATGCATATAACATAACAGATTGGCCCAGGTTCAAAGACGGATAAGTTGTCTTGAGTGGAATGGTTGAAGCTATATCACATTTAAGTAAATATTCATTTGGCAGACCAGATTCTTCTGTTCCAAAGAGAATTGCTGTATTTTTAATATTTTCTGTTTTAGAGTTAATTATCCCCCGGATCTCTGGAGGTGATGCATAATCTTCCCTGGCACTTCTCTTTTTTGCGGTGGTTCCAACAAGGAAGTCAATGTCTTGAACTGCCTCACTAAAACCTTTAAATACTTCAGCCTTTTCAAGAATATCATTGGAGCCATGGGCCAGCATCCTTGCCTCTTCAGACAGATGATCGCATGGATCTATAAGGCGAAGACGTCTGAATCCCATCGTCTTCATGGCTCTTGCTGCTGCCCCTATATTACCCGGGACTGCGGGTTTATATAATATAAAGATCAATTCCATTTTTTCAGTGATTCCAGATGCCATATAAAGATATTATCGCTGGCCTGTGTTATTGCCTTAACCATTTGGTAATAAGAAAGATCAGAGCCAGGCTTAAACCTGTTTGATGCGAAAATTTTATTCATCCGAAGGAACTAAAAGCAGAGCATCTGCTGTGACAGGGTACTCGTTTTCTTCCGCGTAAATTCTTATATAATCTCCATCCTGGAATTCGAATGTTCCAAGGTGAACCCAATCGTAAGTATGTTTTTCAAAGTCATACCTTCCTACAGATGTTTTATTTTCTGTTTTCACTTCAACCTTTACATCATTGGCGAACTGTTCAAAGTCTTCTCCTCTCCATCTTTTCCTCGGCACATAAAGATAGGCATTGTATTTACCCCCATCTTTTGGGATATCTGGTTTATAGGTAAATATGGAAGCTTCATCTCCTGGCATCCAGATGAGATGGTCGGCCTTGTATTGACCCATCCAGGTAGTTTTTAGTGTCCAGCCACCTTCAAAATTCACTTCTTCCAGATCTGAATTATCAACCACAATGTCTGGTTTGGTTCCATTCTGAAGCGGATCCCTTTCAAGGCGTTTCACGAGCCTGTCTATATTAACTTCCTGTATGTCTGTTTTTTCATCAATAGCCATGGAAGAAGCAAGTCCGCACACCTGTCCCAGGACCATGAACACAGGCTCCATCCGGATAGATCCAAAAGCGATGTGAGAAGCTGAAAGACAAACCGGAACTGTAAGGTTTTTACATTCCTCTATTTTCGGTACCAGAGCCCTGTATGAGATCTCATAAGGCGGAAAATCACCGATCTGCACATCTCCTTCATTCTTCACCATGCCGTTAACCACAATTCGCTGGCAGTTGTGGGAATCCATGGTATATGCAGCGAGTCCTATTCCATCATCCACTGTGCTGTCGCCAAGGCAATTGTGCTCGGTCATAACGTATTCGCCAATCATTCTCCTGGCTTCTCTTACATACATCTGATGGGGAAAATAATCATTATCCACAAACTCATCTGCAGCCCATCCCCATGCACTCATCTGATCCCTGATTTCCCGGGTTACGCCGGTATCATTTGCCATAAAGTAGAGGAGTCCTTTGATGTAATTTTCCACCGCCAGTGCAATGCTGTCCCGGGTTTCATAATCAGCTTCCGGGTAGCTCCAGTTCATGCCGATCCCATCGGTGGACATAGGACCTTTGTTATTTATATCTGTCTTACCATTAGGCATGGGTGAAATGATAAGGTATAACTGTCTGATATTTTGTATCCAGCCTTTTTCTTCTCTTTGTTGAATCACTCTTCGGAGCAATTCATATTTTGAGGCATCATAATCGGGGGGCATGGTAAGCGGGATCATATTTGTAGTATCCTTCGTCAGGCAAAGTCTGTAATTGTAGGCCTGCACAAGGCTGTCTCCCGTGCCCCTGGGCTGTAGTTCTCTGTCCTGTATTCCCCAGCAAAGACCGCTGGATGGATCGCCGGGAACAATATAGGGATCAATACTGTCGGGGAACTGGTGGGTCTCTCTCATCTGAACACCATTATAGGTTTCTCCATATTTATCATTCGATTCACGGCCCACAGTGTAGCTTACTCCTGCATGCGCCATAAGATCCCCTTCATAGCTGCAGTCAATAAAATACTTTCCGGTGAAGCTTTTCTTTTCTTCAGGATTTGAAGACCGTTCCAGGTGAATAGCCCTGATCTTCTTTCTCCTGACATCGGCGCCGGTTATTCTTTGATCATAAAGAACAACTACATCCGATTCATCAATAAAACTTTGAAAAACTTCTTCTGCCACATGAGGTTCAAATTTCCAGGCTTCAAGTTTTCCATAATGATCCCCCAGGCGACGGTAAAATTCCCTGGATATTCCGGTAACAGCATGTTTATTGCCTATGTCAGTCTGACCAAGGCCTCCGCTGCTGAGTCCTCCCAGGTGATACCCCGGTTCAATCAGTAAAACTTTCTTTCCTTCAAGATCGGCAGAATAGGCTGCAACCACTCCTGCTGAGGTTCCCCCGTAAACGATCACGTCATAATCATCCGCTTTATCAGCGCATGAAGTGAAAAATACAATTGCCAGAATAAATAATGTTAAAGATCTCATGGTTATGTTTTTTTTTGTAAATATCTTAAGAATTCCCTGTTTCAATATGGAGAAATGGTTCATTTAAGTATAAGGATTGTTTTATTCGGGCATCCCGGATTTTGAATAATTGACGCCGAGCATTTTGAAAATCTTCTCGTGGTTGTCCACATCCTTATAAAAGTCTTCCTTATTCTTATTTTCAGAAACTGTCCAGGTTACTTCCGACATAGCCAGCATCCTGGGGAAAATCATGTATTCAACCTGGTTAAAGTCGGGCATATACTCTGTCCAAACATTTGCCTGAGCTCCCAGTATATGTTTCGCTTCCTTTTCATCCAATACATCCGGAACCGGATCGTAGCAATAGACTGTGTCTATGGGGAGATAACCTCCAATTGCCAGGGGCTCATCCTCTTCAGGTTTTGACTGGTAATAATCGAAATAACTGTGAGAAGTAGGACTCATTACTACATCATGACCCATTTTTGCCGCTGCGATTCCTCCTTTTTCACCCCGCCATGACATTACAGTGGCATTCGGAGCCAGTCCTCCTTCGAGAATCTCATCCCATCCGATTAGCTTCTTGCCATTTTTATTCAG
Source organism: uncultured Bacteroidaceae bacterium (assembly GCA_964528675.1). Classification (GTDB taxonomy): domain Bacteria; phylum Bacteroidota; class Bacteroidia; order Bacteroidales; genus CAYRTD01. The sequence goes on from CAZGTU010000199.1 coordinate 4,301, forward strand.
GAATTTTTCTATTCGCTGAACAAACCAGCTTTGCAATTCATGCTCATCCTCAAGCCCTAAATCCCTGATCAACTGCTGTACCTCTTCGCTTTCTTCCCATTGATCTTTTATTGCCTCGTCTCCTCCGATGTGGACATATTCTGAAGGAAAAAGTTCCATAACTTCAGTAAGTACATCCTTAAGGAAAGTAAATGTTTCTTCCGATGGTTTGTATATATACGGCGATATGCCCCATTCTTTCATCACATCAATCTCTTCGCCGGTAACTCCCAACCATGGGTAAGAAGCAATTGCCGCCCGTGCATGTCCCGGCATTTCAATCTCAGGGATTACCTCTATATGGCGATCGGCGGCATATTGCACTATCTCACGGATATCCTCATGAGTGTAAAAACCACCATGCCTTGTGTTATCATATGTCCTGGGCTCATCGCTGTAATGACCTACCATGGTTTCATCCCTCCAGGCCCCGATCTCGGTAAGTTTGGGATATTTCTTTATTTCTATTCTCCAGCCCTGATCCTCGGTAAGATGCCAGTGAAACTTGTTGAATTTATACAGAGCCATATAATCAAGGTATTTTTTCACATCTTCAACCGGTATAAAATGCCGGCAAACATCCAGATGCATTCCTCTCCAGTAGAAACGAGGATAATCTCTGATCAATAGAACAGGCAATGGCACTTTTTCCCTGCCTTCTTCCGCATTCAGATGTATTAGCTGTGCAAGGCTCTGCAGTCCGTAAAATACCCCTGAATAGGATGATGCCGAAAGTTTTATTCGCTGCCGGTTAATTTTCAGCACATAACCTTCTTCAGGAAGATCCATGGAAAAGTCAACATTGATGGTTATCCTGTTTTGCATGGGATTATCAAGATCTGAGCCCGGTCTGATGCCGTGATGTTTATCAATTTCATCAAGAAATAATTCCACGCTCGTTCTTAAGCTGTCATTTTCTTCCGAATAAAGAACCGAGGTATTGTCGCTGAACTGGAAATGTCCTTTTGCCTGTTCAACGTGCACGGGTTGAGGAATTATGGAGTCCATAGTGTCAATTGTATTTTTTTTACAGGCAGAAAAGCCGGTCATTAAAATTAATAGAATAATAGTTGTAGTCTTCATTTGAGTGTTTTTGGTTTTTGATGTTGTTAATTTCTGAATATTTTTGGAGAATAGGAAATTGGGGG
>CAZGTU010000200.1:0-5442 GCA_964528675.1 uncultured Bacteroidaceae bacterium
CCTAATATTTCAATCCCGAATATTCAACCAGATCACACTTCACCGAACCCACTTTGAGATTGAATCTTACCCGGATGGGGACGCGGTTTCGATCGTTGGAAAGCCAGATGGTCATATCGTCTTCGGAATTGAAGATCCTGCCGGGCTCTACATAGGGGACGAGTTTTATACATTCATATGTTCCCTTGCGAGTTTTTACTTCTTCAATTCCACGGTAACGAATATCGAAGGGGAAGATCTCATTATCAAAAAAAGTATTAATCTCAATGATCTCATCATATTTCATTGAGCTGAAATCCTGGTTGCGGATGTAATGAAACACCGATACCATGTCACGAATGTCTGGAGTGACATGGAAGGTATCTTTATCGATATTTACCACAAATTCCTCGGGATGATAATACTGCACAATATTGAATTTGGTATATCTTCCTTCCTGAATATCCCTTATAGACTGGTAAGGAAGAATAGTTTCCGGATCGAACCATGCCTGGTATTCATCACGAACTTTATAGAGTTTATCCGCAAGGCCAACTGTTTTTGCAAGCATTTTGCTGTGATAAACCAGCTTTCCGTCAAAAATGGTCTTTGTGAGTTCCGCATCAACATATCCTCCGTCGAAGGGACCGTAATAAATGACAAAACGCAATTTTTCACCTGCAGCAAAGTGGTTTTGAGACTCCTGGGCAGAAACCGGAAGGCTGGTCAATACGCTCAAAACTAAAACGAATAAGGCTCTCATAAACACTTTTCTAATTGAGGGTTCAAAATCTGTGCCTTTTTCAGAACAACTTTTTCTTTGGAGTGGTGGCTATAAAATCTTTCAGATAAAAAGGCTCGAAATAAGCAACATTTTCAAAATTCCTTTGTTCAAAGTATTCTTTTGAGAGTAGGGGCATATGCAGGGAGGATATATTATAGGTTTTATCTATTATTATTTCTTTGCCTTCAAGAACGTTTTGGCATTTAGCTGCTCCATCTCCGAAGAAAATCATTTTGTGATCTTTTCGTATATCCCTGTAACTGTGCGGTTCAATTATATCAGCTCCAGCCTCTCTGAAAACTTTCAGATTCCGGGTATAGAATTCAGTATAAACTTCCATTCTTCTGGCATCGATCATTGGACAGAGAAGTGTATTTTCTTCCACTGAATGCAGGGAAAGGTAGCCATGAGCCATAATTTTAAGCGTGGGAATTGCCATCACAGGAATATCCAGGGCGTAGGCCATTCCTTTAGCAGTGGAAATACCGATTCGCAAACCGGTATATGATCCCGGACCTTTGCTTACAGCTATTGCATCAAGTTCAGAAGCGGATTTTCCTGCTTCCTTTAACACCTCATCAATAAATACTGTCAACAGGGATGCATGGTTCCTGCCTTCATTATTCTCCCTGAAACTAAGAATCTTTTCTTCTTCAGTTAGTGCAACACTGCATATCTTTGTTGAGGTGTCAAAATTCAGGATCAATGCCATACGCCGGTTCTTAATTTACTCTTCTTTAAAAAGATCTTCCCTTTTTACCACTTCTATAAGACTTCCATCATTCAAATTTTTTGAAATTGCCGAGAAAGGAGCAGTTATTACTTTTTCTCCGGGTTCAATTCCGGATAAAATTTCGATGTATTGATCATCCTGGATTCCTGTCTCTACCACTTTCATTTGAGCCGTATCATTTTTAGCAACAAAAGCAACAACAAGTTCATCCTGCTCCTGCATTTCTCCATTCCCTTGTTTTTGCTCATTCTGATTCTTATTGTTTTTTGTTGTATCGGGACGTGTTGTGACAGCCTGAATCGGAACAGTAAAGACATCATACTTTCTGGAAGTCTGTATATCGGCTGTAGCTGACATTCCGGGACGAAACGGGGCTGGGTTATTTTCGTCAATAAGATCCTGATAAGAATCAGGTAGCAAAAGGATCTTAACATCAAAATTGGTTACCTGATCGGTGGCAAGCCCTTCGGTTGCAGCCGATACGGGTATTTCGGTGACTACTCCTTTGAATTTTCTTCCCAGGTAAGCATCCACTTCCACCAGTGCGGTATCCATATAATGAACCCGTACAATATCATTTTCATTTACTTCAACCTCCACTTCCATCCTGTCCAAATCTGCCACTCTGAGCAATTCGGTTCCCGACATCAATTCGGTTCCGACTACCCTCTCCCCGAGTTCCACATTTAACATGGATATCGTACCACTCATGGGTGCATAAATGGAAGTTTTTCTCAGGTTTTCTTCTGCTTCCCTCAGTGAAGCTTCAGCACTGGCCACTGAAAATTCCGCTGCTGCTTTTTCTGCTTTTGCAGAATTATAGCTTGTCATGGCCTGCTCGTATTCAGCTTCGGATATGGCTTGCTGGTTCCAAAGTTTTTTCTTTCTCTCATATTCCAGGCTTGCCTGTTCCAGTTGAGCTTCGGCCTGGGTTAGTCTTGCTTTTGTACTGTTCAGGGTTGCTTCAATCCTGTTCTTTATGGAAATGTAATTATCCGGCTTGATCTTGAGCAGAAAATCTCCTTTTTTAACCTCATCTCCTTCTTTAATTTTTAATTCAACAATTTCACCGGAAACATCCGGACTTAATATTACTTCAGTTTCAGGTTGAATTTTACCGTTGGCTGTTATGATTTCAATAATATCTCTTTTCTTTCCTTCTTCAACTGCTACTTTTTCTTTGTATTCGGTTCCAATCCATCCCTGTTTTCTGCCTACCAGCAAAACAACAATTGCCAGGACAACCAGGATGGCTATGTAAGGAATGAGTTTTTTAGATTTCATGATTTTTTGAAATTTATGATAAAAGGTTCTTTAATTTTTTATTGTTGAATTTTTATGGGTCTTCCCCTGTAAAAACTTAAAATGCTGGTTTTAAAGAGAAAATCATATTTTGATTGCAGCAATTCCGATTGAGTCTGGATTAACTGGCTTTGAGATATATTAAATTCAAGTGCATTTACCAGTCCGACTTCATATTTTTCACGGGTATATTTAAACGATTCCTGCATGGACTCGAGCGCCTTTTCAGAAGAACGAAAACGTTTTAATGCAGCAACAGCATCAGCATGAGCCTGTTGAATATCCTTGAAAAGAATATTTTTTTGATTTTCAAGTTCCAGCCTGTAATTATCAATGTTCATTTTTGCGTTGCTTACATTATTTTTCACCTGAAAATTGTTGAATATAGGTATACTCAGGTTAAGAAAAAGGCTGGTACTTGCATTATCGGTAAACTGATCGGTTATGGGATAGCTTCCGTACTGAGGAATGGTAGATGTAGTGAATACCTGCTCACCCGACTCTGTTACTCCGATAGGAATGGTTTGTGTTTCTGTATTCACAACTGCCTGACGGATATCTGAGAATCCGGTTCCATAGGAAGCTGTGAAATTTAATCTTGGTAATCTTGAACCCCGGGCAATTTCCAGACCCTCCCTTGCTCCCTCCAGATCATATTCTGCTGCTCTTACCTGGGGAAGGATTCCGATAGCTTCATTGTAGATCTGTTCAACCGATACCAAAAGATTTTCTTCGGAAATATCTTCAATTTCAGGTATTACAATGTTGAATCCTTGTACAGAATCCAGTTCCAGCAGCTGAGTGAGTGTTAAATAGGAAATCGTAAGATTATTTTCTGCATTAATAACCGATAGCTCGTCAGCTGCTTGCTGCGCTTGTATTTCCAGGAGGCTGCCTCTGGCAAGACTTCCTGCATCAACAAGAGCTTCTGTTCTTTCCACCTGTGCTGTAGTAACCTCCAACTGTTCCTCTGCAACATTGAGTAATTCTTCATTGAACAGGATCTGTAGATATTGCCCTGCAATGTTCAGGGAAATATCATTTTTTAATTTCTCAAGATTTTCCAGACTGGATTTGAATTCCCAGGTTCTCTGATCGATGGTGTTTTTCCGGATCAAACCATTAAACAGGGTTATAGAAGAACTAATCTGGGGATTCAGTGACTGGACAGTCTGATCCTGGGTAAACTCATAAGTTGTCTGGTCCAGTGCCCGGCCAAAGGATACGCCGTATCCCATCGTTGCATTCAGATTGGGAAGCAAATCGTATTTTGCCTGGTTGAGTTGATTCTCAGAATAAAGGGTATTTATCCTGGATTGCTTTATCTGTATGTTGTTATCCAGGGCGTAGTTAATACAATCCTGCAGACTCCATTCTTTTTGAGCATTGAGTCCATTAATACCGAGGAAAAATATTCCGGTGAAAAGGATAATTTTTAATTTTAAGCACATTTTTCTGTGAAGTGATTTTCATGAATGGATATTAGGGTAACGAAGATAAAATAAGAATCTTACATAATGATGAAGGAAAGGAAATATTTTATAAAAAATTTATGTGAGGTAAGCATAAGGAAGAGAAAAGGAAGCCGGAGAATGACCATCAGGATCAGTTCTGAAGGTGAAGTTAGAATGACCATTCCTTATTTTGTAAGCTTTCGCGATGCTGAAAGATTCCTTGAGAAAAAAAGAGATTGGATTGAGAAAACAACTAAGAGACTAAAGAAGAATAAGAGAGAAAGGCGCATTTATTCAAAAGATAATCTTCCCAGAACAAAATATCATGAGTTTTTGATCACCCCGGTAAACGATGAGGAATTATCTTTCAGGATAAACCAGGGATTGTGTGAGATTTTCGTTCCTGAGAAAACCGAAGTCGCATCAGAAAAGGTTCAGGAATGGATTCATTATGCCTTTACCGAGACATTAAGAAAGGAAGCAAAAGTTATCCTGGTTAACCGTTGTAATGAATTGGCTCTGAATATGGGAATAAGCCTTAACAATATTAGGGTCAAGAACATGAGGACCCGATGGGGAAGTTGTTCCGTCAAAAGAAACATAAATCTGAATATCCACCTGATGCGTTTGCCCGATCATCTTTCGGATTATGTAATCTATCATGAACTTGTTCATACCATCCATCCAAATCACGGACCTCAATTTTGGAAAGAACTTGATAAACATGTTGGAAATGCCAAATCACTGGCAAAAGAAATAAGAAAATGGGGGTGGGTGCTGGCAAACTGATGAATAATTTCGGGCTGGATGAAATAAATGGGTGTATATGATCAGATAAACAGGCTTTTAACATAGCTTTTTGATAAGTGCGAATACCGGAAAACCAATTTAATTTAGTACTATTCGCAACTTTTCAGTAATTCTTCTACCAGTTCAAAGTCCATGGTTTTATATTCTCGTATCATTTGAAAGAAAAAGGAAAAATCATTCATGGTTTCATTGGTGTTAAGAATGTTTTCTTCTCTGATTTCAGGTCTGTAAGTTTTCATAGACATCAATATTTTTTTGTTCTGCTCTGTGACCAAGGTACTATGTGAATGTTAATAAATCCTGAAAGCTGGGTTAATAAAAGCTGAAAGGAGGGAAGAAGAAGCTGGAAGCTGGAAGGAAGAGGAAGGGAGAAGAAGCTG
>CAZGTU010000201.1:0-5436 GCA_964528675.1 uncultured Bacteroidaceae bacterium
AATTGAAGGTATTCTTCCTGTCCTCTGTCTCTCCAGCGAGCAGGATGGATGGGCAGGCGAATTATATTTGCACCCCAGTTTTTCGCTTCCTCGAAGTGTGCTTTGGACCATTTTCCATCGTTTGCAAGTTTATCGGGATCGGAAACATTCAAACCATGGAAAACAATTATTTCACCTGAAGAAGTAACGAAATTTTCCCCTTCTACCAGGATATGTTCCATTTCTTTAGTATTTTCGGAACAGCGGGTGTTTAGGGTGAATAGAAAGCTGAGTAGAGCAAAATTGAGCAGGAGGGAACGTAGTTTCATTTTTACCTGTTTTAGTTAGATTTATAAAAAAGTGGTTTAGCATATGTAAAGATATAACCGAATCCATTACCTGCTCTAATTTTTGATGACACAGAAATTTAAATAATGTCGAAATTGATTCAATTTTGGTTTTTTTTAAATATGTTCCACCCTGCCATTGCTCTTTATTCCTCTGCAGTATGAATGATCATCCTGAACTTTATATCCGAACTGGAGAAATCCGTACTAACATAATTGATACTCGACTCTGAGGTGAGTTCACCCCCGGTAGTGAATTTAAGAGATCTAATGCTCCCGTCAATTTTCGTTAGCACTTTAAGGCTTTCTGATGTGTTTCCTGTTTCAAAGAGAATAATGTTTTTACCATACGCATCTTCCCACTTGGAACTGGCCTCTGGTGGCCGGAGGATACTCATGAAATCATTTAACCAGTAGGTTTTTGTTTTATACTCCTTGAGGTCGGCATAGGCATCAAACACAAGCTTTTCCACCATCTCCAGATCTTCATTGGTAACGTAAGTGATATAGGTATGTAGTTTATGGATTTTCTCCTCATGCTCGGTCACTTTCAGATCTCCTGAAATAATATCATGATCGATGGTCTGGGTATAAATCGTGCTGTCCTTCATCGTAGGCATTCCTTTTATAAAGCCCTGATCAATGATGAGTGTAAAACTTGTTTGGATTTGGTAAGTGTGATCATTCAATATTCGCTTTGAAGTGGTTTTATCCCTCATCCTTACATTAAAACCGGTTGCGTTTTTCAAAAAAGTAATATTTGGTGATCCTATGGACAGGTATTCCGTGCCCTCATTAAAATTATGCCTGATGGGGGAGTTTCCCCTATAAATATCCAACATTCCTATCCGTTCGATGTTGAGTACCGGCATTGCAGTGAGTTCAAAGGAGGCATTGAAATCGTCAATCAGGCTGCTGGCTCCTATATATTCTTTATTGATCAAAAGCAGAAAACCATAATTACCGAACTTGTGAAGAGTATTTTCTTCATTTCTTGCATCCAGCAGGAAGTTGTATTCCGCAGAATCAGAAATATCAACGAAAGTCATTTGCTTTTTCTGAACATCGTAGTTTCCATAATACACCAGATGGTTATAATCAAAATCGTGTCTGCGTTTGTAATTAACAAGAACCATGGTGTCCGGGCTGGTATTTTCGAGCAGCACAATTTTCGAGGCTAAATAAGGAACTTTTATTTCTATATCATCTTTTTGAACCATCTCGTCTCCTTCCTGGAAACTGTAGCTAACAGGATGGGTAAAGACAGCCTTATTTTTAGGATCCTGCAAATAAGAATAGGGATTTCCTTTTTTATTGATAAGAGTGAAGCTTTCCTTCTTTCCCGATAAGATATACTTCACAAAGTCTTCATATTCGTCGCCCAGAAGAGCACTCAGATGATTGTTGGTATAACTTCCCAGGTAGGTTCGCCAACTGCCAAACCAGGAAGTTTCTTTCAATAGCGTTGCCGGTTCCAGTTTCCCACTACCTTCCCGTTCGCTCCGCATATAATGCAAAAAGGTGCCGGCAAGGTAATTATAATGAATATTTCCCAGCATATTGTTTGTTGCCAGCGATTTATCCCAATAATCCCATGAATTGGAAAGAAAATTAAAAATAGAGTTCTTTGATGTTCTTCCACTTTGCATCACTTCCTCCGGTTCACATAAGGGAACTTCTTCATCATTCCAGACAATACGGTCGGATAGGGTGGCATGTGCTTCCATCCAGAAACTGTTGCCAGGATTAGCTGAGATGTAATAATCCTGGGTATAGTGCATATACTCATGGGCTAACACCTGCCGGAGTTCCACCGGAGACAATATATTTGCACTGAGCAGCATATATCCGTTCAACATACCCAGCAGGCCAACGCAACCGGCATCATCCATCTGTTTTACAAATACTGAGAAATTCCCATCCGGAACCTCAAGACCCAGTGTTTTATATTTTGTCATGATTTTGGGCAAAAATTCGGTTATATCCTGAACCAGCAAAGGGATTTCATTTATGTGCCAGGCTTGTGAAGATTGCTTTTTGGCATACCCGAATTTCATAAAATCGGTATCCCCGTCTTTATAAAAAACCCGGATATTATTTCGTTCATAAACATCGGTGTAACCCCATGCTACTTCTTCATCCCACCACCAGGAAAGCTTGGTAAGGTGGTTTGTTGTAAACGCAATGCTGCTGTCTTTCAGGCTTAAATGAGCGTGTTCGAAGAGTTTCCATTGTTGGTGTTTATCATCGAAATAGACTGCTTTGAATTTATCAATATCCCTTTCTGTAATTTTTGACTTATCAATATTTTTTAATCTGATTAGTAATGGTGATTCAAATGTTTCAGCAAAGCTAACAGATACATCATAAGCGGAACCAGGACTCATGGAGGCCGGAGGGGTAGGAGGGTTTTCAATTTTGGTTATGGTGAGACGAAAATCATCTTCATGAAAATTTCTCGGTACAACAACTTCAATACTGTCAACGCTGATAAGGCGTGATTCTTCTGTTACATTTATTATCTCATCAAAAAGAATATCACCTAAAGCATTCACCTTCAGTGCATCACTATAGAGGGGTTCGCAATTTGCTTCCTGAAGGCTGCAGCGATAATAGGCAGTGCTCCTGGGGGTTAGAACCAACCTGTCATTGCTCAGTGTTTTTATATTAATTTTCAGATCTGCCTGATCCATCGATTCGGATACGCTTGTCCAGTTAATGCCATCAGGGGAAACTTCCCATTTAACCACACCCCGTTTAATATTACCCGGGGCCACTAAAGTAACGATGCCATCGCTGATGGTCTTATCAGGAATAGATTCCAGGGAGGTCACAAACTCATTGGGAAATTCCTCGGCGATTATTTTCTCTTCGGAAGCCAGTTCAAAGACAATAGTATCTGTATTTAAGTATTCCAGACAAGAAGCAGATATGGTGGATCCGTCGTAATTATAAGAAAATGAAGGAGCAGTGGGGTTAAATACCTTACAATAATACTGGTTTTGGATATTATTTTCACTGATAATGACCTGAAGCACCGGATTATTTTCAATTCCGCTGAATCGTTCATCTTTGGTGATGACATTTAATAATTCAGGAAAAGTGAGCCAGTAATACTCATTCCTGGGATGAGAAAGATTTGAGATGGACCGTATATCAATGTTGACCGTGTCGCCCTCCCTCACCTTGAAAACCTGCTTTTTCAAAGACACATTTTTTTGATCCCGTAAACCAAAATTCAATTTGTCTGATTCGGGAATATCATTAAATACAAAGCGATTACTGTCAAGGCGCACCTGTCTGTTACTTTCAATGGCCATTAGCATTCTTTTGGGCACCGGCCCCTGTATTTCATTATCCTGCAATAAAATGTCTGCTCCATTGTAAAGATTGGCAAAGCTTTCAGGAATAGCTTTTATCTTATTACTGTTTAAAAATACCTGATATAATTGTGGACAATTTCCAATTTCATCAGGAATTCTTGTGATCCGGTTATTTGACAGGTCCAGCGTTACAAGCCTTCGTGATTGACCCAGGTTATCAGGAAGGTAAGCAATATGATTATTTCTGGCAGTCAGGTGTTTTAAATTATTAATTATGGCTAATCCGGCAGGTAATGCCTGCAAGTGATTATTATCTAATGAAATACTTTCCAGGGCGATTAAATTTCCTATTTCTTCGGGTAGGGATTCTATCCGGTTAAAGGATAAATTCAGGGATCTCATTTCAGTAAAACTTCCGAAATATTTTGGAAGATCTCCCTGGATTTGATTATTCTGGAGTTGAATATCTCTTAAAGAAGGACAGTTGCTATTTCCTTCTTCAAACTTTGAGAACTGGTTGTCATTTATCTTCAGGTACTCGAGTTTTGGCAGATTTAGTGCAGGTACAGACCCGCTAAGCTGGTTGCCCGACAGGTTCATTTCTCTGAGTTCAGAAAGATTATCAATTGTTGCCGGAAGATTAGCGTTGATCTGCTGGTTGGTGATGTGGAATTGTTGGAGCCTGGCCAGGTTCCCTATTTCATCGGGGATTGATCCCGTGAGGTTTCCCTGTCCGAAATAAACCGGATTCTGGTCAATCCAGAGTAGTTTCAGATTAGTTAAATTACCAATTGAAGCAGGTATTGTTCCTTCCAGTGCATTGGAGATCGATAGCCATTCAAGTTTTGTGAGGTTGCCAATATTTATGGGCAATTGGCCCTTCAGGCTCCCGGTGTGCAATACAGGTTCAATATAGACTTCTTTATTAACAATGTTTAATTCTCTTAACTCGGTCAACTGGCTAATGGTTGAAGGAATATTTCCGTTAAAACATCCGTAAAGATTGAGTTCTCTTAAGGCGGTCAGGTTACCTATTTCATTGGCTATACTTTGAGAAGTAGCCGCAGGAATATCAGTGGATATGGATAATTTAACAACTCTTTCATTCATAAGCAGTATTCCCGGCCATTTAAACACGGGTTTTGACAGATCCCAGCCCGTGGCGAGGCTTCCTCCGAGGGCATGATGGATGGCAACCAGGGCGAGTGAGTCCTCGCTGCTTACGGCAATTGGAGCAGGAGAAATAACCCTGGGGCTGTTAATGTTTGAATTGAATTTAAAGAAACCCTCAGGCGCAAAGAATTCCGATGAATTCAATAAATAATAACCATTACAATAGCCTTCCCAGCCAAAATTCAGATGATAGTAACCACGACTGTCATAGCCATCCAAAACGAAAGCATGTCCTGTAGGTTCTCCCCACAAGGTTATATAAAGCGGTCGTTGGTGATCCAATTCATTTTTGATAAAATAGTTTTCATTATCAGCAGGTCCCGCAAAATATTGAAAATGATTTTCCAGACCTTCAGCAAAATCCTTTGCCGGAACGCTTCCGTAGGCACTCCCGCAGTATTGCATGTCCATGGAAATTCCCACGTGATACGATAAAAGTTCACTGGAAGAATAGGTCAAACCGGAGAAATCGGCGCAAACCTGACCATGTAAATTATCGGTATAACAATTCGACCCATAGCCATTCACCGGCTTCCCGGTCCGGGCCGCATGGTATAACATTATCTGTGTTACCGCAGTTGCCACACATCCCGTGGGGCATCCTCCCACTTCGG
>CAZGTU010000202.1:0-5292 GCA_964528675.1 uncultured Bacteroidaceae bacterium
CCGGCATCCTCTATATGTCCGCCGTCCCCGTCTCCTTCATCCTCTCCAACTACTTTATCAACGCCCCGAAAACGCGGGTGAACGGTTTGCTATTTAGCTTAATACTGCTGTTTTTTTTGGGGAATGGACTGAATCACTGGTTTGTGTGGCTGACTTAGGAGAATGAAGTAGGATACTAAGAGAATGGAAAAAAGCCAATTAGTACATCCGGTCATCGAAAAAAGCCAATCAGCGTGTCCGGTCATCGAAAAACCCAATCAGTGTGTCCGGTCATCGAGCGTAGTCGAGATGGAAATTCTAAAGTTTAATTTTAGATTTTCAGTTATACCCCATCCAAAATCACATCCCCATAATTTTTTGTCAACGACAAAAAACCCTCTGTATCCTCTCCGAGCACGCGACTCCAAAACGTCCTCCTATCCAACATTTCCTCAGTGGCCCTCTGTGTCACTCAGTGCAACTCTGTGTAATTCCCTCTCCGTGTCCTCTTCCGAGCACGCGACTCCAAAACGTCCTCCTATCCAACATTTCCTCTGTGGCCCTCTGTGTCACTCAGTGCAACTCTGTGTAATTCCCTCTCCGTGTCCTCCTCCGAGCACTGCGACTCAAAAAAAAACGCGGGCCCAAACCGAACCCGCGTCAAATAATATATCTCTAAACCCTTATTCTTTCACAATTTTAAGCACCTCTCCCCCATCACCTATTCTGAGGAAATACACTCCATTCCTTAACCCAGAAACACCCAGTCTCTCGCTTACCTTCCCATTCACAGCCTTGAACTTCTTATTAACTACCACCTTACCGGATGCATCCATAATGCTAATGCTTTCCTCTTCTTTGTCCTGAATTTTGAATTCTATATTGAGCTCTTCATTTACCGGATTGGGATAAATATTTACCTGTTTCACTCCCAGATCCTTCAAACCTACAGGAGGTTGCTCAATGATGATGGAGTCGGTTTCCAGGGGACCGCAGTTATTGTCATCAACCACCTGAACCTGGTATTTGCCTGCGGTAAGATCCATGTAGGAGCCGGTAGATTGTTCGGAACCGCCATTCAGGGTGAATACATAGGGCAAAGTACCTCCGACCACATTAACGAGGACAAACCCTTCGTTTCCACCGTGATGATTAACATCAGAAGAGTAAATGCTGGTAATATCGAATTCTTCGGGCTGGGATATGGTGATGGTATCAAAGATCTCTTCACAGCCGGTGGAATCCTTCGCCATTACAATGTATTCACCGGGTAATCCAACCGCAAATTCACCGTCGGGAGCAAAAGTATCCCCCCCGTCTATGGAATAGAGCAGGCCGGTTAATCCGCCTTCAGCTTCGATTGATATGGGTGCCGGTTCCCCTCCATTGTTTTCATGACAGCTAAGGTCTGAATAATCCAGTGAGACAAGTGAAATCGGCACACAGGAACGAGGACCGATAGTAATTGAATCCGTTTCCAGCGGACCGCAGCTATTGGCATCCTGTACGCTAAGCTTATATTTTCCAGGAGCAAGACCTGTAAATCCGCCATTTGCCTGGGGTGTACCACCATTTAGAGTAAACTCATAGGGTTCTGTACCCCCGGTAACCGTAACCACAATAGAACCATCCGAGACATCCCTTGCGCTGGCATCGGAACTGTCAATATCAGTTATGGTAAACAATTCAGGTTGAGAAACAATAAGCGTATCTCCCAGCAGCTCACAGCCGGTAGAGTCCTGAACCACCACCTCATATTCACCAGCCTGTTTTACATAGAATTCACCATCAGCGGCAAAGCTCAGTCCGCCATCTATAGAGTACAGCAAGCCCGTTAATCCGCCTTCAGCTTCCAGGTTTATCATCACAGAGTCTTCCCCACCAAGATTACAGGCAAAATCGGAAGCCGTTTGTGAGATAAATGATATCGGCTCACACGGAGGCGGGCCGATGGTAATGGAATCCGTTTCCAGCGGACCGCAATTATTGGCATCCTGTATCACAAGTTTATATTTCCCCTGCGCAAGACCTGTAAAGACACTATCTGCCTGGGGTGCGCCACCATTCAAACTATAGCTATAAGGTTTTGTTCCCCCTTCCACCAATACAATAATGGAACCATCCGCAGCCCCCTGCGAACTAGCATCGGCACTGTCAATACCTGTAATCTCAAGCACATCAGGCTGTGTAATGATAATCGTATCTCCCAGTATCTGGCAACCTGTAGAATCTTGCACCACCACGGGATATTCTCCCGGGGTATTTACATAAAAAAAGGTATCGGCCGAGAAGTTCTGTCCACCATCTATGGAATAGAGTAATTCAGTAAAACCGCCTTCGGCGGATAGGGATATCTGGGCGGAGTCGCCGCCGTTGAGGGTGTTGCAGGGGAGGGGGGTGGAGGTTTGGGTGGTTAAGAATATAGGGATACAACCATATTCAACTAAGAATGTTTTCTCTTTACCTTTACCTAGGTTAACATAAGTTTTTCCATTGATATTAATTGAATCTGCATCGGATGTACCTAACATGAAAACCTTTTCACCAATTTTCACTAACCCTTGTGCCCTCTCATTCGAAGTTTCTATTTTGGAATTAATCATTCTTGCTTTTTCCACATTAAGCTCTTTATTAAGCTCAGAATATAAAAAAGCCTTATCATCTACACTAAAAGTTTTTAGTGTATCTTTTCCCCAGATGCTATTACCAGTAATATAACCTGTTAAATGGATTTTATTGTCACCTACATAATTTTTATAGGAAATTTCATCAGAAATTCCTCCATAATTATTCTTATTTAATAAATTTCCATTTTTATCATAACGTGCATTAAAAATATCAAATCCACCATGGCTTTCAAGCACTGAGGCTTTTTCATTTTCAGTACTGTCAAATTGTATATTTGTGCTATTTGAGTATCCAGTAATTAATGAAGTTGAATCCATAAAATTATTTACAGAATATAAATACTCATCGCCAAATCCTGAAACAGTCCTTACCCAATCTCCATCAAGATTGTTGTCTATTGCGTAAATAAAAGCATCATAGGTGCTATTAACTGAGACAATTGTATCTGAATCCAGAATCAGTGTGTCAGAAAAAATTCCAGTTAGAAAAAATTTATCAGAACTAGTATTTATATCAAAAATTCTAGCAACACTATTTTTTACAGAATACTGCTTTGCATTAATATAATTGCCATTTTTATCAAATCTCGCAATAAATATATCATTATATACATCCTCATCAATTAATACATCAGTACCAATATTTGCATTTGTGCTAAAAAATCCTGATACCAAAATATTTTGATCTTGATCAACGGCAATATCATTTGGCCTCTGATTACCAGAACCTGTCACAATTTTTTTTGCCCATAATAGTTCACCAGTTTGGGTAAAGGCAGACAAAAATGAGTCAAATCCTCCCTCACTAATAAGCGAATCCTCTTCATTAAAGAAAATGGTAGATCTGAAACCCCCAGTTAGATATACAATATTGTCATCGTTTATAGTTATGCCTCCATCAACATATTCACTTGATGAACTTCCAAACGGAATCAACCATAATAATTGATTATCGGAAGAAAATTTAGATAAAAAAAGATCTCTTCCTCCTGTAGAATTGTATTGATTTCCATCAATTTCAACAGTTTGATCAAAATATCCATATACATATATAGATCCTTCTCCATCACTAGCAACTCCAATAGGGGAAACAGCTCCTTCGCCATTGAAAAAATTTGAACTTAACCAATTTTGAGAAAAACAATTCCCTTGATAGACAAACAAGGAAATAAAAAGGACCTTAAAAAATAATGAATATCTCATATTTTGAATTTTACGATAAAGTATTCGTATAAGTAAGGTCTTCCATAGTATCGGCCCTTTGACCACTCAAAGTCTTTTTAATAGTTAAAACCCTAATCCTTGGCTTGTTCCAACTAATTTTTCTACAATCTGTATTTATATTCATATTAATAAACAGTTTTAAAATTCCTTTTATCATAATCGCCCAGTGACTTAAGCCATGAATGTGCAATTAATCCATTATTCTCTATATCAACTCCCAACCTTATCATAAAATGGACGTTATATCGTTCTTTTAAATATTTGTGTATGATGATAGATTTCAAGATACATGAAATATTAATTGGTAGTAGATTTAGTACTTTTTCAATTCGAGATAAAATAAGTTTTTGATTATAACTTTGCGTTTTTTTAATTACATAAATTTTATTACAACTTTCAATAAAACGCATAATGTACTTCGAATTAAATAATTTGAGAAAGAAATAATATTTCAAACTCAACCACACCACCCTATTCACAAACCCAAAATTCTCCACATACTTCCTTATATAGTGCAAATACTTTTTCATTCTTCTTCCTTCAATAATTGTTTTTTATACAAGGTCTCAAGGTATTCCCGGGTATCCGCTTCACATTCCTCACGGCTTACTTCAAACTCATCCATTAAATTGGCTACCAGCGAAGAAAAAGTGACCGGATTTTCAAGCAATTCCCAGATCCGGGTGCCCACGGAGTCGAGACCGTAATATTCGCCTTGCTTAAGGCTGAGCATCACAGCCTCACCGTCAATATAGGTGAACTCCTGTTCAGGGTCTCGTTGTAATACAGTGTCTTCCGTGATTTCTAGGTTTTTCTTCCGCTTTAGCATCGCACTTCTCCTTAATCATCGTACAAAAATAATAACTTACTCAGAAAATCAATGGGTTAGAGAGAGAACTTATTAACAGGTTAAATATTACGTTATTTTTAATAGATTGTTGCGTAAAATGTTATGAATTAGGGGGAACTATATAATTTTTTTTGTTTTACACCAAGAATATATTCCAGGGTGGTTATGGATTCAAACGCACCCACCATATCCCCAACGGTTTTTCCCCGTGGGGGCAACCCTTGTGGTTGCCCTTCTTCTTCGTCGCCATGGTTTTGGTTGCCAATATTATTATCAATGTTTCCATTGATGGCGATGGGTTGGTGGGGCATCGGTATTGGTGGGGACATCGGCGTTGGTGGGGATATCGGCGTTGGTGGGGGCGGTGGTGCCGGTCGGGGCGGTGGTTAGGGCGACCACAAGGGTCGCCCCTACGATCAACATGGCGTGGAAATGGTTGGGTATTACAATGTATTCATGCAATTGGATATTTTTAAACCGATGGGGCGATCACCATCACATCAATTGCCAGGGTTGATATTGGTGACGATTGCATTTTTTAAACATCGCCACCTATCGTTCATCATTGCCATCTGTTTTCCTGGGATTAAATTTATCATCCACCCATTTTAA
>CAZGTU010000203.1:0-5276 GCA_964528675.1 uncultured Bacteroidaceae bacterium
TCATGCATTCCTTGTTTTTCCCGTTTCCTCTGTGCGCCCTGTGAAAACAACCCTGAGTTCCCTGTGATTCAATTATTATTAGGGTCTTTCACCACACCATAATCTTAAGTTGACGCGAATGCCCGGAGAGAGGGTTCGGGAGGGGAAAGACAAGCTATACTTTCAATTTGTAAGTTAGCGAAAAAATATGATCCCTTTTTAGACAGCCTCAAGTTGGTCAGAAAGTCAGTCGTTTAGGTTTTTCATAGGAGCAGTATCTGGACAGTTGCTTTTTTGTGGTGATTAGATTCTGGGAAGTGTTGACACGATTTTTCCTATGAGCATTTTCAGACTTGGAGCTTCAACGACACGGTCTGTGCTCAAGGAAAACTATGGCAGATATGAAAAAAAATGCTAATTTAGAGTAATAATCAACCCCATGGGCTGCCTGAGACAAATATCTATCAATAAAAATGAATTTGCCTTGAAATGTAAATTCAAGGGTTTAAAATTATCAGAAACTGGAGATGGAAATGATTGGTATGATTATGATGCCCGATTTTATATTCCAAACCAGGAGATAAAACCTACAGGATAGATCTGCAAAATATCTTTACTTACCTCCCACATCAAACTTCTTCCACATTAAAACATCATCACCCCTCATTTCTCTTGTTATAGCGTCCAATATTCCAGCAATGCAATAAAAAATCCATAATCCTTAGGCTGATTTTTTGCTGTTTTTTACACCAGATTGCTTATTTCTCTCAGTTCTTTACTGTTAAATCATACACAACTGCACAACTGCATGGTTCGACTACGCTCACCACTGGTAACCGCACAACTCCCTACTTCCTACTCCCTACTTCCCACTCCCTACTTCCTACTCCCTACTTCCTACTCCCTACTTCCCACTCCCTACTTCCCACTCCCTACTTCCTACTCCCTACTCCCTACTTCCCAAACAAAGCCCTCACATCATTCTTCACAAATTCCCACAACTCCCTGTTAAACTCTTTATCATCCTTATAAAGCTTGTTATCAATAATCTCAATAATCATAAACATCAAGCCCATGGTAATGTACATGTCTTTCATATCGAAAGTGTAAAAGGGACGGATGGTGATGTAATCGAGGGAACCTCCGTGAAAGATATTATCGATAAGATTGCAACTGATCCCGGCAAGGATAAGGTTCATAAAGACATTTATCCAGGAACTGTTCCTTCTCTTCTGACGGTAGAAGCGCCAGAATTCTATAAATATTACTCCGATTATGACCACCAGTACCACATTTAACAGATGAGATGCATCACGCAGTTTCAATAAAACCCAGAGATAGGATCCCAGGGTATTATGGGAAGGCTCAAAATAAAACACCGGCGGTATGATGGCTTCACTGATGTTTTGCCAATCCCTGGCAAACAACCAGAGCTTTACCGTTTGATCAATGACAATAGCAATCAAAATAAAAGCGATGCTCAGTTTTTTAATTCCCCCTGCTTTCTTTTCATAATAACTTACTATAAATGCAATGGCTCCGAGAACGAAAGCAGGCAAAAGAAAGATCTGCCATAACAGGGTAAAATCGTTTACCCCGTTCAACACGGAATAAACGATCATAGCGGCAAACCAGCTGAGGATGAAGATGAGTGTGTTTCGAATGATCATGGTTTGGATTTTGGATGCAAAATAAGTATAATTTTGGAGGATAGGCAAGAGTGTGTAGAGGATAGACCATAGACCATGGACCATAGACCATAGAACATAGATGACAGGGCTTTACGTTTTTTTGGGAGAGACCTCTGCTGAATTAAAACAGACCAAAACCAGGACTTTTTTATTTGAAATGTATCCATAAAATCCCTACTTTTAATAAATGGAATTGAACCTCAGGGTTGAACCCTGAAGCCTTGTTTTCGGAACCTGAAAACCGCGACATCAGTGATGTCATTTATAAATCTGCCAATACAGGTTTTGCTTTTTTCTTAATGAATTGGATTTTGAACCTGGGAGCCAAGCCCAATGCCCTTTCATTATTTCCAACCCTCTTTAAAGAATGACCTGCATCTGGTGCTTTACGATAATTTTTGTCAGTACCCGCTTATTGCAAATTGAACCTTCAATAAAACATTAATCCATGATACTTCATATCAAATCAACCAAAGGTCAGCATTTTTTAGTATTGATATTATTATTCATCATTTCTTCTGAAATATTTGCTCAAGAAGGGCAGTGGATGGAATATACGCTTGATGGATTCGGGTCCGGAACACCGGTTTATGATTGTGGGGATGGATGCTGCGGTTATGCGCTTGAAAATTCGAGCTCTGTATTGTGTTTTGATGTAAATAAAAATGATTGGATGAAAATTGATCTTGGAGAATCCCAGGTATTTCAACATATGGAATCCAGCGGTAATATCCTGTTTTCTCTAACGGATCAGCTGGTGTTTGCTTATTCTTCATCGACCGGTGAATGGGACACAGTCTATTATGAGGGAACAGAACTACCCGGTTCGGGATGGTCATCTCCCTGTTATGGTTGCAGTGACAGTCTGGCCTTTTTTCTTACCACTGAGAACTTTTATGTGTTCGATGGGTGGGATGGAGAATGGAAAAAATATAGCTATGCTTTTCCCGGTAATTTTGGAGATGCAAGGTATCTGATAAATGACAATTATATCGCCGCCATAATTTCGAGAACAAACTATGAAGAAGGTTATCTCAATCTTACATACAGTGCCTTCACCGGTACATTTGTCGAATTAGATCCGGGTGCGAATATAATCCCGGTAAATTACGATGATGGCTATGCAGGACTATTTGATAAAACCGGAACAGGTAAAGAATTTCTGATTGTAGGATACAATGCACAAAAAAATCAGTACACACTGTTGGATTATACAGCTGAAGATGAAACAGCTGTTATCTTCTCCGGATCCAAACTTCTGCCGGCCGATCCCTTTCATGCCTATTGCATTGGATTCAGAAAGGTGGTTACTCCTTCGGAATTATTTCAGATTAAATATTACGGGTATAGCACAGACCTGGGCGAGTGGAACATGGTAAGTTACGACATTGACCTTACAAACGAGAGTTATTCGGGGAATGGTGTCATCGGAGGGATATTTACGAGTGACTACAGCATAGCCGGGGATGCAAATATGAAAAGATTTTTCTTCTTTACATCAGGAGATACCAGCTTTCATGAGATTCAAAGTGATATAAAGTCCTATTCCAGCGGAACACATTCCGGCGGAAAAGTTTTTGTAGCCTTCGATAACCAGAAAGGATGGGGATATAATCCAGCAACCCGGACGGGAAAGGAGATTGCTTTTTCTCATGAAAAAACAACAAATCTGCATAGCAGTGATGAATTTACCACATTAAGCAGGTATAGCTATGATTCTGAGACGATGAACACTTATTTTTACAACAGTCGCACCAGCAGATGGTCATCTGTTGAACTCCCTAAAAATACTGGCCTGACCGGCTATTTAACTTCTTCAACATATTTATATAATAACTGGCCGGAAAATCTCGCTATTTTTTATTCAGCAAACGAAGACTCAATATTGAAAATTGATTTATCCGACAATCTCAACTACTACGGGGAAGCCAATGAGCATCTTGCTTATTTGAGATCGGAAGGGCATTCTGTGATATTCAATGCAGATCATTGCACTATTCATGAAAAAGACTTTCAATTCAATCAAAACGGATTGGGATCCGGTTCCGGTGCCTTCTTCAATCCTGCAGACAGCAGCCTTCACGGATACAGCTCCTTATCCGACAGTTGGACAGCAAAAAAGATAGGTGAAGAGCCTTATTATTCAGTTAATGTGGGATATATAGGCCTTGTTTCTTCCTGGTTAAACAATAATAGCTTTGGTAAATTCAACGCATATAATGCATTCTCTGATTCATGGATTGAACTGGTGCCCGAAGGTCCTTACCAGGGAGTGGAATTAGGACATCGCACCGCAATGGTAATGCACTCAGAACATGTGTATGCCTTTCATCCCTTCAGAGATCCCGATGTTTCCAGCGGACCCTCACTGGAAGTAAACCCGGGCTTTAAACTTTCCCGGAACTATCCCAATCCTTTTGTGGATTTCACCCATATTGAATATGAAATAGCTTCAGAATCAAAAGTTATCCTGAAAGTCTATAATAGCAAGGGGCAGGAAGTCAAAACACTGGTAAATGAAAATCAACCCGGTGGCCGGTATCTAGTTAGCTGGAACGGAAAAGATAAGCAAGGTCAGTCGCCCGGCCCCGGTATTTATATTTACCGACTGCGTGCAGGGAATAAAATGATAAGTAAAAGAATGACGCTGCTGTCGAAGTAAGGTTAACATCAAATTTTGTAGCTTTACTCCTTCAAAATGTTAATTCATGCGATATATTTTTTTTCTTTTATCCTTTACAATTAGCTTAAATCTGCATGCCCAGGATTTCTCCATCGGCAATACGAAACTGGAATTCACCGACCCGGAGAGAAATGACAGAAGTATACCGGTGGAGGTGTTTTACCCGGCAGATACTTCACAGGAAGATGCAACTATAACAGAAAGGTATGATGGAAAATTTCCTCTCCTCATCTTTACTCATGGATATCTTTCAAAAATAAAATCCTACAAAAATATCAGGGAAATGCTTGTGCCGTATGGTTATATCATTGTGTTTCCCGATACGGAAACCGGGATTTTTGCCGATCACATGGATCTTGCAAAGGACATTGTTTTAATTGCAAAAGAGTTTCCGGAGCTTTCAAACGAAGCCGGATCATTATTCAATGGCCGCATCGATACTTCTCTTTGCCTGATGGGACACAGTATGGGAGGGGGATGCTCCTTTCTTGCGGCAGAGATGCTCAATTCTGTGGATGGAATTATTACCCTTGCGGCATATGACACAGATCCATCCTCCATTGAGGCATGCGCAGAAATCACGGCTCCTTCCCTGCTCTTCGGCGGAAGCAAAGACCCGGTAACCCGTCCGCAAAATCATCAGATACCCATGTACGATTCACTAAAGAGTGAACATAAGACATTCATCAACATTATCGGTGGCAGCCACTGCCAGATGAGCGATCAGCATAAAACATGCAGACTCACGGAGCTTTTACTGTTCAGCACACCGGATATCAGCCGTGAAAAACAGCACAAGATCATGAAAAAGTTCACGCTAAACTGGCTCAATTACTTCCTGAAGGGCGATAAAGATGCCATTGAGGAATTTGAAACACTGTTGAAAGAGGTGGGGCCAATTTCTTCTGCGAGGAACTGGTGAA
>CAZGTU010000204.1:0-5248 GCA_964528675.1 uncultured Bacteroidaceae bacterium
TACTATACATTTGAAGGATATTTGCTAAATGCCTCCTTATCGTCCAGGTAAAGATCTACCAGGTATAAAAGCATACAATTTATAAGTATGTTAGTACTTGAACTTCCGAATGCCCCTGCACCGGTAACCAGAGTTAAAATAATTCCCAGGAAATTATACTTGATAAACATTAGTTTCTCAGGCAATTTTACAGTAAGCACACGGTATAAAATAATAAAAACTCCCAGAACATATATGGCCCCAAATTTTGTATACTCCCCTATCAATCCAATATCTGACTGAAAAAATTTATATTCCTCCATGATCCGGATCACCTCTAAACCGTACATTGAAGACCCATGTTCACCATTCCCTGTCAAGTACGCCAGATTTGAAGGGAAGAACTCAGTAAGAAAATACTCTGCAGCCCTAACCCTCACATTACTTTCAACAGCTCGACTTTGTTCAATCGTTGTTTCAAACATTGCATAAATAATATCCTGGAAAAGAAAATAGACAGGCACAACGGATACAGCTATTAAACTAAATATTAACACTTTGGACTTAATTACCCGGCTTTGAAGAATATACAGGATGGTCAAAAGTACGATGGAAGCTAATATTTGCCTTGTCCCCAGCAATACAAATATAGCAAGTGCAAGCAATAAGTATACTGCATACTTAAATCTGAATCTATTAAAAGTTAAATATAACCAGATAAAATAACTGATAACAAGATAACCGGCTCCTGACAGAAAAATCCGAACAGTACCCCGGTCCAGGAACATTTTACTTTTAGTGATCTGAACCGGAAACATGAAATACTGAAGCAAATATAGACCGATATAAACAAAGGCAAAGGCAACCAAAACCCGGATAATAAAAACCCCGGGCATTTTCATGTAATGCAATAGAAAATATATAAAATAAAAATAGATGGCATTCTGTGCAATGGCTGTGTCCAGGAAAGATTGATCATGAAATCCGTATGCACCAAACATGCTCAACAAAACACTTAGGAAAATCAGGAAAATTGGAAGGGCAAATCTTTGTTTATAAAGCCTTTCTCTTCCATAAACAACATATAGAACAATCAACCCGACAATGATCCCTATCCCAATCCATTCGAATATTTTTATCGCAACATCAGGGATAAAAATTAACTGATAGAATTTAAGAGAACAGAGAATGATTATTATTAATAATAATTTCTTAAGCATTCACTTAGCCTAATTAATTCATATATATTTTTAAAAAAATAACGATTAAGTTATACTGAGTTTTTTGAAAAAACCAGTTGTAACTAAATCGGGCTAACCTGCTATTGGACAAAATTAACTGTGAGTTTATGAACAGGGCAGGTTAAATATAAATATTATTTTCTATTTAAAATATTTGTCATAACTATATCCTTCATAAAAAGAATCCCAAAATATGGAAACTCCTTTAGATATTTAAATACAGGCCACCTGAGTAATTTGAGTGATAAAACGGGAGCATACCAGTTATTGAACATAAATTGAACGATAAACTTTGTAAGTACAATTCCCATAATTCCATAGGCGGGTATTACCTGGAATCCCACAAGCAGTATGAGCCCTCCGGAAATAATAGCCGGTAATACAAAAGGGATATGGTTTGTTGATGTATAAATAGTTGCATGAAAAGAAGCATGCAGGTCAAGGATCTCAGTCACTGCCATGATCAGGAAAATTGTCATCCCCACAAAACGGGTATCAATTCCCAGCAGGTCAAGGATCTGATTTCCAAAAATACCCAGGACCGCCAGGGCGGCCACTTTCACCCCCAATCCCAGGAACATGTATTCCGATGACTTTCGCCTCAGGTTCTTCAGATCTTTTTCGGCAGCCAACTGGTATATCTTTGGTACATTGGTATAAAATGGAGCACGGGCAATATTCAGTATAAAATTAAATATCCGCATAGTGAACAGGAAGTTTGCCATAATCACAGCATCATTTATCTGTGAAGCCAGAATTGAAGTTCCGGACTGAATGGCATAAGCACCCCAGAATAAAAGACCGGTTCTCCAGGTAGCAGACCATAAAGACCTGAATATTACCTTATCAAAATATTTATCATCCTTAATTATGATCTTTTCTCTCTTAAACCATCTTCCTACAAACCATTTTATATAGAAATATCTTAATACAGATTCTAAAAGCAATACCCCAATAAGATAGGCCGGACCCAGTTGAAACAAAAGTAAAATCACAAAGGCTGCCACTCTCAACACTCCCTGGAAGATTCCAAACCTGGCTTCCTCAGCAATATAACCGAGCCCCCTCATAAAAGAGCTCCATTTCACCGAAAGTATCATGAAATAACAATAGGGCATTACAATAATATAACCTACCCATATGTCGGTACGATGTCCGGATAACTCAAGAATATTCCAGGCTGCTGCAATTCCTCCCGTGGCCAGGATCAAAACAGAAAAAAGTCCCAGGTAAATATAAATGCGATTGGCCGTGGTAAGTAGATTCTTTAAATTCTTAAGGTTGGGTTCCCCTTTTTCAATTTTATCAATTTCATCATATTCCTTTTTGTTCCTGGGCAAGTAATCAGCTCCTGCCTTAAAATAAGAAACAGCTCGCATAAGAGTTTCTCCAAAACCTGAATCTGCGAGCATAGCAAATCCCGTAATGGTATTTATAAAAAACCAGAAAGATTGTTCTACCGGCGAATAGATCTTCAATAGCAGGGGCAATACAAATAAAGCACTCCCAAATCGCACAAAATATGATGCCCACGACATCATTGTGGGACTGTTATAAATCCGCTTGAACATGATTAAATTTCTTTCCGGTTCCTAAAAACAGAATTGCTTTCTGTGTTTCCATTCATTTTTCGAACTGACAAAACTAATATTATTATAATGCAGACCCCAGTTTTTTTTATCAATAACACCAAAGTTTAGGTGAACATACGAATAGTCCTTTCCATAGTTGTGATTTATATTGTATTTTCGAACAAAAATAATTTAACCATGAAAGACGTCATTACTATTGCCCTCCCCGTTTATAAAAGAACCGATTATGTTAAAACCGCCCTCGACAGTGCAGTTAACCAGACCGTTGACTGCAGCATATTATTGATTGATAATAATTCACCCCACGATGATTTCAAAAAAATTGTGGATAGCTACCAAAATGCCAATATCAAATATGTAAAAACGGAAGAAACCGTTCCCCAGGACGAGAATTTCAACAACTGCTTCCGCTATGCAGAAACTCCCTGGGTGACTGTTTTACATGACGATGATGCTCTGCATTGCCAGTATGTGGAATTCAGTGAAAAAATATTCAAAAAATACGGCGATAAAGCAGGAGGTATAGCCTATACCAGTTTTGTTGCCGAAAAAGAGTGGGAAGAGCTCTGCAAGAAAAAAGAACTCACCGATGAGATCAGGGGAATGAACCCTGAATTCTTTTACTTCCATCATTTCCCGTTCCCGGGCTTGCTTGTAAATAAAGATATTGCCACCAAGATCGGCGGATTCAAAAACGGTCTTTTCCCTATTGCCGATTTCGATTTCTGGTACCGCTACAGCAAAGAAATGCCCATGGTCCACGTAAACCAGGACATGTCGTACTACCGTATCTCTCCATCACAATCCACCACCAATGTCATTGACGGAATGATCAACGATATTTATAAATACCGCCTTAACGAAATCGAAAAATCAAAGCACAACAATTTCCTCTGTAAACTTGGCCTTGAATACACCCGTTTAAGAAACATCGAATATTTCGAAGAAACCTACGACTCTGTGGAACTCCCACCCATGGTGAATGAAAAAAGCATGAAAAGAGCAAAGAAATTACTGAAAAACAGGGTGGTCAATAAGATGGTGAGGAGTTATATTGATAGGTTGTCGTTCAGGAGGATATAGGGGGCGGTAATCGGTGAACAGTAATCGGTGATCGGTGATCGGTAATCGGTAATCGGTAATCGGTAATCGGTGATCGGTAATCGGTGATCGGTAATCGGTGATCGGCCCTTCGACTGTCGCTCAGGGATCGAAGAGGGGTGATCAGGGACCGAAGAGGGGTGAGGGGTCAACGATAACTCGAAAGTAATCTTCATGAATTATGGCAGTTGAGTGTAAGGAAGTTTTTTAATGTTTATACTGCAAAATGTCAGTTCTTTACAGGGTTAGTTAGATAAAAGCCTGCCAGGGCGGGGGCTGTATCAATCGGAGAAGATAACAGGCAGGATTGTTCCCGCCTGCCATTGCTTTGGCTTATTCTCCGGGTGTATTATTGACGGAGTAAACAGTAAACGGTATGACCCGTCATGAAAAATGTCTGTACCATTCGTATTTTAACGCTTGTTTATGCGAAACCATCCTGCTTCCGGTGTGTTGGATAATTAGTACCCTCGGGTATAAATCAAGATTAAAAAGAAGAGATATGAATAAATTCAGAACGGGAATTTTGTTTTTAACGATTTTGTTGATTGCAGGTTGGGATACCAGATTAAGTGCTCAGGAAGGGACAATAGTCTTCGATCAGGAAATACTCTGGCAATGGCCTACCGCAGAAAATGAATATGGAGGTTACGGTTTCTACTGGTGGCACAGAAAGGAAAGTGTCGTCAATATTAATTATGGTAATATGTCCTCCACAGACTGGACAAGCCCGGAGAATTATTATGAGGGTGAATTTGTAATGCGATTTGAAGTTCTTGACCAACCTACTTCAGAGGATTTCTATATCCAATTCGGAATATGGCAGGATAAGGATAAAGGTCCGGAGCACCCCGAGACTGTGGCCAGCAGGCAATATATTGAAGGGGGTGATGGAGCCTTTTTTGAAGGAAGCCTGGGATCACCAACCATATGGTGGAATAAACAGGGGGAGGATCCGGTAGACTTCGCAAGACCTGAAGATTTTTATCGCATTGGTATTGTGCTTTGGAATGCAGATCCTTTGTGCATCCCCAAGGGTGATGACTGGGGCGGTGGTTGTCCGGAGCTTGCAGAAAACTTTTTCCCGATGAGGGCAAAGGTCACCGTAAAAGCCTATCCCTCCGGTACACCGGTAGATAATTCCGGGAATGATGAAGTTAACATGATTAATATCCACCCGAATCCGGCATCTGATGAAATCATCCTCGAATCTTCAAAAATTTTCATTGAAAATACATCTTTTGCAATCTATGACATCAGAGGCAAATTGGTGGATTTGGGAATAATTCCGAAAAATACCCTCAGGGAATCATTGGATATTTCAAATATTCCGGA
>CAZGTU010000205.1:0-5232 GCA_964528675.1 uncultured Bacteroidaceae bacterium
TGTTAATAAATTTGACTTTTATCCCGATAAAGGATATATTGTACATTGAATGAGTACCCGAGAAGAACTCTTCATAAAACTCTCATATTAGTTTAGCAGGAAAGTGAGTAAGAAGGAATTATAGCTGTTAACATCAAAATTTTTGAATTATGTCAGCAAAAAAATTTTATAGCTTATTACTCGCAATCAGTATATCCGGGTTTTTATCAGGGCTCACCGGACAAAATCTACCCGAGGTTATTGCTTTAAGAGAACTTGAATTAAATAAGGGAACAAATGAAATTATATTCCTGAATTATTATAGTCAGTGGTGTGAGCTTATGACCAAACATTCCAAAGGAGCCTCCGGCTGGGTAATGAAGGGTGACAGGGGAAACCGCAGCGGCGAATATATTTTTGCCTGGACATTTAATTATAAGGCTACACGTGACTATTATTTTCCTTCTTCTGAAATGGCAAACTATCCTCAGTGGAATGCCGTACTTACTCAGTTTGATTTCACTGCACCAAAAGATCCCCTGGTCGATAGCATAAACTCTTACACCGATTTCGTTGTAGTTGGCTTCAATCAAATGATCGCACCCCAATTGGGCGCAATCATTGCTATCCGTTTTTTTAAAGTCGATGAAGAACAACATGATGAATTTGAAAATTTTGTCATTGAAAATTATCACCCGGCTTACCAGACACACATCAATGGGTATTACAATTATGTACTGAAAGGTGATCGAGGGGATAAAGCCGGCACCTATGTTTTGATGACGGTTTTTGATAATGCAGACAGGAGAAATGAATATTTCCCTGTACCCCTGGAACCGCCATCAGAAAGTTTCACTGAACAACAGGAACCTGTTCTGGAAATTGACGAAAAATTTCGTACTTTTCTGAACAAAAATATAGATTTTGATTATACTGATTATATTGTTGTTTTTTAGATATGTTAAAAGTTCTTGATCACCCTCTGATTACCCATAAACTAACCCTACTGAGAAATAAAGAAACCCGCACAAAGGATTTCAGACAAAATCTTGAAGAAATAGCCGGTCTGATGGCTTATGAAATCACCCGGGATCTTCCCTTAAGTGATATTGAAGTTGAAACTCCGGTTGGGAAATGTCGTACAAAGGAACTTGCCAGAGAAATAATTCTCGTTCCTATTTTACGTGCGGGACTCGGCATGGTTGATGGAATTACACACCTTATACCCACCGCAAAAGTTGGGCATATGGGGCTTTACAGAAATGAGAAAACTCTTCAGCCTGTTGCATATTATGCCAAATTTCCCAAAGATCTGACTGATGCTGTTGTTTTGGTCCTCGATCCGATGCTCGCAACAGGAGGCAGTGCAGGTGCAGCCATTGGCAGGCTGAAAGAAAAGGGAGCACGAACAATTAAGCTGGTTTCCATTGTTGGGGCCCCCGAGGGCGTTGAAAAAATAGAAGAAGATTATCCGGAAATTGAGATCGTTCTTGCTGCTCTGGATGAAAGATTAAATGAGCAGGGTTACATTGTCCCCGGACTTGGAGATGCCGGAGACCGAATATTCGGCACAAAATAAAATCATTCATATCTCAGGGAATGGGAAGGATTCATTCTTGCAGATTTTAAGGCCCTGTAACTTATTGTTATTAAGGCAATAAATAAAGCTGAAAAGAAACCAAGGGCAAAGCTGATAACACCGGGTTCTATCCTGTAATGATAATTACTCAACCATTGTTCTCCAACATAATATATTACGGGCCACGCTATGAGGGTGGCTATTATAACCAATAATCCTATATCTCTGGATATGAGATAAAATATACTGAACACGCTCGCTCCCATGGCCTTTCTGATCCCTATTTCTTTTGTCCTGGCCTCTATGGTGAAAGAAGTCAGGCCAAACAGGCCCAGGGAAGCAATAAAAATTGCCAGTATTGAGAATAATACCGAAAGAGTGGCATTTTGTCTTTCTTCCCTGTATTTCTGATTGAAATCCTGATCTAAAAAGAAATATTGCAAAGGATCGTTAGAAGTGAAGTTCTCCCATTTTCTTTCTATTTGATCTATGGTTTGAGAAGTAAAATTGCTACTCAGTTTTACACTTATATAACCCCAATGAATGTTCTCACCCTTAAACCTGAAAATATAAGGATCAATAGCACTATGAAGTGATTTGAAGTGGAAATCCTTTACAACACCTATCACCGGCATGTAAATCTCCTCTCCATTATCACGGTTAACAAACCTGCTGTTCAAAACCGGATCGAGACCAAATCGTTTTACTGCGGAATGATTTATCACTACCGCCTCCCTGTCAGTTTTAAAATCCTTGCTGAAAAATCTGCCTTCAGTTATGCTTAAACCGTAAGTATCAAAATAATCATGATCAACCCAGTTTGTTTCAAGAAGAAATGATTCCTCCGAACGCCCTTCAATTACATATCCATTGGTATTATTGTTTCTTCCGGGTACTGCAGTGGATGAGCTTACATTTATTACTGCAGGAATGGACTTAATTTCATTCTTGAATGACTCGAACTTATTTCCAAGTGCGCCTGCCCGGGAAATCACCAGCACTCTCTCCTTGTTAAACCCAAGGTCCTTTTTAAGCATATAATTAATTTGCCTGAACATAATTAAGGTTCCGATGATCAATACGATAGATATTGAAAACTGGACAACTACAAGCGTGCTTCTAAGCCTGGTATTGATTTTACTGCTGCTTATCCCGGATTTCAAGACTTTTGCAGGAGAAAAAGATGAAAGATAAAAGGCGGGATACGATCCTGCAAATACTCCAACAAGAATTGCAAAAGCAATAAAAAGTGGTATCAAATACCATTGTGCGACAAGATCAAGTTGAAGTTCAGTACCTATTGCCTGGTTTATGTAAGGAAGTGAAAACCATACAATTAATAAAGCAATGATCATCGAAATGAAAGTTAAAAGAATAGATTCAAACAGAAACTGCCTGACCAATCCCTGCCGTGTAGATCCTGAAACCTTCTTTATGCCCACTTCTCTGGCTCTTCTTGCAGCCTGGGCTGTAGAAAGATTCATGAAGTTTATGGAAGCGATGATAATAATTAAAATAGCTATACTTCCGAAAATATATAAATATTTAGGATCTATTGATGGTTTTTGTTGATGATCAATTGCAGGATTTAAATGAATATCGCCCATTTCCTGCAAATGCATATTGTAACGATTACCGCTTGCTATAAACTCTTCCAGACTGACGCCAAAATACTCTTCAATCAAAGAACCGACATTCCGCCTGATCATATCCGGCAATTTGTCATTTACTGCCTGTGGATTTGCACCGGATTTTAAAAGAAGATATGTAGTAAAACTATTTGAGAGCCAATTATTGTCGTTTGCTCTTCTATTAGTCATGAAAGATGCAAGTACATTGGCTTCGAAATGTGAATTCTGTGGAAAATCCTCCATAACACCTGTTACGGTATATAAGGTTGTATCGGTTCCTACCTTTATTGTTCTTCCGATCACATCATTATTGCCAAATATCTTCGTAGCAGTACTTCTGGAAAGAACCATTGTATGAGGTCTATTCAGAACGGTTTTTTTATCTCCAGTTAAAAGAGGGATAGAGAAGATACTGAAAAAAGAAGAGTCAACCTCAATAAATCTGTCTTCGGTAAAATTGTTGTTATTGTACTTAAGCACAGTCTCTCCCCATGGATTCATGCGACAAAATTCATCAACCTCAGGGAATTCAGCATGCATATACGGACCAATAGGAGCCGCAGAAGCAGTTGTCAAGACCTCCTGTTCGCCTATCTTTCCCTCCAAAATCAAACGATAGATTCTCTCCTTCTTCGTATGAAAATTATCATAACTTATCTCATTGAAGATATAAAGAAATATAAAAAGACTCGTGGCTATACCAATTGACAATCCGATAACATTAAGGAAAAAATAGGATTTTTGTCTTCTGAAAACCCTTATTCCATGAAGAAGAAAGTTCCTGAACATGCCTGGTTAATTTTAAAACAATTGAAAATAACGATTATAAGACGGTTGAAAATAATAATAGTTACAAACCAGGTTTGAGTTCAATAATTTTTATTCAACAGCTATAGCCCAGTCTGATTTGTAAAGCGCTTCAAAAACATATTCACCTGCCGGTTTCCTTCCAAGGGGAATTTCCCTGTATTCTTTCCTGGTATCTATGGCTATTACATCCTTCCTTTTCCCCTTAAATGAGTACTCAAGGACATCTGAATCTTCAATGTAATAAACGAAAATCCTGTTACCTTCCCGCAAACAATATCCATTGGTCAGAGCATTGTCAGGTTCCATATCTTTTTTAAATCTTTCCTCATCATTCCAGAATTCGGAAAAGCATTTTAAACTTTCCCTGTTGGAGTAAACCCCATCCTCCTCAAGATTACCCCAGATAGCAGCAACCCCTCCTGCCATGGTATGATGCCATAATCCTCTGAGGGTTTCCTCTTCATTATAGTCCTTCTCAGGATATTTACTGGAGAGCCTGATCCTGTAACGATCTTCTGAGAATGAAGGTTTTTCCGGTCTGGTATTGATCATCGCCACTAATTCGTCATACGAGGGCTTATGATATTCATAACTGGAATAATCCATTTTATCCGAAATCTGGTTAAGCTCATTTTTCTGTGACCTGGCTCCCATGAGATGATTCCATCCCTTTTTTGACCACATATAATCATGCCATGCATCAAGTTCTTCCTCACTTACCCATTCCCAGAGATCAAATCCATATCCCATGGTCCATCCCTTCAATGGTCCGAGCTCTTCTGCAATTTTATCCATCAGCATTTTCTCCTGTCTTCCCATTATTCCATCTTTCGTGCTTTTAGAAGTCTGTCTTCGCGAATGATCCCCCCAAACCCATAGGTGAGTGCAACCTCCTGCATCATATACCTCGGTTATGATCATTTTTAATTTATCAAATGTCCTTTGATCCGGAATTGAATCTTTTTCAGTCACTATTTTATCCCCAATATGGAACCACTGACCGTAAACGGGTACATGCACACCGGTAAAACCATGCTCGTTGATAAACTCATCAATAAACCAGTCAAGATTATGCTTATTGATCTCACTGAGGTCGGAAGTAAGCATATTAATCATGGCATAATTCGGAATAAAAGCCTGCCCTGTCTTTGTCCAGATGAATTTATTTCCGTCCGTCCCCACTTCTCCCCTGTCTTTCTGAGTATTAAATGAAGAAAGAACTATTAGTATAAT
>CAZGTU010000206.1:0-5215 GCA_964528675.1 uncultured Bacteroidaceae bacterium
AGTTAATTACATTTAGCCAAACAGATAGAAAATACATGAATAATAAAATTCCATTATTCTCCCGGAAATCCATGGTTTTCTCAATAAGAGCTTTATTAACAATGGCTACTGTCATTGCAATGCTCAACAGTTGTTCGCTTAAAAAATCCACCGTAGAACTTCCTATAAAAACACCAGAGGCATTCTCTGCCTCCGGCCCGGACAGCATTCCCGCCCACTGGTGGACAACTTTCAACGACAGCACACTCAATGCCACCATTGATACTGCCATGAATACAAATTTTAATCTTAAAACCGCATGGTACCGCCTTGTCGAAGCCAGGAAGGTGGTTGAGCGTGAATCTGCCTCTTTGTTTCCCGAGATATTTACCAGCTTGCGGGGAGAAACAGGAAGCGGACAGACGGCATTCGAGGTTAATGACAATATGTGGTTAGGTCTTACCGCAGATTATGAGCTTGACCTCTGGGGAAGAATACGCTATGGCATAGAAGCAGAAGAGTACCGCATGGAAGCATCTTTAAATGACTTCCGGACCGCGGCACTTACCCTCTCTGCAGAATTAAGCCTTGCATGGTACCGCCTGGCCGAAGCCCGGCAGCAACTCGAAATAGCTTATGAACAGGCTGAAACAAATGAAAAAGTCCTTGAACTTATCCGGGCTCGCTATAATAGCGGACAAACGCGAAGCGTAGATATTTTCCGGCAGGAACAGTTACTGGAAGCTTCTCGTGAGAGGGTTATTATTCGTGAAACACAGGTTCGACTTTATAAACATCAGCTCGCAGTGCTCTCAGGAAAACCTCCCGGGAATATTGACCTAGCCGAAGATAATTATCTTCCCGAACTTCCTCCCCTTCCGGAAACCGGACTACCTGTGGAACTGGTGAAGCGCAGACCTGATATTCAAAGTGCTTTATTTCGATTATATGCAGCCGATATGGATCTGGCATCAGCAATGAGTGCCCGGTACCCGAGATTAAGTTTTACAGCCCAGCTTTCTACCAGTGGTAATGCCGATCAGCTTTTCCGTGACTGGGTATGGTCATTTTCAGGAAATTTGCTGGCTCCCCTTTTTTACGGAGGTGAATTGCAGGCCGAAGCAGACCGTAACGAAGCCGTGAAAAAACAAAGGCTCTATGAATATGGACAAACGGTATTATCTGCTTTCCGGGAAGTTGAAGATGCCCTCATAAGAGAATTGAAACAAAGAGAAAGCATTGCCAGCATTAAAAAACAACATGAACTGGCAAAGATCAGCTACGAACAGCTCAGAGTGTCCTATTTTAACGGAATGAGTAATTACCTGGATGTGCTTACGGCTCTTGATCAGGAACAACAGCTCCGGCGAGATCTATTGACAGCAGAATTGGAGCTGATAGAATACAGAGTGGCATTATACCGGGCACTTGCCGGAGGATTTGAACCGGATATTGCCTATATAAATGATTTGAACCCATCTGATGAATAAACAAAATACACGAATGAACCGAAAAAAAACAGTATTAATAAGCAGCATAATTCTTCTGGTGGCAGCCGGGATCACGGTCATTATCTTTCTTACCGAACCGGAGGCGAAACGTGAGGGGGCCACAAAGGTCACCGCCATGCTGGTAGAGGTATTAGAGGCTGAAAGGGGAACTTTTAAACCCGAGATAAATGCAACAGGCACTGTTCAGCCTTCGCAGGAAGTAATACTAAGTCCGAGGGTAAACGGAGAAATCATAGAGCGTTCACCGGCATTCACACCCGGGGGATACGTAAAGAAAGGGGAAATGCTGCTCAGAATTGATCCCTCTGATTATAAAAACACCCTCGCTCTGCGGAAAAGTGAACTGCAACAGGCTATTGCTGATCTGAATATTGAGAAAGGCAGACAGGAAATAGCCAAAAGTGACTTTAGACTCGTGGAGGATTCATTATCTGCTGAAAACAGGGCCCTGGTATTGCGTGATCCCCAGTTGAATGCCATACAGGCAAGAGTGGGTGCGGCAAGGGCTGCGGTTGACCAGGCTGAACTTGAGTTAAGGAGAACAACAATACGTGCTCCCTTCGACGCTCATATCGTGAGTCGTATGGTAAATATCGGATCGCAGGTGGCTCCCGGACAAGATCTCGGAAGACTAGTGGGAACAGATGAATACTGGATAGTGGCAACAGTACCCGTATCGAAACTTCCATGGATATCCTTCCCTGATAATAATAACCCTGAGAGTTCGGAAGTTAAGATCCGGAATCATACCGCCCGTGAAGATGGACATTCCCGAACCGGATATGTATACCGGCTTATTGGTGTCCTTGAAGATCAAACCCGCCTGGCACGTATACTTATCACAGTTCCCAATCCACTTTTAGATTCAGGTGTGCCGGAAGACCTCAGCCCTCTTATTATCGGATCATTTGTGGAAGTGAACATCATAGGAAACGATGTGGAAAATGTGGTACGCCTTAACAGGGATTATACCCGGAAAAATAATACCGTTTGGGTAATGGAAGGGGATACATTAAATATAAAAGATATTAGAATAAGATTTCAGGATGCCAGATATGCCTATATCAGTGAAGGACTGGAAGAAGGAGAAAAAGTTGTTACCACAAATCTTACCACAGTAGCAGAAGGGGTAAGTCTGAGAACTGAAGAGAATAATGCCGATTCACAGGATATAGCGTTTGAAGATAAGGAATAATAATCCCAATTCATGAACAAAAATAGCGACCAAAATAATTCTGCCTTAAATAAGCAAACAGGCCCTCTGGCTTTCATGGCCCGGAATTCCATCATTGCCAATTTGCTCATGATCATCCTTCTCGGTGGTGGTGCCTGGACGATGGTGACCATACAAAAGGAGGTATTCCCACAATTTCAACTGGATATTGTTGAAGTGAGTGTGGTATATCCCGGTGCCGCCCCGGAAGAGGTGGAAAGAGGAATTTTAATGCCGGTTGAAGAAGCCGTGAGAGGTGTGCAAGGGATCAGGGAGATTAGCTCTGTTGCCAGGGAAGGATCGGGTACCGTGAATATTGAGCTGATATCCAGTGTGGACCGGATGAAAGCCTTTCAGGATATTGACCAGGCAGTGAACCGGATACGAACCTTTCCGGATGATATTGAAGAACCGGAAGTGACTCTCCTGGCCCGGCAACAGGATGTTATGGAAATCGGCATCTATGGAGACGTAGATATATGGACACTGCGAAAACTTGCTGAACAACTGCGTGATCGTTTATTAAACGAAGAAAATATTACCCAGGTGGAAATCGGGAATGTTCCGGATTATGTAACCCATGTGGAAATATCCAGACAAAAATTAAGAGAGTATAATCTTACCCTGGGGCGGATTGCCGAACTAATCAGGGAATCCAGTGAAGATATTCCTGCTGGAGCGGTAGAGACGAATTCCGGAGAAATTCTTTTGCGGATGAAAGAAAGAAAACAATGGGCAGAAGAATTTGGAAAGATAGAGCTGATCCCTTCAGAAACAGGAAGCTCGGTATTGCTTAAGGATATTGCAGAAATTACTGATGGGTTCGAAGAAACCGGTTTTCATGGTCAGTTTAACCAACAACCTTCGGTAGAAGTTCAGATATTCCGCATCGGAGACCAGTCGCCCCTCGATATAGCAGAAACCACTCAGAATGTTCTTGAAGAATTCGGGGAATCTGTTCCACCGGGTGTAAAGATAAGAATTGACAGTAACCTTGCTGAAGACTATGAAGAGCGGCTGTCTTTGCTAACAGAAAACGGTATTCTGGCTATCGTAATCGTATTATTCATACTTACCCTTTTTCTCGAATACCATCTGGCCTTCTGGGTAATGATGGGAATGGCCATATCATTTATCGGAGGGATCGTTTTTCTTGACTTCATCGGAGTAAGCATAAATATGATTTCCATGTTCGGATTTCTTGTAGCTCTGGGAATAGTTGTGGATGATGCCATCGTTGTAGGGGAAAATATATTTGAATACCGGCAAAGAGGTATGGGCCCGCTCGAAGCTGCAATAGCAGGAGTGAAAGATATAGCCAACCCTGTAATATTCAGCATCCTGACCAATATTATTGCTTTCATTCCTCTGCTTTTTTTACCCGGGACCACAGGTAAATTCTGGTGGCCTCTTCCTGCTGTAGTTATTGTGATCCTGTCGGTATCACTCTTTGAAGCCCTTTTTATTCTTCCTGCTCACCTGTCGCACAAATCAAAGAAGAGAAGATCCAAAATAACCGATTATATTACCCGTTTCCAAAAAGCCTTTGCCAGGAAATTTGAATTTTTTATCGATCATTATTACCGGCCTTTTCTGGAGATATGCCTGCGTTACCGTTACATTACTCTGAGTGTAGCAATTGCATCAGTATTAATTGTCGGGGGTTATGCCTATAGCGACCACATGGGAATCATTATGATGCCGGAGGTGGCAGCAGATGAGATCGAAGCTGGAGTTACTCTCCCGGTCAGCACCACACCCCAGCAGGCGGCAAAAGTGGCCAATGAAATTACGGAATCCACCCACCGGATGTTCGAAGAGCATAATCTTTTTGAAGTAGCTGAAGGGATCAAGACCAATGTAAGAGGACAAAATTTCATCGATGTCGAAATCGTTATGAAACCCCCTGATGAGCGCGATATGACTGCCCAGGAAGTCATCGAATTATGGCGGGATGAAATCGGGGATATTGAAGGTGTTGATCAGATAACCTTTGAGGCTGAAAGAGGACCTGGAGGCTGGCAACAGGATATAAGCGTCGACCTTAGTCACACTGACATTGCCGTACTGGAAAAAGCCTCTGAGGATTTTTTCGCCACCATGGAAGAATTCACGGCAACACGCGATATAAACGATAATTATAACAAAGGAAAACCTCAATTCGATTTTAAACTTCTTCCCGAAGGCCGCAACCTTGGTCTCACCCCCACCGAAGTAGGCCAGCAGGTAAGGGATGCGTTTTACGGGGCACTTGCCATGCGTCAGCTCAGGGGAATTAATGAAATTGAAGTAAGGGTGAAACTGCCTCGCAAAGAGCGTCAGGATATCTATAATCTTGAAGAATTTATTATCCGAGCTCCCGATGGTACCGAAGTCCCGCTACTTGATGTTGCCACAGTAACAGAAGGAGAAGCGTTTACCTCCATTAACAGAAGGAATGGTCGAAGAGTAATTACAGTGGGTATGGATGTTGAACCGGCAAGTGCCGTAACCCGGGTACTTGAATCGATCC
>CAZGTU010000207.1:0-5112 GCA_964528675.1 uncultured Bacteroidaceae bacterium
GAGAAAAAAATTTGAAAAAAATTTGGATTGTCATATGGCATTATTTTCAGGGCTTTAACCCTGAAAGGGCTTTTTTTCAAAAAAAATCCATCCAACACACTTACCGCTTAAGCAGTAACCCTGCACGAATAGATACTAATTTGTAAACTTTATTCAACTATTTACCGCTATGTCGGTAAAATAGATTAAAAAGCTTTGAAATAATTTTCTTTTTGTTTATTTTTACTGCTATAACAGTATGAAGATATGCTTGAACCAAATCAATTATCCGGGATAATAAAGAAACACAGGAAAGCTGCAGGTCTGAGTCAACTGCAACTGGCTGAGCTGGCAGGTGTGGGAAAAACTGTAATATTTGATATTGAAAAAGGTAAGGAAACGATCAGGCTGGATATATTGAGAAAAATTCTTAAAGTATTGAACATTGAAGTACAATTGTTAAGTCCGCTTATGAAATCTGAACAATTACCAAATAATGAGAAAAGCTAAAGTTTTTGTCAAAGGAATTGGGGCCGGCATACTTTCCGAAATACAAAAGGGCAAAAAGTATGAGTTTGAATATTTTCAGGATTACAATGGCCTTGAGGTATCGCGAACCATGATACCCGTCAATAAGAAATATACATTTGATGAATTTCCACCATTTTTTGAAGGCCTTTTACCAGAAGGAATTCAGTTGGAAGGATTATTAAAGATCAGGAAAATGGATCGAAACGATCTGTTCAGTCAGCTAATTGCTGTAGGAAATGATATGGTAGGAGCGGTTACCGTAAAAGAAATGAAAGAATGAAAATATGTCCCATCTCATACGCTCCGGTCTATAATAATCTATATAGTTTAACAGGCCTTAAATTACTTTCATCCGGTCTGTCAGACTTAAAAGAACTGGAATATACTGCAGAAGAACAACGTAATGAAGCCTATTATCGTGCTTCAAAAATGTCAATACAGGGAGTTCAGCCAAAACTTAGCGCAGTTTTAAGTATCAAACATGAGAAATTTGAAATTGTGGATACTGGGGGGCGTTATATTCTCAAACCACAGCATCCTCATTTTCCACAGCTTCCGGAGAATGAGGATCTTACAATGCGTCTTGCAAAAACAACAGGACTTGAGGTCCCTCTTCACGGGATGATCTGGTCAAAAGATGGTTCTCTGACTTATTTCATAAAACGCTTTGACAGGAAAGGGCAGAATGATAAGGTTCCGGTAGAGGATTTCGCTCAGCTTGCAGGACTAAATCGCGATACAAAATATGATTATAGCATGGAAAAGATAGTTAAAATTATTAATAAGTATTGTACTTTTCCGGTAATTGAGAAAGTTAAATTATTCAAGCTTGTTCTTTTTAATTTCATTACAGGAAACGATGATATGCATGTGAAAAACTTTTCTATTATAAATATTGATGAGAAGATTCAATTATCACCCTGTTATGACCTTGTTAATACCACCATCGAATATAAGAAACCCGATGAAGAAATTGCTCTTCCCTTGAAGGGTAAAAAGAAAAAACTTACGAAAAAAATCCTGATTGATTATTTTGGCAAAGAAAAATGCGAACTAACTGATAAAGTAATAAATAATGTATTAGCCTCGATTCATAAAGCAGTCCCGGAATGGAAAGAATTAATAGCAATAAGTTTTCTTTCCGGTGAAATGAAAGAGAAATACCTTGATTTGGTTAACTCAAGGTTAAAGAGAATCGAGTGAATTCCATAAAAAGGTGATCGGCCCTTCGACTTACTTCGGCTCCGCTCAGGGACCAAAGAAGAAGAGGTAAACGGTGAGCGGTAAGCGGTATGACAAACTATAAACCATACCTGCCCACCGAAACATAGGCCAGCGCGTCGGTCACCGGCGGCCAAAACCTTAGGTGACGGCTCGCAGGCACCCTCCAAACTACAAACCCTCCCCCATAAACTCCTCCACACCAAACGGTTTCCCATGCCCCGGATAAATCCTCCTTGCTCCTTTTTCCATTAATATTCCCCAGCTCCTTTTTAACTCCTCAATATCACAGGCATAGATCGGCAAACCTGGACGAAGCCTGAAAGGAATTCCGTCATGGGCCATACACCCTACAAAGGCATCACCGGAATCCAGCAAAACACTTATTGATCCCGGGGTATGTCCGGGAGTGTGGATGATTTTTCCTTTAACTCCAAAAACATTAAGGGAGAACTCTGGTTCATCGATGAGGATATGAGGATCGAATCCCGGGAATTTAAGTCTTCTGAAAACAGGGAAAAAGACCGGCTGGGTGATCTTCCCCCAGGTGTTGACTCCTTTTGGAACGATCATCCCATTCCCCTCTGTAAAATTCACCTCGCTCGAGTGAAGCACGATCTTTGCACCCGTATAATCGCTTATTTCCTTTGCAGAACCGGCATGGTCGAAATGGGAATGGGTTAGAATGATCAGCTTAATTTCTTCAGGAGCAATGCCTAATTCAGTAATTTTCCTCTTGAAGGCTTTCAGCTTTCCCGGATTTCCACCATCAATCATTATTACAGATTTTTCACGGATCAGGTAACAACTGTTGATGCCAAGTTTTATGCGGTGAATCTGTGGTTGCATATTGGAGGTAAGATAGTTACAGGAAAAATGAAAGTCAAGAAATCCACTTTACATTTTTAGAATAAAAAAAATTCCAACAATAAAATCGATCGAGTTCAATATACAGTGTGCAATAACCCCAATATAAATGTTTTCTTTTCTTTTTACAATATAGATCAGTGGAAAAACCCCCAGGGTTCTGGCCACAAATATCCAGGGCGTCCATGTATGATAAAGGGCAAAGAGAGCGCTATGGAACAGAGAAGCCCATACTACTGAACCCACAGGCATTCTGGGTAAAAGAAAGCCCCTGAAATAAAGTTCTTCAACAATGGGGATTAACACAACGATAAAAATGAAAAAGAATAGATAAGAAAATATTAACTTTTGTTTTGAATAATTGCCTTCCAATCCCATATCAAGGAAAAGATCAGAAGGAATCCAACGGAAAAGCTCCTTACCATACCTTGTAGTAAAATCCAACAGGGTAAAAATCAGCCCCGCAAGAACAATAATGAGAGCTATCCAGACAAAATACTGCCAGAGAGGAATGGAATTCAGGTATTTCACTATTCCGCCAAAAAAGCTTTTCCCGGTTTTGCGCTTTTGATAGAGCAAATAACCCAGTTCAAATGGGATAAGGACCAGAACTCCAGCCATTACAAGGGCCATTAAAGATGGATATCCGTTCGATTTTACGAGGGGAACCAGTAAAAAATAAACTATTCCCCCCAGAATACCGGGAAGAAGATGTAAGGCTATGGATTTAACTATTGAATGTCTTTCCATTCTGAAAGCTGAGAATGAAGCGATTCTTTGATGTTATGATTATGGAAAAATATCATCTTAAATATAAACAGTTTATTTCTTTGGGAAACATTTTAGTTGGTAAAAAAAACTCTCCTTTCTGAAAATTAAAGGAAATTTACTAAATTGTTGAGAATATTCTTTATCAGTCATTATTAACAAAAGTATGAATCTCCAAAAAGTCTACCAAACTCTAAAGCTGAACATAAACAATTCATTCCGCAATTTTTTCCTATTCTTTCTCATGGTCCTTTTTTATGGCTTCCTGTCTTATAACTTTTTCCCCGGCTGGTGGTATTCTTCACTGGGAACTCTTGCTATTATTTTCCTGTCTTACCTCCTGTGGAATGATGATTTTACAAAAAGAACAGGATTGAAAATAAAGTATACGGTAGTCATAAAATCCCTGCTTCTCTCAATATTATTAACATTGGCAGCATTAGTGGTAATGAAATACATTGCTGCTCAGAATGAGGTTTCTATCAAATTCACCAACTGGAGAAATTATTATCATGATATTTTCTATGTGCTAAATGAAGAAATA
The DNA here is from genome assembly GCA_964528675.1 of uncultured Bacteroidaceae bacterium. Classification (GTDB taxonomy): domain Bacteria; phylum Bacteroidota; class Bacteroidia; order Bacteroidales; genus CAYRTD01. Next base: position 3,911 of record CAZGTU010000207.1, read on the forward strand.
GTTTTAGGGGCTGTTCCTCTATGGTTTATGGTCAAAAAATGGAAGATAAAGCCAATTATGGCATCTGTAACTCTTGCTTTATTATTTTCCATTGTTCATTTCGTATTTTATAAATGGATATTCCTCGACAGGGGCACAATAGAGATCACTACCCTTCTTACCTTATTTTTTGTAGGGATTATCCGAAACAACCTTATCATTCAAACCGGCCATATCGGCTATTCCTGGGCTCTCCACTTCAGTTGGATGGCGGTGATGTTCGGCAGTGCCCATGTAAATCCTTCTAAAGATGAATGGTTAACCGAACCGGAAAGATTTAATACCTATCTGGGTTCTTACGGAATGCTGGCTATCTCTGCACTACTTGTAATATTAAGTCTGATTATTATAAAGAGGAAGGGCCATTCCTGGGAAAACTAAAAAAGGTGAGCGGCCGCAAAGAGATATGGCACTCCCTCAATTCGGGATTTTCCTGATGCCCCAGGATACTACTCTCACACCTGGTACCTGGAAAGCGGTCCTGCTCACCCATAAACACAAGCAGTGCACCAGGGAATGAAATACAATAAAAAAACAATAAAAAATCATTCTTCACTTATTGTGAAACTTTTTCCGAGATTCGGGATGAAAATCCGCTCTGTTTTTCTATTCGGAATTTCCATCCACCGCGAGCGTAACTGCTGCTAAGGTAATTCGGGCCCTATAGGCCCGTTAAAACACCATCCTCGCCATAAATACATCATCTGCTAATATAAACTATCCTGCGCATATCTATTTTTGTCAACAACAAAAAAATACCCTCTGCGGCCTCCCACGAGCACGCGACTCCAAAAACGTCCTGCTTTTCAATATTCCTCCGCGCTCTCTGTGTCACACTGTACTCCGTGATTCATTATTCTCTTTGATTCCATATCCGTCCTTATTCTGGTTAAAGCGCATAAAGAGATTTTGAATAGCAGGTGAGAATAAATGAATCACTGAGGACCGGGGTTGTTTTTGATTTGCAGACGGAAAATATGAATCACGGAGAACACAGAGTTGTTTTCACTGAGAACACAGAGGGAACTGGAAAACGAGGAATGCATAGCGTTGGGACACAGGGATATTTTTTGGCGGGCCAAAAAATGAAAATTACTACGTTATATTTATTTCTTTTAATTAAAGTTATTAGCCTGATCGTGACTTTACAAAAAAGTGATTGA
>CAZGTU010000208.1:0-5076 GCA_964528675.1 uncultured Bacteroidaceae bacterium
AAATGCCCTATATCTTCCAGTTCAACCAGTTTTGCATTCGGAATGCGCTCTCTGGTCTTTTCTCCCAACTGGTCGTAGAGCCCCATTGTTTCTCTTACATCGGGAGAAACCAGATTTTTACCCAGGGCAGTCCGGTCTCTTGTGCCAATGATCAAAAGGGTTGGTACATCAATATGCTCAAACTCATAAACTACAGGCTGGGTGAAGATCATATCATAAGTGAGGGCAGAATTCCAGGCAATGGTTTCATAGTCTGAATTGAGCGTCCATCCGGCCAGCAGGTTTACCCAGCGGTCATATCCGGGTTTCCAGTTATTATCGTAATAGCTTTCAAGTTGATATTGCTTAATGCTTTCGTAATCTTTTTTCAATTCGCGGTTATACCACCATTCAACAGGCTTGTAAGGAACTTTAAGTTTCCAGTCTTCGAGGCCTATGGGGTTTTCCAGGATAAGCTTATCAATGGTTCCGGAATACATCAAAGTAAAACGGGTAGCCAGCATTCCACCCATAGAATGTCCTAAAATAGCTGTCTTTTCAATACCCAGAGTATCAAGCAATGATTTCGTATTTTTAGCTAATTGCTGAAAGCTATATTGAAAGTAATCTGGCTTTGACGATTTCCCAAAGCCTACCTGGTCCGGAACAATTACCCGGAAACCTTCTTCTGTCAGGGCTTCAATAGTGGTTTCCCAGTAGGCTCCATTAAAATTCTTTCCATGAAGCAATACAATGTTCTTGCCATTGTAATTATCCGGCTTTATGTCCATATAAGCCATTTTCAATTTTTGCTCCTGGACGTTCAAAAACATAACGGAAACAGGATAAGGATATTGATAGTTTGATAATTCAATATCCAGCCATTGCAAATCATAGTTCTGGGCTTTTGTAAATGGGAGACTGCATATGATTGCAGCTAAAACGAAAAGGTATTTTTTGATCATTTGTTTTTTAATGATCTAACAAGGACAGGGGTTTTTTGTTGGTTTTCGATTGGTATGTGATTGAGATAGCTTGTAATATCCATGTATATTTAAGCTAATCCAACAATCCTTATCATCATGGTTCAGACTTTTTCCAAATTTAAGTCATAGTTGATTATTTCAGACCAATATCTTTTAAATGTTAAAAATCATCCAAAATTTAAAACCTTGATTTAAAACCATATCCCTTCAGATCAGTATAAGGGTTTAGTGTTTCAAAATTTCATTCTGCTATTTTTTTAAATAAATATTTACTTGATCATCAATTTTTAACATCAAAAAACACCTGTCATGCGTTATTTTTCATTGTTCTTTCTATTTACCATACTGTTTACATCCTGTGAAAAAGAAGAAGAACCTGAAATTTCTCCTTTGCCCCATCAGTTAAGGGGGAGCATCTTGAAATCAGCAGTTTCGCGTGAGGTTGGGCAGACCCGGTGGGTTATTGATGACTACATGGTATTTTTTATTTCTGATGACGGAAAATATTATAGCATGGATCAGGGTTCCGAGAGAATCTGCGAAGGTTCAATTAACTGGCATATGGAGGATGGGGATGAAATTCTGGAATTCAACAGCGAAGATGGAGCGAATGACCGTATATTCAAGGTCATTGAAATGGATGAAAACCATTTACTGGGCGAAATTGAGTGGGGAAACACCTATAAAGAATACTTATTCAGTGCCGGTGAGTCCAATCTGGCCGGAGTGGTGATGGATGCTTCCAGCTATGAGCCTCTGACGAATGCATACGTTATTGTTAAGGAAGAACAGGGAGATGATTACCACACCATCACTTCAGTTTACACAGATAAAAACGGTTATTTCGGGATCCATTCAAAAAATTTCAGCGAACTGTTTAACGCCAGTCATGTTTCGATTTATGAAGAAAACCATGCAGATATCGCTGAAAAGGAGATAAGAGTGGACCTTGAGAGTACTCATTTTTACCATTTCAAGATGGAGCAAGGAGAGAGCAGTCTTAATAAAGGATGGGTTTATGGTACGGTAAAGGATGAAAAGACGGGTACCCCCATTGCCGATGCAGAAATTTCATACGACGATCCTTCAGAAACCGTTAAAACATCGATGGAAGGAGAATATGAGATTCTCGTTCCGGAAGGATTCCATGTGATTACGGCCAGTCATGAGGACTATCAGTCCCTTGCTCAAAATATAGCCGTAAATTCCCTTCAGAGGCAAAGTCTTAATTTTCTGCTTAAACCTGCAGGTTCCGGAGTAACCGGATCGGTAATAACCTCCGGGGGATCGGGAGTCGGTAATGCGGTGATGGAATTAGAGGATGAAAATGGTTCCTCTGTTGTTCAGGTGACCAGCGAGAGTGATGGAACCTTTAGTTTTGAAGGCATACCGGATGGAACCTATGTGATTAATATTTCAGTTGAAGGCATGCAGGTTATTCCACAGAATTACCCGCTTACTGTAAGCGGAGGGAATGTATCGGATATCCAGTTCCTTGCCGTAACGGAAGGTACAACTGCCATAGGAGGAAGAGTAACTGGCTGGGATGACGACAGTCCGGTGGCAAATACATCAATGTCCGTTCTTGAAACATCAACCAGCAGTAATAGTGGAGGATACTACCTGATGGAACTATCGACTACCGGAAGTAAAATTCTCAAAGCTTCCAAAGCAAATTATATTAACCGTTACAAGGAAGTAAACATAAAAGATGGCGAACTGTTGCAGAAAAATCTGAATCTGGCCACTGAAGGCAACGGAGCAAACTTCACTTTTTACGGAACGGTTAGAGACAGTGACACAGGTGATGGGCTTGGTGGCGTGAATGTTGAAGTAGAAGGCCACGGATCAACCACCACAGCTTCCGATGGTACATTCAGCATCGATCTTGAGGTTTACGATGAAACCATTAACCAGATTATTTATTATACTTCTGAACTTAACGGACATGAGACCGAGGGATCTTATTTGTTTTTCTTTATTGACACTTACTTCGGGACCGATATTTATATGGTAAAATCGAAATGATTTGTTTTTTTTCAACACTGCAATGAGGTTGCAGTGAGATTTTGTACTTTAAAAGACCTTCGAGGTTTTAAGACCTTCGAGGTTTTCAAAACCTCGAAGGTCTTAAAACCTCGAAGGCCTGATTACAAGCACCTTAAAATCCCCCCTGAAAACAACCGCTTTAATCCCACCAGACAATAAATTTTCAGGAAATTCTCAATTAATGTCGATCCTATTTGTATTTAATTATCTTTGTTGAAAAATATCTAATCTTATGGCAGATAATCAATTTGATAATTTAAATCTCCCTCCCGAGGTAAAAAAAATATTAGAGCACATCAAGCCAATATTAGTAGTTTTACTACTTGTGATTTTCGGGGTTAGCGGATTATTCCAGGTACAACCCGAAGAATTGGGAGTCATAACGCGTTTTGGAAAATATACGCGGCAGGTTGAACCCGGATTGAATTTTAAAATTCCCTTTGTTGAACAAGTTAACAAAGTGCCTGTTGAGCGTCAACAAAAACTTGAATTCGGTTTCAGAACAACAAGACCCGGTGTACGAACAGAATATACCCAGGCAGGCACCGGTGATGAATCCTTAATGCTGACAGGAGATCTAAACCTGGCCGATGTTGAATGGGTGGTACAGTACCGGATAGATAACCCTTATAATTTTCTGTTCAAAGTGCGTAATCCCGAAAATACACTGCGAGATATCTCCGAGGCAGCCATGCGGCAGATTGTCGGCGACCGCACGGTAAATGAAGTCTTAACCGTAGGAAGAACAGAAATTGCAAGCAGCATGGAAGAATATGTTCAGGACCTTTGTCGCGAATACCTTCTGGGCATTAAAATTGACCAGGTGGTATTACAGGATGTTAATCCTCCTGAATCCGTAAAAGCAGCTTTTAATGCAGTAAACCAGGCTCAGCAGGAAAAAGAAACTCTCATCAATCAGGCAAAATCCGAATACAATAAGGTTATTCCAAGAGCCAGGGGACAGGCAGATGAAACCATTCAAAAGGCCGAGGGTTACGCAACAGAACGTATCAATCGTGCCCGGGGACAGGTTGCTAGATTCAATGATCTATATTTTGAGTATATTAAAGCTCCTGAAGTTACTAAACGGAGAATATATCTTGAAACCATGGCAAATGTCCTTCCCAGGCTCGGTAATAAAATTATTACAGATCAGGAAGGAAATAATGTATTGCCATTGCTTCAAATGCAATTAAGGGAAAGTTCCAGCCAAATTCAAAGCCAAAGTCAATCTCAATAAATACAGATATTTCATGAAATCGAATAAAATATTAATATATATAGTTATCGCCATCGCAGCCATAATTGTCCTTGTTCAATCAACCTTTGTGGTGAATGAAAAAGAACAGGCCATTATTACACAATTTGGTAAACCGGTGGGAGAGGCAATTGAAGAATCAGGATTAAAATTTAAAATTCCATTTATTCAAAAAGCCAATTATTTTGATAATCGTTTCCTGGAATGGGATGGTGATCCCAACCAGGTTCCCACGAAAGACAAAAAGTTTATTTTTGTTGATACCTATGCAAGATGGCATATCACCGATCCACTGCAGTTTTTTAAACGATTGAGAAACGAATGGGGTGCGCAATCCAGGCTCGACGATATTCTTGATGGCGAAACACGCGATTTTATTGCCAATCATAACCTGGAGGAAGCTGTGAGGACAAGCAACAGAACTCCTGTCAGTGCAGGAGTTATCAGTGAATTAATAAGTGATAGCCTGGTTAACATTGAAGTGGGACGCGAAAAAATCCAGGAAATGATACAAGAAACAGCCAATGAACAGGCAATGGATCTGGGTATTGAAATACTCGACTTTCGCTTTAAACGAATTAATTATGTGGAGGAAGTTCGGGAACAGGTTTATGCCCGCATGCAAAGTGAGCGCCTGCGTATTGCTGATGAATTTCGTTCAGAAGGGCAGGGGGAAGCAGCAGAAATCAACGGCGAGAAAGAGCGTGAGTTAAAAAGCATTCAGTCAGAGGCATTTCGCCAGGCAGAAGAAATAAAAGGAAAAGCCGATGCTGAAGCAGCTTCCATATATGCCGGTGCATATGA
>CAZGTU010000209.1:0-5065 GCA_964528675.1 uncultured Bacteroidaceae bacterium
TTCTGGAAAACCGGACAATAAGTGTACGGGAAGTTATTAACGGGGTTTCAGGCGGAGGAGTTTTTTTGATAGTTATTTGGTTTTGAGCGGGGGTGATGTTTGGTATGAGGGAAGTGAGTGGTGAGTGGTGAGTGGTGAGTGGTAAGTAGTGAGCGGTGGGACCTGGCGGGTATAATCTTCACCACAAACCTAATTATTACAACTTAATGATCTTACAAAATGAAGACGATTTTTCAATCATTGAATATAACATTTTCCCTATTGATTCGCATTCCATTTTAAACATTTTAAATTAGTAAATAACCCTAAAATACCTCTGGATCAAACAGTGCATATTTACCTGTTAATGTCAAAAACCTTAAAATCTCAGCGTCTTTTTTATTTATCTCATTCTGAGAATCATTAGAACGGTTCAAGCGTTATTAGTTAAAGGGTTTTGAATTAAATTACTCATTAAGCCAACCTTCTCAACCATCATTAATACCCGTCTACCGCCTACTGCCACCGTTTACCGTTCACCGCTTACCGTTCACCGTTCACCGGCATCATACTATAACCAAAAAAAATCCCCACCCCCCACTCACCAAACATTGTTTTCCTTAGCTTTGTTAGCATCGTAAACCTCCACTTGAAATGACAAAGAAAAAATCTTCCAAAAAACAGGATATTAAAGATGAACCGGTTTCAATTGTTGCTATTGGGGCTTCGGCCGGAGGACTAAATGCTTTAAAAACTTTTTTCAAGCATATACCCGAAGATACCAGGCTGGCTTATGTTGTTGTTGTTCATCTCAGTCCCGAACATAAAAGCATGCTGGCCGATCTGTTACAACCCTCCTTAAAAATTCCTGTCCAACAGGTGACAAAAACAACTTTACTTGAACCTGATCATGTATATGTTATTCCTCCCAATGCCAATCTGAGTGCCATTGACACCCATTTGAGATTATCAAAGCTTGAAGATAAACCCGGCAGCAGGGCTCCGATCGATCATTTTTTTCGTACCCTGGCAAAAACCCATAATGGCAATGCAGCAGGCATTATCCTGACCGGTACCGGAGCCAACGGAACCCTGGGCATGAAAGAGATCAAGGAACAGGGAGGACTTACAATTGTTCAGGAACCGGCAGAGGCTGAATACGATGGCATGCCCCAGAGTGCTATCTCGACCGGAATTATTGACCTGGTTCTGCCAATTGCGGAAATGCCGGTTTACCTCACAAAGTATTTTTCGACAGAGCCCCGCCTGAGCTTATTGGATGAAAATGGAGAAAACAGCCGGAAAGAAGAACAGCTTATCCGTGATATATTTTCATTAATTAATGCAAGAACAGGCAGGAATTTCGGGAATTATAAAACATCAACTCTTCTGAGGCGGATACAAAGAAGAATGCAGCTACTCCAGATGGAGGATCCTGAAAATTATCTTGAACTTCTCCGAAAGGATCCAGGTGAAATACAGGCCCTTTCTGATGACTTTCTGATCAATGTTACTAATTTTTTCCGCGATAGAGATGTTTTTGAATACCTTGAAAATAAAATAATTCCTGAAGTAGTTTCAAAGAAAGATCCGGATGAGCGGATCAGGATCTGGTCGGTAGGTTGCGCCACCGGAGAGGAAGCATATTCTGTGGCTATACTTTTATCGGAAGCTACAGAAAAATTCAATATTTCGGTTCCGATCCAGATCTTTGCTACTGATCTTCACAAAGAATCAATAAAAAAGGCCAGGAAGGGTTTTTATCCCGGCGACATTAAAGCAGATGTGAGTGATGAGAGACTTTCGAAATTCTTCATCAGCGAAGACGGAGGATATCGTATCCGCAAAAACATAAGGGAAATGGTAGTGTTCACGCCTCATGATTTATTGAATGATCCACCTTTCTCCCGTCTGGATATGATTATATGCAGGAATTTATTGATCTATCTGAGCAGGAAAATCCATAATGATGTTTACGATTTATTCCATTACGCCCTGCTTTCTGGTGGACACCTAATACTAGGAACGTCTGAAAATCTTGAAAACAAAGAATTATTCACTGCCAGGCATAAAGAGTTTTCTGTATACCATAAAATAGATGTCAAAACTCCTGAACCCAGGTTACCGGTATTTCCGCGTTTTTCTAACGGATTTAAAGAGGATCATGCTCCCCGGAAAAAAGAGGAAAATATGTCATTTGGTCCCTTACATTACAAGTTGATTTTTCAATATGGCCCGCCAAGTCTGATCATCCGCGGAGATCACCAGGTGATGCATGTTTCTGAGTCTGCCAGCAGGTACCTGACGATCAAAGGCGGGGAATTAAGTAAGGATGTCTTTAAGCTTATCCGGCCGGAATTCCAGGTTGAATTGCGCTCAATCCTCAACATTGCGAAAGAAAACAAGAGAACAGTTCGCTCAAAACCTGTGAATATATCCCTTGATGGAAAAGATAAACAGGTAATTATCTCCTCCCGGTATATAGATGATGCAAATCATAGTAATCTGATCCTCATTTTATTTGATGAATTTGATTCTATTGGAAAATCAGAACAGCTAAAAAAAACAGATGAACACCATACAGAACATATCAATGATCTAAGGCAGGAATTGAAGGACACCCAGGACCAACTGCAAAGTATGATAGAGGATTACGAAACCAGCAGGGAAGAAATGAAGGCATCCAATGAGGAGTTACAGTCGACCAATGAGGAACTCCGTTCTACAGTTGAAGAACTGGAGACAAGTAAAGAGGAACTTCAATCAATGAATGAGGAGTTAAGTACTCTCAATCAGGAAAACAGGCATAAGGTAGAAGAACTCGACCAGCTCTCCACCGATCTGAAATATCTCCTGATTTCCACAGATATTGCCACTCTCTTCCTCGATAAAGAACAGCGCATTTTACGCTATACTCCCACAATCAACGAACTTTTCAATATAAGACCTGCCGATCAGGGGCGCCCGATAACAGATCAAACCAATAAACTGGGTTATCAGAACCTTAACTCAGATATTAAAAAAGTTCTGGAAGATCTTCAAACCATTGAAAGGGAAGTAAAACACCAGAATGGTAAGACCTATCTGACAAGAGTCCTGCCTTATCGTAATTCCGAAGATAAAATTAAAGGAGTGGTCATAACCTTTGTTGACATCAGCTCGCAGAAGGAACTGGAAGAAAATCTCAGAAAAAGTAAGGACAGATTCCAGGCACTCATAAGTGCGAGCAGCTACATAATTTATCAAATAAAACCGGATTGGAGTGAATTGCGGGAGCATGATGACCATGGCTTTATAAATGACTCTAAAATTTCTCTAAAATCCTGGCTCAAAAAGTACATTCACCCTGAAGATCAAAAAATATTTAAAAAGACAATCCGGAAAGCTCTTGACAATAAATCAATATTTGCCCTGGAACACAGGTTTTTTAAAACTGCCAATAACACAGGCTGGGCATTTACCCACGCGGTTCCCATGCTTGATGAAAATGAAGAGATCATTGAATGGATCGGTGCCATAAGCGATATTACTGCCCGCAAGAAAGCAGAAAAAGAGTTGAAGGAATCCAAAGAATTTTCTGAAAAAATTATAGAGACCCTCCATGAACCCCTGATTATTTTGCATTCAGATCTAAAGGTGAGCTCAGCCAATATTGCATTTTACGAGAGCTTCAAGGTCAGTCCTGAACAAACAGAAAACCGTTTGATCTTTGATCTGGGTAATGGTCAATGGAATATTCCTGCATTACGGGAACTTCTTGAAGATGTTTTGCCAGCAAATAAGATATTCAATGATTTTGTAGTGGAACATAACTTTGAAGATATTGGTCATAAAATAATGCTGCTTAATGCCCGCCGCCTGGATCATTTACAATTGATCCTTCTGGGTATACGGGACATTACAAAAGAAAAAGAACATGAAAAGGAACTTCAGAAAAGCGAAGAAAAAATACGCCTTACCCTTGATGCCCTTAATATGGGAGCCTGGGAAATGGAAAAAGGAAAGAATATTATTACTTTCGACCAGGGTGCTACCCGCTTATTTGCATTAAAAAATACAGAACAGGAATTAGCTTTAGAGGATTTTTATAAGCTAATTCATCCGGATGATCGTAATGAAGTAGAAAAGAAAATAAAACTTGCCTGGGATCAGAAAAAGGATTTTATTATGGAGTACCGGGTAGAGCTTAATGGAAATATCCGATGGCTTGCTTCCCGCGGTCATGTAGTTAAAAGGGATAGAAAAACACAAATGATCGGGGTGAATTATGATATTACAGAACGAGTTAAAGCTGAGAGATCATTAAATGAAAGTGAAGCCCGCCGTTTAATGGCTATTCAGGCCGCGGATATCGGCGACTGGTGGATGAATCCGGAAACCAAGGATCTCTTCTTATCGGATAAAGCACGGGAAATACTCAGTGTAAAACCGCATGAGCATGAAAGTTTGAACCTTGTCCTTGAGCGGACGCATCCCCTGGACAGAAACCGCTTGCTTGAAGAGATCGAAAAAGCTCTCAAAAAAGAAGGTACCGGTGAATATGAAATTGAATATAGAATTATTCATCCAGACGGAAAAGAAATCTGGGTAAATTCAAGAGCCCGTACCCTGGAATTCGGATCTGAAAATGAAAAATCTACACACTACCTGTATGGCGCAATGATCGATATTACCGATCGAAAACGGTCGGAAGATGCTCTGAAAGAAGCCCGTAAAGATGCTGAAGCCACCGCAAGAGTTAAGGAAGAATTTCTTGCCCATATGAGCCATGAGATTCGCACCCCACTAAATGCCATTCTGGGATTATCTCATCTTTTACTTAAAAAAGATCCGAAAAAGGAACAGATTGAGAATTTAAATAATCTGCATATTTCTGCGGAAAATCTGGGCAGACTCATAAACAATATATTGGATTTCAGTAAAATACAGGCAGGAAAAATGTCAGTGAGCACTGAAAAGATACGTCTCCCTGCAATGATCGCAAATATTTACCGAATGCACAAAACCGGAGCGGATGAGAAAAATATTACTTTTAACCCAACTTGCAAAATACGCTCTATAAGTTCTTAGTATTGAACAGTCTGTA
>CAZGTU010000210.1:0-5055 GCA_964528675.1 uncultured Bacteroidaceae bacterium
AGAAATTATGGAAGCAAAGTTTGAGTATTTGGATGTTGGAGGAGGATGATCGGAGAGTTGAAGGAAGTGCCGGGTTGGAAGAGGTTGAAGGGTTTGAGGGTTGAAGGGTTTATAGGTTTATGGGTTTAATCGTTCCCGCCTGCCATTGCACTGGCCTTTGCGTTGGCGGGGAGGTATGGTTTATAGTAAAACTCCCTTCCCCCTTTCAGCTTCTTCACTATTACCTCTACCTCCATGGCCTATGGTCCATCGTCCATCGTCCATTCCCCTACCCCTCCCATTTCCCTGCACGCTTCACAGCCTCCATCCATTTAAGTTTAATGCTGACAGTGTTTTCTGATCCTGTCTGAGGGGCAAATGATTTTTCAATTTTCCATTGTTTCTGTAATTCATCCAGGTTCTTCCAGTAGCCTGTGGCAAGTCCTGCAAGATAGGCTGCACCCAGTGCAGTTGTCTCATGAATTTTGGGTCTTGCAACAGGAAGATCGAGAATGTCTGCCTGGAATTGCATTAGCAGGTTGTTGACCGATGCACCGCCATCTACACGTAATTCCTTGAGTTCAATATTGGTGATCTCCTTCATTTCTTCCATTACATCCATCGATTGGAAGGCAATGGATTCAAGAGCAGCCCTGGCGATATGGCTTTTATTTGAAGAACGGCTCAGACCGAAAATAGCTCCCCTGGCATAGGGATCCCAATGTGGAGCGCCAAGTCCGGTGAATGCCGGGACCATATAAACACCGCCATTATCCGGGACTTTTGCAGCAAGGCTTTCAATTTCTGATGAGTTTTTAATGATGCCCAGTTCATCACGCAGCCATTGCACAACTGTACCTGCATTGAAAATGCTGCCTTCAAGTGCGTAGGTGATTCGATCTCCGATCTGCCAGGCTATGGTAGTAACCATGCTTGTTTTGGAATCGTATGGTTTGTTACCGGTATTCATCAGGACGAAACATCCGGTTCCATAGGTGTTTTTCACCATTCCTTCTTCGATGCACAGTTGACCAAAAAGAGCGGCCTGCTGATCACCGGCAACGCCTGCAATGGGAACCTTTGAAGCGAAAAATGTTGTGTTGGTTACATCAAAAATCCCACTGGAGGGCCTGACCTCAGGAAGCATGGAGCGCGGGATATCGAATATTTCAAGCAGCTCATCATCCCAGTCCATATTATGAATATTGTAAATAAGTGTGCGACTGGCATTGGTCACGTCAGTGGCATGCACTCTTCCTTGTGTGAGTTTCCAGATTAACCATGAATCAACTGTTCCAAATGCAAGTTTGCCTTTATTGGCTTTATCCCTGGCTCCGGGCACATTGTCAAGTATCCATTTAATTTTTGTGGCACTGAAATATGAATCAATTAACAAGCCGGTTTTTTGCCTTATAATATCACCCAATCCTTCTTCCTTCAGTTTATTGCACAATGAAGCTGTTCTTCTGTCCTGCCACACAATTGCATTATATACAGGTTCTCTGCTTTCTCGATCCCATACTATAGCGGTTTCTCTCTGGTTTGTTATTCCTAGGGCTTCCAGTGCTTTACCGTTTATACCCAGTTTTGACATGGACTCGGCTGCCACAGCCACCTGGGAGGACCAGATCTCATTCGGATCATGCTCTACCCATCCGTCCCTGGGAAATATTTGTTTGAATTCCTTCTGCGCAAGGGATTGAACCTGTCCCCTTTTATCAAAAAGTATGGCCCGTGAACTCGTTGTCCCTTGATCCAGTGCAAGAATATATTTTTTCATGGTTAAAGATTTTTAATCCGGGTAAATTCATTTTGTATTCAAAGCAATGAAATGATTTTGATTATATTTAAAATATTCACAAAATAATCCGGCTTAATTCTCAGTTGTAAGGTTCATGTAATCCGGTGGAGTGGAGCCTTTAGGGGAAAAATATATCAGACGGCTTTCATAAGCCCGTAAATCAATTTTTATTTCGTTCAAACTACCCAGAGGACTAAAGGAATCCGGACCCCAGCTAAAAGCTGTAGCTTTATTCAGATCTGTTAGATTTTTAAGATTGAAGGTAGATGAAACAGCTGAATCTGAAACATTCAAAAAAAGTGCGGCCCTGTTTTCACCATAATTTCTTGTAGCAACCAGCATGTTGTTTTTTTCACCCCAATAGGGAAGGTTAGCGGTAAATCGTTTTTGCGAAGGCTGAATGAACCTCCATAAATTCAGCATTTCGTTATACAGAGTATGAAACCTGCATGAAGTAGTTATTGTACCTCCCATGAAACCACTGTAAAGAGCAAGAGAATATTGCTGTACTTTGTTGAAATCGGTATCATAATCGCGAAGATAGATTACATCAGGATCATTTTGCCAGAGAATGTTGTTGAAGAATTGTCCTGCATACATTTCACGAAACATATTTCCGGCAGATTCATTATTCCAGCTCCATACATCATTGCTCAAACGCATACCATCAGCATAGCCGATCATCTGTCCAAAAGGAGAAATACATGCAAGCCAGTAGCTTTCTTCCCCAATCTCTTTGTGGATCATTTGTATGACATCCATAAAATATTGTACTGAGGTTTTTCCCGGTGTGTATCTTTGAACCTTATCAGAATCGATGATACCCCAATCCAAAAAATCAGTTTTAAATGTGGTAAAACCTATTTCACGTAAAGTGCGGAAAACTTTTCTGAGATAATCAAAAGCCTCAGGATGGCTGGTGTCGAGAACATACATATCGGGTCCCTGGTCAAACAAATCACCGTATTTATCTTTTAACAACCATTCTTTATGCTCGCGGAAGATAAAACTGTTTTCACCTACCATGAATGGCCCTACCCAGATCCCTGCTTCTATGTTTTCTTTATTAATTGCTTGAACAATATTCTCCATTCCTTCGGGAAAGTTCCGGTTAAAACTTAACCAGTCTCCTCGTGGAGCATAACCATCGTCAATCTGGATGGTCTGGATTTTCACAGGAGGATCAATATCCTTCATTTTATCAAGCATTTCCAGAAGGATCTTGCTGTTGTAATCAGATTTATATTCGTACCAGGAACAATAATAGTACCTGGGATTGAAAGTTAATTTCACATCATTGTATTCAGCCATGCTTTTGGCCTGTTCCCGGAATGTTTGATATGGATTTTTCCCGGTTCTTATGTAAATATCAGGTAACTTAAGCATGCTATCCTCTAAAGTTATTTTTTCAGTGCCAAAACCGGTTTCCAGAAAGATTAGGTCTGTATCCTTGTGCCTGTCTATAAGACCAATACGATGTTGTTTGTTATAAATGGTCGATCGATGCTGATAGTTACGGTGATCATAGGCCGACAGAACGAAAGATTCATCTTGTGGCGAAAACAGTCCGGTAAAAAGGTAGCTGTCAAAAGACCATACATTTTCTTTTAAAACTGCCCGTTCCATCCTTTCCTGTGGTCTGGGAAGGGGGAAGATGCCGCTGGCACCTGCAAAACCAAAACCCTGTTTGTAAAAACGGTCTGCACCCGTGACCAAAGCATTTGCCATAGGCATGATCCAGTCGGGAGCTTCTTTAAAGCCTGAAAGTGTGGATGATAATACGTAAAGATTTTGTCCTTCCTTTGATAATTCAATGATTAGTTTTCCCTGGCCCAGATCATAACTGATGACGCCGCCATCATTATTTCTTTCGAATTCAAATGAGTAGGGTCGAATATCCTGATCATCCATGGCAGGGAAACAATTATTTAAATGAAGTTTCCTGTAGGTGAAATCGAAGCTGCCATCTGAATTGATATGCCAGCCATCCTCGAGATGCTCTGAAATTTCTTTATCATTTGACGTTTGATTGCACGAAGCAAAGAAAAAGATCATCAGGATAAGAACAGCGATATAACTTGAGATAGAAGATGTATTCATGATATGGGAGTATTAATGCTCATTTAAATTCTTCAAGATATATTTTTCCGCCAGTTTTTTAAAGTCTTTTAACTCATTACTTATCCAGATATCATCATGGTTTAATTCCCTGGCCATGATTTTAGAGACTTCCGGGGCTATTTTAATGGCTTCCCTTGCATCCAGAAGCAAAGCCCGGGTCCGTCTTGCCAGCACATCTTCCAATCTGACAGCCATTTCAAATCGCATTGCATACACTGTTTCCGCTGTCGATATCTTTAGTTTCTCACTTATTAAACCTTCATATCCCTCTTCTTTTGCAATGGTTTTTATTTTTTCTGCTTTAGTGCCATAAAGGTATAGCGAATCTGAGCGATTAACTTTCTTCTTGTATCCAAAAAGTTTTGTTTTATGGCTGACAGAGTGTGTAGAAGGAATTTTTTTTTCTTTTTCTACCCTGTTTACCAGATCTTCTCCCATTTTTCTGTATGTGGTCCATTTTCCTCCTATTATGGTCATTAAACCGGAAGGGGAGGTCATGATCTTATGACTCCTTGATATCTCTTTTGTTTTGTCTGAGTTTCCTGTTGCAGCCAAAGGGCGCAGACCTGTGAATACACTTAGAACGTCCTTACGGGTGGGAGCATTTTTAAGATATTTTGATGCTGTTCTCAGAATGAAATCCACCTCTTCTTTAAGTGCTAGAGGTTCGAGGCTTGATCGCTCAATAGGTGTGTCGGTGGTTCCCAGTACCACCCTGTTAAGCCATGGAACAGCAAAAAGCACCCTTCCATCCTCTGTTTTTGGGATCATAAGAGCATGTTTACCTGGTAGAAAGTTTTTAGGAATTACCAGGTGAATTCCCTGTGATGGTTGAATGGTTTTTTCAATCCCCGGTTGGTCCATCTGCATTATCTCATCGGCAAATACCCCTGTTGCATTGATTATGTGATTTCCCTCAATCCTGTATTTTTCTTTCGATAGTAGATCATTTGCGATTATTCCCGAAACCTGATTATTTTTATTTTTAATTAAATCGGAAACCGGGAAATAATTAACTGCAATCCCGCCTTTTTCTATTGCGATTTGAAGGGTGGCAATCCCGAGACGGGAATCATCAAACTGGCCATCCATGTATTTTATTCCTGCTTTTAAACCTGCAGTTTTCAATGTACCAATGCCTGAAACTGTTTTCT
>CAZGTU010000211.1:0-5034 GCA_964528675.1 uncultured Bacteroidaceae bacterium
TTTATTTAGAATAAAACTATAATATAAAGATATAATTAACATTTTATAACATTTCAATATGTTAATTTTCAGTTGTATTGAAATTAGAACGCAATGTTTCCTTATTTATTATTATTTAGAATAGGGATGTTAGTTGACATTATATTTCTTCCCCATTGCAAAACTGAGTCCACTACGAAAAGTGGATATATTAACAATTTCCTTTAACGCCCCCCGGTCCGCCTGAGGCATAGGAGCTGCTAAGAATAAGCAACTTAGCAAAAGCCCCCTTTGTACCTACGCTAAAGTTTCAGCGACAGCATGCGGACGAGAAGTTTGGTTGAATTGGCTTCGCCGAGCTCGTAAATTCGGTTCCTCGGAGTTCTACTCCGAAAGCAAGGGTTCAGGGTTCTACCTTGAGGTTTAATACCATTTATTTTCATTTTTTACTATATTTTGGCAAAATTAAGGTATAAGAGTAAAAAAGATGAAATGGAGTTTTTGCGGGAATAAGACAGACTCACTTACTCTCACCCTAATTCTCCTCTTTCCCCTTTCCTCTCTTTTTTATATTTTTACTATATATTAACTATGTCGGAATGCCATACAATCATGTTTAAAACCATCAAAATATTATCGGCATTCTTCCTTTTCTTTCTTTCGGGAATCTGCGTTGCACAGGTATCCCCGGAGCTTTCATTCCGTCACCTCAATATCGATAACGGACTTTCCCACGACCTTGTGAGTTCCATTTACCAGGATCATGAAGGTTACATGTGGATAGGCACGCAGGATGGACTAAATAAATATGATGGTTATAAAAACCGGATATATCGTAATAATCCGCTTGATTCTACTTCAATTCCATCCAACACCGTGAATTGTATTTATGAAGATAACAACCGGGACCTTTGGATAGGTCTTCTCAATTATGGACTTGTAAAGTACAACCGTAAGTTTGATCGCTTTGAACGTTATCCTTCAGAGAAGACAGGTATTCATTCGCGCCAGGTTCTTTGTATGTACGAAGATCCGGAAGGTAACTTTTGGATTGGCACCCAGAACGGATTATTCAATATGAACCGAGAAAATGACAGGGCAGAGATGATACCCTATGATGAAGACAGCCTTATGCCTGATGCTGCAAGCTCTGCTGCAGTATTTGATGTGCTTATGGATCAGGACGGTAATCTATGGATAGGTACTTACAATGGTTTAAACCTGTATGATCCGGATAATAAAAATTTCAGACACTATTTCCCGGAAGGAGAACAAGCCGATTTTTCCCGGGAAAACTGGATCAAAAATATTTTCGTTGGATGGAACGAACAACTCTGGATTTGTACACACAGAGGTTTTATGATCTTTGACAGGGAAAAAGAAAAATTTTATGATGGTTTTAAACTACTTAACATACCTTCTCCTCCTGAAGAAATCAGGTTGAATAAGATCTTGCTGGATGAAAAAAACAATATCTGGTTTTGCGGATGGCAAAGAAACTTTTATTATTCAACTGAGAATAAACAGCTTTCTCAGCTTTCCCATGATGAGTTTGATGCAGGTTCATTATCAGGCAATTCGGTTACAGAGTGTTTCCTTGATAATATTGGAGGTGTATGGTTGGGCACCTGGAATGCAGGCGTAAATTATTATAACCATAGTTTTAAAAAATTTGGCCTGATCAGAAAAACACCTCATGAGAGCAGTTTGTCGGGAAAGATCGTCAGAGCAGTAACCTGCGATAAAAACAATAATTTGTGGCTTGGGATTGATATCGGGGGCTTAAACTTTATTGACAGGACGAGCGGGAATATCAATCACATCAGGCATGATCCTCAAAATGAAAACAGCCTGATCCACGATAATATCCGGCATCTCCTATGGGAAAATGAAGAATCCCTCTGGATAGCAACACAGCAGGGACTTGACCTTTACAACACCAAAGCAAAAACTTTCAAACACTTCCTCAATGATCCTGTTGATAAAAATTCTCTTGTCAATAATGATATTCGTTTCCTCGAAAAGGATGTATATGGGAAACTCTGGATTGGAACCTATAATGGATTAAGTATTTATGACCCCGTTAATGAAGATTTTACCTCTTACATAAATATCCCAGGCGATTCGAACTCCATCAGCAATAACCAGATTTATTCCATTTATGAAGACTCCGATAAAAATATCTGGATCGGAACCGGGGACGGCCTTAATCATTTTGTAAGAAATAAAAATTCATTTATACGTTTTTACAATCAGCCTGGTGATAGTAGCAGCCTGAGTAATAACAGGGTCATCTCCATTTATGAAGATTCGAAAGGGAGGCTTTGGATTGGAACATATGGGGGAGGTCTCAACCAATTCAATGGAAATAACAGAAAATTCAAAAGGTATACCTTCCACGACGGTCTTGCAAATAACGTGGTTTACGGAATACTGGAAGATGATATTGGAAATCTGTGGCTCAGCACCAATCAGGGATTGTCTAGATTCGATCCCGAAAGTGAAGAGTTTACCAATTATAAAAAAGAAGACGGCCTTCAAAGCAATCAGTTTTATTTCAATTCCTTCCATAAAAATGAAGAAGGAGAACTTTTTTTCGGAGGTGTAAAGGGATTGAATTATTTCCATCCTTCACGAATTTATGAGGATAAGCATAAACCCAGCATAATAATTACTTCATTTAAACTTTTTAATAATGAAGTTCCTGTCTCAGACCCTTCGTCTAAAAATTCTATTCTTACAAAAAATATCAGTCAGACAGATACTATTATATTAAGACATAATCAATCTGTTTTTTCATTTGGATTTACTGCTATTCATCATGCACAGCCTCTGAGGAACCAGTATGCTTATAAACTTGAAGGTCTTGAAGAAAAATGGAATTATGTAAAAGACGTCAGGGTTGCCTCCTACAGTAATCTGGATCAGGGTGAATATATTTTCAGGGTTAAAGCTTCTAATAATGATAATGTCTGGAATGAAGAAGGAGCATCTCTATTCATTGAAGTACTTCCTCCCTGGTGGGAAACTACCTTATTCAGGATTGTACTTTCATTATTGATTATTGGGGTTCTTTATCTTCTATTTCTCATGATATCGAACCAGGAAAAACTCAGGGCCAATCTTAAACTGGAAAGGATACAGGCTGCACAGGCAAGAGAGATGGATGAAATGAAGCAAAAATTTTATTCCAACATATCCCATGAATTCCGTACACCCCTTACCCTAATTCTTGGGCCGGCGGAAAAGTTGCTTAAGGACGAAGGCTTTAGTGAAGAAAACTTGCTCCATTTCGGAATAATCCACAAAAATGCATCACGCTTATTAAAGCTTGTCAACCAGTTGCTTGATCTTACCCGCATAGAAGCTGGCTTTATGAAGCTTGATGTCGCCGGTGGAGACATAATATCTTTCCTGTCGTCTATAGCCGATTCATTTAATTACAGGGCTGAAAAACTTAATATCAATTTTACCAAAGATCTGGAATCCAGAGCTGAAATATCTTATTTCGATGGTGATAAAATTGAAAAGATATTGTATAATCTTCTCTCCAATGCTTTCAGGTTTACTCCTGAAGGGGGAAAGATACAGTTAATTGCAAAAATTGAAAAGGAGAGAATCAGCGGGAATAGAATAGCTGGGAGATCTGTGGTAATTGAAGTCAGAGATAGCGGAAAAGGTATACCGGAAGCCATGAAAAACAGGATCTTTGACCGCTTTGTGCAATCAGACGATCATAATTCTGAATATAAAGGTACCGGGATCGGATTAACCCTGGTCAAGCAACTTACGGAAATCCATAAAGGAGAAATCTCTGTGGAAAGTGAAGGAAGGAAGGGATCTACGTTTAGAGTACGTATACCTGTTTCATACAATTATTATTCTGAAGAGGAAATAAAAGTAGAACAAAAGGTTCCGGATATCTTTTATGAAAAGGAAGAGTTCATTTCACTACCTGATTCCAGGGAAAATGCAAAACATCCCCTTGTTTTAATTATTGAAGACAATCCTGACATCAGGTTATTCATACGGAAAAATCTCTCCGGAAAATTCAGGTTTGAAGAGGCTTCCAATGGTAAGGAAGGTTTTGAAATGTCTTCCCGTATAAAACCTGATCTTATTGTATGTGACATAATGATGGATGGGATGGATGGAATCGAATTATGCACCAGGGTTAAATCGACTCCCGGGATTGCCCACATCCCTTTTCTGATCATTACCGCCCTTCCAGGTGATAAAGATAAGCTTTCCGGATTGAAGGCAGGTGCAGAGGACTATATTGTAAAACCTTTTAATCTGGAAGAACTTGAGTTGAAACTTGAAAACCTGTACAGATCCTCTCAGCATGCAAAGGAACTTTACAGCCGGACTATCAGGCTTGTTCCCGAAAATATCCAAATTGATTCCGCCCGTGAAGTATTCCTTAAAAGAGCAGTAGTTTCAGTGGAAAGAAACATGGATAATCCTGATTTTGGAATAGAAGAATTATGCCGTGATACAGGAACCAGCCGGATGCAATTATACCGTAAAGTCAGGGCCACTACCGACAAAACTGTTAAGGAATTCATCAGGGAACTCAGGCTCGAACGGGCAGGTCAGTTATTGCAAAAAGGTCACCTGACAGTCAACGAAGTAGCTTATATGTCAGGCTTCAGAGAACTATCCTATTTCCGTAAATGCTTTAAAGAAAAATACGGAAAAACTCCATCTGCCTTTGCAGAAGAGGTGAGAAAATAATTCTTCTTTTAAGGGAAGCCCACCCCCCTATTCTGGTACAATAAACTCCCTTTTGTTGCTATCCACTTGTTCAATGATATCATACACTCCCTCTTAACGCAGCTTTTCCATTAGCTTAGCATTAAACTTGTATCTCAATGAATATTGTGGAACAGATTACAGCAAGATTTTCAAAATTTAAGGTCAAAAATGAAACAAATGCAGATTTGAACCATCGGATAAGGAATACATTGATACTCTTTTTTCTTGTAGCTTTATTAATAACCCTGGTGATCATTTTAATAACTACTATATTTTAACCAACTAAAATACTAATTA
>CAZGTU010000212.1:0-5006 GCA_964528675.1 uncultured Bacteroidaceae bacterium
GCTCACGTCGCTTCAGTCGCTCACGTCGCTTCAGTCGCTCACGTCGCTTCAGTCGCTCACGTCGCTTCAGTCGTCTACAAATTTCTTCTTATCTTAGTACCTCAATTCCCTAATCTACACACTATGAAAAGGAAAACCCTCCGCAGACTTATATGGCTGTTAATTGTAATTGCTATAATCGGTATAACATGGTTTGTATGGCCACGCTTGCCTATAATCACTGCATTTGCTTCAAAGGGGATGGCTTCCAGTGTTTTTGTTGCTGATAAGGATCCCGAGAGGGTAGAGGCAGAGGATCTTTCTTTCTTTCCGATCAGTCTGGCTAAATCCGAAATTGATTATGAAGAAAAGTCCGTTACTTCCACGGTATTCGGTCTGGCAAAGCGAAAAGCTATTTATAGGGAGGGTCTGGGTTCAGTGATTGTTCTCGAAAGTCCTGAGGATAAATTGAGGAAAATGGAGTTTAATAAACCCGAGCCTGATTATTCTCCTGACACTATTCCATGGCCAAAAGGAAATGTTATGCCGGCTAATCTGCCTGAAGGAGTAGATTATGAACGCCTGACAGGACTGATAGATACCTGTTTTGACCAGCCGGGAGAAGAGCCATTTAAGAAAACCCTGGGAATCGTAATTGTTTACGATAACAAACTGATAGCTGAAAAATATCTTGATGATTATGATCATAACACCATGTTTCATGGCTGGTCAATGACCAAGTCTGTTGCAGGAGCTATGGCCGGGATCCTGGCTGATAAAGGAAAGCTTAGCCTTGATGATCCTGTTGAGGTTGGTGACTGGGAAGATGAAGAAAAGGGCGAAATAACCGTCAAAAATGTGATTCAGATGAGCACCGGTCTGGACTGGTATGAAAATTATTTCACCATTTCGGATGCTACGGTGATGCTTATGCAAAGTGAAGATATGCTTGCTTCAGTAACGGATAATGAGATGGAACATCAACCTGGCAGTCACTGGAACTATTCATCCGGTGATGCCAACCTTCTTTCGGGGATTATACGGAATAGAATGGAAAGTGATAAAGCTTATCATTCTCTTCCTTATGAGGAACTGTTTTATCCTGCAGGCATGTTGAATACTGTGGTCGAAACCGATGCAAGCGGACTTTTCGTAGCATCTTCTTACAGTTATGGTTCAACGCGCGACTGGGCCAGATTCGGACTTATCTTTCTCAATAAGGGGATAATTTCCGGAGATACTATACTTTCAAAGGAATGGGTTGAATTTATGAAAACACCGGCCCCCGCTTCTGATGGCAAATATGCCGGAACCTTCTGGCTGCAGGAACCCGATGAGGAAAATGCCCTGGTGGATGTACCCGATGATGTCTTTTTTGCTGATGGCTTCCTGGGGCAAAGGATTTATATTATCCCTTCCGAAAAACTGGTTGCCGTGCGCATGGGATATGGCTTGAGTAATTTCAGTATGAATGATTTTTTGAGGGAGGTTATTGAGACATTGCCGTAGGGAGGGGTGGGAGAATGTGGTGGGAGAATGAGGTGGGAGAATGTGGTGGGATGATGTGGTGGGATAATGTGGTGGGAGAATGAGGTGGGATGATGAGGTGGGAGAATGTGGTGGGAGAATGTGGTGGGATGATGTGGTGGGATAATGAGATCAAATCCAGATCTATTGATTGTAATTTAATAAAGAGGATAATGGATTACCTTGATGTAATAAATTAGCGGTGAATCTTCTGAACAGAGCGGGAATTTATGTGAAGATGGTATTGTTCCGGGCCTATAGGGCCCGAATTACCTTAGCGGCGGTTACACCCGCGGTGTATGGAAACCCCGGACACACCATCCTCCCCCAGAACGCGCAGCGGGTTGATGAAAGGATGGTAATCATGAAAAATCATGTTAATCAAAGCCTGCCCCTGTACTCCCGGGGGTTCAAGCTGGAGTAGGAGAATGAAGTAAAGATAATGAGGTGAAGATAATGAAGAAGCTATCGTAATCTTTTTTCAAGTTGCCTTGAGCTTTTATAAAAAAGATTAAAATAAACTTAACTCTCCTTAACGAAATATTAATTTCAAATCAGAAATATATTCACATTAGAAAGCTAACATTGATAAACACTAAAATAGCAACCGAAGAACAATCCGGTTAAAAATGAAAAAAACAAAAAAGAGAAAGGTCGAACTCATTGTATTATCTGATATACACCTTGGGACATATGGATGTAAAGCAAAAGAACTTCTTAAATATTTAAAATCAGTAAAACCCGGGATGCTTGTTCTCAACGGGGATATTATCGATATCTGGCAGTTCAGCAAACGTTACTTTCCGACTTCCCACCTTAAGATTATTAAATATATCTCCACACTGCTTACCAGGGGAGTCAGGGTGTACTATATTACCGGGAATCATGATGAACTGTTTCGTAAGTTTGCCGGTTTTGAGCTTGGTGAATTAAAGATTGTAAATAAGCTTCTTCTGGATCTTGACGGGAAAAAGACCTGGTTTTTTCACGGCGATGTTTTCGATGTAACCATGAAGCATTCGAAATGGCTGGCGCGCCTAGGGGGTCGTGGATATGATCTGCTCATCATTATTAACCTCCTGGCAAACAAGATCAGCAATTTTTTTGGATATGGCAGGATCTCTCTTTCCAAAAAGGTGAAAGACAGGGTGAAAACTGCGGTAAAATTTGTGAATAATTACGAAAAGACCGCTGCTGAGATCGCCATGCGAAATAAGTATGACTGTGTGGTTTGCGGACATATTCATCAACCCAGGATGGAGACCATAAGCAATAAGGATGGAAGGCAGGTCACCTATCTTAATTCGGGTGATTGGGTTGAAAATCTCTCCGCACTGGAGTATAACCGGGGGAAATGGGCGGTTTATTATTACCATAATGATCCACTAATACAACCTAATAAGAAACCTGAATTTTTGCAAGACATGGAGCTGGACTTTGTTGAGCAAAAGTACCAGGTGATTTTTCAGAATATGGTAAAGGATTTTCAGGTATTGCCTGAAATGATTGATAAATCTGGCTCGAAGGGGGAAGATAATGGTAGATTGGAGAGGTTGGGGATTAGGGAGGTCAGGGAGAATTGGGATTAGATGGGATTGGGGGGTATTAAAGGAATTTGGCCAAAAAATCACTTTTCGGAGTGGGCTCAAGGATGGAAATGAATTTTCATTAGTATCAATTTCTGCACACAGAATTATTTCCTTTTTTCAGGTAAAGAGCAAAGAATCCCGACTGAAACTCATTATTGTCGTGGGTGCCATGCATATATCCCAGGGTCAAACTGCTTCTATCAGAGGTAAATCCGTTCTGTGAGTAGGATGTTTTTAAATGAAAGAACAAATCTTAATATCAGAAAGAAATGGTATTTCAAATAACTTTTTTGGAATTCAATTTAGGCGAGAAATGTAATATTCTTACCTATTATTCTGGAATACTGATAATAGATCAAAATTTATTCTATAGAGACAATAATATTTTCTAAGAAATATTTCTAACTTTGATATAAGCTGAAAAAAAACCTGATAACAACCATTAACTATGAAAAGAAAATTTGTTCTTCTCCTATTGTCCTTATTCACCATCTTCTCAAGCTATTCACAATTATCATTTACGGTAAAACCCGGATTTAACTTGAACAGTGGAAATGTTGGTTATGTCTTTGACCGCTTCAATCCTTATGTGGGTCTGCAGATGTTTAATTTGGCCCATAATTATGAAAGTATAAGGGGCATAGATACAACCGAAACCAGAATGCGGACGAATGTTTACATGCCCTATGCAGGATTAAAATACAGGCTTGTAGATAAAGGAAATATCAATGCTTATCTGAATGCTACATTTTTTAAACCTTTTTTCACCGAAAAGTATATTGATGATGAGGAGGATCCCTGGGAGGAGGAGATAGGGATTAACGAAAAATTCAATATATGGGGAGGAGAACTCGGCTTCTGCGTGGAATATTATTTCGATGAGCACTTCAGCCTCGGGGGAGAATATGGATTCAGATATGGGCTTGTGGCTGATAAATTCGAAGATCTTTCTGAAGATTATTATATCGTGAACAACACTTTATTCAATGTCACTTATGTTTCAATCTCGTTAAATTTTTATTTTACAAATGAAAAAGAATAAATATAAATATCTGTTTATTTTTTCCACCTTATGTTTACTAACTATAAGTAGCTGTGCCAAAATAGAAACCACCCCACTGGAAGAACGTTTGCCCTTGTTTGACTGGAGTAGCATGCATGTGCATACAGTCTATGGAATTGAAGATAATACCGGTTTGTCTGAAGTGGTGACCGATTATTATACGTATGAACATCGTTCACTTTATTATAATTGTTTATTTGAATTTACAGGTAATGATGTGAAGTTTTATGAGATAAGACTTTTCGGATTTGAAAATGATACTTTATTGATTGATGCAGGTACCTGGACCCTTCAATCGGATAAGATCAGTTTTAATGAAAGCTTCCGGTCCTCATTCAATGAGTATTTCGGTTTTCCACCGGAAACAGGTTATTATGAAACGGTAAGTTACAGAGGTATTCTCCACCTGGGTTCAAAGTATTATGATCCGGAACGCGGGACTCAAAATTATAAGATTCTAGAATTGGGGGTTCGGAATTAACTCTACTTTGACAGATTAAGACTTTAAAAAATTTTTATCCTTTTTAGGCCGGTGCTTCGGCATGTCGCTGAAGCTCTATAGTGAAGACACAAAAGGTGAAAGAATAAAAAGCTTCCAGTTCCGCCTGAGATAGACTGATTAAGGGTAAAAAACAGGAAGATTTTTTAATCCTCCTTCGCTCCGATGGCTATCGGAGCTGCGGATGCTTATGCTAAAACTTTCGCCATTGGCCGAAGCCTCTGGCGAAGGACTCAGCGGTAGCATGCGGACGAGAAGTTTGGTCGAATTGGCTTTGCCGACCGCGTCCGCATGAAGCTATAGCGGTTGCGAAGCTCGTAAACTCGGTTCCTCGGAGTTCTACTCCGAA
>CAZGTU010000213.1:0-1833 GCA_964528675.1 uncultured Bacteroidaceae bacterium
CCAGCTTCTTCAGATCAAAATTTATTCTTAAATTTAAGACTAAAATTATTCAATTATGGGAAAAGCCATTGTAAAACTCTACATAGCCACTTATGCCGAAGAAGAATATGTAATTGAAGTACCCTGCGAAAAGGATGATGTAGACGATCTCATCATTGCCCGCGCATGGAAACAGCTAAAGGAGGACGAGGGCGGCTCGCTGCCGTATGGGCACAGGAGTGCGGAGATACTGAAGAGGACGGAGTAGGAGTAGGAGAATGTTCAATAAATCCCTGTTTCCAGGAGCGATTGGTTGCCGAGCGGAGTCGAGGTAAGCGAACTGGAAACAGTGGATGAATTGAATCCCGAGCGACAGGCGAGGGATCTGCCAGGCAGAGAAGATAATGAAGGGTTGAAGGGTTGAAGGTTGAGGTACAAAGTTAATTGGCGATACTGTAGGTCTAATAGTTTCAGATGTTTAAGAGATTGAGAAATTTACATCAATGTAAAAAACAAATCAATTGCACCGCAAAACCCTAACATTCATGCCGAAGACGTGAATTCTAACGTCCCGCTAATCAGCGGGACCCTAACGCCCCGTTACCGGCGGGGCCCTAACCAGGAAAAGGTGAACGGTAAACGGTGTGACAGCGCAGTATTGTACCTACAGATAATATTAAATCTCTAATCTTTAAACATACTTACATAACACTAAAATCACTTTCCCCAAATACCAGCTCCAGCATATTAGGACTCATTTCAGGAATAATGAGCTTTTGAAAGAGAGCTTCATTATTTAGAAGAAGTTTTTTATCGAATCTATGAAAGTGCTTTTCAAGGATCCCTTTAGTCCATTTAATGCGGCTGAACCTGCTGAGGAATTTCCAATGTATCCTGTCTTCGAATTCATCCAGCATAGCCTCCGTCCATACTATCCAGGGGTTTACACATAAGCCCTGTGGTGTAAGGGCTTGAAAATCTCCACTTTCCTCTTCCTCTAAACTGTAGAAATTCATTGGCAGATCTGCTCCCCATTCCAGTTCATCACCATACTTTCTCAGAATGGCATGCGGATCGTCCATGATCGCTTCCGTAGAGAGGCCGGCAATATCGGTAGCTTTATGTTTTACTACATACCCAAAGGTTTCTGTATTGAACCTGTTCAAATCAAACTCTACTACCTTGTCTGTTTTCATAGAAGCCAGGCGCATATATTCCTTTATCTCATCAATATCCTTCATCCTTACATCAGGGATCTCTTCACCATAATCCAGGGGCATAAGAATAACACCTTCTATATCGTCCTCATCATCATGGAAAAAGCTCTTCCATGTCTTTGTACTTTCTGAATCGCGCCACCATTCCCGGGAACCGAATATGGTGGTAGGAAGTTTTGAATCCACAACATGCAATAAAAAGTGTTGAATACTTCGTGCGTCCCATTCAAAATTGGCAAACATGGGGAAAACGTCCCATTCAAGTGAAAACCGGAACTCATCTATCCATTCGAATTTCCATTCAATGCTGTTGTTTGATGAAATGCGTTCCCAGTCCAGGTATTCCTTATATTTTCTCAGCAATTCCAGGGTCCAGTTGATATTATCAGAAAAACATAATTCCCCCCAATCCCATGATTCCGCAAATAATCCCATTAAACGGTCTGCATTCTCAGGAACGAAAATTTCACTGCTTATAATCTCCCAGTTTACTTCATCTTTAAATGTATAAAGGAATGATATGAGTCGGTCATCTCTCCCTTCACCCTTAAAATAAGAAGAATTTAATGGATTGAATTTTTCCCATTCAATTTGATCTTTAAACTGAATACAAAAATCTTCATCATACGGGATTTCT
>CAZGTU010000213.1:1933-4999 GCA_964528675.1 uncultured Bacteroidaceae bacterium
ACCACGATTCTCTCAAATTATTTTCTAATTTTATAAACGAAAAAACAAGGTATTTTTAAGCATGAAAAACGGTCCCGTATTCAATTTATCTGTAATTAGATTTATATTATTTTTTTTCAGGAATTCTTCTGGTTGCTGCCTTAAATTCTTATTCCCAGGAAAGCCCTTATAAAAGAAGCTCAATAAGGACAGGCCTTGGGGTTGGCATTAATGAAGGAAAGAGAGAAATGGGAAATGGACTTGTATATTCTATCGGATGGCAAAAAAGCTTTGGTGAAAAAAGGAGGCTGCGTCTGAATCCCAACCTGACTTTCGGCGGATTCCTGCCAATAGCAATAACCGATACCCGTGACCAGTTTTACCAGATTACCTCACCGGGCTTGAATATTCATTACGATCTGCTCAAATTCAGGGATGTTTCACTGGTAACGACCCTGGGTTGTTTCATGAATTATTCACGGGGACTCCTTGGGACAGGTGGATGGCCTGAGGCGAACAACAACCGGTCCGAGTATTTTTACTCACTCTATTTTGGCGGAAACGGCTCACTTGCATTACGCATTGCTCCGCACAACAAAAGACTGGCATACGAGATCAGGCCGGTTAATATTCACCTGGGAAGTGAGGGCTTTTTTATGGCTTATTTTATGCTTGGTGTGGATATTGGTTTGAAGGCCTCTATTTAGACCTTATTTTTTTTCAATCTATGTACTTTTATTTCCGGGTGTTGTATCTTGTAAGGGTATGAAAATCAATGTTTACGCCTAAAATTCAACCCGCATGAAAACCATAACTAATCAGCACTTTCATCTTGCTGGTCTTGCGGTTTTGTCTTTTCCTGCATTCCAATACCATTGGATCCTCACTTGGTCCTTCTTCACCGCAGTTCCATGAACGGTTATCAAGTGAAGCGTGTATTCTTCCAGGACATCAAGGGATTTGCCAAACCTTTCCCGAACGAATTTTTTTAGATTACTCTTTAAGATATTCATCATAAATCATATTAGCAACCTTATCGGTGCGTGGATCATTGATCTCAACAGCCTGCCCTTCCCTAACGTGGGTTGAATCCCACCTTCAGCCACGCAATGATAAGAGGAGGTTTCTCACCCATCCGTTGATGTACTTCCAATAATATAAATTATTGTTCCAAATAAACTTAATCCCAGAAGTTTTAATGTTATTTTCACTTGATGAAATCTTTTAATTGTGTTCTCATTTTTGCAGGAATAGAGCTATTCCTTGATTTAATCTGCAGAACATCTTCACGTTGATTTTCCGGAATACATTTTATCATTTTTGAAAACATCGTTCCGGTAAGGATTTTATAAGTTGTGAACATAGCAATTTTAGCATCAGACGGCAAGCTTAATGATTTTACTAATTTTTGCCAGTGAGAATCCGGGTGTTGAGCAAAAAACATTAACCCTTTTGTCCAGCATCCAAGAAAAATGTAATCATAGGTGGAAACATCGGTTTCCTGAAATTGATCAACTGATACTACTTTGCTATCGATTTCTTTGCTGTTAAAAAAATTAGCGATATCATAGCTTAATTGTTTGGTTGTTCCTTTGCTGCTCTGGTAAATAATTATTGCCTTTTTCATAGTCTTATCATTTTTACGCATTAATAATTAGTTCGCTTAATTTTACATCAGGATTCCTGTATTGCTTTTTATCAGGTTCAAAATTAGGATGAGTGATTGCAAATTCAGGGCACCACTGAACGCAGGCGTGACAGAATTCACAATTATCGGAAAATGTTGGTTTTTTTGAGTCCAGAATTATATTGGCCCTCGGACATACTCTAACGCAAGTTCCACAAGCCTTACATTTATCACTTACTTTAAAATCCTGAGATGCTTTTTTAAAGAAATCCATTCCATATTCATGAAAAATTGAACCAAAATAATTCGCAGGCCATGAACTGGTTTCAGGTTTGTGTATGGATAAATTTTCAATCTTACTAACAATCTCTGTTAACCGCTCTTCCCCGGTTTTTAAATGTTCCTTTTTACGGTCTAAACTAATAATGATATTATCCAGAGAATTTTTTTTGGCCAAACTGGAACAGGGGGCTTTTATAACAAAACCGGCATTAAGATTTACTCCTTTATTTTGCAGAATACTCTGTATTTCTTTCAGGGTTTTCCCTGGAATGCCAACACAACTGACAATTGCAAATATGTAAGGATTTCCATGTACCTTAAGCTTTTCCAGAAAATCTTTAACTATTCTTGGAAGTCCCCAGGCATATACCGGACAGATAATTCCAATTCTTTCAGAATCACATTGGATATTATCATTTCCAATAAGCTCTGAGATAGCCTCAAGATTGTTAGTATTAAGTTTGTTTGCTAAGTTCTTTGCAAAACCTAGAGAGTTGCCTGTTGCTGAAAAATAAAAAATGTTCGTTTTCATAATTTTTTCTTTTAATAGTTTAAAACAAAATTATGGCTCAGCGAACAGATAAAATTTGTCCTATGACAAATAATTCAGATTACAATATTATTTTTACTTATCAGATATTTTCTCTGCGCAGTCTGCTTAATGAACTTTGGGTAATGCCCAGATAGGAAGCAATATACTTAAGCGGAACATTTCTTGCCAGATTAGGATAGTTTTTTACAAAATGCTGATATTTATCAGTTGCAGATCCAAAATGCAGAAAATTCTGCATCTGAATCATCTTATTTAATGCCTGAGAAGCAAAAAGTCCCTGAACATGTTTCCATTTAGGAAAAGCATCCTGCAGTTTGTCATTTTCTTGTTTACTTATGCTTAATATTGTTGAATCTGTTACAGCTATAAGATTAAGTTTGGCGGGTTTTGCTTTTTCATAACTATCTAAATCAGTAAAAAATTGATATGGTTCCAGAAAATGTTTAACTACTTCAGAACCTTCGGAATTATAAATGAAGCTGCAAATTATCCCATCAGTTAAGAAACCGATTTTAGAACATCTTTTTTCAGCTTCTAAATAATAATGATTTTTTAGAATGGTTTCTGTTTTAAAACAAGAGCAAATTTGTTCTATCTCAATATCTGATAAAATATTTACTTCTTC
>CAZGTU010000214.1:0-4991 GCA_964528675.1 uncultured Bacteroidaceae bacterium
CCAAACTAAAAGTTGGGTAAAAGTTGTCAACCATATTTATGAAATGACACCTCTTCCAACTCCAAATTCCAAACTCCAAACTCCAAACTCCCCTCTCTCCAATTTAACATATTTTTCACTCCCCTCAATTTGGCAGGAAAAATTTTCTTAGCTTAATTTGCAATCGTAAATCTACACTTTCTTAAAAAGAAAGATTTATAGAGAAGAGGCGAGAGACAGGCTCCCTGACCCTCTGGCAACCTCCCTTCCTCAGGAAAAGGTGCCAAATCCTGTCCGGAGATGTTTCCGGAAAATATAAATCGTAAAGCATGAAAAATACAAAATTTAAATTAGCAAGTAATAAAAACGGTGCATACCTCATACAGATCTGTCACTGTATGATAATGCGCGGCGGGATTAGGTTATTCAGCTAAGTAAACCGGGAACAGAGATCCAGGGATAAGGCATATTCCCCTCTTCCCAATTCCCTGCTCTCCTGATCCCCAACCCCCAATCCCCAATCCCTAATCCCCTTCACCATTAATCAAAAAACTTATATTAAACTTAAATAAATATAATTATCATGAGCAAAAAATATCACTACGACACCCTTCAACTCCATGCAGGCTACGAAGGCGATTCAGTCACAAAATCAAGAGCAGTGCCAATTTATCAAACCACTTCCTATAATTTTGAAAGTACCGAACATGCGGCCAAATTATTCGGTTTGAAAGAATTCGGTAACATCTACACCCGGATAATGAACCCGACCACCGATGTGTTTGAAAAAAGGATCGCTGCTCTGGAGGGTGGTGTCGCAGCTCTTGCTACATCCAGCGGACAATCTGCACAGTTTCTTGCACTCACCAACATACTTGAACATGGAGATAATTTCGTAAGCACCTCTTATTTGTATGGTGGTACTTATAATCAGTTCAAAGTCCAGTTTAAAAGGCTGGGAATCGAAGCTCGCTTTGTGAAAGGTGATGCACCAGAAGAATTCGAGAAGCTTATTGATGATAAAACCAAAGCTATCTATCTTGAAACAATAGGAAATCCAAAGTTCAACATCCCTGACTTTGAGGGTATCTCGGCTGTGGCAAAAAAACATGAAATCCCTTTGATTGTCGACAACACTTTCGGTGGCGCGGGATATCTATGTAAGCCCATCGAGCATGGAGCTAACATAGTGGTAGAATCAGCCACCAAATGGATCGGAGGCCATGGAAACAGCATTGGAGGGGTGATAGTGGATGCGGGGAATTTTAACTGGGGAAATGGTAAATTTCCGCAATTTACCGAACCTTCCGAAGGTTACCACGGCCTTGTATTCTGGGATGTATTCGGTGAAGGAGGTCCTTTTGGGAATATTGCCTTCATTATCCGCGCAAGGGTGGAAGGACTAAGGGATTATGGAAATGCACTCAGTCCGTTTAATTCATTTCTTTTGCTGCAGGGACTGGAAACCATCTCGCTTAGAGTACAAAGACATGCTGATAATACACTGGAAATGGCAAAATGGCTGCAGGAACAGGACTGGGTTAAGCATGTGAACTACCCGGGATTAATTGACAATCCCTATCATGAAGCAGCAAGAAAATACCTGACCAATGGTTTTGGCGGTGTACTCACCTTTAATGTTAAAGGAGGAAAAGAAGCTGCTGAAAAGCTTGTTAATAATGTTGAGCTCATATCACATCTTGCCAATGTGGGAGATGCCAGGACCCTGATCATTCATCCATGGAGTACCACACATGATCAACTCCCAGAGGAAGAGCGACTGGCCAGCGGAGTGGAGCCTGATGCACTGAGGTTATCTGTGGGATTGGAGCATCTGGAGGATATTAAGGAGGATCTTCTTGAAGCGGAGGCTAAGTAGGTGATAGTTTGCAGTCCCTTAGCGGCAGAGCTGCATATCCGTGTATCAAACTTTAATTGGCAATGCTCAGGGTAATCGGTAATCGGTAATCAGTAATCGGTAATCGGTAATCGGTAATCAGTAATCGGTAATCGGTAATCGGTAATCGGTAATCGGTAATCGGTAATCGGTAATCGGTTTTTTTACCATAATGTGAAAATATTTTTCATGAATTATGACAGTTGTAAGAAAGAAGGATGCAGAACTATTATACCGCAATAAGTCAGATCTTTACAGGATTTAGTAACATAAAAATTGGCAACCCTGGTTTGTAGAGATAATTCATTTGTACAGAAAACTCATGAATTTTCTCTAAACCAGGGGCTGTTGACTGCTATTAAAAACTAAGTCTCATTCTTACATAAAAATTTCTGCCGGGCTCATATTTGATGAGTCCCCGATTGGTAGAGAGGTGATTGACATATGCCCTGTCGGTGATATTCTCTATGCCTCCGAAAAATTTGAGCCTGGCAAAGCCCAGATTTATCCCGGGGGTAAAGAGTCGAAGATCATAGCTTGCATATCCTTTTGTGGCTGTTTCACCTTCGGCAACTTTATCCTGATCGGCTACAAGATTTGCAAGGGTTTCTAATCCATATCCTTTCAGAGTTTTATATCTAAGACCTATTCTGCCGTTCAGCGGGGGGATGAGAGGAAGGTCTTCATCATTTTTACTGTCTATTCCTCTTACAAAAGCAGAGGATCCGAAAAGGACAAGCCTGCTGTACACATTATAGCTGAAGCTCATGTCGTAACCATAAAGCAGTGCCTGATCCACATTTGCATTGATGAAAGCAGGTATGGTATCTATCCGTTCCGGATCGTCGGTATATGAATATTCAATCTCACCGGGTTCAGCAACGATAAGGTTCGACATGGAATTCACAAATCCATTCAAAGAAAAATGAAAACGATCTTTCCATACTTTTATACCCAGGTCTACAAAGTATCCGTCTTCAGGCTCCAGATCAGGATCGCCAATATTCACAGTAGCTCCAAGATCAATGTATTTGTATCTTTCTTCAATGGAGGGTGAACGGAATGCCCTTGACAATGAAGCTGTGAGGTCAACATCGGGAATCAGTGAATAAACCAGTCCAAGGTTTGCACTCCAACTGTTGTTATAGACATCCCTTGCCTCAAATGTTATTCGCTGATTGGGTGGAGTATCCATTCTCACATCGTTCATAATAATGTACTCAGGATCAACTGCCTGCTCGTTTCTGACATTGATGAGGTCAAAACGCCCACCCAGGCTGATCTTCAACCTTTCTTCTAAGGCTGAAAACTCATCATTGAGGAATATGCCGGCACTGGTAAAATCTGTTTCAGGAATCGGAGTTTCAGCCCTGAAAATATGATTGGTGCCAACTACATTCCCGGCCGAATCTTTAATGGGCTGATATATATCCTTGTAACGTTCTGTCTCCAGGTTTCTCTGCCAAACATCGATACCTGCCACTGCATTATGTCCCTTAAAAGGTGTAAGCCTGGAATGAAGAGATATCCCGTTTGTGGTATGATATCCACTTGGGGTAATTGTAACATTTGGATTGGGTTTTAATTCCACATCTCTTAAAATGAACTGATGATAGTATTTCAGGCTTATATCCTTTAATATTTCACCTTTTAGCTTAATACTATAATCGGCGCTAACGAGGTCGCGATTTTCCTTTGGATAAGTTGCGCTTGCCGGTTGGGGAAATGACCTTCCTCCTGGAATACCAACATCAAAAGCACGATATCTTTGCAGGTTAATCCTCAATTCATGATCCTCAAAAGGTCGTACTCCGGCTTTGAGTGAAAGGTTATTATCCTTAAACTGTGAATTCTCAAGTTCACCTTCGGGTGTCATGGTGTTTTCTGCGTCCCGAAGTGTACCTGATAATCTGAAATACCATTTCTTATCCCCGGCTGAAACAGCAGCATGCTCAGAATGCATAGAGTTCACGGTCTGGTAAGAAAAACCGGCTGCACCAGTAGCATAAAGACCATCGTTAAAATAACCATCTTTTGTAATGATATTCACCACACCTCCAAGAGCGCCCGTTCCGTAGAGTGAAGAAGCAGCTCCCTTTATCACCTCTATTCTTTCAATATCGTTCACATCAACCATGGCCATCCCTGCAGCAATATCTGTTGCGGTTTCCACCCGGTTTCCATCAATCAGTGTGACAATCCTCTGTTCGGAAAGCCCGCGAATATTCAGGCTGGTAGCCCATACTCCATCCCTGGCAAGGTAGAGTCCTGGTTCATTGCCGAGCATCTCAGAGGGTGTTATTCCTGCCGATTTATCTATTTCCTCCGCATCGAGTAAAGAAATAGGCATAGCGATATCCTTAAGCAGTTTTTCCTGGCGGAGGGTACTGACCACCACTTCGCCGACAGGAAGTGGTGAGGGTTGCATTTTGATTTCCAGACCGGTATATGCTTTGCCGGCTTCAAGATTCATTTTATGCGTCTGATAACCAACATAACTTATAACAAGTGTCATTCTCTCGCCTGTTACTTCTTCTATCTGAAAATCACCGGTTTTGTTACTGATATCCTGGGCAATTACCGAACCTGAACCGCTATCATAAAGAATAACATGGGCTCCGGTTAATGTCCGTGATGTTTCTGAATCCGATATTTTTCCGCTTACCTGTGCATTCAATGCTGCACTTGCAATTAAAAGGGTAAAAAGTAAATTAATGTGTTTCATGATTATTATCCTGAGTTTTTCGTTAAGATTGACTTCACCTGTATACCCTTTAACCTCCCAACCTGGCCGGTTAAAGCGCCAATCTCATCCGTACTGCCTTCCAGGACAATGGAAATAATCGAAATATCCCTATCACGCAAGGGTATTCCCTGACGACCGATGATAATGTCATTATGTTTGGATAGGATTTGATTGAGGGTGGTAATTTGATCTTTATCCTCAATCATAATAAGTGCACTTCCGATTCTCTTTTCCATTAGTATATCCTCCGGATCAGATTGCTTTTTAAGTATCCTTGAAACCGGAAAGAACCAGTTTCGCAGATTTTATTGTTATTTTGATAACAAAGATAAGGAGATTATTTGAATTATGAAAATGATATTTGTCAGG
>CAZGTU010000215.1:0-4928 GCA_964528675.1 uncultured Bacteroidaceae bacterium
TATTTGTATTTTGAGATTTGTTATTTGTTTAGTTGTGGCTCGTCCACGTTAGGGACTAGTAGTATTTAGATGTAAGAAGACCAAATTAAGTTGCGTATAAATTTTTCAAACAATACAGCCAGGATAACACTGGCATATATCCTAAAACTCCCCCAATCCCCAGACAAAAGCCACGGTAAAATAAGTCGTATTCCCTTCAAAGTTCCTGTTGTTGAAATTTGCAATGGCCTTGTATTCTCCTTCTAGCTTAAGGCTTATAAATGACTGCGTTTCTGTTCCATACATATTTGTGGTAGTGAAATCCGTGATTTTAAATTCCGTATGTATTCCGCATCCATAGCTGAATGAATTGAATATCTCATATTCATTGCCTTCCTCTTCAGTATCAAAGCGAGAACTTTTAAGTGAACTTCCTGATAATGATCCATATGGAGCTAAATGTAGACGATTATTTCTCAAAATAAAATATCCGGCCTTTAATCCTCCTTCGAAATATTGAAATGACTCATCATATAAGAAATTCATTGAACCGACATCGGTGATGGCAGAGAAGGGATTTTGTAATTTTAAACTTCCACCCATCATATATAATGATGTATAAACTTTCTGAATATTTATATCCATTGACATGTTGAAATTCGCATTCTTATTGAAATTATTTGCCAGTTCTGATGTCGGGAAGATCATTCCCGATCCGAATGAAAAACAAAAAGAACCTTTTAGCTTTTTCCCGGGCATAAATCCTTTTAAAAAAGCCTCATATTTTGAATTCCCATGTTTGCTCCAGAAATCTCTTAGCATCACTGTATATTCATCAGTAGGTTTTTCTTCTTCGATTATCTTTAGTAGCAATAATATTACCTGTTTGCTCTCACTATCGAGGTCCGATTCTTGTAACTCCTTGCTCAAGGAATCGGTCTTTTCTGACACACGTCTGTACAATAAAGGAGTGAGATTAACAGAGGAAGGATAGATATTTTTAAAAAACCTTTCCTGGTAATGAATCATGTGATCGGCAACTTTGGTCCAGTCACCAATTAAAATATTAACATAAAGATCTTCGGTATAATAAAATGCTGAAAAACTCCTGCCATAATCAAGGCTCGACAAATACCTGTAAATTTCCTTCGCTTTTTTGTCGTTATTCTCTGCGATGTTGTGTAACAGCATTTTTCTGCCTTTATTGATAATCAGTTCTGTACTATCCGTATAGGATAATATTTCTTTTTCAATTTGAGCGTTTGCATTAAACGCAAGAATGAAGCTAAGCAAGCCGTAAAGAATGATCTTATTTTTCATTTATCTTCTGTTTTTATAAGGGAACAGGTCTTACAGTTCTCTTTTTAGTTTGCTATAGAAGCCCCCGAAACCGATAGTTATATAATGCATATTTCCGCTAATACCACTGTACTTTCTGTTAAACCGGGGATTTGTATAAGCGTATCGTAGCCTGATAAAGCCATAATTTGATGTACTATAATTATAGTGATTTACCGATTGTGGCTGTCCCAGCTTAATATCTACATTCAGTCCTAAAACCCATGTTGTTGTAAAATCCAGACCTGCATCATCAAGTTCAGGTTTTTTATCTACGTCTTTGTCAGTCGGCCCTATATCGGTACCTGCTATACCGGCAAAGGGAGCGATTTTCAGTTTATCATTTTCGAGGATAACATAACCCAGGCTTGCCTCGGGAAGAAAAACCCTGGCAGAAGACATGTTTTTCCACTCTACGTCATTAAATGAAAGATCTGTTTTTGTTTTACTGAAGCCTATGTAATCTCTTAAATACAGGCATAGATCCCTGTACTCCACATCGAAGGCAACACCAATGGGGATATTATCTCTGAAATGATCATTCAATCTACCGGTGAATAGACCAAAGCCACTTAAAAACTCAAATCCAAATCCCCAGTCAGAAGGATAATATTTATAGCGTATAAAGTGACGGACGAAATTTTCATATGGGCTCTCTGGATAATCATCAAGAAATTGATCCGCATAATAATTAAGAGTGTCCTGATTTATGAAAGGATTATGTTCTTTGGCTACCATTAACCGGGAGTGAAGCAGAAGGATGTCTCTATGTTGATCAGAAAGCTCGGTGCTCTTTATAAATCGCACTATCTGATCGAATGAGTATACTGTTTGTTCCAAAAGCTTATCGGACAGCATATCTTTGGATGGTTTCAACTTTTGTTGAAATGCGGTAATTGATGTTGAGTCAAAAGCCCTGATGTCTTCTAGAAGTTCCGGAAAATCCTGTGTCCAGTATAAAATCATCCAGTATTCAAAGGGGTGAAAAACAGCATAATCTTCATTTTTCAGACCAATGAGGTAGTCTTTTACTTCTTTCATCTTAAGTATATCCCCTTCCATAAAACTATCCAGCATCAGCCTGCGTCCGTTAGAGATCATTTTGGCTCTTTTGTCGTTATAATTGATTATTTCTTCCCTCAGACTATCTTCCTGCGCAATTAATAGGGAGGGAAACAATAACAAACAGCAAAAACATAAGATTATTCCAGGTTTCATGAAGTTTTTTTAGAAGGTTCTTAAGATGAAGATATAGATTTTCTTGATAATCTTAAAAAGGATTTGATGAATACTGCTTATAAAAGTATGAGGGATCTCAATTTCAGGACATTTAGCTTTGCTGTTTTTTCTATTGAATAATGGTACTTTATTAGTTAAAAGCGTAATATAGTTTCATTACTTCAATAAACTATTATCATGAATGTCAAAAGATTGTTCTCAGAATTTCTTATGACTTTTTATTCTCCGATAAAGCTTTACAGACAAATTGCAAAGCAGGGGAGGAGTGACAGCTGGTTCTTTGTACTTCTTTATGGATTGTTTTATGTTTTTGGTTCTCTGTGGCTATATTTTAATGGCTATACTCTATTTATTGAACCATGGATTAAAATACCTGAAGAAAAATACTACCTTGTACAGTCCTTTTATATCATTCCACTCGTATTTTTCAGCTGGATAGCCGCAACCGGAATCATCCATGTTTTATCCAGGTTTTTTAATGACAGAAGGAGTTTTGATGTTTTGCTCTCTATGACAGGATATTCTCTCTGGGTGCCCTGGTATCCGCTTATCATCGTGGATTGTATTCATGTCACTCCTGAATGGCTTTATAATCTGGTTCTTTTATTCTGTATAATTATGATCCTTGTGAATACCAGTGTGGCTGTTAAGGTAGAAAAAAAGCTAAATTATACCCGGGCTGCATTTCTAGCAGCAATTGCTTTTGTATCTATTGGTCTTGTGTTATTTACATTTATCAGATAAGTATTTCTTTCCCGGGAAGTATATAATATATATTAATCATCAGGACATTCTCCCGCTCTCAGTAAGATCTTTTCTTCCTGCCACAATGTTTTTTTAACGCTGTATTTTAGGCCCAGAAAGGAAAGATCAACACCGCAGGCACCGATAAATTGCGATCTAGCCTGCTGACATGGTGGAGTGAAGGTATAATCCCCTCCAATTAAAAAAGCTGTGTGTATCCAGGGAACAACAGACTCATTGAATGCCGCAATTTCAAGTCTTGGAAATGCCAGTCCGAAATTTGCCCCAATAGGAGTGGAAGCCCCTGTCTCCGCTATTTTTTTATCCATATTATGATTTCCGGCTGATGCATCGGCATTAATATTTGTTCCGTCATATTTAACTCCTGTTGTCGAATTATAACTGAACTTTACTTCAACCCTTGAAGAACCGTCAACCGGAACCACGCAATTCATAAGGAAAAGAACTTTAAGGTTAATATCAACGGGAATAGCTCCCACAGTGGTTGGAAATTTTAGGAGAATTACAGGAAGCTCAAATACTACTTCATCACGACCCGATCCTGCGACAATTAAATTCAGGCTCAACTCACCTTTAATATTTGAATTTTTTTGACCGAATTGAGTAAGCTTGCTATTCTCGAATTTCATTTCAGTTTTTGAATAAAAATTTTCAATAAATCCTGTTGTTTTAAATTTCGCATTCACCGGTTTCACAAGCTCTTTAGTTATCTCAAATTCAAGATCTGCCCTTTTATCAGAGAAAACAAATTTTATCCGGTACTTGAATTTTCCATATGTGAATTCGAATTCATATCCATCTGTAGTTGCCGATTTGAGCTTTATATTTTTTCCATTCATCACAACCTCGGGTATAACCCCTTCATTAAAATCAATCTCCCGGTTCCATGAAATCTCGCCGTCGAGAATGGCTTCATTGAGCGTGGCATATTCCGTTTCAACACGGATGGTATTTCCATCTTTGCCGGTGGATAAAACCTTACGCAGCGCTATCCCATGCAGTAAGAGTATATCTCCCTTTTCAAGATTGAGAATTTCAGGATCAGAACCTTCAAAATAATATACCTGGTTGGCTGTATCTATTTCAATCAGCTGGTTAACCTCAATACTGTCGATGTACACTGTATTATCAGTAAATGTCACGTCATATACAGTGCTTTCATTTTCTGAAGGCTGTGGTTCAGGTGATTCGTCCTTTTCGCAGCTTGCTAAGAATAATAAGAATAATAAGAATAATGAGATCAGGATCAGGTTAGCTTGTTTCATGATTTTGGATTTACATGATTTTTCAGAGCATAAAACAGAATGAGTATTATTTCATGAGAAATTATATTTTATGAAGATAATCAGCTAGTTAAAAGTGTTTATCAAATATACGACTCTGGTATCATGGAAATCAAGAAATTATTTTGAGAATGTATATTTAAAAGTTTTCTTGAGGAATTCCTTTCTGGAGAAAGAAAAGAAAAATGATTTCTTTCAATTGAATATTCAGTTAATTTTTTTATTTTGTAATATTGTAATTAACTAAAGTTTCACACTTGATTAATAATATATGTTGCCACAGATTACTCACAGCCTTTGGCTGTTCATGAGATCGCTATCGCT
>CAZGTU010000216.1:0-4923 GCA_964528675.1 uncultured Bacteroidaceae bacterium
TGAACGGTGAGCGGTATGTGCCCTCCAATAATCTGTGTAATCTGTGTAATCTGTGGCGATTTATAGTGAGTGGCCCTTCGACTGTCGCTCAGGGACCAAAGAGGAGGTGAATGGTAAACGGTAAACGTAAAAACATTAACAAAAAATAAACAATATTGCAGGTATGCCATCTCCAACACTAGCAGAAAAGATCATCAATTTCAACAAATCACTTAAATTCAATGGTAAGCTACCCAAAAACATACATATCATGAATCCTTTTGAAGAGAATCCTGAGGCGATGGAGGTTTCTTCAAAGTTTTATAAGAAGTACTATAACGACAGGAAATCCCGTAAGCTCATACTTGGGATTAATCCCGGCAGATTTGGAGCGGGAGTAACGGGAATTCCCTTCACAGATACTAAGCGTCTTCAGGAAAAATGCGGGCTGGAATGGCATGGGTATCCAACACATGAGACTTCCTCAGTGTTCATATACGACATGATTGAAAAATATGGAGGCGTTAACTCCTTCTATAATGATTTTTTCATTAATTCGGCCTCACCTCTTGGATTCGTAACAAAAGACAGTAATGGGAAAGAAAAAAATTACAACTATTACGACAGTAAAGAATTACAAAACGGTGTAGAGAATTTTATAATCGATTCCATAAAAAAAATAATTGGACTTGGCGTAGAAACTGAAACCTGTTATTGCCTGGGGACAGGAAAAAACTATAAGTACCTGGTTTCTCTAAATCAAAAAGAAAAATTCTTCAATACCATTGTCCCTCTCGAACATCCAAGGTACGTGATGCAGTATAAGCTTAAGAATAAAACTTATTATATTGATAAGTATATTAAAACGCTTCGTTTATAAAGTTATGCAGTTATGCAGTTTGAATAGAAGACATTATGGTTCTTCGCTTCGCTCAGAAATCTTCGTCTTATTATTTAAAGATCGAGAATACTGAGCATGGCGAAGTGCACAACTGCACAACTTCCTAAACCCTTACCCCAATCATCAACACATCATCTACCTGGAAATAATCGCCTTTCCAATCTTTGAATGCACTGTTTAAGAAGCTGTATTGTTCTTTCATACTTTTGGGATTGATTTCGAGAAGGAGGTCTTTCAGTCTTTTGGTCAGAAATTTTTTCCCTAATGAACCTCCAAACTGATCAATGAACCCATCCGTGAAGATATAGAAACAATCGTCTCTTTTGAGTTCAATTTCATGCATAGAAAAGGAATCCATTTTCTGATAGTATGCTACCGGCATTTTATCTGCTTTCACTACCTGAAGTTCTTCATTCCTTATCAGGTATAATGAATTAAATGCTCCTGCATAAAGTACACGCTGATTCTCTTTATCAAAGGTGAGCACCGACATATCCATACCATCCATGGTTTCAAACTCGTCGTCTCCCCGATTCAGGGAATCAGTGATTTTCTCCCTGAGTGTATTTAAAATATTATTCGGGTGAAATATTTTTTGTTTGTTGACGATTTCATTAAGGAAGGCTATTCCATACATACTCATAAAGGCTCCCGGTACACCATGGCCTGTAGAGTCTGCTGCAATAATGATCACTTTATTTTCTACCTCACCAAACCAATAAAAATCGCCGCTTACAATATCCCGAGGTTTGTAGAGAATGAAATAATCATCACTTACTTTTTCAATGATCCGTTGTGATGGAAAACTTGCGTTTTGTATTCTCCTTGCGTATTCTATACTATCTTTTATCTCCTTGTTTCTTATTTCCAGCAATTCTTTTTGCTGTTCAACTATGTTGTTTTTTTCTAAAAGTTCTGCATTTGCACGTTTTAATTCGCGAGTTCTTTCTTCTACCTTTTGCTCAAGTTCTGA
The DNA here is from genome assembly GCA_964528675.1 of uncultured Bacteroidaceae bacterium. Classification (GTDB taxonomy): domain Bacteria; phylum Bacteroidota; class Bacteroidia; order Bacteroidales; genus CAYRTD01. The sequence goes on from CAZGTU010000216.1 coordinate 1,854, forward strand.
AGTGAGTTTGTCCTTCAATTTTAGATTTACCTCGAGTTGATTGATATAACTTTGCTGAAATCTAATTTTTTGTTTGTCTAATATTTTGATCTCTTCAGCCAATCCGATTGTAAATATGAATCCCTGGATAACAGAACCTATCACTACCGGAAAACGATTATCCAGGAAAAGATTGATAGTGAGAGAGATGACTACAACCAGGTTGGCAACAAGAAAAAACTTTGCTTTCGGATCTTTTCTGAAAAGTATGATTGATTCTATCACCCCCAGCAGGGCAGCTACAACAAAAAAGAAAAGTGAAGAAAATGCCAGGAAATTATTATAAAAGCTTTCAATATAAACGGTTAAATAATAATAGGGTATTGAAAGTAACAGGAAAAACATCACCACATTGGTAACTGTATTCCATCCGGGCAGGTTTTTTTCAAGTTGCAGGTATTTCTTGCTTACCTGCAGGAACAATACAAGCGTAAGAAAATAAACCGGCATTCCTATTGGGATCCTGATTAGTTTCCGAATGATAAATTCATCATAAAAGCCCAGGTAAGAAAAAGAAAAGAACAGGAGACTCAACAGGTAGAAAAACAGACTAATAAATGAACCCCTTTTTAAAATTATCCCGAGGATCAGATTGAGAAATGCCGAAAACAAAAGCAATCCCAGTAAAAGAGAATGAGTGAACCTACTTGAAAATTCTTTTTCTAAAAAATAACTGTAATTATGCAATCTGAATTTTAAGTCCTGTGAAACTTCATAGGCATCAAGTTCCGGTAGATTAACCTTAAAATACAGTTCTCTGAGTTCTCCGGGATGAAGATTTATCCTGCCAAACAACTTAAGTCCTCTTATATAGAGTTCTTCACCCTGGCGCAGTTCTCCATTTGTAAAAAAGAATAGCCCGGCTGAATCGGCGGCATTGAGTGATAAGCTTATTTCAACCGGTTTATTATTAATATTTTGTACTACAAATTTGAAAAAGGCAGGTTTTTTTATTTCTATCTGATCCTCTGATATTAATTTTTCCCATGAAGTAAAATGCATGTATGGAAGATCATCAAGTTGAAAACTATCGGGTAAAGCTTTTGCTGCGCCAAAGAAGGAATTTTTGATTTCCATGCGTTTCAAACCGCTACTGACAGACAGCGTATCCTGACCCTTTAAATTAAAAGGGGATAAGGCAATGAAGTGAAATATAAGGATGTAAATAACCGGTCGAGTCATGGAATCATGATTAATCGCTTAAAAGTATATGTTTTTGCCGACCTTCCAAATTGTTTTTACTAACTGCTTTTTATTATTGGAATTCCACAAGATAGAATTTATTCATTTTCAGCAGAAGAGAGTATTTGTTTTAACGATTAAAGGTAATTTTTTGGTTAATAATAGTTAAACTCATCAAATAAAAATACATATTTACCCGAATTATGGTATGGTTGATCGAATTTTACATAAATCATGATGCATAATTGGCTGTCTATTTTTAAATTGCATAAAAATTACAACTATGAAAAAATTTTATGTTTTATTTTTGATGGCTACTTTTCTGGGACTGGGATCATGCAGTTTAATAGACGATCTTATCCCGGATGTTGACACTACCTTCTCCAGGACCTTTTATATTGATATTGGTTCCCCTTCCGGAGAAGAGGGACCCGAAAATATTAATGTGAATGATTCGGAAGATTATGAAGATTATGAAGATAATATTGATGGCTTTGAAGTCAATGACGTGAAATTTGAGATCAAAAATTACAATGGACCTGATGATATGTACTTCAAGGCTACTATTGTGGCGGTTTCTTCCGACGGAAGTGAATCTGTAACTGCCGGGACCATTGATAATTTTCTTCTGAGTGATTATGCTGATGATGGGCTGGAACACCCGGTTACAGATGTTACAGAAGGAATTGATCAGATAATTGACTGGTTAGATTCTCCCGGTAATTTTGATCTATATGTAAGTTACCAATTACTTGATGCCATGGGGAATTTATATGATACTGAAGAAATGAATTACAACCTGGATCTCAAGCTTATTTACTATGTAACTGTTTTGACGGGAGCAAAATAATACATTGCCCAAAAAAAAAGGCTGCTCATCACAAGCAGCCTTTTTTTTATTAACCAATTAAAGAAGAAATTTATTCCCAGCCATCATTTTGAACGAGAGTTGAGGAAATATCAGTTTCCCGCTGCGGAATGGCCATTATGGTTCTGTAATTATCGTAATTTACAGGTTCAGTGCCAAAATCTGTATTCAATACACTCTTTTTATTTCTCCATGCATCAAAGCTTCTTTCTCCTTCTGCAAAGAGTTCTCTTCTTCTCTCATCGAGAATATCCTCAAGGTTAACTGATGCTACATCTGTATATCCTTCAATTCTTTCAGCCCTGAGCTCATTGATATATTCTGCAGCAAGAGCAGGATCATTATTATGGAAGGCGGCTTCAGCAGCAATAAGATATACTTCGGCCACTCTTATTACCCTGGGATTATTTACGTAAAGGCTTCCCAGACGTCCGGGATACTTGGATGGGTAGTAACCTTCACCCTGTCCGTCGTCACTCACTTTTAATTCATATGCCTGGTTACGTACATCATCCGGATTGGATTCCATGAAGCTTACAAAGCTTTCTGTCAGTCCAAATTCACCATAACCATCAGGATCGGCATAATAACCTATGGAGTTGCGCTGACCATTATAGTTAAGGGTGGTGATGATTTCAAGCAGAAATTCCGGCTGTGCCACTTCAACCCACATGCCAGGGTATTCTTCCCGGGTTGCGAGCCTGTAACCAGCCTGTCCCATTTCGTTTATTACTGAATCTGCTGTTGCATGTGCATCAGCATATTCTCCCATGTATAGGAGTGTCTTGGCCTTGATGGCCTTGGCACTGTAGATGTTGAAGTATCCGTAAGAGTTTGCACGTTGAGGTTCAGGATTAAGAAGTTTTATGGCTTTATCAAATTCCTCAGTGATGAAATTGTAAGTTTCCTGAAGGCTTGAACGAACCGGTTGATGATCTACATCAAATTTTTGATCTGCAATAGGAATCCCGCCATTTTCAG
>CAZGTU010000217.1:0-4920 GCA_964528675.1 uncultured Bacteroidaceae bacterium
AGCCTCTAAGAATTTGCATTTCGATAATACTACGATATTAAAATGTCTGAGAAAACCAGAGTATATTAATGTATTGCGGAAACATTTTGGGTTTATACCAAATACTACAGATGTCAAATTTTACCGAGCTTGTAGGGATTTATTTTTGGAAATTCCTTCCAGTAAACTCCACGAACTTATGTTAGGTGAACTTAAAAAAAGAAAGATCAAGGAAGAGGAGTTGCTAACGGCAGAATCAACACCTGAATATTTAAAGTACATTTGTTATACACTTGATCTTGATCAAAATGAATATAAGAAGTTAAGCAGCATATTGAAACGAAAAATTTAAAAAAGAATATTTACCAACTCAATATTTATGTGAATTCATAAAATACATTGGTTTTGAAGGAGTGGAATATGGTAGTGCAATGAGACGAGGAGGTGTTAATATTGCTTTTTTTAACGATAGCAAATTTGAATGTATCAAAACTGAAATCGTTGAAGTTAATAATATTAAGATCTCCACTTCAGGATAGCAGATAAAAATCTTATGAATCGATAAATCCTCACCAATCAATCATATCCCCCATATTCCCGATATGCCCCTCTGAAATCTTGATATAGGCTTTCACACTCTTGAAATCATTATGCCCCATAATCACCTCTCCCATTAATAACAATCCTAATTTCTCCGGTGTGCTGAATAATTCAAAGATTATCCTCTATCCTAACAGCCACTCGATTATCCCCTGGTCCATTCAGTTATGAGCAAAGCGAAAAGCAATTTCCTGCTAAAAGGCGGTCTTTTCCAGGACAGCTATGCTCCCAACTCGGCTTTCAATTTTGTTTTAGACCCGATAATGCATGGTTTATCCATTGAACTAAATCATGACCCGGTTATTAACATCAGAAGGCCTGATGGGGTATTTCGTCAGATCCGGTTATCAAGAGAGGAGGAGGGCATTTACCGGGGTGCATTTTCTTCCCTCACGATTTTAGGAAAAGAATTACAAGTTTTTTACTAAAATCATCTTAGCCTTAAGCTGAACGATATGAGTAAAGCGAAATATCGCTTTCTGCCTGGGGCGGATAACCCCGATTCAGAAAATATCAAAAAAAATCCATCCCACCACGCTGAGATTTCCCCTATTTTTCCATTAAGGGTAAAAGGTATTATATTTTATAGTATTCACTCTTAAATTCATTTTCTATGAAAAAACATGACTTATAAAGACATACGGAGATTCAGACCGTGGAAAAATATGGAAATAATGGTTAACCACCTGATATTACAGAGAGAAATTTATTTACCTCAATATCATTCATCCTAAACTCATATTTTCATACCTTTATTAGCCATTTTTTAACCAGGGAATAATTCCTGGCTGATTCCGAAACGATTAACTCAATTTTTTTAATAGTCAATTCCTTTTCGATTAATAATAATTAATAACCTAAATTAACCAACATGAAAATCATTAGCACCTTTTTACTGTTTGCGATGCTTTCCCTGCCCGGGATATCGCAAAAGAAGGCAGACCTCAGTTACAAGCTGGAACTAAACAAAATTTACCGTACCAAAAGTACAGTTGTTCAAAACACCACTCAGACCGTGATGGGAAACGAGCAATCTGTTCAGACCAACAATTTTATGGTTCTTTCACTCAAACCCCTCAAGAAAACGGGAGAAGAAATGATAACTGAGATCCGTTTCGATACCATCATTACACTTATCAGCCAGCCACAGATGGAAATCAACTCCTCTAATCCGGGTAATCTGAATTCTGATAATCCTGCCGATATTATGAATACTATCATGCACCGGATGTCGAACTCTGCCTTTCTCGTGAGAATGAACAATAGTGGCCAGGTACTTGGATTTATGAACCTTGAACCTGTGATAGCGGAAATTTTACAGGGGACGGATACCCTGCAGGGACAAATGGCATCTGCCATAATGCAAAGGGTAGGAACCATACTTGAAGAGAAATCATTAAGAAGCATGATCGAAATGCAAACCTATTACCTTCCAGGAAAAGAAATGAAAAAAGATGAAGCCTGGGAAGTCGGTTATAATGTTTCAGGCGGGGGCATTGAAATGTCTCAGAAAGCTGACCTAAAACTTGTAAGCCTTGAAAAGAACTCTAACCTGTTAAGAGGCGAACTTCTTATTAAATCCCTTCACGGCACCATGGATATGAATGGTGTAAAGATAACATCCGATGTCAGTGGACTTGGAAAAACAGAAATGAAAATCAATCCGGCAACATGCTGGATTATCAAAGGAAACTCACAGCAGCAGCTTAAAGGAGAACTTACTGTAAATGCACAGGGAAATACCTTTAACATCCCCATTGAAATTAATACCGATTCTGAAATAACAGCCCTTGATGTAAAAGAAGAATGAAAAAGTTAATTTTTGCCATCATCGGGCTGTTTCAGCTTTGCAACCTGAGCTCTCAAAGTCTTAATGGCTTTGTTTATTATAAAGAGGAAAATACCCCGGTCGAATTTGCCAATGTGGTAATTCTCAGCCTTCCTGATTCAGGCCTTGTAAAAGGTGTCATTACATATACCGATGGCCAATACACTGCCAGTAACATCAAACCCGGGAATTATTATGTAAAAGCGACCTATGTGGGTTACCGGGAAAACGGAAGATCTGTTGAAGTTTTGGGAGAACAGAAGGAAGTGAATGTCGATACCCTTTATCTCACTCAAAAAACAGAACAACTTGAAGATGTAACCGTAACCGGGAACTATGTCCGGGCAAAAGAATTGGTGGACCGAACTGTTTATGAGATGCTGCCTGAAATCGAAAAGACCTCTGCCAATGGCTATGATGTTCTTAGGAAAATTCCCACTGTACAGGTGGATTTTAATGATAACATCACACTGAACGGTAAAACAAATTTTATCATACAGGTTGACGGAAAGCAAAGGGACAAGGAGTTCCTTGCAAGGATTAGTCCCGGGGATATTGAATCTGTTGAGGTTATTCATAATCCATCCGGAAAGTATGAGGGCGATATTGAAGGGGTTTTGAACATTGTCCTGAAAAAAGAAGCACGCATGGGGATTAACGGAATGATTGGCATGCAATTCAAACCAATAAAAAAACCCACTCTTGGAGCCACTGCAAGTCTTGATTACGGTAGAGAGAAAGCAAGCTTTTACATTTCCGGCTATTCGTTTATGCAAAACCTGAATATCTCCGGTAAGGACTATCGTAGGATCACTCTTCCCAGGGGAGGATTAACTGTAGATTCAATCCTTGACATGACGGGTACAGGAGATTTCAGTATTCAGGCATCTGCACTCAACTCAGGATTTGATTATTACCTGAACGATAAAAATACCCTGAGTATAAACTACAGTTATAAACCTTACTCTAATCTGGTTAATATAGAGAATGAAGGGGACATTTTACTGGACAATGATGAGGTTAATATGCAGGAAAACGAGACTCATGTTTCTACAGGAAGCTCGGAGTCAAATGCATCCTTATTTTACCGGAAAAAGTTCGAGAAACCTATCCAGGAATTTACAATAGAATCCATTTACTACAAATTCAACTCTCAGGATGACAATGATTTCAACCAGCAATTGTATCCTGCCGGCAGTATGACCCTGTTGGATTCATCCTTCAGAAATGAATTAACTATCAATGAAAGGGATTATTTAAATACCAGGATAGACTATATTCAACCCATTGGCGTAAATATGCGAATGGAAGCCGGCTTACAGTTTTACCTGCAACATATGGATTATACCTACAGGATGAATGATGAAGCTGTCAATAATGATTTTCTTTATGCTGAACTGAGGAATTCGGTTTATGCCAGCTTTTACTGGAAATTGAAAAAATTCTCCTTGCAGACAACTCTTCGTGTGGAAAACAGTAACATCGACATTAATTCAGATATTGAAAACCGGTATACCACTCTCCTGCCCTCAACGAATCTTATGTATAAGTTTAATACCAGACACAGTCTTAAACTAACATATAACCGAAGGATAAACCGCCCCGGACTATACCGACTGAATCCCTTTGAAAGGCTGAACAACGATCTGAGCGTTTCAGCAGGTAATCCCTACCTTGAACCTGAGTACAAAGACAGATTACAGCTCAGCTATACTATGAATATCAAGAAGGTCAATTTCTCACCCTATATTTATCATGAATTTTATTCCGACAAGATTGATACCCGCACAAGTCTGAAAGTTACCTCCATTAGTGAAGTACCGGCAGTTTACTCCTCACCGGCGAATCTTCTTACCGGCTATGAACAAGGGATTGGCCTGAATACCACCATCGCTTCCTTTAATCTGAATGGAAGTGTTTTCAGGGGTCATTTTAATGAATACAGGGATTCACTTTCAGTAATCAGTGCACGCGATTATTATTCATTCCGTCTGAACAGCTATGTGGTGAAACCGCTTTTCAAGGAAAAGTTAAATGTGTTTGCATTTATCAATTACAACGGAGCCATGCGTTCTGCACAGACCATTACCTACAGTCCAATGCTCTGGGGCCTGGGTGTTAATCAGAATATAAAAAATCATTCATGGGGGCTTTTCTATCTATTACCATTTTCCAAAACCATACAGTTCACCAGGGTAATTACCGAAACGCCCATCATTTATTCCGAGAACACCCAGTTATTTGATGCATCCTGGTTTATACAGCTAATGTATTCATACAAGTTCAACAAAGGCCGCGCCATCAAGAAAGCCGACCGTAAATCGGAGATTGACAGTGATACGAAAAGTGGGGGATTGGGGAGGTGAGAAGAAGCTCGAAGCTGGAAGCTGGAAGCTGGAAGGAAGAGAAGGAGAAAGCTCGAAGCTGGAGGCTGGAAGCTGGAAGGAAGAGAAGGAGAAAGCTCGAAGCTGGAAGCTGGAAGCTGGAAGGAAGAGAAGGAGAAAGCTCGAAGC
>CAZGTU010000218.1:0-4831 GCA_964528675.1 uncultured Bacteroidaceae bacterium
TAATTTTACATCAAGTTTGCTACCAGTTAATTCACGAACTAAATTTTATTTTATGAGAAGAGTTTTAACTTCATTCATTTTTTCTGTGCTTATTCTGGCAACGGCGATGGGGCAGGAGAGGACAATTTCAGGAGTTGTCACTGCAACTGACACAGACCAACCTCTTCCCGGCACTACCGTCCTTGTTAAGGGAACTGCCACAGGAACGGTTACTGACATAAACGGCGAGTATTCTATTCAGGCAAGTTCTGAGGATATTCTAACCTTTTCTTTTGTAGGATATATCTCTCAGGACATACCGGTAGGGGAACAGACTGAGATTAACGTTGTACTTGAGCCCGATGTTGGAGAACTTGAGGAAGTAGTTGTAGTAGGATATGGTGTCCAGAAAAAAAGCCTTATTACCGGATCCATAGCCAAGGTAGATGTGGAAGAGATCGAAAAATCCAATTCCCTTCGAATAGAAGATGCAATGCAGGGTAAAACTGCAGGTGTTTCCATCACACAGGTATCAGGACAGCCCGGTGCAGGATTTACTGTACGGGTTAGAGGTACAGGATCGAACGGTAATTCTGAACCTATATTTATTGTTGATGGATTGAGAATGGGAGGCATTGAAAACATCAACGTAAATGATATTGAATCGGTGGAGGTTCTGAAGGATGCTTCGTCGGCTGCTATTTACGGAGCTGAAGGAGCCAATGGTGTTGTTTTGATCACCACCAAAACAGGAACTTCCCAGAAGCCTGTTTTTACCTATAAGTTTAATTACGGAATTCAGGAAGTGGCCAATTCCGAATTTAGCGTAATGAACAGCCACGATTATCTGGATTACCGTTGGAGAGCATTACTGGCGGAAGGCCGTGATTCTGCAACAATTTCCGAAGATCTTCCCCTTCCTGGTCAAGAGACTTATTCAACAAACTGGTTGGATGAGGTGATGAATTCTGCACCCATGTCGGAACATTTCCTATCTTACTCTGGCGGAAACGAAAGATCCCGTTATAATGCCAGTGGATCTTATCTTAGCCAGGATGGTATCGGAGGTGGTGATAAAGCCAACTTCACCCGTCTTACTGCAAGATTCTCAAGTGACCATAAGCTGAAGGATTGGTTAACCGTAGGTAATAAAATAAATTATACCCGGTCGGAAAGAACCTCGCTTCCTGAGAACTCCAGTTTCAATAGTTTCATGAACATGTCGATCCTTCTTGATCCCCTTACTCCGGTTACGGTTCCATTCGACAGTTTATATTATATAGGTGCAGATTTTCAGCCTTTGCTGGTAGATGACGGTGAGGGAAATTATTACGGGATTTCACGGCAGGTATCAGGTGAGATATTTAATCCCAAAGCATTGCTGGAAACTTTGCATGACCAGAATACCAATGATAAATTATTCGGTACTTTTTATGCGGATATCATGCCTTTTGAAGGTCTTACGTTCAAAACCAAACTGGATTTTGATCTTACATATGTTAATTTCAATGGATGGGATGAGAAAAGCTATTTTAACGCGGAACAAATAAATCAATTTAACGGGGCTTACAGGGGGTACTCCAAATATCAGACATACCAGTGGGGTAATTTCCTGGATTATAATGTGACCCTTGGGGATCATTCCATCCAGGCGCTGGTAGGTATGGAAGCCAACACCTACAGGAATATTAATTTGTCTGCTTCGGGAACTGGCTTAATACAGGAAAGTGATAATTTTGCTTATGTCGGAACCACACCTGATTCGACTCATATAGCAGGTGATTGGGCTGATGAAGTAAGAAGAGCTTCTTATATCGGAAGGATATCTTATAATTATGCGGAAAAGTATCTGTTAACCACGAATTTTCGTACTGACCTGTCAACATTGTTCGGTCCTGAATATCGTGCCGGATATTTCCCTTCTGTTTCTACCGGATGGGTGATTTCCCGGGAGGATTTCTTTAATCTCCCACCGGTTAGTTTCCTGAAATTAAGAGCAAGCTGGGGGCAGAACGGATCAACATCCAATCTTGGTTCCTTTGGCTATCTTTCCCTGATTACCAGTGTCTATCGTTATCCAAACTCGGCCGAGCAGATTGAGAGGGCCTCTGAACCAAGGGAGATCTCAAACCCGGCTCTGCGATGGGAGGTAAGTGAGCAAACCGATATCGGACTCGATCTGGGTTTATTGAACAATAAGCTTTATTTCACTACCGATTTCTATTATAAGCTGACCAAAGACCTTATTACCACAAGTACTTTCCCCACGCTTTATGGAAATTATAACAGCAGTATTAATGCGGGCAATATCCTGAATCGTGGTATTGAATTTGAACTTAGCTGGAAGGATAATATCGGGCGCCTGAATTACAATATTTCTCTGAATGCTGCTTATAATTACAACGAGGTAACAAACACAGGAGACGAGGACAAGCTATTCGGAGTTACGGTATTTACAGATGATGATAACCTGACTTTTTTCGAGGAGGGTTATCCTGCCTGGTATTTCAGCGCCTATAAAACTGATGGGATATTCCAGACGGAAGAAGAAATAGACAATTATGTTGGCATGGATGGGGATAAGATTCAACCTAATGCTCAACCGGGAGATGTAAAGTTCGTGGATGTGGATAAGGATGGAGCCATAGATGTTGATGACCGTGTAATGGTGGGCGATCCCTATCCCGACTGGGTGATGGGAGCAAACATTTACGCTGAATTTGGCGGCTTCGATTTCACTGTATATGTCCAGGGTGCAACGGGATTGAATGTTGTAAATGCTTTGAACCGTTCAGACAGATTGGGAATGAACAGACCTCAGTTTTATTATGACATGGCCTGGGACGGTGAAGGTTCAACCAACGAGTGGTTCAGACCTACTGAAATTGACCCCAATGGTAACTTCAGGATGAGCGATCTGCTTGTTGAGGACGCAGATTACTTGAGAATAAAAACAATGCAGATTGGGTATAATTTTGGAGATATTAATTTCTTCAATGACTTTGGTATCCAGGATGCAAGGATATATGTTTCAGGGTCAAATTTATTGACATTCACTAAATATAAAGGACTTGAGCCAGAGATTGGTGCAGTTGGCGGCCCGGCCGCAATAGGTATCGATTATGGATTTTATCCATCAGCAAGGGTTTACCGGTTTGGCTTTAATTTAACGTTCTAACATTAAAGTTTAAAAAATTATGAAAGAGCTTAAAAAAATTTCAATATTCATTTTTATCGTAGCATTTGCCGGTGCCTGTTCAGATGAATTTCTCGAACTGGAACCGCAGGGGCTGAGATTTGAAGAAAACTTTTACTCCAATCCCACAGAAGTATACGAGGGTTTGAATGCGGCTTATGATCTGCTTGGACAGAAGTATACAGATGCATATACCTACCACAGTACTTACATGATGAAAAACATTGCTTCCGATGATGCCAATGCCGGAGGTGGTAATGCACTTGATATGCTCGACTGGCAGGATATCGATGAATTTATTCCTAATCCAAGCAATGTTGCCCTCCTTGGCGTTTGGTGGCGTTCTTATTTTGGGATCTACAGGGCTAACCAGATTATAACACGGGTTGACCCTACGAACTCAGATTTGTATGTGGTTCCATCAGATTCCTCTTTGTTGCGCAGGTATGTGGCAGAGGCACATTTTCTCAGAGCATATTTTTATTATGAACTGGTTACCTTTTTCGGTGGTGTTCCACTCTTGGAGGAGATACTTGACGTTTCAGAAGACTATCCCCCAAGGGCCACCGAAGAAGAAACCTGGGCATTCATAGAGAGTGATTTAAGATATGCAAGCCGGTTCTTGCCATTTAAATCTGAACTGCAGGGCTTTGAAAAGCAGCATGCTACAAAAGGAGCTGCCCAGGCTCTCCTGGGAAAGGTTTATGTATTCCAGGAAAAATATGATGATGCCGTTCCGGTGCTGGAAGAGGTAATAGCAAGCAAGGAATATCAACTGGATAGCAGTTATGCGCATATATTTACTCCGGATGGTGAGTTTGGAGTTGAATCTGTTTTTGAGATTTCACATTCTGCTAATTCACCTGCTGACTGGTTAGCGAACCGGAGCAGAGGATTCGAAGGAAATGTCGATTGCCAGATGATGGGTGTCAGAGAACTTTCCGGATCGTCAACACATGAACCCGGATGGGGCTTTAATAAAGCTGAACTTTCTCTGGTAAATGCCTTTATAGATGCAGGAGATACCCTTCGCAGGAAGGTGTCGATTTATAATATTGACAGCCTGAATGCCGAGCAGGGCGGAAACCTCAGCTGGAATTCAGACTATAAATATACCGGCTGGTATTGTAATAAGTATGCACCAAAAGAAATCAATAAAGGTGACGGAATCGGGGCAACCGAGCTCGATTATAATGTAAATGAAAGGGTGATCCGCTATGCTGATGTTCTTCTTCTTGCTGCAGAGGCTTATATGTTGAAACCTGCTCCCAATGAAGGTAAAGCGCATGATTATATAAATATGGTCAGGGATCGTGCAGGACTTGAAGATCTTGATGCCGGACTCAGTGGCGAGGCCCTCTTTAATGCTTATGTGGAAGAAAGACGTCTTGAGCTTGCTATGGAAGGACATCGTTATCATGATCTTATAAGATGGGGACTTGCCGGTGATATTCTTGTCAATCAGCCACAGGCAGAATCGAACAACAAGGGGTCCTTTATTGTAGGACAACATGAGGTCTTCCCTATTCCAAATCAGGAAATAGAGCGATCAGGAGGAGTCCTGGAACAGAATAATTATTAATCAATAATTTATAATTAAGTATTTCTATTTACTAACTTAAAAATTCAAGTATTATGAAAAAACTATTACTTAGT
>CAZGTU010000219.1:0-4737 GCA_964528675.1 uncultured Bacteroidaceae bacterium
AACTCCTCAATCGCCTCCCTAATTTCTCATCCTCTCATTTAAATAATTCGCGAACTCCTCCTCCACTCCTTCTTTCTGATCTATGTAGTATTGTAGCGGTCCCCGGATTTCTTCTTCCCAGAGGCTTCCTTTTTCGGGATCGAAAACAAGGTGGCCGGTGCCGGTGTTTTCCAGGAAAGTGCCGGTACCTTCAACAGCGAAATATACAGCCGCCAGATCCCAGGAAGGGCGCTGATCGTCGAGGGTTTTCTCAAATACATTCCATAACCAGTCCCTGTAGGCTGTTCTTACAATATTCCCGGGTGATGTATGCTTGAGAGATTTACCTGTGTAAACATTACTTCCTGCATTGATATAATATACAGGTACAGGGAAGTTATCAACCAGGTAATCGGTATAGGGAGCAGTGCCATTGAAAAAGAAATTCCAGTCCCTGGCATGGTAAGCTTCTTCATTATTTGCTCTCAGGGCTCCCAGGGCCACCCATCTGTTAATTTTTCTTTTAACCAGTTCCTCTCCACTCAGGGAAGAAATGTCATCGGGTTGAGAGACCAGGAGATCATATAAGCCTTTAGTATGACCCACAGTAATGTAAACTATGCTGTTATCTTCCTGTTCAGCAAGAATTCTGCGCGTAAGGCGGGTCTGATCGGGGGCATCTGAATTATGGATAATAGTGTTTTTGTAGGCGGCAGTGTCTTTCACCAGTTTTTCTGCCGTCATTTTATCTACAGGATCACCCACATCGGCTTTCTGATATGCACCTACCGGGATATCAGGCCTGTTATAGTAGATATTAATGGCTTCAACTATTCCGGCACCATAAGGAACCTTACCGGAGCTGTAAACACAGGCGATAATTTCTGCTTTGCCTGCATCGGCATAAGCGTGCAACAAGGCAAGAGCCCCCGCATCATCACAATCTGATCCCATATCAGTATCGAAGATGATTTTTACGGGTTCATGATTAAAAGTTTCTTTTGTTGAACGATTGTATGAATAAAAGCTGAAAAGAGCTACAATGATAAATGGTATTAAAAATTTGGTCATTTTGGTTCAGGTAAAATTTAACTTCTAAGATCCAAACATAAGCATTTTGTAAAAAACAAAAGATAGAAACTATTCTTCTGGATATAAATGATGCAAAAGTACTTTTGAATTCTATAGTTAACTGAAGTTTCGCACCTGAATAATAAGAAATGTTGCCACAGATTCGCAGATTAAAAGTATTATTCTCATTCGTTGCAATTTATTTTCGCGGATTCCTTTCTGTAAAAACAGAAAGGTTTCTGTGTCAATCTAGTTAGTACGAATGCAATTAATATTCTTTATCTGTGAACTTAGCAATAGCGATCTCATGACCAGCCAAAGGCTTTGAGTATTCTAAGCTTGCCTGAAGCTTTCTTCGGCGGTAGAAGCCTTACGCTTGCGCATGAGGATCCAGCGTAGGCGCATGGCGAAGACCTCAGCCCAGGCGCAATGCCAACATTTATTGATAAGTGCGAAACTTCAGTAGTTAATACATCGTGATCCTTTCGAAGGCTTATAAAAAACCTGGAATAATATTAAGTTTGTGTTATTGAGAAACCTGAAAAGTTTACCACAAAATCATTCAATGGTGAAGCAAATTACAAAAACGATTTTTAGCACCGGACTTTTATTTAGCGCAGTGATTTCTTCTTACGCGCAAGAACCTGCCAGCCCGAATATTTTATTCATTGCAGCCGATGATCTGAACATTGACATTGGCTGCTATGGAAATGACCAGGTGAAAACCCCGAATCTTGATAAACTTGCAGAAATGGGGGTGCGCTTCAACAATGCCTATTGCCAGCAAGCGCTTTGCGGACCCAGCAGGGCAAGTATCATGACCGGCATGAGACCCAATACAACGGGTTTTGTAAGGCTATGGGATAATATAAGAGAACTAAAGCCAGATGTTGTTACCCTGGGTCAATATTTTCAGGATAAAGGTTATTATGTGGGACGGGTGGGTAAAATATATCACTATGGAAATCCGAGTGAGATTGGTACTGACGGACATGATGATACCTTGAGCTGGCAGGAGAGGTTTAATCCTGCCGGAATAGACAAAATCCATGAAGACAGTATCATCCGTTTCCCCGGTGGGAAAACAGGAAAAAAGGGAGGACTTGGAATATCCATGGCCTATTGGGATCCTGTTAGCCAGGACAATGAACATACGGATGGTATGGTTGCTGACCGGGCGATTGAAATGATGAAAAGGAATAAGGATAATCCCTTTTTTATCGCTGCCGGATTCTTCAATCCACATTGTCCTTATGTTGCTCCAAAGAAATATTTCGATTTATATCCCCTGGAAGAAATTACCATGCCGGATCTTGAGGAAGCAAGGAAAGATCTGGATGATGTGCCCGGTATGGCAATACAAAGAGATACTGCCAACTGGCCCTATTTTTTCAAGGGAATAACAGTTGAGGAAGCAAGAAAATGCAAACAGGCCTATTATGCCAGTGTATCCTTTATCGACGCCCAGGTAGGCCGGTTATTGGATGCTCTCGAGGAAAATGACCTTCTGGAGAATACAATTATAGTTTTCTGGTCGGATCATGGCTATTTTCTCGGGGAAAAAGGCCTGTGGTACAAACATAAAAACTTTGAGCGGTCTGTGAAAGTTCCCCTCATTATAGCCGGTTACGGAGTGAATGAGCAGAATAAAGTCGTTTCTCAGCCAGTAGAATTGCTCGATTTATATCCCACGCTGGTGGAATGTTCGAGCAATCAGCTTCCGGAGGAATTGGACGGAAAAAGTCTGTTTCCATTTTTGCAAAATTCATATTATAGCTGGGATAAGCCTGCCATATCCCAGGTGCATCATGCCCCGGATGCACAGGGTTATTCCATCCGCACTCA
The DNA here is from genome assembly GCA_964528675.1 of uncultured Bacteroidaceae bacterium. Lineage (GTDB taxonomy): Bacteria > Bacteroidota > Bacteroidia > Bacteroidales > CAYRTD01. The sequence continues at coordinate 2,896 of CAZGTU010000219.1, forward strand.
GCGATGGAGGTATACCGAATGGAACGGCGGTAAAGATGGGATTGAATTATATGATCATGAGATTGATCCGGATGAAATTGTAAACCTCGCCAATAATCCTTCTTATAAAAGCATAATTGAGGAGTTGAGGGACAGGCTTCATCCGTATATTAAGTATGAGTGAGTTATTGATAGTGGATTCCATGTCTATCTAATCAATTCTCCAATGGCAGATAAGTTCCAAGACAAATACCGTATTCCTTCCGCTCGTCTACAGAGTTGGAATTATAGGTGGAATGCAATATATTTTATTACCATCTGTACCCGAAATCATGTGGCTTATTTTGGTGAAATAAAGAGTTCAAATATGATTTTATCTGAAACAGGGGAGATCGCAACAAACTTTTTGTTGGAAATACCAGGCAGATATAGTTATGCTCGGTTGGATGAATATGTTATCATGCCGAATCATGTTCATATGATTATAGTCATTGATAAGGGGCATGATGGTTTAGATGGTGCAGACGTGAAAAATCGGGACGCCATGAATCGCCGAGACGCGATAAATCAATTCAAACTAATCTCCCGGATGAATCGAATAGCTGCCATCTCCATCAAAATCGGAAAATACGATGGTTATGATCCAGGTTCCGGGTTCACCTGCCTCGGAAAGTCCCGAGAAACTATCCCGATCTCCTGAGGGTCTTGTCTTGTTTAGCACTTCATTGCCATCAGCATCTTCCACTATCAACTGAACGGCACCGGAAGCGGTAGTAACATCAAACGTAATTGATGCAACATTAACGGGGTTTTTCCAGGCGAAGGAATAGGTTCCAGAATCGCCATTACCGGTAAAATCTCCTGCCGGGTCAGCATCTATAGATGAGGGATTTACATTTCCTGAAAATGAATTCTCCACAACTTCCAGGTTATCGTATTCATCGTTTTTTTCACAGGACCAGAACCCGCCTGTTAGAAGTAAGGACATCAGCACTAAAGCTACAGTTTTCATTTTTTTCATTTTTCTACGTTTTTATTATTAGCATATTTATTGAACGAAATTAATTTGTATAAGGTTACCTGTCATTTTTGTTTTCCGCTCGTCTACAGAGTTGAAATTATGAATGGAATGCAACATATCTTATTACCCTTTGTACCCGAAATCACGAACCTTATTTTAAAGAAATTAAGAGTATAAATATAAATTTATCTGAAATAGGGGAGAATGCAACAAAATTTTTGTTGGAAATACCCGGGAGATATTATTATGCACTGTTGGATGAATATGTTATCATGCCGAATCATGTTCATATGATTATGATAATTGATAAGGGTCATGATTATTTAGATGATGCAGAATATCAGCGAATAAGAAATTACATTATTACCAATCCGAAAAATTGGGACGAAGATAAATATAATACACAATGAATTGTGGTTTCGTAGGATGTAGAAAAAGACCTTCGAGGTTTTGAAAACCTCAAAGGTCTTTTTCTACATAGGATCTATAGTAGATCATTTAGAGGAAGATATAATATATTTAAACAGCGACAATTTCCACTATCTTGATGATAATACATACATGAGGACTGATTTTCCATTTATGGATAAGGTATATATGGTGAAAGCCGGGAGTGAAGAATAGTTTTATAAAAAAGATACAAACCTTAGGTCAGCTCACAGACAGCCGAATTTCACACAATTGAAAAACTCCCATTTTTTTCAAAATATTTTTGTCAATTAAAAAACTAAAATTATCTTTGCACCCTCGAACAACAAAAAGTTCTTTTATGGTCCGTTCGTCTAGTGGTTAGGACGCCAGGTTTTCATCCTGGTAACAGGGGTTCGATTCCCCTACGGACT
>CAZGTU010000220.1:0-4613 GCA_964528675.1 uncultured Bacteroidaceae bacterium
CAGAAACCGGTTTAATTATCACCAGATCCTGTATGGCTCCAAGCGGACAGGCTCCGCCGCAGAAAGCACGACCGTAGAAAAGGGCAATGATGAGCGGTAAGAGGAAAAATACCAGGATAGTCAGTGATATTTTGTATGCAGGATCGAACAGGCCCAGTGTAACATTCTGGACTGCACCTATAGGACAAATGCAGCCCAGTCTTATAAAGCCGAAATATATCATGGCAAAAACAGATAACCAGAGTATTCCCCTGCGTGATCTTCTTTTAATTGCAAGCCATGCAGCCAGGCCAAGAACTCCTGCAAGTACAATAAAGTCAAACCATTCCATTGCTGCATTTCGGGGCTCGGGGGTGGTAGGGTCGGGTTGTTCATAGCCCGATTCAAACTCAGGTTTGGGAAAACGCTGTTGCTGGGCGTATGACCCGGAAAAGACAGTGAATAATAATACAAATAATAGTATAAAGCTAAACAGTTTTTTCATAGTTTATCCTTGATCTCCGGGAGTGAAATCTCCTTTAATTATGTAGGGTTTGTCAGCCGGAACACGGCTTATAGCATCCGAAGGGCATACCCTTGCAATGGAACATTCGTTGCAGTTCACACATATATCATGACTGATTTGAAGATGCAAAGAACCATTCCCAAAAGCAGTACATCCTTTAACGCATTTTGCGCAGCCAATGCACAGGTCTTTATCTATAATATACTCGAAATAAGGTTCTTCAATAAAGCGTCTCTCTATTGCTGCTGTGGGACAAAGCTGATTCTCTGCTCCGGTTTCCAGTTCCTTTACGCCAGCCTTGAAATAGCCTCCGCAAAGGTCGCAATAACCACAGAGATCATAGGCATGTATACACTTGACTGCTGAAGGTGACTTTACGCATTCGGTTGCACATCTACCGCACTGTGTGCATTTGAAAGGATCGATCTGCCAAACCCATTCTTCAGAAGTAGACTTAGCCACAACTGCGACTCCCAATCCGGCAAGTGAGATTCCAAGAGTGAGTCTTGCCCCCTTGTTGATGAAATCTCTCCTGTTGTATTTTTTATCTTCTGCCATTATTCCTGAATTTTTTTGATTCGGGAAGTTTGCAATCATTCAGTTTTGAACAACCATTACACTGAAATCCGGAAACGCAGTCCCCGGGTCCTGTAATTTTCCCCTTTGATGCAAATAAACCAACCATAATGGCCATCGCGGTAAGGATGCCGGTCCTGATCAGTGCATGTATAAAACTTCTGCGATTCATATTTATATTAAATTTTTTCAAATATTCGTATGGTGTTCCTGTCAAAATCCAGTGCATAGATCAGTCCTTCATCATCGGCAGCCACCTCGGGAGCTTTTCCTTCCTCTTTAAATTTTGAAGGAGGCGCCACAACACTCAGAAGTTTTCCGGACTCATCATAAATCTTGATCCTCACCAGTCCTTTTTCACTGGTTACAAATGATCCGTCATTAAGAACAGTGATCTCAGCCGGATTGCAACAGCCCAGGAAACCTTCAACATTCATCGTTCCAGTTTGCCAGTAGCCTCTCATCTCGCCATCATCGGTATAATTTTCAATGGCATGTTCTCCCGGGTTTACAACCCAAAGATCGCCATAGCTGTTTACCACCAGGTCAAAACAAGCACTGGGAACTATAAAACCGTGACCGGCTTCGCTTTCTGATTTTCCTTCAAATTCTCCCATTTTCAAACCATCTTCACTGAATATCAAAACCCTTCGGTTGCCTGCATCGGCTGCATAGAGCCTTTCTCCTTTGGAGGCAAGGGAAGTGATTATGGTTCTTTCATTAAGTTTGTCCCAGTATTCAATCAATTCGCCGTTCTTTTTAAACCTGGCGATATGATCTTCGAATCCAACATAGATAAAATCTTCAGTAACTTCCACACATGTTCCTGTATCCTTGAAGGTTTCAAGAAACACCTGGCTGCCATCGGGTTGGACAGCCATTAGGAATTGTTCACCCGTGATGTATAATATATCATCCTCAAGGACGAAACCATGAGCTTTCATCAGGTCTAGAGAAATATTCCTTGTTTCCCTGTAATGAATCAATGAAGAATCCACATAGCTTAAATCCTCCATTTCATATTTGTATGGATTTCCTCCTTTTTTTCCACGTTTGTTTCCCTGGAAGTCAATTAGTATAACAGCGACGATAGCTGCTAATACTATAAGGATTATTATGGTGATGGTTTTGTTGTTCATGGGGATTGGGGGTTAGGGATTAGGGAGAAGAGAGTTTGGAGTTTGGAGTTTGGAGTTTCTGAATATCCAATGGGGTTAATATTTTGGTACGCCTCCCTTAGTCTCATGTATAGTTGGGTAAATGTGATCCATGATTTGATGGATGAGTGAAGTATAATGAATGAATATCCAAAAGGGTAATCTCTTATGGACGCTCCCTTTAATTCCACCGGGGTGGAGGAAATGGAGAACAGCTTTTTATTTGATTTTATTTTTATTCTCATGTCAATTTCTGTTTTTGGCGATGTCGAGGCATAGCATGGTTTCGGAGTCGCGCATGAGGAGGTAGCCGTCGGCGATGGCAAGGGGTCCCCATGCGTCCTGACCGTCCATTACTTTGTAGCTGTCGAGTTCGGTGTATCTTTCCGTTGAGGGAAGAGCGATGGTAAGGGTTCCGTCATCGCTGAGTATGAAAAATTTATTGTCGGCCAGGATATATGGTCCGAGTCCGAAGCGTACTGTTTGTCCACTGGACCATTTAACATCCTTAAAATTGTCGGGATGCACACAGATCATCTGGTTTCTGAGGGGTCCGGCATCTTTAGGCAAAATTCCAAAGAAATGATCGTTAAAAACTATAGGGGTTTGCTGTTCACTTGCCAGTCCTTCAGCGGGTTTGTATTCATCAATGATCTCTACCGAAAATTTCTCATCCTGCTTTTGAAGCTGAAGGACCATACTGCCCGCACCGTAACCTGCGGAGAGGAATATCGTACCATCGGGCAGGCATACAGGAGAAGGGGCAACTACATTGTGATTCCATTCGGTGGTTTCCCAGAGGATCTCTCCGGCATTTCTGCCTTCTGCGGCAATACCACAGGCACCGCCAACTGCGCTGTAGACGTACATTTTCACTCCTTCAAAAGTATAAGGCATGATGGATGAGTGAGACATCTTCCATCCTTTTTCATTGGGAGTCTCCCATATTTTTTCTCCGCTCTTGCAATCGATGGCAACCATCAAAGCTTTTCCCCCAGTCGCAATAATAGCATTTCCATTATCAATGAGCGGACATTGCCCGGTGTACCACAGGGGACTCTCTGTACCGTATTCTGCTTCAATATTCAGTCCCCATCTTAAATCCCCGTCTTCACGATCGACGCACATGACATGACTGCGGGGTCCGATGGTCAATACATAATCTTCAGTCACTGCCGGAACCGTCCTGGACATACCATGATTTCTTTTCACATGAACATTATACCAGCGCCGCCACAGTTCTGTTCCGTCTTCCAGCAAAAAACACCTGAGCATATCTGCTTTTTTCTCTTCATCATAATCGAGAAGGTAGACTTTTCCTTCATATATAGCAGGACCCGCATGACCTTCACCCAGCTCGACATGCCACAATATCTCGGGTTCTTCGGGCCCGAATTCGTCTATCAGTGCCATTCCCGATTTCTTGATATTATCAAAATCCTCACCACGAAAACGGGGCCATGTATCTTTAAGCTCGGTTGATTTATCATTGAGGTCTTCATAAAATTCCCCGATTTCCACATCCAGATTCACCGCTACACCTTCCCCACGATTATCCATTCCCGGCACGCTGGTGGAAAACCCTTTCACAGGATCTTTGTTGATCCACCATGCAAGAGAAGCGATGGCGATCGCAGCGAGGGTGAAGGGGAGGAGGGAGGTTTTATTCATAGTTGCGAGTGTTTTTTAATGAATCAATGCTTTAAGTAGGAAGTAGCCAGGAGGCAGGAGGCAGGAGGCAGTGTGGCTATCTTCCGGGGTAAATGATGATTTTGGCGTATGTTTTTTTTTATAATTAGCATATAGAAACAGTTTAAGGTTGTTATCGGTTAAATTTTTCCGGGTTCTTTATCATGCTTCCCAGCATTTTCCCAACTTCAGTGTATTTATTTTGTAAATAATCTTTTTGTTCTTCTGATATATAGTTGCAATCAAATGCAAAGTCTAACCAGACTATAGTCTCACTTGCCTCAGCATCACAATCAGTCATCTTACTTACAAAGTTCTTGGGATAGCTGCGTTTTCTGTATCCCTCTGCCAGATTTGCACAAACAGAGCGTGAAGATCTTCGGATTTGATCTGTTAATGAATATTTTTCTTCTTTTGGAAAACTCTTTGATAATATAAATATTTCCATAGCTAATTCATAAGGCAGCTTATAAACCTTCAGATGTTTAAAACCAAAATCCATTTTAATAATTTACAAATCAAGTTTATTCTGCCTCCTGCCTCCCGCCTCCTGCCTACTGCTTACTTCCTACTTCTCACTTCTTACTTCTTCAATTCATACACCATCAACACCTCCCCATGCCTCACAAATAGCTTCCTGTCAAATATAGCCGGATGTGCCCAGTGGGGGCCGGTACCGTCGGTAA
>CAZGTU010000221.1:0-4596 GCA_964528675.1 uncultured Bacteroidaceae bacterium
AAAGTGGTACCGTTTTTTACCGGTAGGTGGTAGCGGTTTAGTCCGGTATTAAAATGATGGTAACGTTAACCACACGAAACAGATGATTAATCGATTTCTTGAAAGGAAAATTGGTTTCAGTTTGTTGGCTGATTATTGTATTAGGGGTCTGAAGGAATGTGAAGACTTTCCTGTTGAATTTCGGTCTGCGTTAAATAAAGTTTATGATAACCATAGAAATAAAATTCTTAAAAAGGATCAAAAGAAACTGGAAAAATTGTGTTCAGTGTTGAGGAAAGGTAAGAAGCAAAAGACCGGAATTCATATCCGGATTTTTATGTCATTGTTCCTTTAAGTAAGTTAACGGTATGGCTTGTGGCGGAGCCACCAGGTATACCGGAATGTGAGAAAGGGAGAATCATTTAGGCTTGTATTTATTTAAATCTTGAATTAACCTATGAACTGCTGTCGAGGGGTTTGATGCTGCGGGATTCTGCAAGTTTGATCGCTTTAACAATACGGATGCCCATTTTATTGCCTGTGATTCGCTTCCAATTTCCGCAAGAAGATCATACATGTCTTCAGAATTCTTTGCATATTCTCTACCTATGTAGCTCGTTAGTATTGGGTAATATTGATGCCGGGAAATAGCGGTATTATGGAATTCAAAATGAAGTAAATACCAGAGTTCGAATGCTTCATTTGTATATGCCACTTTAATTTTGTTTGAACGTGCTTTAAAAATGGCATTATTGAAATTTACATCTGGAAAATCGTCTTTGTCGAAAACCACCCAAACGTGATCATAAGGTCTTTGAATTGTACTTCTTTTCGCTTTATCTACTTGTTCTTTCTTCAAGCGGATAGCATTATCAACTAAACTTAAAGTGTTTGCACCTGCTCCTTCAATATCAATTTCAACCAGACCTTTTGGCAACTTCTTTTTTAATGATGTAAAATAGTTCGGTTCTGTGCGTTCCCCTTCACACACTATTAAATATTTTTTACGCACATTTCTCGTATTGAAAGCACGCTCTTGTCGTCTTTGTTTCTGTGCAATTCTTTTCTTAATAGCATTATCAATTTTCTTAACTCTTGCCATATTTTATTCGGTAAAGATGTTTGAAAAATCGCCTACAAAAGGAATTGCACCATATTTTCCGGCAATATAATTTTTCTCATAGGCTTCGTCATTTCTTACTTTCAATCCATCCTGTGTTTTATATTCTGCCAATGAGAATAATGTAGTACCTTCTCCATAATCTTTTTCAGCAAACCAAATCTGATCCCTACGGAAAGTACAGGAATTTAATAGATTAGTGTCATGTGTGGCAAATAGTAATTGAGCATTTTTCTTGTTTGTCACTTTCGAATTAAACAATTGTACCACCATTGTAGTAAGTGATGGGTGCAATCTTGCATCTAATTCATCAATAACTAAGACTTTCCCATGTTGCAATGTATCTAATACTGGTCCTGCTATACGAAAATACTTCTTTGTGCCCTCTGATTCATATTTTTCAAATGGGAAATACTCTTCTCCGGAAACTTTATGGTTTTTATCATATTTGTTGTGGATTGACACAAGGTTATACCCTTTTTTACCCTTTAGATCGATAATTAACTTTTCTTTTAAAGAGTCTGGCATACCAGTTGGAAGTTTCTCCTTTGTAATATCAAATTCTTCTACCATTAAGTCCGTAAACCCTAAATCCGCCTTATCCAGAAACTCTTTTACAATTGGCTTCAGATTTGGATTTTGAAACATCCCAAGCGTAAAACCTTCATATGATTGATCCTGCAAACCAGAAATTTGGTTTAGATTTCTAAACCATTTCAGGAGTTGGTTTGATATCTCACCATTAAATTGTGCAACAACAGAAAGAAACAAGGCATTATCTCTGGTTTTGGTTTCCAGATTTTCTCCTTCTGAGAACTCTTCATGAATTTCAAAGTCATCAAAATGTCTGAAGAATAACTCAGTTTCTTTCGTCTTTTTTGAATAATATAACCACTCGTTGTGAACCTTCTCTTTACTTACTTCAAAACCATAACGATATTTTATATTGTTGATCAAGAAAATCGATTGAAAGTAAGAAGGTTCATTAATAAAATCATCATTCAACTCAAATGAATTGATATTGATCTCTTCACCTTTCTGCGTTGATTTTGATGAGTTAATTACAAACCATTTATAGAAACCAATTGCACTTAAGAAATTTGATTTGCCGGAAGAATTTGCCCCATAGATCACAGCACTCTTAATAAGTTCATACCTATCTGTGGTGAAAGTATTCTCTAAAGCGGGTTCTTTGAGTGCTTTTACTTTTTGAAAACTAATTGTAGCAATATCTCTTATCGATTTAAAATTGCCAACACTGAATTCAATTATCATAATTATGTGGTTTTGTCACAAATATAAACATATAAATGTAATTAAAGTTGGAATAAACGTAATATTTTGTGAAAACATCTCAAAATAATATATTTTACTTCTTCTTGGATTCAATATATTTAAGTAAATCTCTCACTTGTATTCGTTTTGTCTTATCGAAAATTTGAACAACCGGAATTTCATTGTCATTGATCAGTTTATAAACCGAAGGTCTTGTTAGTCCGAGAAACTTACAGGCTTCATTGATAGAGATTAATCTAAATTGGTCTGTTGAGGTTGATGGAAAAACATTAAGTTTTACATCTTCTTGTATTCTTGACCAAAGTAGTACCTGTTTTTCCCATTCAAAGGTCTTTTGCCGGGTTTCTTTGCTTTCAAATCTATATGCATAGCCATATTTCTCAAGGCTAACAAATACAGCATATGGTACTTTCTGAGCACCATATTTTTCATGGGGTGGATACTTTGCAAAGTTGGTATGACCAACGTGACCATATAAAAATTGATATTTTATTATTTCAGGAAGATTTTCATGAAGAAAATCAAAAATTGCATCATAGTCATCGAATAGAAGCATATCTAAAAAGTTAAGTATTGTTCAAACCTTTTGAATGAATCTGTAGTCATATTACCAGCAATCTGCATGTACTCGCTCAAAGTTTCAAGTTTGGAGTGTCCGGTAAAAGCCATGACAATGTGTGGGGGAATTCCAGAAATTAAGCAATTCGTTATAAATGAAGACCTTCCAACATGGCTGGAAACGAGTGTCCACAACTGATCATCATCTTTTACTTTTTTACTTAATACAATCTTCAGTGATTTTATCGTGTCAGTTAATCCTGCTTCTTTGCAAACATGCTTAATGTCTTTGTTGTAATTCTGCAGCGTTTTTACCTGCTCACCGAGTTCGTAATTATACTTCTTTAAGATACGGACAGCCTCAACATGAAGTGGTATACTCACCCCTTTATTGACTTTATACATGTTGAAAACAAGGTGATTGTTTACAACATGGGACTTACCAATATTTTCAAGATCACTGTACCTTATTCCGGTAAACACTTGAAATAGAAACAAATCACGAACAAGATCATACCGTTTATTGTCCGTCTCCCAATTCAACAGTTTTTCTATATGCTCCTTTAGTAACACAACTTTCGCTCCACCACTTTTTTTCCGGGATTCCTTTTTAAAAGTTTTGTGTATAGCATTGTGATTTAGATCAAGTTCATCAGTCAGGTACTGCATAAAAGCCTTCAGACAGGATTGGTATTTGTTTACCCTTAACGGAGCGTACTTTTTTGTTCTTTTTAAGAAAGTTGTGAACTCTTTGAAGAATTTCCGTCTACATGAAGTGTGTTAATCTTCTTTTCGGTCTTATAATCGATCAGGAGTTGTTGAAGCGTCCGGTGTTTTTTCACTGTCAGTGGTTCATGCTCTGCTTCCTGATACTTCAGAAATTCGTCAAATAACTCCATGACAGTTAGTCTGGCAAAATCATTACTAACATGGGACTGATCATAGATGTAAGGGGAAATTTCTTCATGCACCAGTTCCAGCGTCCGAAGTTTTTCTTTCACCTCAACGATTTTCTTCTCAACAAGATCACGAATTTTTTTTGTCCGTTCGGCTTGTTTGATTTTACCTTTAGAAATATCGTCTGAATGAAGTCTCTGTCCGGTGGAAATGTATCTTCTGACCTTGTCTTTGGTCATCTTATGGTGGAAAGCGATCTCAATGAAAATTGTTCCTATCTTGTCCGCATTAACGTTCTTTAGAACTATTCTGGTGTTGGTATTATATGACATTATTTAAAAATCAGTGTCTAATTCAGCGTCTCAATACGTGTGAATATACGTAAAATAGAGAAAAAAAGCATGATGAGGGTGGAAATCCTCATCTTTGTAAAGGTGGAATAGTTCATGGCATACACTGAAGTTTTGCCTTCCAACAGAATGATCAGAATTAATCAGAATGAATTTCTTTTCAGGCTTGGTGATACTGATTGCCATACCTGAGAAGTTATTTGATAACCGTTTAAATACGGTAATAATATCTAACTTAATAAGTAGACTATTAAAATTTACTGCATCAGTAATTCCATAACCTAATTCATTTCTGAACTCACTTGCATCTTTTTTTAATTTAACCTTCATGTTTTAAACCTTGGCTGTCACCTCTGACAATAATAAGAGTATCCGGCCATTGCTGGCGAAGGTAAC
>CAZGTU010000222.1:0-2436 GCA_964528675.1 uncultured Bacteroidaceae bacterium
AAAAAAGGCCATCTCCTTTCGAAGATGGCCCAATCGATGCAAATTGCTGTTGGTTGGTTGGTATTTGTACTTTGCATCAATTATATTGAGGACTCCCAACTTTGCCCATGAATACCAGTGCATTGCTGGTCTTTTCTCTTATGACAAAAAGAAAAGGCCTGTCTACTACAAATGGAATGACGGAATCGCCACCCCCAACCGATGTAAAAGATACTTCAACGGCGGTTACTGCAGCAGCTTCTGTTCCTTTTTCATTCACATCTACAAAGGTTTTATGAAGAACCCTTGAAATGTAAAGATCGGCCGGTTCTTCAACCATCAATGATAAATCAGCATGATCACCGAAGGCAACTCCCAGACCCATATTTTTTAAAGCATCATTTAATAAGGTCTTATATTCAAATTTGAACTTTGGCATATGTAATTTCAGTTCTGTCTTCTTAAGATTTTTGTTCCACTCATTCCAATTATCTATAGTCAAATCATCTGTGATATCTGAAATATCATATCTACCTTTCGGTAAAAAAATCATCATCGAATATTTATCATTTCCATAGGGCAAATCTGCTATTTTGAAGGTTTCGTGATCATAGTACAAAAGTTCTTCCTGCATCCTCATTCCTTCAACCTCCCCGAAAGTGCCATCTGCATAATTAAAATTAATGGGTCTGTTGTCTTCTTCATCAAATTCATATTTCCATGTACCATAATAATATATCGCATTGATAAGATACATAGCTACCATCGGTGGAATCTGATCAAGGATTTTTGTAATCTTTTCATGTGTATTTTCACTAACCCAGTTGTTGATAATATTTACAGATGAAGGATCATTAAAATCCAGGCTGTTTATCTCGGCGTTATAATAATGACGGTTGGTGTCAGCAAACTCCTGTTGCAGGGTGAATTTTTGATCAACCCATAGTGAGTTGGCTATTTCCATTGTCACTTTAGGGTCAACCGTGAGAAGATGCCTGATCAACTCACCATGGATCCTGTTTATTTCATGCTTGCTGAATCCTGAGAGGCGAAGAGATTCTTCAAAAGCTGATTCCGTTTCTCCATCAGCTCCGTTATAGGTCATTCCCAGTGCAATGGCAACACTGAGCGGTGAGATCATGAAATTTTCGTTTTCCTCAAGAGATGATATTTCATTGAACAGATCAAGTGCAAAGAGATTATCTGATTGAATAAGCTCCACAGCTTTCTTATCGGAAGAAAAATCTATAACAGGCTGATTATCTGTATCATCCTTTTTACCACAGGTACTTAACAAAGTGCCAATGATTAGAAATCCGGCTATTAATTTCATCTTCTTCATATTTATAAATTTGAAGTTTCACTCAAAATACACCTGGAAGATGGGTGAAACATCAAAATGGTTGCGTCATTTATTTAAAATTAACGCAACTATCCTGCCAAATTATGCATCTAAAAAAAAGGGAAAACCTTTTTATAGTCTTTCGGGGTGTTTGTTCAGCTTCCGGAAGTGATTAAATTTATGAAAAATTTAAAAGCTGTTGGTGGAAATACCCCGTGAAATAATAAAAGGTTGCCGAAAAGGAAAAAGTCAAAGTCAGGAAAAGCTTTACAATATAGCTTCTCCCCTGATGTATGGACTATGTCTTCAATATGCGGGAAATGTAGATGATGCTAAAGATATAATGCAGGAAGGCTTCATAAAAGTTTTTAAAAAAATCGATCAATTCTCCGGTAAGGGGTCGATAATAGGGTGGATAAGGCGAATAATGATAAATACAGCACTTGAGAAATATCGTAGCCAGGTAAATCATCAATCCATGGATAATGGAAAGTTTCAAATTGAAGAAACCGTTAATGATAACATCCTGGAAAACATGGAAGCAGAAGTAATTGTGCAGTTAATTCAGAAGCTTTCCCCACAATACAGACTAATTTTTAATCTGTATGCAATTGAAGGTTACAGCCACAGAGAAATAAGCGAGATGACAGGTATATCGGAAGGTACATCAAAGTCCAATCTATCAAGGGCAAGAAGTATCCTTCAGAAAAAAGTAACCGAGTTGTACGAAAAGAAAGTGAAATAGAATGAGTGGAGAACAAAATAAAAACAGGCTCTTCAGAGAAAAGATGCATAATTTCAGCAAAGAACCACCTGCTGAGATCTGGGATGGCATACAGGAAGAGTTAAAACAGGAAAAGAAAACCAGGGTCTTACCCCTACTCTGGAGGTATGCAGCGGCTGTTCTTGTCCTGATTGGGATCGGTACGGCTGTCTTCATAAGCAATTATACCGGAGAAATTGATAAGCAGGATCTTGTATCTGAAGAAAAAAAACAATCAGAAGAAACTCATACAGCCAAACCTTTGAATAATGAATTAAATATTGATGATAATCAATCAAAAGAAATAATTGAAAAGAAAGTTGAAGAAGAAATACGAGAGTATGAAAACAAT
>CAZGTU010000222.1:2536-4590 GCA_964528675.1 uncultured Bacteroidaceae bacterium
AGAGATATCGGAAATGCTTCCCCGGTTATGAATCAACTTTTCAATGAGTCAGAATCCGGAAAATTAAGTTATGCCGGAGGATTAAATCTAGGGATTGAAGCAGGCAAAAAACTTAGTTTTCATACAGGACTGATTTACAGTCGCATGGGGGTTGAAGTACATGATATTTATGCTGTCACTGCAATAAAAAATATCGTAAGAGAAGATGCATCTCCTGTTTATGATTCAAGGGCATCAAGTGCCTACCTGGTAAATAATTCCATTGGTTCCATTGAACAGGGCAACTGGAGTCGTCCCAAATTTGATTATAGCAGTCAAAATTCCGAGAGTGTCAGTGCTCAGCCGAATTCCGGATTGACTTATCTCGATGCAGGAGGTTTTTATAATCCTTTAAGAAATTATGTAGCTGAAGATGGCAAAATTGACCAGTATTTTCAATACCTTGAAGTCCCATTAATGATGAAATATAAGGTGATTGAGAGAAAGATTGATGTAAATATTCTTGGAGGCATAAGCACTAATTTTCTTGTGGGTAACAAAGTTTATTACACCCTGGATAACCAGGCTGAATATCTTGGCCATACATCCAATATTCAAAGCTTTAATTACAGCGGAAATGTTGGGTTCGGACTTGATTATGAAATAAGTCAGGATTTCAGCTTTTTGTTCGAGCCACAATTCAAGTACTACCTGAATTCCGTAAATACCAGTTCACTTATTGAGAACCGCCCATATTCTTTCGGCCTTTATACAGGATTTTTATATCAATTTTAGTCTTTATAATCATTTCAAATAAGCCCTATAAAGAAAAATAAGGAATTCCATTATTTAATGAATAATAATATTCCATTATTTTTAAACGTTAGTGAATTGTTTACGTATGAAGGATTATATTGAAATTGCGAGAATATGAAGTATTATAAGTCTGTCATCCTGGTCAGTTTTATCATGTTAACCCTGGTCAGCACCCTTGCCTTTCTTGGGGATGCCGAATCAAAAAACAACGAGAAAGAACCGGAAACCAGAGATCTCAAATCGAATTATGCTATTTTTTCTGTGGATCTTCCTGCCGAGATGGAATTTGCGGGAGAAAAAGTACCCCTGGATCAGGTTGACATTTTTGAGAGCCTTGACCGCGAAATTCTTGTTAACACATACTGGCAATCTCAGACGGTTCTTTTCATTAAACGGGCTAACCGCTATTTCCCGATGATTGAGAGAATATTAAAAAAGTATAACGTACCTGAGGATTTTAAATACCTTCCCGTTGCTGAAAGTGGTCTGACCAATGCAGTATCCCCTGCCCGTGCTGTTGGCTTCTGGCAGCTTCTGGCCGGCACAGCAATTGAATATGGAATGGAAGTGAATGGTGAAGTAGATGAAAGATACCATATAGAGAAATCCACTGAGGTTGCATGTAAATACCTTATTGAATCTTATGAAAAATACGGCAGTTGGACACTTGCAGCGGCTTCGTATAATGCCGGCCGCAGGGGAATTGACAGGCAAATTAACAGACAAAAGGATGGTGATTATTATGACCTTCTCCTCTACGAAGAAACAGCCAGGTATATATTCCGAATACTCGCCTTTAAACTGATTCTTTCCAATCCTTCAGAATATGGATTTCATGTGGGTGAAAACGATCTGTATCCCGAAATACCTTATTATGAAGTTACTGTGGATGGAAGTGTCAAAGATTTCGCCGATTTCGCAAAACGCTACGAAATTAATTACAAGATCCTCAAATGGATGAATCCATGGCTGCGCGATGATCACCTTACCAATTCTTACGGAAAAAGTTATTTCCTAAAAATCCCTCGGAAGGGATATTTTGATCCGGGGAGAGTTGATGTGCAGTAGGCAGTTCCTTAGCGGCGGATCCGCATATCCGGGTATCTAACTTTTATAGGCAATACTCAGAGTAATCGGTAAACGGTAAACGGTAAACGGTAAACAGTAATCGGTAATCGGTAATCGGTAATCGGTGATCGGTAAGCGGTGATCGGTGATCGGTGAACAGTGAGCGGTAAACAGTGAGCGGTAATCGGTAT
>CAZGTU010000223.1:0-4576 GCA_964528675.1 uncultured Bacteroidaceae bacterium
AATACCATCCGGATATTTATTTTGGCGGTGACCAGGTATTGTTCTGGGGACCGATCTCATGGACCGTGATTTTCGGTTTAACATTCAGTACTTTCCTTACCCTGGTAATTGTACCTGTAATGTACAGGTTGACCACCCTCATGCAGAAAAAGTTCAGAACGTGGTTCCCGCAGTTACGGAAGGATAGCAATGGGAATGGGGGGATATCGCCAACGGCACAGATGAAGGATTAGTGAAGCAAAGTGTGAGTATGAGAGCGAGGATACTTACCTGTATGTGATACAAGCGGAGCAAGAGAGGGGTCTCTCCGGGCAAGCCAAAGCTGGCGCTTTGGGTTGCCCGTCGAGATGACAGTTCGTTTTTGGTAAAGGGGAGCGAGGAAAAACAAAAGGGGGCGGCACAGAAAAACCACTGCATGGCTTAAATCATCGCAGCCGCCCCCTTTTGTTTTCCCTCGCTCCCAAAAACGGAACAGATTGTCATCCCGAATGTAATGAGGGATCTCTGCAATCCTTTTCGGATTGCGTATTCAGGTAATTCGTTATACCCGTAAATGGTTAAATTATTTAAGGTTTGATGGATCTCGTCTTAACGTAAAGAGCTATGGCGGGTAAGGATGGATTCAATCGCTTAAGATTCCCTGGAAAACACGTGATAGTAAGCACCGGGCAATAAGTTAAAAATAGGCATACCGCTTACCATTCACCGCTTACCCTCTTCCTCCATGGTCTATGGTCCACTCCACCGCTCACGGCTTACTGTTTACGTCTTCCTTCCATGGTCCATTCACATTCCTGACAGAGACGCCCAGGTTGGTCGTCTCTACATCCAAAACCAAAGGTAATCTTCAGGCCTGATGGTACATCCTCCATGGTCTATGGTCCATCGTCCATGGTCCACTCCACCTCTCCCCTTCCTCCCTTCTCCCAAAATCCCTATCTTTGCAAAAACTCCAAATCATGAAAAAACTCGTCGTATTATCCGGTGCCGGGGTGAGTGCTGAGAGTGGATTGAAGACCTTTCGGGATATGGGAGGTTTATGGGAGCAGTATGATGTGATGGAAGTTGCTTCGCCGCAGGCATGGGAATCTAACAGAAGTCTGGTGATCAGGTTTTATAATGAAAGGAGAAAGCAATTGCTTACGGCAAAACCGAACAGGGCGCATGAGATCCTGGCGGAATTGGAAAAAGATTTTGATGTAGAGATCATCACCCAGAATGTGGATGATCTGCATGAACGAGCCGGCAGTTCGAAGGTTCTTCATCTGCACGGGGAATTACGAAAAGCCAGGAGCACGGTTGATCCTTCATTGATCTATACCATTGAAGGATGGGAATTGAATGAAGGAGATCTGTGTGAGAAAGGTTCACAACTGCGACCGCATGTGGTCTGGTTTGGTGAATCGGTGGATGAGATGGGGCGTGCTGCCGAGATTGCTTCCACGGCGGACATCTTTCTTGTTATTGGCACCTCTTTGAATGTATATCCGGCTGCCGGACTGGTGCACTATGCACCCAAATCGGCCGGGATCTATCTTATCGATCCAAACGACACCGCCCCCATTCAGAGGAATGTTCATTTTATAAGGGAGAAGGCTACGGTGGGGATGGAGAGGTTTAGGGAGGATGTGGGGGGATAATGAGGGGAAGAGAATGAGGTGGGAGAAATGACTCGTCCTGAAATAGGTTTACAATAATTGTAAACTAAAAGCAGGACTATGAAAAAGAAAGTAAACGTTTATTCGGATGAGTTTAAGTACAAAGTTGTTCAGGAGTATTTGAACAGCGATTTTTCGCAGGAAGAGTTGTTAAAAAAATATTCTATTGGCGGACATAGTTGTATTACCAATTGGATGCGTAAATTTGGGCTCAAAGAAAATCCAAAACCTAAAATTGAAAAATTCTCTATAACTATGACTAAGGGAAAAAAGAAAACCCCTGAAGAACTTGCCCTGGAGGCAAAAGTCAAGGAGCTTGAGAAAGCTCTTGAGTATGAGAAATTGCGTTCTCTGGCCCTTGATACAATGATTGATGTTGCAGAGAAAAATTTAAAAATATCCATCAGAAAAAAGCCTGGAACCAAACAGTAGTTAAGCTGCGCAGCAATGTGTCAAAAGTTAATATTGACACGTTATGCGGACTGTTTGGTAAAAGTAGGCAGGCCTACTATCAGCAAAAAAATCGTACTTATAATGAAGTAATAAAAGAAGAGGTTATTTTGGATTTTGTAAAAAAACAGCGTAAAATTATGCCGCGTCTTGGAGGCAGAAAATTGCATCACAATTTACTGACTAATCTGCCGGACAACTTTCATCTTGGAAGGGATGCGTTCTTTGATCTATTACGGGAAAATCAGCTTCTTATAAGAAGGCGACGTTATAAAATTAAAACCACTGATTCAAATCATTGGTTGCATAAATATCCAAATTTGATACGGGAGTTTACTCCTGAAAAGCCCAATCAGCTATGGGTTAGTGATATAACTTATGTTGAAACTGAAGATGGATTTAAGTATTTATTCTTAATTACCGATGCTTATTCCAGGAAAATAATTGGTTGGTGCCTGGCTGATACTTTAGAAGCCAAACATGCTATAATAGCGCTTTATATGGCTTTATGGCAGCTTCCTGATGATGTAAAAGAGATAATTCACCATTCAGACAGAGGCGTACAGTATTGTTCTGAGGCATATGTGAAGATCCTTCAAAAAAGAGGCTTTAAAATAAGTATGACTGAAAAAGGAGATCCATTAGAAAATGCTATTGCGGAAAGGATAAATGGAATTTTAAAAACGGAATGGATTTATGATATGGATCCTAGTGAGGTGTCAAATTCTAAGATTAAACGTATTATTGGCACCTACAATACTAAACGCCCACACCAAAGTATTGATATGTTAACACCTAATGAAGCTCATAAGGTCCATGGAATCCTGAGAAAGCACTGGAAAAATTACTATAAAAAATGCCAGGTGGAGGCTAATGAATAGCGACTTTAATCCTCTCCCAGCTTCATTCCGCTACGCTCCATTTCGCTGGGAGAGGATTAAAAAAAAAAGAAAACAAGAATGAAAAGTAAGTCAAAAATCTGTAAACTTTTTTTAGGACGGGTCAAAAATGTTCAATGAATCCCTGTTTCCAGGAGCGATAGCGAACTGGAAATAGTTGATGAACCCGTGGTGAGCGAAGTCGAACCATTGAATCCCGAGCGGAGTCGAGGGAACTGCCAGGCACGAGGGAGAATGAGGTAGGATAATGAGGTGAAGCTAATGAGAAGAGAAGAATGAAGAAAGTGTGGGAAGATTATGGATTTTTTTAGCGTTGTTAACGGAACTGATAATGTGTGTGTTCTAAATGGTTTTTACATTTTTTTGAATTCAAAACGCTGAGATTTTTCATTTTTTTACATTAAAAGAAAAATCACCACTATGAATTCAAAGGAAAATTTTATTCTTAAAGCTACTTTCGAGTTTTCGCTCCTCATCGTTAACTATTGCGAAATATTGATCAGTAAAAAGAAATTTGCCATTGCTGATCAGTTTATTCGGTCTGGACATCCATCGGTGCCCATGTGCATGAAGCTCAACATCCTGAAAGCAGGGCTGATTTTATACATAAGATGAAAGCTGCCATGAAAGAAGCTTCTGAAACAGATTACTGGCTCAGAATTTGCCATGCACTTCACACTTATCCTGATTGTAAAGATTTACTGGTAAAATTGGATCCAATTATGCGGATGCTCTCAAAAACTATTATTAGCTCAAAACATTAGCAATCCATAATTCTCCCTCCCAAACCTGAAAATATTCCTATATTTGAAAAAACAGACTCATGAAATATTTAATGATACTTGCAGTAAGCATCTTTATCTCCACTCCGCTATGGGCGCAGCCCTTTGAGGGTGGATTTTTTGCCGGGTTGAGTACCAGTCAGGTGGATGGGGACACCTACTCGGGATTTGATAAGCTTGGGATTACAGCCGGGGGGTATATCAACAGTGAAATCAACCGGGAATGGGAATGGAAGGCTGAATTGCGCTATATACAGAAGGGAGCTTTTAAAGGAACCTCCTTGCAAAATCCTGATTATTACCGGCTGGTGATACATTATGTAGAGATCCCCCTGCTGATGCAATATTACATCAGTGATGACCTCTTCCTGGAGGCAGGTCTTGCTCCGGATGTTTATCTTGGTCATAAGGAAGAAGATGAAAGCGGAATAATACCCGGTCCGGAAGGGCCTGCATATCATCGATTCGGATTAAATGCCACTGCGGGAGGAGGGTATTTTATTACCGACCGGTTAGTTGCAGGCATACGGTATACTTATTCAGTCATTCCGATGCGTGATCATGCCAGTGGTCAGACCTATTTGCTGAACCGGGGGCAGTATAATAATGTGTTGGCTTTGAGTTTTTATTATCACTTCGAGTGAGGGGGGAGTCGCTTTGCTGCTGGGAGGACACGGAGAGGGATTTACACAGAGTTGCACTGAGTGACACAGAGAACCACAGAGGGAGATTTTGAATAGGAGGACGTTTTGGAGTCGCGTGCTCTGGGGAGGACACGGAGAGGGAA
>CAZGTU010000224.1:0-4572 GCA_964528675.1 uncultured Bacteroidaceae bacterium
AAATAAAATGCTAACAAGTTGTTATACAATCACTTATAAACTAGGAAACTTTAGTCAATAAACTAAAAAAGAAAACAACATGCAGAAAATTTTGATTTTAATTAACGACGGACCTTACGGAACAGAAAAAGCTTATAATGGATTGCGTTTGGCCAACCAGTTGAACAAGGCCCACGAAGATGTGGAAGTTCGGATATTTTTAATGGCCGATGCAGCCTCGTGCGCTGTAGCAGGACAAACCACACCCAACGGTTATTACAACATCGAACGAATGATGAAGTTCTCCATAAATAAGGGAGCTAAAGTGAAAATCTGCGGCTCTTGTGCCGATAGCCGTGGTTTAAAAAATGCTCCGCTCATTGAAGGAGCTGAAATAAGTACCATGGCTGAATTCACCCAGTGGGTGGTAGACAGTGACAAGGTGGTCACTTTTTAACCTGAACATTAGTCGTTTGTAAGAATTTCACAACAGGAAAGAAATAGAAGTGTGAGAATATCAAAGAAGCTGTTAGTTTACTGCATGAAACCCGTCTTGAGATGACGCTGAAGGATTTAGAGGGTGCCAATTACAGGCTTGAAGAATTTAACATGTAGACTAATTTTGTTTAAAGTATAAAAATATATGCTTCGAATAGCGGCTCTAAAATATGCCGCCATCGCTTAGCACCAACATTATTATACGCCATGAAAACCCCAGCATTAATTACCGGAATCTTACTGATAACTTTAACCAGTTCAGAATGTCTTGCCCAATTAGTTGCCGAAGCAGGTAAAGACACAGCATTATGTACAGACAGCCCAAATTCCCTCACAATTGGGGGAAATCCCACAGCCATGGGTGGCACTCCTCCATATCAATATACATGGTATGGTTCCTACCAATACGCAGGACACACCTTTAGTGCATCATTTATGCTTGAAGATACAACAGTAGCGAATCCGGTATTTCGCAAGGGAGCAATTTCCGATTCCATAATTTTGTATGTTCTTGTGAAAGATCAAGATGAGGAGGCTGCCATGGATTCAATTCTGATCCGGTTGTCGCAATATCTTATATGTCTTGGCGAGTGCAGGCATGACATAACAGAGGGTGACAGTGTTCAAATAGGACCCTGCTGCATCACAGGAGGTATTCCACCCATCCAGTATCAATGGGATCCATCTGAGAGTCTTTCAGATACCTCTATACAATTTCCCTGGGCAAAACCAACCGAATCAACCAGCTATACAGTTACAATTACAGACTCAATAGGGTGTCAAGCTAAAACCAGCAGCTTTGTAAATGTCATTCCTCTCTCAGTAAATGATTTATCAGCTAAGAAAGATATCCTGATATACCCAAATCCATCCGGCAAGGTTCTTAATATACAGTTCAAGCTTGAAAGCTATTATAATACTTCCTTCAGAATTTTTGACTTCTCAGGTAAAACTGTAATTGATATCAATGTATATGATCCGGAAATATCGCTTAATATGAATGATATCACACCTGGATTATATCTTTATCAATGGGATTCGAAGGACAAGGAATTAGCTTCAGGGAAAATTATAATTGAATAATGCAGGTGTTAAAACCGGGTAGATGGGCAGACGGCCAATATACATCATTTTCTTACAAAAAGATATCATCAGCATTAGTGCGCAAGGAATCCCCCAAACCGGGAGCATTGGAGATTGAGAAACTGAGGATGAAGTACATGAGAACATCAAAAAAGCTGTTGATTTACGGCATGAAACCCGGCTTGAGATGGCACTGAAGGATTTAGAGGGTGCCAGTTTACAGGCTTGAGGAATTTGATATGCAGACTTAATTAATTCTTTTTATTTCTAAAGCCTTACGGATCTCAATGCATAATATATTTTTCAATTTTTTATGCATGGGAACTGCATGGGTTTTTTTATTCCAGGGATTATAATAAATAGAATACTTTTTTCCTTCCCGTAAGAGATAGCATCCATGTTTCCTGAGATGCTTAATATAATCATTCCGTTTAATCGCACCATGCTGGAAATGGCTGCGGAAAAGAAATAACCGCCAGAGTAAATAAACCCCGACTAAATCTGACCGCGAATGAACCTAAGCTATTAAATACCACATTATTATTGAGCCATGCGGATAACGAGGGCCCATTTACAATCAACAACCCGGTTAAATCGGGAAGGATTTTTGATTGTTTTTAGGTTGATTTGATGATTGTTGAAAAGTATTTGATTTATAAGTATTGAATTGTGAGGTACTTGGGTGTATTTTTGGTAGTTTTAGTTGGCAAAAGGAATATAAACACAATGGGTTTATTCACTATTATATATTAAGGTGGTTATTGGGAAATAAACTTAAAACTTGATGATTTTGAGAATTGAAAAAGAGTACCTTGCATATAGCGTTTAATGTAGAATTGTAAAAAAGATGATGTATATTTCAGAAAAATATAAATACCTAAAAGCTTTATTAATGCTGGAATTGCACACAAATGCGTTAAAAAGTTATTCAAAAGTTTGCAATTATATCAAATTTGATACTATATTTGTAGGCAATAAGACTCACCACGCTTCCCATTTGAACAGCGCACCCGGGTGGGTTTTCGATTTTTATGGAGGGCATATTTCATGAAGTACACTAAGCCTCCTCTTTCCATTACAGATCAGATTGCAAAACTCAAAAAACGTGGTTTAAATTTTAACGATGAGCGAAAAGCTGCCCATTATTTATCCAATATAAGCTATTACAGGTTACGAGCATACACCTATCCATTTCAGGATAATTCCGACCCAAACCATCAGTTCATAAAAGAAATTTGTTTCGAAGAAATTATCGAATTATATGTATTCGACCGCCGTTTACGTTTATTGGTTTTTAATGCCATCGAGAAGATAGAAATTGCATTACGTACCAAAATAGTTTATGAATTTTCAATGGCAAATGGCAGCCATTGGCACGAAGATGCTAATATGTATCGCAACAATTATTTTTTCAATAAAAACATAAATTCACTATACGAGGAGGTTGACCGTTCGACTGAAACGTTCATCGAGCATTATAAACAAACCTATACGACTCCTGCTTATCCACCTGCATGGATGAGTCTTGAAGTAATTACTATGGGTTTATTGAGTAAACTATATGGCAATCTTAAAAAAGGACAAGAAAAGAAAAAAGTAGCCAAAGAATTTGGTTTGCCAAATCCATTGATACTGGAAAGTTGGATGCACGCATTTGCCGGTTTACGTAATATTTGTGCGCACCATGGCCGACTATGGAACCGCCGTTTACCATAGTGCCGCAATTGCCTTACAACACAGCAAATACATTTATTAAGAACGCAAATATTTATGACAATAAGTTGTATGCACAGTTGTGTTGCATGAATTACATAACCCGAATAATTAGTCCCGACAGTAGTTTTGTTACAGATTTAAAAAAATTGTTACAAACCTGCAATATAGTTACATGTAAAGAAATGGGCTTTCCCGATGATTGGAAAGATGAACCGATGTGGCAATAATTGATTTTATGGAAGAATGAACACCAGCCCCTAATGAATAGCACTCTTAGCGGTCTGCAATGCCTGTCCCGGTACTCCGTGGACCCAGCGATGAGTCTCCCTCAAAACCGGGACAAAGCACCCGCCGGGCTATCAGCAGCCAAACTATGCACTTAATGACGTTTTTTGATGTTTTTGGGAATCGGGGAGGTTGAAGATTCCTTGAAGATTTGGAGTTTTTTCCCTTTGCTTTTTTTGCTAACTAGCACGGTGCCCGGGAGGATTTGTTTTGTTTTGATTCTTTGCCTGTCCAGAGCGCAGACTTAGGCTTAACTTTTCATCAAGAACCTCTAGCTCATGAATACCTTTAAAATAAATATTTGAATGAATAAAAAAGGTAATGAGAATTATTTATGTTTTTTTACATCATTTTCTTACAAGAAGTTGTCACCAGCAATAGTGCAGCGAGGAATCCACATATCCGGGAAGATTGGAGTTTTTGAGGATTGATAACCAGGATCCTGTCAATGACAATAAATTTCACAGAAGATATACGCCCCGGTTTTGAATTATTGATAATAAAATCCCCCTTAATAAGCCTTAATCTATTTAATTTTTGTAATTTGGTATTACAAACCCAAAACTATGACCATCCGCTCCCAACTGGAAACCGCCCTGAAACTGCTCTTACACCTCTCAGGAAGTTTCGGATATTCGCTGGATGAGATACAGGAAAAGTTTTCTTTCTCAAAACGTTCAGCCTACCGCTATTTACAAATTCTCAGAGAAGTGGGTTTTGTGGTTGACAAAAACGGTGAATATTACAAGGTTAACAAAAATGAAGGTGAAGGCAAATCCCTCAGCGATCTCCTGCATTTTTCGGAAGAGGAAGCCTGGATATTGAGCAAAGCCATTCATTCCGTTGATGATTCAATTGGTATAAAGCATGATCTGGTAAAAAAACTTTATTCCTTGTATGATTTTGGCCGGGTGTCTCAACCCATCATTAAGAAGGAGTACAGTGAGAACATCCACAACATTATACTTGCCATAAAAGAAAAGAAGCAACTGCTTTTACGTGGTTACAAGT
>CAZGTU010000225.1:0-1736 GCA_964528675.1 uncultured Bacteroidaceae bacterium
GTGCCAATTTTTCTGGAAGGTTGGGGTTCAAGCCACGCCCATGATCGCTGTCCTTCATAGGATCTGGGATAGAAACCTTTTATTCTTCGCAGGGGGAGATTATTGTACCAGGAAAAAAAAATTACCGGAAAAATATTCTTTCAACCTTCATTTTTTGCACGACATTTGTTAAAGTTTTTCAGAAATAAACCTGAAACTTTAAACACAAACCCATGAAAAAAATATTACTTGTTGCCATATTCGGTCTGGCAGTCGCTTTAAATTCTGCTAGTTATGCCCAGGATATATATCCGGAAGAAGATATTCTTTTATATACTTTCTTCATAAATATTGTTCCCGGTCAGTTTAATGTTCCATTGATAGGATTTGTAAATGTGGGGAAAGGAGATCATGCAAGCGTTAATATAGGTTTTGTGAATGCCAACGAAAAGAATTTTAAAGGCTTGCAATCCGGCTTTGTGAATGTGGCTGGAGGAAGTCTTAAAGGCGTACAATCTGGCTTTGTCAATGCAGCCGGCAACTCTCTGAAAGGAATACAGGCCGGTTTTGTGAATGCTGCGGGAGGTGATTCAAAAGGAGTTCAGGCCGGCTTTGTGAATGTAACCGGAAAAAAAATGAAAGGAGTTCAGGCGGGTTTTGTGAACAATAGCAGGGGAGGGATGAAAGGTCCGCAGGTAGGATTTGTCAATAACACAGACAATCTCAAAGGCCTTCAGCTGGGATTCGTAAATGTTTCGGATAGCCTGGAAAATGGTATACCTATCGGATTTGTATCTGTTGTACGAAAAGGAGGCTATAAAGCTCTTGAACTATATTTTTCAGAGATTTACCCCGTCAATTTGTCCTTTAAACTGGGGATTCCTGCATTGTACACCAGCTTCACTGCATCCTTAAATCCCAATCTTCCGGAGAATTTTTATTTCGGTCTGGGAATAGGCTCGATCATACCATTATCACACAATCTATATCTCAATCCTGAGATTCTCACACAAAATCCTTTTTCCGGAAGCAACAGGCAATTGACAAGCTTTGTGGCCAACCTGGGAATCTCTCTTAGTCCGAACTTCCATCTAACAGCAGGCCCGTCCCTCATCTGGGATCACGGAACGCTTGATGCCGATCCTTTCAAACCTGTTTTCCTACTCTACGAGGAATTACTTGATGATAATAACAGTTTGTATGCCGGATTCAGAGTGGGACTGAGATATCGGCTTTAAAAGGGAAGAATTGGTATCGATTAACAGTTTACGCTACACGTCCGGACATCTGACTGTTATTAACGGAAAAGTTGAAAGTGTAAACCTCGTGTCACATTAAACTTAATTAATGAAACACCGTTTACCCGCCTGCCGACGCGTTGGCCAGTGCTTCGGCGGGCAGGCTGTTCATCCTTCACCGCTATAAGACGCCACAGATTACACAGATTACTGGAATGCACATACCGTTTACCGCTCACCACTCACCGATTACCGATTACCGATTACCGATTACCGTTTACCTCTCACCTCTCACCGCTCACCGATTACCGATTACCGATTACCGTTTACCTCTCACCGCTCACCACTCACCGATTACCGATTACCGATTACCCTTCACTATAAATCGCCACAGATTACACAGATTACACAGATTACTGGAATGCACATACCGTTTACCGCTCACCGATTACCGATCACCATTCACCCTTCACTATAAATCGCCACAGATTACACAGATTACACAGATTACTGGAATGC
>CAZGTU010000225.1:1836-4563 GCA_964528675.1 uncultured Bacteroidaceae bacterium
ACCCTTCACTATAAATCGCCACAGATTACACAGATTACACAGATTACTGGAATGCACATACCGTTTACCGCTCACCACTCACCGATTACCGATTACCGATTACCGATTACCGATTACCGTTTACCGCTCACCTTTCACGCCTTTCCCGGTCCCTGAGCGTCAGTCGAAGGGCCGATTACTCTTCACCAGCACCTCCACCACCTCCTCATGCCCGCTATCCCTCGCTCTCTCAAGCGCAGTAAAACCGTCTGAGTCGCGGTAA
The DNA here is from genome assembly GCA_964528675.1 of uncultured Bacteroidaceae bacterium. Taxonomy (GTDB): domain Bacteria; phylum Bacteroidota; class Bacteroidia; order Bacteroidales; genus CAYRTD01. Next base: position 2,099 of record CAZGTU010000225.1, read on the forward strand.
TTCAGATCGGCGCCTTTTTCAATCAGTTCCTTTACTTTTTCCAGGTCTCCGTCCCATGCTGCTTTGACCAGTTCCGGACCGAGTCTGGATTCTTTTTCTTTCTCGGAATCTGATTCTTCAGCGCTTAATTCATCCTCTCCTGGAGCCCTGCCGTTTTCCAGTATGTACAGGATAGTTTCCAGTTCATGTCGCCTGGCAATTTCAAGCGGGGTGTTTCCCTCATCATCTTCAATCTGTGGATCTGCGCCATTTAGCACCAGCGAAAGAACAATGTCATCATATCCCATCTGTGTTGCATAATGAAGAGGGGTTTTGCCTGAATTATCCCTGATATCGGGTGTTGCCCCGGCATCCAGTAATATCTCAGCAACTATGGGACTAACTCCGGGAACCCCGGTATAAAGGAAGTATCCTTGCAGTGCTGTATAATGCAGGGCTGTTTTTCCGCTATTATCCATGGCATTTACATTCGCGCCTGAAGCTATAAGATCAATGATCCTCTGGGTCATATACTCCGGATTATCTCTCCATCCCGTGTAAGCATTGGCAACTGCTGCATGCAGACTTGTCCATCCTTCATCGTTTGTAACCTTCACATCTGCACCTGCTTCCATTACCATTCTAAAAATGTCATATTTGGAATAATCTTCAATTCGATCTTCCTTGTTAAGATTACCGGTGAAGGTGGATGCCGCCATGTGAAGGGGAGTCCAGCCGTCATTAGCAGCAACATTCACATCCATACCATTTTCAATCAGGTATTTCACGGCATCTCCGTCTCCATTCAAAATGGCTTTATGAAGAAGAGTCCAGCCATTATGCATGCGCGTGGAAAGCAATTCTTCAACATCCATTTTTTTAAATTCATGAATGGCACTCACATTTCCTGCATCCGCTCTCATCTGGTAGGGAATGGTTTCGGGAAATTCACGTTCATTTCCCCATTTTCCTTCCTCTGTACCCTCGGGGATCACCCATGCTTCCGGTAATTCGGGCATTTCACTTCCTGTTTCCAGCTTGCGGTTGGCGCCATAAAGGGTGACAATACTTTTCGCCGGCATTTCCAGGTCTTTACCGGATTTATACATTCCTGCAGATGCGAATTCTTCATTTTCGGATGACCGGAATATTTCCATTCTGCAGGGAGTTTCTATGCTGGTCGTAATTGCTGAATCGGAATTATTGATAATAAGGGTTGTGAGTGTGCCATCATAGGGATGATGATAAGATGAAACCATCAAATCCTTGTGGTCTTCAGTTTTTCCGGGTCCATTTTCCTTTTCCTTGAATGAAGTTTCCACACGAACGGCACCGGGTCTGATAAAACGGTAAAAATGCTTTGCTGCATAGTATTTTGGACCAGGTTGTCCGTTTACAAGGATGGAATATCGCCCACCATCACCCGACAATTGCCAGTATACCCATGCGCTGAAATTTCCGTACACCAGGTATTCATGCATATCTTCGGCCATTTCGAGGGCACCGTCCCAGGTGGGATCATGACCCGAGGTTTCAGTCATCCAGTTCTGTCTGTTATGGTGTTTTGTTTCTTCCACCCAGGTAATCAATTGATCTTTTCCACCATGCCGGTGAGTGCAGAAATGTCCATTGTAAAACATGGTTTCAGGATCATTCATCGTGGGTTCAATATAATAAAGCATACGATGAATGAACATCATATCCTCGGGCATCAGGATCTTTGTGTTAATACCTTCTTTTTCAAACTTGTGCATCAGGGCCCTGACTGCCTCTTTCAATACCCATGGATTGTAAACACATGAGCGGTAAAACTGGGCAAAGAGCAACTCATTCTGTACAGTGATCCAGTTGAGATCAATTCCATAGTTCTTTTTGGCCAGGATAATCTGGGCAGCCATATATTCAGCATATTCTTTTACCATATCGGCCCTGAGGAAGCCTCCCCGGATAGGAGCCCTTTGTGTTTTAAGAAAATCAGGGGGAGACCAGGGCGTGCCCATAAAACGGTTTACCCCCCTTTTTTTGAATTCCTGGAGCAGAAGGGTAGAGGCTTCAATTCCCTTACGGCCTAATTTATTATTCAACCAGAATCCTTCCCAGTTGAAATGATCGGGATCGTCATCATCGTTTTTCCATTCTGTATGCTCCATCAGAGGAATACGGACAATGCTCATACCCAGGTCATGAACAACCCTGTCAAGGAATTCCGGGTCGGAATATTCATCAGGAAAATCTTTATAATTCACCAGGCATGTCCCAAAACCTTCGATGGTTTGATAAGGTGTTTCAATATCGATAATAAAATCACTGTCTGTCTCTTCATTTTTATCACAGCCTGCAAATATCAAGGCAAAGCCGCAAAGAATGAGCGATAATGGTTTGATTAGTTGTTTCATGGATTTTTGGTGTTATGTCAGTTGTTTTGTGATTTAAGATAGAGATTTTTGAGAATAGGGCAAAAGGAATGATATTTTATTTTGAAATCC
>CAZGTU010000226.1:0-4550 GCA_964528675.1 uncultured Bacteroidaceae bacterium
TTAACCAGGGAACAAATTGATATAATTAATTCGAAGGGTGACATAAAAATCAATGCTGTTGCCGGATCGGGAAAAACCACCACAATTATTGAATATGCCAGGGCACGGCCTGAATCGGGTAAAATACTATATCTTGCTTTCAATAAATCTGTTAAACTCGAAGCTTCAAAAAAGTTTATCGAAAAAGGCTTGAGAAATGTGAAGGTAGAGACTGCCCATTCTCTCGCCTACAAGCACATTGTGTTTAAAAATAATTACAAAGTCAGACCACAGGGATACAAGACTCACGAGATAGCTGAATTGTTAAGACTTGAAAGTAATGGAGAAAAGCATGCAGAATATATAGTCGCCAATCACATCAACAGGTTCATTTCCTATTTCTGCAACAGTAATAAGAAAAGAGTACAGGACCTCAATTATCGCGAAATTGTTACCGATCCTAAGGCTAAGACGTTTGTTTCAACATATTACGATTATATTGAAAAGCAAACACGTCTGCTTTTGAGTAAAATGGACAAGGGAGAAATTGAAATTACCCATGATTTTTATCTTAAAAAATTTCAACTTTCAAATCCCAGGCTCTTTTATGACTACATACTCTTTGATGAGGGGCAGGATGCATCAGCCGCAATGCTTGATGTGTTTTTAAAGCAGAAAGCGACAAAAGTTATTGTAGGAGATACTCATCAGCAAATTTACGGATGGCGCTTTGCCATTAACTCTTTGGAAAAGGCTGATTTCAAGACATACAATTTATCAAAAAGTTTTCGATTCAGGCAGGATATTTCAGATCTGGCAATGGGAATTATACAATGGAAAAAAATTATCAACATAGAGGCACCTGTTAAAATTTCCGGAATGGGCAAGTCTGAACAAATTAAATCAAAAGCTGTCCTTGCCCGGACTAATCTTGGTTTATTATTAAAGGCGATCGAATATGTAACCGAAAAGAAAAAAGTGAGGAATATTTATTTTGAGGGGAATATTAATTCATATACATATGCGGAAGATGGGGCATCCCTATATGATGTACTGAACCTTTACAACCATAAGCACAAATTAATAAGGGATAAGCTGATCAGGAAAATGAATAACCTGCAAGAGCTGGAAGAATACATTGAAAAGACAGAAGATGTTCAGCTTTCAATGATGGTCGAGATTGTTAAGGAATACGGCAATAGGATTCCCGGTATTATTAAATCGATAAAGGAAAAGCATATTGACAATGATGAAAAGGAAAATGCCGAAATGATCTTTTCTACAGTTCACCGCTGTAAGGGAATGGAATATGATTCCATTCAAATCGTAAATGATTTCATAAGCGAAAAGAAGCTGGAAAAGCTTGTAAATGAGAAAAAGAATAACAAACTGAATTATGCTAAACTGAATGAGGAGATAAACCTGCTTTATGTTGCTGTCACAAGAACCAGAAACAGCATACATATACCTGAAACACTCATCCCGGCCGGTTTTTCTCCATCGAAGAAAATTCACCTTATGCAGGAGGCAAAAGAAGAAGTAGATAAACAGTATATAAAGCAAAGCCCATGGATTGAATCCGGTTTCAATAATGATAAAAAATCATATTCATTTGAAGAAGTAAGAAAAAAACACAGAAAGGCTTACCGTCCGTGGACACAGGAATTGGATGATGAATTGACCATAATGTATTGCGAAGGGGTAACGGTTAAGGATATGGCAAAGCATTTTGGCCGGACAAAAGGAGCGATTTATTCGAGAATTAAGAAACTGGAGCTGGAGGAGTTGTATGGGTGAAGAGTAGTTATGCAGTTGTGCAGTTATGCAGTTTGCGGTGGATGGGGTTGATATTGATAAAGGAGAGTGTTCGCATTAGCACTTCCCACCCCGGGCTACTCTTTATAAATAAGTCTGAAAAAATTGAGCCCTCTAAACATTGAGTTATTTCAACCCCGGTTATGCAATTCCGGCCTGAAAGGCCAGCTTATACTAATCCGCCAAAGGCGGAAAGTGAATTGAGGGTTTCGGTCGAAGACCAGATCCTCAATGAACGGCGCCCTGGGTTTAGGACGGCGTGTAAATAGCGGCCTGTAAGGCCAACTTAACAGGCAGGATTGGAAATCCGGTGAATTCGTAGGGATTTTGCTATCAGCCTCTATTTTGAATATTTTTCCCTGAGTAATATTAAGCTGGCCTTTCAGGCCGGAATTATCGGGAATGGACGAAATCCAGGAGAATTTGATGGCATGTATGAAGGCTACACCCAGTTTGACCGGAACCAACTTATGTAAAGAGAGTAGCACCCGGGGTAAGGGTTTGGAAGGGGAAAGACAAGCTGTACTTTCAATTTGTAAGTTAGCGAAAAAATATGATCCCTTTTTAGACAGCCTCCTACAGTATCACCAATTAATTTTGCGCCTGAAACATCTGAAACATTTGAAACCCTTAAACATCAGGTTTTCATCAATAAAATATGTATCTGAAACCTCTGAAAAATCAAACTTTCCGCACACCCCATTATCTCATTTATCCACCGAAGTCTCCGGCGCAGGTGGACCCCATTCTCCCACCTCCATTCTCCGACCACATTTTTTTCGTATCTTTCCATCAAAAACCTTTAATCATGAAAAATCTAATTCTGATCCTATCTATTTTTCTTGTCGCATGTAATGCAACCAATACGGAAAACAATACTCAAAGTGAAGAGGTTGCTCTCGATTTTTACCTGGGAAGCTGGGCGCTGGATCTTGACTATGAAAGCAATAATGCCGGCTGGCTGGAGATCAGCCGGGAAAACAATTATCTTGATGCCGAACTCCTGTGGCGTTGGGGAAGTGTAACTCCGGTGGAGTTTGTTTATTATGCAGATAATGTAGTATATGTGAAACGTGGACGTGATCTTAAGCGCATGAAAGAAGGGATGGATGAACCAGTACGCCTACATCATGTTCAAAACACATTTATTATTGAAAAGGTTGGCGAGGACAGTATTAGCGGTACTGCAATTTTCCCTGATCATAGCGGGGTAGGTGCGGTTGAGATTTCTTTCACCGGAAAACGGCTTCCGCCTCCGGGAAATCCCCCCAATCTGGCAGAGGTGAATTTTGGAGAACCCATTGAACTTTTCAACGGGAAGGATCTTTCAGGATGGGAGCTTCTTAACGAAGGGTCTGTGAATGGTTGGAAAGTGGTTGACGGTGTTCTGGTGAATGATCCGGTACAAAAGGAAGGCGAGCCCCATATCCATTACGGAAATCTCCGTACAACTGAAACATTTGAGGATTTTAACCTAAAGCTGGAAGTTAATGTCCCCGAAGGAAGTAACAGCGGTATATACCTGCGGGGAATATATGAAATACAGGTACTCGACAGCTACGGAAAAGAACTTGATTCTCATAATATGGGAGCGCTTTACAGCCGCATAGCCCCTTCAAAACCGGCAGAAAAACCGGCAGGCGAGTGGCAACAATTGGACATTACCCTGGTTGACCGCTATCTTACCGTAGTATTAAACGGAACAAAAATCATTGATAATGAATTTGTAGAAGGCGTAACCGGAGGAGCCATAACATCCAATGAGTTTGTTCCGGGACCTATTTATCTGCAGGGAGATCACGGACCGGTGAAGTATAGGGATATTGTGTTGAGGCCGGTTGGGGGAATGTAGGAAAGTTGGTAGTCGATTAGCGGCGGGGCGGACAGTTAGATACCCGGATATGCGGCTCCACCGCTGGGGAACAGCCTACTCTCCAAAAACTTCAATCCAGTCTAATCGGGAACATGCATTGCTTCCGCCTCCGCGCATCAGGTCCGTAAAGCCAATCTCTTTTACTTTTGAAAGATCAGGATTTGAAACAGGAATGGTTTCACATATCGTTTCGATGTTCAGCTCATACCAGTTAAGATCCTGAATGTTGAATTCTTTTATTCTCCAGTCTTTTGAGAGTCCGTCCGATTCTTTGCTTACCAGCCAGGTACCGTCTGCCAGTTTCAGCACTATATGCAGCTCACGGAAACCTGCCTGCTTTGTACGCCAGCGGATTTTCGCAAAGCCGGTAAGATCAACAAGTTTATCCCTATGTTCCAGTGTTACAAGCCAGTTATCCTCGCATAAGCCCGACCAGATATAATAAGGGTCATCTACGGGTTTATCATGGTGACTCTTTTTGATCACATGCTTACCCGGACCATAAAGATGAAGTATAAGATCAGGATTTGCCACATGTCCCTGCGTTACCGGTATTTCAGCCGGTATTTCTTTCCAGTCTTCACGGAAGAAAAGTCCCGGACGGTAATCTGCCTGCTGGGAAAAGAGTTCTGGCAGAAGTGAAAATGCGAATAATAAGAGAAGAGTGAGTGTTTTATGGTTCATTTTTATTGAATTGTTGAATTGTTTAGTCGTTTAGTTGTTTAACCGTTTAAATGTTTAATCGTTTAATCGTTTAACTGTTTAATCGTTTAATCGTTTAATCGTTCCCGCCTGCGAGCCGTCGCCTAAGGCTATGGCCACCGGTGACGGGATTGTTCATTTAAGTGTGTCATTTTTATTTATTCTTTCTTCGTAGTAAATT
>CAZGTU010000227.1:0-4514 GCA_964528675.1 uncultured Bacteroidaceae bacterium
ACAAGGCCTCAACCCTCAACTCTTAAACCCCTGAAGAAGCTGAAAGCTCGAAGCTGGAAGCTGGAAGGAAGAAGAGTAAATACAAGGCCTCAACCTTCAACCCTTAAACCCCTGAAGAAGCTGAAAGCTCGAAGCTGGAAGCTGGAAGGAAGAAGAGTAAATACAAGGCCTCAACCTTCAACCCTTAAACCCCTGAAGAAGCTGAAAGCTCGAAGCTGGAAGCTGGAAGGAAGAAGAGTAAATACAAGGCCTCAACCCTCAACTCTTAAACCCCTGAAGAAGCTGAAAGCTCGAAGCTCAAAGCTGAAAGTCAGGCTTTTACCATAAACCCATAAACCCATAAACCCATAAACTCCTCCTAAATCCCCTTCTTCCCAACCATCGGTACAAAAACCGGTGTTTTATCCGCATATCGCTGAAAATCCTCCCTTTCTTTATATTTTTCTTCGAGCATAGGAACTCCTGAGCCATAGCGGAGAAGGAGTGTGATTGTTATGGGACTGATGATGGTTAAATATTCATAGCCCTGACCAAAGCTTAGCAGATAAATGCCCCACCAGACAACAGCTTCACCGAAATAATTGGGATGACGTGTGTATTTCCAGAGTCCGGATTGAATGATTTTCCCTTTGTTTTCTTTCTTTTTTTTGAATTGGGATAACTGAAGGTCGCCGATAGTTTCAAAGATAAATCCAAAGAGAAAAATTCCCAGACCGGCATAATTAACCGGGCTTAAGTTTTCTCTAAAAGACGAAAAACTTATGATAACAGGAAGAGAAATTATAAGCATAACGAACCCTTGCAGCATAAAAACCCTGTAGAATGCTATCCAGGGTTCTTTTTTGCCCCATTCCTCACGCCAGTTGGCATAACGGAAGTCTTCAGGCTTTCCCCAGTTGCGGATCAGGATATGAATTGAAAGGCGAAGAGCCCACAGGCTAACTGCGAGTAAAGTAAGAAGATTAAATAGCCCCGTACTACCGGTATAAAAAAGCATTGTCAGAGAAACAATGATGAAACCCGGTCCCCAGGCAATATCTACAATGGAGTTGTCCTTTTTGATCTGTCCGGCTATATAGAATATGAGCATATAGATGAATATCGATAATGCTGCTACGCCTGATAATTCGAGTATCATGTTATTCTGTTATTAGTGCAACCGCTGCTGTTCCTTTGCCCGCACTTACCCCGATGGCTGTGGAAATGTTCATTATCGCAATAGGATCAGTTCCGGTTAGTTGTTTTAATTTTTCTTTATACAGATCAGCCATTTCATCTCCTTCGGCATGTAACACAATGTAATTCAATAGCTTCTTGTTTTTAAGAAAATGTGAAATATGTTTCAGTACCTTTTTCATATTGGCTTTTTGACTGAAAGCTTTATCGAAAAGAGCTGAATTACCTTCTGTATCCATCGATACAATAGGCTTAACATTTAATAATGTGGCAATAAATCCTCTACTTGAACTTACTCGACCTCCCCGTACCATGTATTTGAGGTTTTTCACACTAACATAAATTCGGGTGTTTTGTCTCCATTGAGGAAAATGTTTGACAATCTCATCATGATCCATACCTTTTTCAATAGCCTTTGCAATTCTTAATGTCAGCAATCCCAGTGATCCTGAGACATGCATGGAATCAAGCACACTAATTTTTTTTCCTGTTTCTTCACTGATTTTTTCAGCAGCCCTTTTACTATTTTGCCATGTTCCGCTGAATTTTTTTGATATATGGACGGAAATCACCGAGTCATAGTGAGTGGCCAGCAAGGAATATAAATTCTGAAATTGTTGCTCCGAAGGTTGAGAGGTGGTTGGAAATTTTTTTTCTCTGTCAATCAGGTCAAAGAATTGGGAAGTATGGAGGGTAACCTTATCCAGGTATTGGTTTTCTCCAAAATGAAGGTTTAAAGGAACCACATGGATCTGGTACTTATCAATAATCTTCTGTGGGAGGTCACTTGTGGAATCAGTTACCAGGGCTATTTTATACTTTCTTTCACTTGCTACCTCATTCTGCTTCACCATATCATCCACTTTCTGATAACTGGTAACTCCAAACTCCCTCAGTCGTTCGAAAAGAATATGCGGTTCATCGGTGTGCATGTGGATGCGACACATTTTATCTGACCCTGCAATTACCAGGGAATCACCCATATCCCCAATTCTTTTTCTCATCAATTTATGATCGATATTATCCGATTTCACTAAACTTTCGCAACAATAGCGAAAATTGAAATCTTCCTGGTTAACCGAATGAATAGCCTGTTTATTGATATGAGTTGATTTTACGATGATTTCCCGTGAAGAACTTTTTTTACGAAATCCTTCAATCACCCCCTCAAGGAAGAGAACAAAACCTTTGGCACCGGCATCTACTACATCGGCGATTTTCAGAACCTGTAATTTCTCTTTAGTTTCTGATAGAGATTGAGAAGCAATTTCATAAGCCTTTAATAGTAGATTAATAAAATCATCGATGTTGTCCTTCTGCCGATCAATAAACTCCGCCCACTCACGAATTACCGTAAGCATTGTGCCTTCCACCGGTTCTGCGATGGCTTCATAAACATAATTTACTGATCTTTTTAATACGGAAGCAAAAGACTCAATGCTAAGGGAATCATCGTCCCCGGCTTCCAGGCTCACTCCATAAAGGAACTGGGCAAAGATGATCCCTGAATTCCCTCGAGCTCCGGTCAAAGCAGCAGATGCAATGGAATTGGAAGTTTCTCTGAAAGATTCATGAGGTTGTGCCTGATCAATGATATATCGAACAGTTGATGCAAGATTGGTTCCCGTATCGGCATCCGGAACGGGGAAAACATTTATCCTGTTCAGGAGATCTTGATTCTCAAGTATTTTGTTTGCTCCGGCAAGAAAAACTTTATAATAGAGTTTACCGCTTATGCTTGTTATTTTCTCTGTTTCTGGCATTTTTTTGTCAGGTGTTTCCTTTAAAAAGGCTTAAATATATGATAATTAGAAATAATTGTGAATTATTATTATATCCTTTTCTTTAAGCAGGGACACAGTTTATAAACGGAGAATCTTTTGTATTTAACTCTTTCAACTTAACATTTATAAACTGGTTTTTGTTGTATTTTTTTGACCGGAGCCTTAATGGAAGATAATTTTCACCATAACCCCTTACATATCCCCTGTAATCTGGATTTTCGATAAGCAGCCTCTGGGTCTTGCCCAGCATGCTCTTATAGTAATTAATTTCATTCTGGAGAGATAACTTCCTGATCACTTCGCTTCTTTCAGCTTTAATTTTTTCAGGAACCTGGTTGTCCATTCTCGCAGCACGTGTTCCGTTCCTTATCGAATAGCGAAAAGTGTGAATATGACTGAATGCTGCATCTTTTGCAACTTCAATGGTCCGGTTAAAATCATCTTCTGATTCTCCGGGAAAACCAACAATAATATCAGTGGTGAAGTTGAAATCCGGGATTCTCTTACGGAAACCATCAATGATATGCATAAATGAACTTACATTGTACATTCTTCTCATTTTCATCAATATGGAGTCGGATCCACTTTGAAGGCAAAGATGTAAATGGGGAGCCAGCTTTGGGTGATCAAAGAGTTGAGGGAAATCATCCGTGAAACCGTCGGGTTCTATAGAAGAGATCCTTACTCTGAAATCTCCGGAGATGTCAAGGATCTTCTCCAGCAGATGATTGAATTTTGTTCCTTCATAATCATATCTGCTGATATTCACGCCAGTCAGAACAATTTCTTTAAACCCGTTTGCTATAACCCTGCGAATGTTTTCAAGAATGTCATTTACAGGCCGGCTTGTTGCTCTTCCTCTTACTCTTGGAATAATGCAAAAAGTACAGAAATTGTCACAGCCATCCTGAATTTTTATGGATGTGCGGGTATGAAGACTTTTTTCAACCGTTTCGAAACCGAAAACATCAGATTTCAGGTGCTCGGGATGGATAACTTCCCCGTTGAAATGTGCTTCAACAAGAGAAAATATTGAATTTTTCTTTTCATTTTCGATAACATAGGTGATGTTTTCCTGCTTTTCCAGCTCCTCTTTATGGTGGTTGGCCATGCATCCGGCTACAATATTAATGCCGGATGGACTAATTCTTGCTGATTGATTTATATAGTTTCTTGATTTTTGATCGCTCTGATTTGTCACTGTGCAGGTATTAATAAGAGTTACATCAGCGTTCTTTTCACCAAATTCTACTATTTCATAACCTGCATTATGGAATTTTGTTACAAGGGCATCAGTTTCATACTGATTAAGCCTGCACCCCAGTGTTTTAAAAGCAATTTTTCTCTTCTTATTCATATCAACTTCCTGCTAAATTGCTGCAAAAATAATACAATTTAATTTGAAAACAGGTACATCTTCCAACTGAAACCCAATAGAAGCTGAAAGTTCAATGAATCCCTGTTTCCAGGAACGCCAGTGAACTGGAAACAGTGGATGAATTGAATCCCGAGCGACAGTCGAGGGATCTGTGAAGAAGAGGAAGAAGAAGCTGG
>CAZGTU010000228.1:0-4423 GCA_964528675.1 uncultured Bacteroidaceae bacterium
GGGAGTAAGAAGTAAGGAGTAAGAAGTAGAGAGTAAGAAGTAGGGAGTAAGAAGTCAAGCCCCTTCTTTCATTCAACTACCATAATTCATGAAAAATACATTCGTATTGTGGAGATCAACCGATTACCGATTACCGATCACCGATTACCGTTTACTTTGAAAACTTCCAATAAAAGTTAGATACCAGCATATGCGGATCCGCCGCTAAGGGACCGCCAACTGAGAATTAGGTGAGATAATGAGGAAATGGTTTTACTGGAAGTTTTATGAGTGGTTTAATCGTTTAACCGGTCCCTGAGCTTAGTCGAAGGGCCTTCCAGTTTTGAGCTTCCAGCTTCTTCAGGGTTTCAAGGCTATAGTAACTGTTTACTGTCACCGTTTACCGTTTATTGGGCTTAAGAGATTGTGGTTTCAATGAGCCTGATTAAAAAGCAACCTTTAACCGGGATATTACATCTTAATAAATATCTTTTACTTTAACCATTTAAACCTAATGTAAGCTATGAGAAAAATACTACCGGTCTTTTTACTTCTTTTCATGATATTTCTGCAAATAAATTCCCAGGATGTACCGGCTATGGAGGATAATAACTGGCAGAGTTTTATCCACATCGAAGGAGGAATGATCTATCCTGAAGGAAGTATCAGGGAAAATATTGCGATCAGGCAGAATATCAGTTCGTACTATGTTGATCAGAGCAGCAATGGGCATGTATACTCAGAAACCTATGGAATCGTTGTTGGAGCAAAATGGGAATATTTTAATCAAAAACTAAATATCGGTTTTTCATCTGGTTTACGATACACTGATTTTAAGAGTAGGATCACAGGTTACAGCTCAAACCGGGCCGATTTCTTCTATTTACGATACTCGATGGTAGATAGCGATACAAAGTTCGCCAGGGTGAAATTTCTGGAAGAATCTGCTGGTTTCATTACTATCCCGCTGGAAGTACGTTTCGTTCCTTTCGAATATAAGAATATTGGATTATTTGGAAGGGCTGGTGCGGAGGTAAGTATTATGAATATCCTGTCAGAAAGAAATATAGGCTTTCGTGAAGAGCCTATGGAAGTGTATGAAGATGAGATTCTTGATCAAATCGGGAACAGCCCTGATAAATTTTATTCCAGTCTATATGCTGCCATAGGATTAAAAATAGCCAATCCCGGCAGGCCTGAATATGTCTTTGAGGTGTTTTTGCCTTCACCCTTCCTCAGTAAAGATAATTTTGTCCTTACCAGAGTAGATTATTATTCGGGGTTTAAGTTTTCAATTCATTTTCCATTAACTATTAAAACTAAAAGTTAAGCATGAAATCATATACATTCTTATTCTTCAGCCTTATATTTTCTTTTCTGTTTTTTTCATGTGAAAAGATGGATGATTTTGAATTGTCTCAGACTGTTTTCATTGAAGATCCGTATTATCCCGGTCTGCCCATTTATTCTGAATGGGGGTACAATACTTTTGGAGCCTATATTGACCGGAGGCCATTCGTATCAACTAATTACGATCTGCCGGTAAAAATAATAGTAAACTCCGATATGCTTCATATGAATCTCCGTGGAGTGATGGACGGTCAGGAGGTAGACCTCAAGTTCTCAGTGAAAGGGTATTCCCCGGCTTCCCATTATGACCTTACCGGGTTGAATAATACAACCATCGATCTAAAAGAAAGTGGAAGACAGGTATTTCTGAAATTGGGAGATCATAATCGGGAGCTGGAATTGATTGAGGGGGAGCTGAGATTCGAAAGAGTGCAACTTCTGTATGTCGATGAAGATCTTACCCGTACCATTGTTTCGGGATATTTTCAATTAAAAACATTCCTGAAGGGTGAGCCCATCGCGATTTCTCACGGAAGGTTTGATTTTGGGATAGGATATGAAAATTTTTATAATTATTGAAAAGATTTTTTTTCTCTTTCCATAAACTCCTCCAATGTAACGGGTTCTTTGCCGGTAATATCTTTAACACTGCTGCTGGTCTGGCTTTTCTTTTTGGAGAAGCGGGGGAGATAATGTAACATGATCATTACTAAGATCATGGCGGGTTTTACCCCCTGCTTCATTTTTTTAATGAAGAATTTGAGCAGGTTTGGGCTTTCATAGTCAATCTTATGTCCGGTTTTCTCACTTAACAATTGTGCCACTTCATGAAAATTTTTTTGTTCCTTGCCGGTAATCTCGATGGCCTGATTCTGGTATTTCCCGAATTCATTCAACACATGGGCACTAACACGCCCGATATCGCGTGTATCCACCCATGTGAATTTCAGGTTGCCGGAGGGAATGAATATCTTTCGCTCAGTTTTTATTTCGTGAATCAAGGTTGTGGTAAGGTTTTGCATGAAGTATGATGGTCTGAGGAATACATAATCCATACCTTTGACAAGAATCAGTTTTTCAAGCTTATGATGGGGAATGTTCTTCTGGTTTTCTACACCCTGCACCGATAAAAAAACAATGTTGCGAATGTTTTTTACCAGCATTGCATTCAGGAAAGGCTCGAAATATTTTGATACATCAGCCAATTGGGGAGGTCGGAGAAGAAAAACGATATCTATTTCATCCAGTGCATGATCAAATGTTGAAGGATCAGCGAAATCCAGTTTCCTGAATTCATCAATTTCAAATTCAGATAAACTACTCTTCGCATTTTCAGTACGGTAAGCCCCGGCAATGATTTTATGCCCTGTGCTTATTTCTCTTAATCCTCTTATTGTTTCATATCCTGTATTGCCGGTTGCCCCCGTGATAAGTAAATTCATTCCTGTTTTTTATTTTGAGAGACAAAAGTAGTGATTCTCTTTGAACCCTAACATTCCAAATCTCCATCTTAATAACAATGGCTGGAGTATTTTTTGGATACAATCATTTATTATTTTAATTATTTTCGCATTGTCGGAAATTCTTTGGCGGCCGATGAGGGACGCTAAGGAAGGCTGAAACCCATACCTGCCCGCGAGCCGTCGCCTGATCCGCCTATCAGACGGAGCCGGTGATCAACGCGAAGCAGTGCAATGGCAGCCGCGAACCCATAATGGTAGACAGTGAACAGTTGCCAAGTTCTTAATTTATAAACCATTGAACCTCTTCCAACCCGGCCCTTCGACTACGCTCAGGGACCGGTTATCTTCAACTAAGCCCTTCTCTGAATGGTGAACAGTGAACAGTAAGAGGTTGCTAAGTTATTAATTTATGAACTCTTAAACCCTGAAGAAGCTGGAAGCTGGAAGGAAGAAGAATAAATACCAGGCCTCAACCCTTAAACCCTTAAACCCTTAAACCCATTCTTAATTTCCAATACTCATGAAAAAAATAGAAAACATAGAACTTTCCTTCCTAAACCTCGATGATTACCAGGAGCTGAAGGAAACCATGATACAATCCTATACCAATATGCCTGATTCTTACTGGAAGGAGTATCATATCAGGACATTGATCGATCTTTTTCCTGAAGGTCAGGTGGTGATCCGGGCCAATGGCAAGATTGCAGGATGCGCGCTTTCGATCATTGTAGACTATGATAAGTTCGATGACCGACATAGTTATAAGGAGATCACGGGAAATTACAGTTTCAAGACCCATGATCCTGAGGGGGACATGCTGTATGGGATTGATATATTCATTAAGCCCGAATTCAGAGGATTACGTCTCGGAAGAAGGCTTTATGATTACCGCAAAGAATTATGCGAACGTCTGAATCTGAAAGGAGTAGCTTTCGGAGGACGGATTCCGAACTACCATCAGTATGCCGATGAGATGACGCCCAAGGAATATATTGAAAAAGTCAGAAGAAGGGAGATCCATGATCCTGTGTTGAATTTTCAGATATCCAACGATTTTCATCCGGCCAGGATCATAAAGAATTACCTGGAAGGGGATGAAGATTCCAATGAATACGCGGTTCTTCTTGAATGGAAGAATATTTACTATGAAAAGAAGAGTAAAAAACCGCTTACCATTAAGAAAATTGTCCGCTTAGGGTTAATCCAGTGGCAGATGAGGCCGTACAAGGACCTGGATGAACTCCTGCAGCAGGCAGAGTTTTTTGTGGATGCTGTATCGGGTTACAGGTCTGACTTTGCATTATTTCCCGAGTTTTTCGATGCTCCTCTAATGGCTGAGAATAACCACCTGAGTGAGGCTGAGGCTATAAGAGAGCTGGCCGGTTATACTTCTGTCATTGTTAAGAAGCTTTCGGAGTTGGCCATTTCCTATAACATAAATATTATTGGAGGTAGTCTCCCCGAGATAAAGGATAATAAGCTTTATAATGTTGGTTATCTCTGCAAGCGAGACGGCTCAACTGAACGGTATGAGAAATTGCATGTAACTCCCGATGAGATAAAATATTGGGGGTTAGAAGGAGGAAATCAGCTAAAGGTTTTTGATACGGATTGTGGTAAGATTGGGATTT
>CAZGTU010000229.1:0-4396 GCA_964528675.1 uncultured Bacteroidaceae bacterium
TTCCTGTCATTATCATCAAGTGTATGAGCACGGCCGCTGGCTTCGTTTTGATTCATCAGGCTGAGTATTTCTTCAAATCGTTCTTTTGTAATTCCTTCCTCATGCAATCTTACAGGGCTTCCAACTCTTTTAAAAAAATCTTCAATTCCTTTGATGGCTGCATCTGCGTCCTTAACTCCGAAAACCTGTCTGCCCAATTCTGCTATTCTGTCAGGGATCCTTTCCTTCATTTTTTTCATCCAGGCGGGATAAACTATGGAAAGCGTAGCGCCATGAGGTGTGTCGTAAAGAAAAGAAAGAACATGCCCGAGTGCATGCACTCCCCAGTCTCCGGTTTTTCTTCCATAGGATGTCAAACCATTAAGAGCATTTGTTGCTGCCCACATGATCCTGGCTCGCAGTTCATAGTCATTCAAATTATCCATTAGTTCCAGTCCGTTGTCCATCGCCTCTTTTATTATGGCTTCAACAAACCGATCTGACAAACTTGCATCTCCTTCGCCAAAGTAGGCCTCCAATGAGTGTGCAATTAGATCCACAATGCCATATGCCGTGTAATTGGCAGGCACTGACTGTGTATAGGAAGGATCGAGGAAAGAATGACGTGGATACATTTCATTATTTCCATAACCGATTTTTTCACGTGTAAGCGGATTCTGAAGCACAGCAATAGGATTCATCTCTGTGCCGGTAGCAGCAAGCGTAAGTACGGCAATTAAAGGAATAGCATTGGGATTTTTTATTTTACCTTTCATAATATCCCATGCTCCGGCATTGCAGGCTATCGCAACGGCAGTGATTTTTGCGGAATCAATCACACTTCCGCCTCCAACCGCGATGATGAAGTCTACTTCATTATCTCTTCCCGTCTTCGCAGCTTCATCAACATCTGTGACCAGGGGATTGGGTTTAATGCCACTGTATTCAAAAACCTCAGCGCCAATTGAGTCCAGTTGGCGTTTCACATCATCATAGCTGCCGTTTTTCAAGACGGATCCTTTGCCATACATTAAAAGAATTCTTTTCCCCAGCGACCGAGCTGTTTCTCCAAGATCAGACACTACATTTTTACCGAAATGCACTTTTGTAGGATTATAAGCTATAAAATTTTCCATTTTTGTTTTATTTATTGTTGTATACTATTCCGCTGCAACTGTCTTCCCTTGCTCCTGTAGCACTGGATAAAACATTGTTTTTTCCTTCCATTTTCAATACCCCTAGAAATGCAAATACCAGGGCTTCTTTAAAATCTATAATTGTTTCTTCCGCAAGCACCAGCTCTGTTGATGTTTGTTCATCAATCTTAGAAATCAGAAAATTGTTTTTTGCACCTCCACCGGTTGTCAATACCTTATTATTACTGTTGTTTCCTATGGCATTTACAATCGTGGTGGAAATATGCTCATATAAACTAGCCAATAAGTCTCTGGTTGAAAGATCAAAGCTTTTTATGACAGGATAAAAGGATTGCTCAAGGAACTCTCTGCCCATGGATTTCGGGGGTGTTTTCCGGTAATATTCGAGCGAATTCAAGCGATCTACAAGCAAGGGATTTGCTTTTCCCTTCCGGCCAAGAATTCCGTCACGATCAAAATCCATCCCTGCAGCCGTTGCCAGATCATTCAGTATGGAATTAACCGGGCAGATATCGTAAGCCAAACGAATACCATTTTTTTTGTATGAGATGTTGGAAAACCCTCCCAGGTTCAGGCAGTAATCATAATCGGGAAACAAGTATTCATCGCCTATCGGAACCAGGGGAGCCCCCTGGCCTCCCAGCGCAATGTCCATATTACGGAAATCTGCTATGACAGGTATGCCGGAAACTGCATAAATATCGTGGCCATTTCCAATTTGCAGGCTTCCACTTATCCCGGGTTCGTGATAAACTGTATGTCCATGAGAAGCAATGAAATCGGGTTTCAGTGAATGCTTTTTCGTGAAATCCAAAATGATCTTTCCAAGGAATTTCCCGTATTCATGATCCAGTCTGAATAGCTCTCTCCCGGAAAGCCGGTCTGCCATTTTAAGGCTACTTTTCCATTTTTTGTTATAGGATATTGTTTCTGCCTGGAGAATTTCAAATTTAACGGAATTATCTTTATAAATAAATGAACAGTATGCAAGGTCAATCCCATCCAGAGAGGTTCCGGACATGCAACCAAGGGCATAATATTTATCTGTTAACTCCATTATCAATGCAGTTTATAAGATGTTACCAGGTAAAGGCTGAATGAAAAATAGACTTGTTTCCTTTAGGATCTTCCACGTAAATCTCCAATTCATGTCTTTCCCCCTTTTGTATAATATCAGGATCAAATGTATGCAAAAGAAGATCATTTTTCGGATCATATTCAAACAGCACCCATTTATTATCAATGAATCCCTTATAGGACTGAATGCCGGAAAGGTTATCACGAATAATTAAACGTATATTCTTCTTACCGCTGAGATTCCCGTTTGGTATGAAATTTATGGGTACAATAGTGGGCGCAACAGAGTCAACTGCTATTCCATATTTGCCGAATTCACGGGTCCTTGTGGAAATCCAGTCATCCTCAAGAAGTTCACCGCCTTCGTATGATGGAGTGCCATTTTCTCTATAACTCACAATACATGCCTTATCTTTGAGCCTGTCAGGAATGCCTTCTGCCTTAATCATGAGTTTACCATATTTATGCATGGCAACATTTTTATCTCCTATGCTATGGATCCAGGGATGAAAAGAATTCTCCGAAGGTATTCTGACATAATTGAAAACTGCATCTTCATAAAGGCTGCCGGTTGGGATCTCCAATTTAACCAGGTGGTTTTCAAAGCTATTGATCTGATCCCATTGAAAAGTGATATTCTCTTCCGGTTCATTAATGGTCATAGGGTTCCCCGATTCTTTTCTCTTAACAGGAAATATTACGGAACGGGCATTTCCGGAAATATCTGCAAAATCAATTCTGATATTTTTCGTTTCACCTGGCAAAAGATCTATCAGTCCGTCATTGTTAAGTTGAGCATACATGGAGAGTCGATTGTTCGGCCTCCTGAACAGGAGATGAACCCGTTCGTTCTCTATTTCTTTCAAATAATAATCTGTATGGGCATAGATGTAACGTGTTTCGGCAAAACTGAATTCATCTGTCTGATAATGGTAAATCAGTTCTTCATTAGCATACATTTTTATGTAATATAAACCGCATCTGTTATTTGTTCCGTTCAGGAAATCATAAACCTCCATTCCGAACGATGCGGGAGAATCGACTGTAAGGGTATCCCCTTCCTTTAAATAATAGGTTGTGCCCTGCAAGCGCAAACCCACTTTTTTCCTGGATTGGATTTTTCTTCTGTTATTTTTTCCGTCAAAGGAATAAAGGTAGAAGTTATAGATACGAGGGTGGACATTATCCATAATATCAAATCCGAATTTCTGAACATTCAAAGGATGCTGGTTAGCTGCATTCCTTATTTCAAAATGCAGATGTGGACCGGATGAACTACCTGAATTTCCTGATAAAGCAATAATTCCACCTTTTTTTACCGGCAATTCATTTTTGGCAGGGTAAATATCGAGGGTATGTATCTGGTTTTTATACTGATAGCGTTTTACGTACTCATCGATATCATTATTATATTCTGATAAGTGTCCGTAAACAGAGGTATACCCACCGGGATGATTTATGTATACAGATTTACCATAACCGTTGGTCTGGATTTTAATTCTTGAAACATATCCGTCATCTATTGCCCTTATGGACTTGCCGATTACACCCTGTGTTTTTATATCTATTCCTGAATGAAAATGGCCGGATCGAAGTTCGGCAAAACTGCCGCTCAGGTAGATTCTTAAATCGACAGGTGAGATGAAATGATTTCCCGGCACAGGTTTTTGTGGAGTAATGTTTTGGAACACTAAAAAAGTGGTCATCAGCAAGATCAGTCTCCTCATAGCAATTAAGTCTTTAATAGAATATTTTAGCATGTAAAACTAAAATTTTCCTGGGTTTGGTGGAAAAAAGAAGGTGTTTTTTTTTTATTTGACAATCCAGTGTTATATTTGCAATAATCAATTGCTTTAAAATGAATGCTGATCAAATAGAAATACTGGGAACGCTCAGAGGCAGAGTTAAAGAGATAATGACAGCGCTTAAGAAGGAGAGAGAGAGGAACTCAAAACTGGAACAAGAGTTACAGAATTTGAGGGTCAAATATGATCAGCAAGAAAAAAAGATTACAGAGATAGAGCATAAATACAACAACTTAAAATTGGCGAAAGTTTTGACAGACGGAGATGAGGGAGCGCATGACGCCAGGATTAAAGTTAACAGCATTGTGCGGGAGATTGACAAATGTATTGCTCTTTTAAATAGATAATTTGGTTTGATGGACGATAAACTTTCCATAA
>CAZGTU010000230.1:0-4354 GCA_964528675.1 uncultured Bacteroidaceae bacterium
CATCATGCCCGAAATTGAAACCAAAGAATCTTTCATCATAATGCCATGTGGCACCTACAGGAGCAAATACTGAATTATGACAGAAATCAACAGGTATACTGCAATTAAAAACAGGATCTTTCCTTATAAGTTCCATAGCATCGTAAATATTATTTTTATCGCCACCCAGATAATTAATATATTGCCAGAATATATAATTCAACTTCAGACTGTCGCGTCCGAACTTGTAGATCTCTTCCATCTTAATATAACCTTCAGGATGCAAAGATTCTTCATTGATAGTGGTATCATTTTTATGATGCTGATATCCGCTCCATTGCACTGAACAGCCAAGTGGAATTTTGCCGTAATAATGATAATAAACGGGATAGGTAATTCTTTCCAGTCCCACCCGGTATGGAAGAATATCAGGACCACATATTACCGGGTTATCATAGGTCAGATTATCGATTACTTCATACAAATAATCCTGTTTCCATGGAAAGAAGTTCATATACCAAAAAACCCTGCTATTGGTAAAGCGTTCAGAAAGGCCATTCAGGGTTAAAATAAGAGCATCACGATATGCTTCAGGAGTATAGTTATTCATATCAAGCGCTTCTTTCGAAAGAGATAGAGCAGATTCCTGGATGGCTATCCCTTCGAAATAATCAGTACTATCAATTAAGGAGGCAAGTGTATCTGCCATCAACAACATTCTTTCCACTATATAAGAATCCCAACGGTTGGAAACAACAATCTTGTTTTCAACAATAGTATGTTCTGAAAGATAATCGGGCATGATCTGGCTTCCGTCAAAAGATTTGTCAATGAAGAAAACAATTAATTTCTTGTCATAAGTTTTAAGCAGATCCAGATCATGAAGAATCTCCGAAAAGTCATATACTCCTGAATCCGGTTCCAGATCCCTCCAGTTGTATCGTTTATTAATCCCAACTACAGCAGGCTCATCCAGAAATTCAAACTCATTCAGATCATAATGTTGATTAACAGCAAGGTAATGCCCTGGATTATACTTCAAACTATCTCCGGCAATCAGAAGCAGAGAAAAACTCAATCCAATAAATAGAAAAAACAAAAAACAAAAACAGGAAGTTTTCAGGTAGGAGATCATCTTTTTGGCTTTTTAGTAAAATTATGGTTTTTCTCCTGCTATTCATAATTTATCTTCAACGCCTGTTATTCCAACTGCAATATAGTAAACTGCATGGTTCGACTTCGCTCACCACAGGCAACTGCATAAACTGCAAAACCTCCCTCCCCCCCATTGCATCCTTCCCCAATTTTCCCTAATTTGCATCAAATAAACAAAACTTCTCCATGGCACTATCAATGCGACCCAGTCAGTCTCCCCAGCAACGAATGCATACTATTACAATTGATGAGATCATTGCACTTGGTGAGGTACAGCCCGATGTAGGCAAACCCCAGTTGGAACATTACTTTTCACCCGCAAAAAGAGAACAGTTTGAAAAAGATTACATCCATTACCTCAATAGCTCCCTGCTCAATGCAAAACATGGCGAGCTGGATATGGACCTTTACCTGGTATTTGTTCTTTCCTTTCAATTTATTGCTCCCCTTCTGGATATTTCTGTGGAGGATGAACTGGAACAATTTCTTAAGATATTGCAAAAACGGTATGGGATGAATGATCCGGATATCAACCTTCATTTTACCACCGATGATTATGATGAAGGAATGATAGGAGAAGAAAAAGCGCTTGAAAGTTTCCGGGAAGAACTGGATGAATCCTATGAAGGCAGAAGGGAAGTAAAAGAATCCGTTCAAAAAAGACTTAAGAAAGATGCCATCGACTCGATAATGGAATGGCAGCAAAAGAAAGAACTTACAGAGCTTGCCGAAGCTTTTGGCCGGAGCATTGTGATCCCTGCCTTTTTCGATTTCACCGATAAAAAGCTGGTGGGATTTTACAGGAGAGCTACGGAGGGGATTAGTTATGAGGTGGCGGTGCCGGAGGTTTAGGGGGATTGGGGATTGGGGATTGAGGGATTGAGGGATTGGGGTCATTGGGTGAGCGATGAGCGGTGAGCGGTACAAAAGTCTGGATTGACAAAACTATCATATAACAAATTTTATAAGTTACACAAAAACAGACATATAAGTTCCCTCCTGCCATCGCACGGCCAGAGGAGTGGCGGACTTTTATCTAACTAAATCCCGTAAAAGCCTAATGCATTGAGTTATAAACATCATAATCATTTCTTTCGCCCAACTTCCCTAAATCATGAAAAATAATTCTGTATCGCAGAACAAACCGTTTACCTTTTACCTGCCCGCCAATGCAAAAGACCAGCGCAATGGCAGGCGGGCCGTTTACCAGGAACATGGTCAATAATAGTTAGATACCTGGATATGCGAATCTACCGCTAATCGACTGCCAACTGATTATGAACGCTGTGAGAGACCATGTCGGAATGCTATTCAACTCACCAGCAAAGCGACTTACCAACAAAGTGACTCGCCATCCACGCTCTAATCCATCGCCTTCATCGCTTCAGTCTCTTCAGTCTCTTTGATCGCTTCAGTCGCTCCTATCCACCATCGTAAATCAACCATGGTTCTAATAATTTGCTTTTAACTCCCATAAACCTTAATTTTCCGAAAAAAATCCATGAAAGCCTTCATTCTATCCCTGGTTATCTCTCTGACCTTTACTTCTCTCTTTGCCCAGGATTTAATTGTGATAAACGACAGGGCCGGTATTTTAACTCCTGAACTTGAGGAACAACTTGAAACAAAACTGGAAAACCGGGGATTTGAATACACTTCCGTTGTAGATTACCGGAATCGTTGTTCTTATTATTACGGAACCCTGCTGAAAGCAGGTGAAAATGCAGCCCTGAAAATTGAAAATTGTGAGGAAGAATTAATTGGACATAAAAATCTGGGGAAGAGCTTTTTAACGGGGAGCGATGAGGAAAAGGCTATTTTACTTTCTTTTGCAATCACTGACATAATTGCACAGCCCCTTGATCTTTCAGACCCGAAAGATGAGATAGACTTCCTTCCTGAAAAAGAAGCAAGAGAATTGCCACCCGATACAGTCATTGAGAACGAACACACCAGCCGGTATTTTTTCTCTCCTTCTGCATATAATCTGAAAGAGGGTGAACTCTACTATAATACCCTGTATTTCTTTCTTCACGATATACAGTATGGTATTAGTGACAATTTCTCCATTGGGATGGGAACTACTCTTATTGGTATACCTTTTTATCTCACTCCTAAAGTTTCTATACCTCTTGGAACCAAATCGACTCTTGCTATTGGTGATATATTCATACTTGGTACCTGGGGCAGTAATTTTTTCGGAAACTTGCTATATGGGGTTTATACCCATGGAACAACAGAAAACAATATAAGCTTCGGAGCCGGGTTATTAACTACCAATGATAATGATATTACCCGGGAATACAATTCTTTCGTACTTAATTTATCAGGTCTGGCAAAATTCTCCACTTATGTTTATTTTGTTTCGGAAAATTATGGCTTCCAGTTAAATACCACCCAAAGCGCCTGATATGACGAGTATAATGAGACAAGCATGCAATATGATTTCTATAATGAAACATTCTCTCAAAAACAAACCATCGTTTATGGTCTTTCAGGACTTCGTTTTGTAAATAAAAACAATGACCTGGCCAGTTGGCAGTTCGGACTTACTTATCTGATCAACTTTTTCGGCAATATTCCGGATGAATATACCCGTCCCCCATGGAATGTCGATAATAAAAGTGGATCGAGGTTTATTGCATTTCCAACCATAAGTTACACACTAAAATTCGGTAAAAAGTATTAAAGAACCTTCAAATACGGCACCACCCCCTCATTCTTCATTCCCTTCGTCCCGTCATACTCGATGGAAAGGACCGGAATGCCTGTTAGATGCTCAATGCTGGACGCCATTCCCTCGGTTACCAGGGAAGGACAACAGTAAGCGGGATTGGTCTGAACGAACAGGGAAATATCATCATAATGGTGAACGAGATTCTCAATTTTCAAAATATTATCGATCGATTCTCCCCGCTGCATCAATTGAAGATTATGACGGTCAAGTATCTCGTTCAACTCCCCGTTAAGTGGTTTAATATCGCGGATATATTTCGAAAAGTATTTATTATATTTTTTTTCCAGAAGGGGAATGAGATTTTTCAATAACCTGAGATTGTAATGTTCAAGATATCTTCCCTCGTGGAATAAGCGGATTTCAGTTTGTTTCAGGACTATTTTGAGGTACTCGCTCATGGAGGTCAGGAGTGCCTCTCCCCCATTCTCTTCGATCACTCTTACCAGGTCCTGGTTGAAAATATCATTGTCCCGCACGTAAATA
>CAZGTU010000231.1:0-4337 GCA_964528675.1 uncultured Bacteroidaceae bacterium
CTGTTTATCATCATTAGTTATATATTCTGAATATCAGCTACTAAGTTAATAAATACTTTATTATTTTTAATTATCATTATCATTATTTTTATTATATTTGTGTATCAAATTGTGTATAAAATAAAAATTAGTTAGTATAGAATTGGGCTAACAAAATAAAAAAATAAATATCTTTTTTGAGGCCTACATTTTTACATTTTTACATAGAATATAATATTATGAAAGTTTCAACTGCAATTATTTTAGATACCCGGAGGAGCCGGAAAGACGAAACCTATCCTGTTAAGATCCGTTTGACCTATCAGCGAAAAAGGCAATATTACAACATAGGTTATTTTCTTACCGAAGAAGATTTTTCAAAAGTAATGGGAGAGAGGCCACGTAATGAATATAAGGATCTGAAAATAAAATTCGCAGATAAGGAGAAAGAGGCCAGGGATCTGATTGAATCTTTTCCGGTTTTTACCTTTGACCTTTTCAAAAAACGGTTCTTTGATAGTACGGATTATTCAGATCTTTTTGCGGCCTTCAAAAATCACATTAAAGATCTGGAAAAGGCCGGGCAAGTGGGAACCGCTTCGACTTATACCAGCGCCTCAACTTCATTCAAGCAGTATCACAAAAAGAAAACGCTTCCATTCACAGCCATTAACCAGAAACTACTCACGGAATATGAGAACTACATGAAGATTGAAGGAAAAAGTATAAACACCATTTCAATGCATATCCGCTGTGTTCGCAGATTGTTTAACATTGCCATTCAGAAGGGGGATGTAAAAAAGGAATATTACCCATTCGGAGACCACGAGAGCGGCCTATATGAAATACCTGAGAGTACGAACCATAAACGGGCTTTATCAAAGACGGATGTACGAAAGATCATAAATTATAAAGCGCTGGAAGGTTCACCGGAGCAATTTTATAAGGATCTATGGGTATTTAGCTACCTGAGCAATGGAATGAACCTTGCCGATATATTCAGACTCAAATACAAAAATATTGAGAGTGATTCACTAGTTTTTATCAGGCACAAAACCGCCCACAATCGCAAGCCACGGCCTGTTATAGTTGAAAAGCTGCCTGAGTTACAGGAAATCGTTGACAGGTGGGGAAATAAGCCAGCAACCCCGGAGAGCAATGTTTTTAACATCCTGACCGGGAAGTTAACACCAGCACAGGAAATGGCGAAAATTAAGGGAGCCACGAAGCTGCTAAATAAGTATATCGGCCGAATTGCTAAGGCCGTGGGCATAAATGAGCGGGTAACAAGCTATACAGCGAGGCACAGTTTTGCTACCGTTTTAAAGCTTGAGGGGGAGAACGTGGCTTATATATCTGAAGCCCTGGGACATAGCAACCTAAAAACAACGGAGAATTATTTGAAATCATTTGACCGGGAGGCCCGGAAAAATGCAGCTAAAAAGTTATTATGATGGAAAAATACGCAGATTTTTATAAGCTAAAAGATTTAAGCCAAGAAAGCCTGATGCACCTTTTTGTCCAGCGATTGCTCAGCCGGTTTGACAGCCCGCTTGCAGATGATATAATCCTTGAGGAAAGCGACCGGCCCTCAACATACGAGGAACGGGAACGCATAAAGCAGGAAAAAGAGGCTTTTTATTACAGGCACTCAAACGAGGTTTCAGAAAAAGAATTTGCAGCCCGTGAGATTCGCAGGCTTAACCCGCTAGATGTTGATGACATTTATTTATCGGCCCGGATTGAAGCATATCTAAAACTGTGCAGCACCTTTGTGGAAAAATTAACACAGCCTGAGGTTGCTCTACTCTGCTATTATAAAAGTGAACCTATTACCGAGGGAAACAAGGAAGAAAAGGGGGCTAAATATGATGTGGGTAAAGGATCAAAGCTGGCGGAATCATATGGAGATTTCAAAAGCCCTTTGAACAGGATGCCTTCCGGCCATAAAGACGCAGAAACGCAACTAAAACGTTTTGAGAGAATTATACCCCTATTGAAGGGTGAAGGAAAGGATAAAGCCGAACAGGAATATAATAACCTGAAAGATAAATACTTACAACAATAAATATATCTTTCCCCTTTTTTACACCGTGCAAAAAAAGTGATAACCTATTAATCTTTAGCATTTTATAGCACTCTGCCATATATTTGAATCAAATATTTAATGATATGGCAGAAAATAAAATAACATTTGAACAGGTTCCCGAGACCCTTGCGGAAATGAGAGCTGAGCTTTCGGAACTTCGAAGGATAATTTCCAGCAATTCCAGCCAGCCAGCGCCGAAAAATAAGCTCATGACCATAGAGGAGGCCGCAAAATTTTTGAACCTCAGCAAGCCAACAATCTACAGGCTTGTTTCAAACAGGGTAATGCCTTTTCATAAGCAATCAGGAAAGCTTTATTTCTTTGAGAATGAGTTAATTGAATGGGTTAAAAATGGGCGCAAAGTCCTGGGAGGGTAAGCGATGGAAAACACGACCGTAGCCATAGCACCCTCTGACCTTAACACAGTTTCAACCCAGCACCGGGAGGTACTCAAAGAGCTATTAAAACTAATTGAACCAGTGGACTTCCGCAGTATGGCAGATTTAGCACCGGATCAGCCGCCAAAGAAAAAGCACTATATAATATGTGTAGTGGAAGAAATTTTAAGGCTTGCAAAAGTTCATAACTTCGGGCTATGTCGCAAACTGGACTTTTTCTATACTTACAATGGCTTGTACTGGAATTTACTTGACCCCGGAGAATTAAAAAACTTTCTGGGGAAGGCAGCGGAGAAAATGGGGGTGCAAAAATTTGATGCAAGACACTATCAGTTCCAGGACGATTTATTCAAACAGTTTCAGGTATCCGCACACCTTCCGGAGCCGGAAAGAACGGAAGAAAATACTTTAATCAACTTAGAAAATGGAACGCTTAATATAGGAGATTCGACCACCTTAAAGGAACACAATCCGACCGATTTTTTAACTTACCTACTCCCATATGAATACAGCCCAGAGGCCACAGCACCCAGATTTATGAAGTACCTGGGAGAAGTTCTGCCAGATCCTTCAGCGCAAAACGTTTTGGCCGAATTTTTAGGGTATGTTTTTATAAAAAATAGTAACCTGAAGCTAGAAAAAGCATTGCTTTTGTATGGATCAGGAGCAAATGGGAAAAGTGTAATTTTTGACATTGTTAAAGCACTCCAGGGAAACGATAATTTGAGCAGCTATTCACTGAGCAGCTTAACAGACAATTCAGGGTATTACCGTGCTGAGATTGCGAATAAGCTGGTAAATTACGCCTCCGAAATTAACGGCAATCTTGAAGCGGCCAGGTTCAAAGCGCTGGTTAGTGGTGAACCGATTGAAGCCCGCAGGCCGTACGGAACAGCCTTTATACTAGAAGATTATGCCCGGCTTATATTCAATACAAATGAACTTCCACGGGATGTTGAGCATACTCAGGCATTTTTCAGACGGTTTTTAATACTGCCATTCATAGTAACAATTCCTGAAGAAAAACAAGATTCTGAGCTAGCCAAAAAGATTATACAGTCTGAACTGCCAGGCGTTTTTAATTGGATCCTGGGAGGTCTTAAGCGAGTTTTGGAAAATAGGCGATTCTCACGATGTGAAGCCGCTGAACGGGAGCTAAATAAATTCAAAAAAGAATCTGACAGCGTGGCTATGTTTTTGGATGAAAATAATTACAAGCCTGATAATGAAAACTTTAAACCTGTAAAAGAAATTTATTCACAATACCGAATTTTTTGCTCAGAAGATGGGTATAAACCGACCGGCAAGGCGAGGTTTAATAAGAGGCTTGAACATTCAGGAATTTTAATTGAGCGAAAAAGTTTAGGAATGGTAGCGTACATATCATGAAATCAATTTTCGACATAACAGTTTCCGGTTTCCGGGACGTGGAAGCAGTTTCACCGAGGCCCGTGACATTGAAAGCGTGGCTAACTTCTAGCAAGCACCGCCAAAAGGTGGAACTCATCCGAAGCACTCAGGATGAGGTTACTCAGAAGCTTCTCAAGAAAGATCTGCCAGCTATTACCCCGGCTGGGACTTTTTCATACCGCAACAAAAAAAGCTTTCTTGAACACAGCGGTTTTATGGCCTTTGATATTGATTTTCAGGGTAATAAACATATATCAAATTTCACAGAACTTAAAGATCAGCTGAAAAATATCAAAAATATTGCCTATTGCGGACTATCCGTTCGAGGTAACGGCTTTTGGGGCCTGGTGAGGATTCCGAAAAGCAGCCCGGAAGCACACGAATTGCGATTCGAAGCGCTCAGGATAGATTTTGCCCGGTTTAATATTGTTTTGGATCCTCAAGGCCACGAGGTTAACCGA
>CAZGTU010000232.1:0-4332 GCA_964528675.1 uncultured Bacteroidaceae bacterium
AATAGAAACACTTGCCGGCCCCACTGCTTTTCTTCCTGCACTTATTAATTCAGGTTTCCCCTCCGATCGTTTCTGCTTCGAAGGTTTCCTTCCTCAAAAAAAAGGAAGAAATAAAAAGGCAGAAGCCCTTGTCGATGAAGAAAGAACCATGGTCTTTTACGAATCACCCTACCGCCTGGTTAAAAGTCTTGAGCTGTTTGCAAAATATTTTGGCAAAGAAAGAAGAGCCTCCGTTTCACGGGAAATATCAAAGATCCACGAAGAAACCATACGCGGCAGTCTTGAAGAACTAATTGAGCATTATTCGGAAAAGGGCGTTAAGGGGGAGATTGTTGTGGTTGTTGAGGGTAGGTAGGGAGGTGAACGGTGGATGGTAATCGGTAATCGGTAATCGGTGAGCGGTGAGCGGTGAACGGTGAAGGGTTTGATGCGATAGCCTCCCCAGGAATTGAAACAACCGCCACTGCCAACTGCTATTGCCAGATGCCATGAGAACAAAGGGCGTGAAATTCCCTGTCAGCACCCTAGCAAATACCCAAAAATCAAGGGTGCCACAATCGTCGCATCCGATTCAATGATATACTTGGGTGTTTCAACTCCAAGCTTTCCCCAGGTGATCTTCTCATTGGGAACAGCCCCCGAATAGGACCCATAACTGGTAGTTGAATCGGAGATCTGACAAAAATAATCCCAGAATGGAGTATCCGTTCGTTCGAGATCCTGGTAAAGCATGGGTACAACGCAAATGGGGAAATCCCCGGCTATACCACCTCCTATCTGAAAAAAACCTACTTTATTTTCGTTCGTATTTTCAGTATACCAATCAGCAAGCCACATCATGTATTCTATGCCCGACTTCATGCAGGAAGCCTGCAATTCGCCTTTAATACAGTAGGATGCAAAAATATTGCCCATGGTCGAATCTTCCCAGCCGGGCACAACTATTGGAAGATTCTTTTCTGCTGCTGCCAGCATCCAGCTATCGGACGGATCTATCTCGTAATACTGTTCAAGTACCCCCGATTGAAGCATCTTATACATATATTCATGAGGAAAATATCGTTCAGCCTTCTTATCTGCCTCATTCCATATCTCAAAAATATGATTCTGAAGTCGCCGGAATGCCTCCTCTTCAGGAATACAGGTATCGGTAACCCGGTTAAGTCCTTTTTCGAGCAGATCCCATTCTTCTTTCGGCGATAAATCGCGGTATCCGGGAATTCGTTTATAATGTGAATGTGCAACCAGGTTCATCATATCCTCCTCAAGATTTGCCCCTGTGCAGGAAATAATATGCACTTTATCCTGTCTGATCATTTCGGCAAGCGACTTTCCCAGTTCAGCCGTGCTCATTGCACCGGCCAGACTTATCATCATTTTGTTCCCCAGTTCCAGTTGTTTCTCATAACCAACAGCAGCATCTACCAGGGCTGCAGCATTGAAATGCTTGTAATGTTCAACTATGAATTCCTTGATATACCCTTTTGATTCTTTCATGATCTGTCAGCTTAACATGAATTTATATGACAATAATTTATAGTACAATTTTGCAACCAGGAACCCCGGGGATTTCATATCCTTCATCGGGGCAAACTCAACAATGTCAAAACCAATTACATTTTTCTCCCTGAAAACTCTCTTAAGATATCCTATGATTGTATTCCAGTCCATTCCCCCTGGCTCGGGTGTTCCTGTGGCAGGCATGATGGAGGGGTCCAGAACATCGAGATCAATGGTAAGGTATACCTCATCACCCATGAGTTTTAGAGAATCGCTCATCCAGGCAATATTGCCGTACATATCTTCAGCAAAAAAACATTTTCGGGGATCGAGGAATTCCTTCTCACTTACATCCATGCTTCTGATGCCCACCTGTACAAGATTTGTGTTCACGGATGCCTTATGCAGAGCGCATGCGTGATTAAATTCTGATCCCTCATAAGATTCACGAAGATCGGAATGTGCATCTAGCTGTAAAACTGTAAGACCGGGATATTTTTGCCTGTAAGCTTCAATTATTCCAATACTAACCGAATGTTCTCCTCCAAAAAATGTGAGAAATTTATTTTCTTCCAGAAGCTCTTTGGTTTTTTTCAAAACTTCTTTATAAAGTGCTTCCGGCGAAGAATTCTCATTAATAGGAAATAAGCTATGAATTCCCTTTCGGTAGACTTCGCTATCCGTTTCAATATCATAAAGTTCCATGTTCCTGGAAGCCTCAATAAAAGCATCAAAACCCTTATCCGCTCCTTTTCCCCAGGTGCTGGTCCCATCGTAAGGTATAGATTGAAGCAAGACAGAGGAATTCCTCCTGTCTGCATATTTATCCTCTATGCCACCAAAATTTTTCATGATCATTTATTGTATCCCAATATCTTAAACATTTCACCTACGGATTGTTCTTCCCGGTAAACATAATCGACAATATTTCCTTTTTCGTCCCTGTCAATAATTACATGCTTGGGCGAAGGGATCAGGCAGTGTTTAATTCCTCCATATCCACTGATGGAATCCTGGTAAGCACCGGTATGGAAGAAACCAAGATAAAGTGGTTCAGGTTCTTCATCCTTATATTTTGGAAGCAGCACTTCCTGATTCAGGTCTTCGTAATTATAATAATCGGAATGATCACAGCTTATTCCTCCGATATTCGCTCGACCATATTCATTATTCCACTTATTCACAGGGAGAAGAATGAACTTTTCATGGATCGACCACGCATCGGGTATGGTGTTCATAAGACTGTTATTGATGATATACCAGTTCTCAGTGTCGTTTTGCTGCTTCTGTTCCAGTACCTTAAAGATGATGGCCCCCGCTTCTCCAACAGTATATTTACCAAATTCAGTGTAAATATCAGGATTCTTAACTTTCTCATTATCACAGGCTTCCTTTATATTCTTGATAATCTCATTGATCATATATTCATAATCATACTCGAAACCGAGGTGGTTGCGAATGGGAAATCCACCCCCAAGATTAAAGGAATCCAGGTTTTTGCTTTCTTTCTTTAGCTCAATATAGAGCTTTAGTGCTTTCTGAAACTCCCCCCAGTAATAAAGTGTATCCTTGATTCCCGAATCGACAAAAAAGTGAAGCATCTTAAGTTCCACATTATCATTATCCCTGATGTTCTCCTTAAAAAAATCAAGGATCTCGCCATGAGGAATACCAAGGCGGGAAGTATAATAAGCTGATTGTGCTTCTTCACTTATTGCCATTCTCAATCCTATCTTGATCTTTTCCCTGGTTTTTATTTTGAGTAAGCGGTGCAATTCGTTCTTACTGTCCAGAATGATAATGGAATTTGTGAATCCTTTTTCCTGCAATTCAACAATTTTCCGCAGATAATCATCCGTTTTATACCCATTATGAATGATTATTCGTGATTTGGAGAGCTTATTGTTCTTATAGAGGTTTAGAATTAAATCGATATCAAAACTCGATGAGGTTTCCAGGTTAACATTATGTTTTAGTGCCTCCTGGATAACGTGATGAAAATGATTACATTTTGTACAATAACAATAATGGTATTCCCCTTCATAGCCGGTATTTTTTATGGCCCGATTAAAAAGGTTCCGGGTTTTCTTTATCTGGTCTCCAATTTTTGGTAAATAAATAAATCTGAAAGGAGTTCCGTGTTTTTCAATAAGGTATTTAAGGGAAACTCCGTGAAATGTAAGATATCCATCCCTGAGATCAAATCCTTCCTGGGGAAAATAAAAGCTCTGTTCTATAAGGTCAAAATAGGTGTTTTTCATTTAATACAATGTGGAATTTTTATAGTATAAAAAACGTAACCGGAAATTGTTCTGTATTTTTCAATTTCAGGTTCCCAAAATTATGCAAATAAACATTAAAAGTCAGGTTTTGATAACTGAATATTGAGGGGGAAGGATAAAAACAAAAAAGTGAGAGCAAAGCATGAGCATCCTCGCTATCACTCTCACTCTGATTCAGTACCCGGAGCCGGTTCCGATGGCTATCGGAACGAACCGGCAGGTTGTGTACCCGGAGCCGGAATCGAACCGGCACGGCCATTTCTGGCCACTGGATTTTAAGTCCAGCGCGTCTACCTATTCCGCCATCCGGGCATCAGGCATATTTAATACCAAAAGAACAAGCTTTTTTTATTCTTACATAAAACCATTTCTGGTCATCACCATGTTTGTCCCTTCGCGTATACCTTCCCGATAGCTATCGGGACCGCCATCCGGGCATCAGGCAGAAAAAGCTAATATCAACCGAAAAAAAAATCCCTCTCGGGATTTTTATCTTGAGCGAGAAACGGGACTCGAACCCGCGACCCCGACCTTGGCAAGGTCGTGCTCT
>CAZGTU010000233.1:0-4272 GCA_964528675.1 uncultured Bacteroidaceae bacterium
CTCTTGTTACCCATCCTTTCGTTGCGGCCTATATTAACAGAGGATTTCTAAAATCTCTCCGCTACCAATGGAGCAAAGAACTGAAATGTAAAATAAAGGTTAGTTCCCAGGTATCTGTTAATATGCTTGAATACAAAGTATTCGACAAAAATGGTGATGAGGTGCTGCTGGAAGAGTAGAAAAATTCGTGAATTTTCTGCATGGTGAGTTTTCACTCATTATCTTACTGTTTTTTCAAATCCCAAACTTTTTACCCAATGAATGTTTTATGATATATATTGAATAATGTATATATTTAATTTTATTGTATCTTTACGGCCTGAAAATTCAAAAAAATATATATATCATGAAGAAAATTTTTTCGGGGTTTATTCTCCTTTTCTCATTTCTCCTGAGTTATTCACAGTTTCCCATGATGTCAGACATGGATCCGGTTACATGGTCATTCAGGTCTGAATCGCTTGGTGAAGGTGTTTATGATTTATATATCACTGCAGAAATTGAGGATCCCTGGCATATGTATGCTATTGAACAGGAAAAAGCCGGTCCGATTCCAACCAGCATTAACTTTACCAAAAACGATAATTATGCCCTCATAGGCGATATAGAAGAGCTTTCGGAAGCTGTAATAAAATACGATGAGGGTTTTCAATTTGATGTTGGTGCCTATTACAAAGAAGCTAAATTTAAGCAGAAAATAAAAGTGCTCAGTGGCGATGAGGTGAAAATTGAGGGTGCGATAGAGTACCAGTGTTGCGATGATGAAACCTGTCTGCCGCCTTTTGAAAAAGAATTTGTTTTCAGGCTGGAAGGATTCAGCCCGGGAGCCGCAGATGAGGAAGTTGTGATTCCAACCGATGAAGGGAAAGTTGAGGCAGATAGAGCCGCAGATCTGACTGAGACTGATGAAAATGAAGGTCAGAAAGTCGAGACCGGTGAGCCTGAAGAAATGATAGAACAATATGATGAGGGTGAAGCTGCCGGAGAGGTAGCTGATGCTGTAATTTCTGAGAAGGAAGAAAAAGACCGCTCATTGACAGGTTTTTTTATTCTTACTTTTCTTCTCGGGCTGGCAGCGATACTTACACCCTGTGTTTATCCCATGATACCCATGACGATCTCTTTTTTCATGAGGGAGACAAAGAATAAGGCATTGGTGATTATAAAAGGGCTGATATTTGGATTTTCCATTATTCTTATTTATACGGGTTTGGGAGCTCTGGTCGCATTGACAGGACTGGATGCTAATTTCGGAAATATGATCAGTGCCCACTGGATACCGAATATCATCTTTTTTATCCTTTTTGTGATTTTTGCCCTTTCATTCCTGGGAATGTTTGAAATTGTGCTTCCCTCCGGTTTTGTGAATAGGGTAGACAAGCAGGCTGATCGGGGTGGTTTACTGGGATCTTTTTTTATGGGGGTTGCTCTTGTGGTGGTTTCTTTTTCCTGTACAGGACCCATTGTAGGTTCCTTACTTGCAGAAGCCGCAGGAGGAGATGCAATGCAACCAATTCTCGGTATGTTTTTCTTTTCTCTCGCTTTTGCACTTCCATTTACCCTGCTCGCAATTTTCCCATCCATGCTTAAGAATCTGCCTAAATCAGGCGGATGGCTTAATAGTGTGAAAGTGGTGCTTGGTTTTCTCATGCTTGCATTCGGTATGAAATTCCTGAGTTCCATCGATCAGGCTTACCACCTGGATATTTTCACAAGGGAAGTTTATATCGCTATATGGTTTGTCCTGAGTGTGCTTCTCGGTTTGTATCTGCTGGGCAAGATCAGGCTTCCGCATGATAGTGAAATGCCATACATCAAAGTGCCAAGACTTCTTTTTGCAGGTGCAGTTTTTGTTTTCGCCATGTACCTGTTCACCGGTATTTTCGGGGCCAATCTAACAGCTATTTCGGCTTTATTGCCTCCCAAATCAGCACAGAGTTTCTCTCTCACGGGAGGCCAGACAGCCATGGTAGAGGATGATCAATCGGAAACATACTGTGGCCCGGGAAAACATGATGATCTTTTTGAGCTTCCGCATGGAATAAAAGGTTATTTTGATTATGATGATGGCGTCAAATGTGCCATGGAAAAGAACAAACCAATTTTCCTTGATTTTACCGGTCATTTTTGCAGCAATTGCAAACAAATGGAAAATCAGGTATGGACTGATCCTGAAGTTTTACAAAGGTTAAAGGAGGAATATGTAGTGATTTCCTTGTACACTGATGATAAGACAAAGTTGCCTGAAGATGAGTGGATCACGACTGAAGAAGGTGAGGTCCTGAAGACGATTGGTAAGCAAAATGTTTATTTTGAACTCCAGCGTTTTAAAACATTCGCTACTCCCTGGTATGTTTTATTGGATGCTGAAGGAAACCTGCTTGCGGAACCAAGGGGTAAGGACCTGAATGCGGAAAGTTACCTGGAGTTTCTGGACGAGGGTTTGGAGAATTTTTATCAATAATAAAAAAGGCTATCTGAAAAGCCATTTAAATCTTTAGGTCAGTTATAAATTGAAGGTATTCCTCTCCTATCTTACCTAAAACTTTCCAAACTTAACCGTAATGCTTGTTGTTATCCCCTCGAGAACATTTGAGGGGGTATCAATAAGATCGATATCTGTGGTATACCGGTAGCTCACCCCGCCTGCCAGCCGGAAAAATTTCAGCATGTTCAGTTCAATCTCCACCCCGGGTTCAAAAACCAGGAAGCTTTTTGAATCTTCTACCCATGCTTCCCTGAACTCCCAGTTATGCCAGTCTTCCTGATACCAGTTTGAACGGGTGTAGGCAATTCCACCTACTCCGGCAACAATGGGGAAGGCGATATGAATCGGACTCCTGGGAAAAAGAATGGGCTCAATGATCAGTCCGCCATAACCTCCGGTAAGATTTACATCATCATCAAGAACAGCATCGT
Organism: uncultured Bacteroidaceae bacterium; assembly: GCA_964528675.1. Classification (GTDB taxonomy): domain Bacteria; phylum Bacteroidota; class Bacteroidia; order Bacteroidales; genus CAYRTD01. The sequence continues at coordinate 2,920 of CAZGTU010000233.1, forward strand.
AATGATAATCATTGATAAACCCGGTTCCGGTAAAACCTAATCCTAGTCCACGATTGATCAGGCAAACTGCCCGTCCTGACATCAATATTGCATCTTTGTCATCAATCAGAGCATATCCTCCTCCAAAGCCGAAATAGCCCCCGAATGTATATGTATTGTTGCCTAAAAGGGTTCTTATTTCGCGATCATCGTTATGCCATTGGGCATTCAGAGATAGGGCAGTCAAATATATTGCTGTTACTAAAAGAATTTTTTTCATAGGATTTGTATTTATTAGGATTTTATATTCATGATTCAGGTTTTTAAAATCGATATTTGGCTGTAAGAGTTATATCCCAAAGCTTAATTTTATAAAACTGGTAAGTGAAAACATAAAGCCATCACTATCACTAATATCTTCTAACATTCCCCGATCCGGTTATTCGCTGCTTAAGCTCCGGGTTACCCTCATAATAAAGGTTGCCGCTTCCTGTAATAGTAACTTCCAAAAGATTTGAAACGTAAGTGTAAATGTTCCCCGATCCGCTGATTTCAGCATAACATCGTTCTGTAATCAGATCGATGCTTCTGATGTTTCCTGAACCTGTTATTGCAAAATCAGCGGTTTCAGAAGTTCCTGAGAGATTTATATTACCGGAGCCTGATATTTTTGCAAGTAGGTAATCAACGGCGATATTATGGCTATTGATGTCCCCCGAACCGGTTAGTTCCACTGAAAAATCCCGGACAGAAATATCATCCGCATTTATCACTCCCGAACCGGCAAGTTTCAGCTCATCAATATTTTCAGTAACCACATCGATGATTATAGGCTCGCGTGACCGCAGACATTTTCCGCTTCTGGTTTCTAAAATGAGGGTATTGCCTTTGATATTTGTACGGATATAAGGCAAGAGATTTTCATCCGCTTCAATGGATAAGGAATAATCTGTGCCTTTCTCGACATTTATTACAAAACTTCCATAAGAAGCGACACTGGTAAAAGGTCCTATAATTCGATCTTCCGTTGCAATACGATCATTTCCGACAACGCATCCCCATGGAGCTATATCACAGGAATTCAAAAATATCAGCATGATTGTGCCGATAATGGCTATGGTTTTTTTGTGTTTCATTGGTTTGTGTTTACATATGGTGTTTGATTGATTCGCCAAAATATCAATCTAACAAAAATCTTGCCTGAATATAATTTATTCGGGGCAATTCAATGACTCACTCAAACCACTCGCTTCATGCCCTTCTTCCTCAGGAAAGCCGTCACGGTATACAGGAGCAATGCAATGCCGACAAATGTGGATACTCTTCCAATATAATCACCATGCCGGGTATAAAAGGTCATTTCATCATTGGCAT
>CAZGTU010000234.1:0-4233 GCA_964528675.1 uncultured Bacteroidaceae bacterium
GCATTTGTATTTTTTGAAGGTCCGCCTTCTGCAAATGGCAAGCCTGGTATTCATCATGTTATGTCAAGGACCATCAAGGATATCATTTGCCGTTATAAAACACTCGATGGTTACCGTGTTGACAGGAAAGCCGGCTGGGATACGCATGGACTGCCGGTGGAGTTAAGTGTAGAAAAAATGCTTGGGATCACCAAAGAGGATATCGGGAAGAAAATAAGCATTGCCGAATATAACGAGGCATGCCGTAAGGAGGTCATGAAATATACCCGTGAGTGGGAGGAGCTTACAGACAAAATGGGGTATTGGATCAACATGGATGATCCGTATATTACCTATGAAAATAAGTATATTGAGACCCTCTGGTGGTTATTGAAACAATTTTTTGAAAAAGATCTTCTTTATAAAGGTTATACCATTCAACCATATTCTCCTGCTGCAGGGACGGGTCTTAGCACGCACGAGCTGAATCAGCCGGGATGCTACCGCGATGTGAAGGATACCACTATTGTTGCGCAATTCCGGGTTAAGAAAAATGAAAATTCAGCAAAGTTCTATGAGGATATAGACACTGATCTTTTCCTTATGGCATGGACCACCACGCCATGGACATTACCTTCCAACACTGCGCTGGCGGTAGGACCTTCCATAAAATATGTAAAGATCAAAACCTTCAATCCGTATACCGGAGAAGCCATAACCGTAATTCTGGCAAAGGATCTGATGCATGTATATTTCCCTGAAAAGAATAAGGACCTTTCACTTGAAGATTTCAAACAGGGAGATAAAAACCTTCCTTATAAAGTTCTCGCGGAATATAACGGAGAAGAACTTACCGGGATGGAATATGAACAACTTCTTCCCTGGGTGGATCCGGGTAAAGGTGCTTTCAGAGTGGTTACCGGAAGTTTTGTTACTACCGAGGATGGTACAGGTATCGTTCATACCGCTCCTACTTTTGGTGCCGATGACTACCGTGTGTCACAGGAAAATGGCATTCCTCCGCTTATCGTTAAAGATAAAGACGGAAACAACCAACCCCTGGTAGACAGAAAGGGACGTTTCTTTCTCATTGAAAATATGGATGAAGGATTTGTGAAAGACTCGGTGAATGTTGAAGCATATGGTCCTTTTGCATCTCGTTATGTAAAAAATGAGTATGATGAGAGCATTCCTGAAGATGCCACTCCTACAGATGTGGATATTGCTGTTCATCTAAAACATGAAGGGAAAGCCTTCCGCATCGAGAAATATGTTCACAATTATCCTCATTGCTGGAGGACAGACAAACCGGTGCTTTATTATCCGCTCGATTCCTGGTTCATCCGGACAACAGCCATGAAAGATAAAATGATCCAGCTTAACAATACAATTAACTGGAAACCGGAGTCCACCGGAACTGGAAGGTTTGGCAAGTGGCTGGAAAATCTTGTAGACTGGAACCTTTCCCGTTCCCGTTTCTGGGGAACTCCACTGCCTATATGGGTAACCGAGGATAAAAAGGAACAAAAATGCATTGGCTCACTGGCAGAATTTAAAAAGGAAATTGAAAAGTCTGTTGAAGCAGGTTTCATGAAAGAGAATCCTCTGAAGGATTTCAAGGAAGGAGATCTTTCTGATGAAAATTACTCAGTATTCGACATGCACCGTCCGCATGTAGATGAGATCGTGCTTGTTTCGAAGGATGGAAGGAAAATGTTTCGCGAACCCGACCTGATAGATGTATGGTTTGACTCAGGTGCAATGCCTTATGCGCAGTGGCATTATCCTTTTGAGAACAAAGAGAATTTTGATGATCTCTTCCCTGCAGACTTCATCGCCGAGGGTGTGGATCAGACCCGTGGCTGGTTTTTCACTCTTCATGCTATTGCCAGCATGCTTTTTGATTCGGTTTCTTTCAAGAACATTATATCAAACGGGCTGGTGCTCGACAGTAAAGGAAATAAAATGTCGAAGCGTCTTGGCAATGCTGTCGATCCGTTTGAAACCATCGAAAAACATGGTTCTGACCCATTGAGGTGGTATATGATCACCAATGCTCAGCCCTGGGATAACCTTAAATTCGACATTAACGGACTGGATGAGGTAAAAAGGAAGTTTTTCGGCACCCTTTATAACACCTATTCCTTTTTTGCTCTCTACGCCAATATTGATGGTTTTACCTTCGAAGAAGAAGAAATTCCATTGAACGAAAGGCCCGAGATCGACCGCTGGATCATATCGGTGTTGAATACCCTGGTGAAAGAGGTGAAAGAAAATTATGACAACTATGAGATAACCCGGGCGGGAAGGCTTATTCAGGATTTTGTGACTGAAAATCTGAGTAACTGGTATGTTCGCCTGAACAGAAAACGTTACTGGGGCGGTGAATATTCAAAAGATAAGATCTCTGCATATCAGACCTTGTATACCTGTTTGGAAACCATTGCCATTCTTATCTCACCCATTGCTCCTTTTTATTCTGACAAGCTTTTCAGGGATCTGAACAGTGCAAGCGGAAAACATAAGGACGATTCTGTACATGTAGCTCACTTTCCGGAAACGAAGCCGGAGTCCATTGACAAGGATCTCGAGGAAAGAATGGGAATCGCCCAGGTAGTGTCTTCTATGGTACTTGGATTGAGAAGAAAGGTGAACATCAAGGTTCGTCAGCCCCTCCAGAAGATGATGGTACCGGTGATGGAAAAAGGATTCCAGGAAAAGTTCGAAGCAGTGAAAGAGCTGATCCTTAATGAGGTGAATGTAAAAGAAGTGGAGTATATCTCCGATACAGCCGGCATCCTGGTGAAAAAAGTGAAACCCAATTTCAAGTCACTGGGTCCGCGTTATGGTAAATTGATGAAAGAAATTTCTGCAGCCATCGCAAAAATGAACCAGGAAGAAATAGCAGCATACGAAAGAGAAGGAAGTTTTGATCTGAAGCTCCAGGATCAGGTAATTACGCTGGGACCGGACGATGCAGAAGTTATTTCGGAAGATATTCCCGGCTGGCTGGTAGCCAATGAAGGCAAAATAACCATTGCTCTTGATGTAACAATTAACGATGAATTACGTTATGAAGGCATTGCAAGGGAGTTCATTAATCGCATTCAGAATATAAGAAAAGAAAGCGGATTTGAAGTGACCGATAAAATAACCATTGAAATTGAAAAAAATGAAGCCATTAATAAGGCTATTGAAAAACATAAAGAGTACATCGGTTCTCAGACCCTTGCCGCAGACATAAGACTGGTAGATAGTTTGAACGAAGATAGTCGCGAGGTTGAGATTGATGATAATATACAAACAAAAATGAAAATTTCAAGACTATCTTAAAACAGTTTTTTATTTCAAAATATTTTCTAATTTTAGCGAATAATAAAAAATTATTGCCATGGCAGAAAAGATGAGATATACAGATGAGGAACTGATGGAATTCAAAGAAATAATTCTCAAGAAGCTTGAAAAGGCAAAAGAAGATTATGATATTCTGAAAAGTTCCATTACCCAGAGTGACAATAATGACACTCAGGATACTTCCCCCACTTTCAAAGTGCTGGAAGAAGGAGCTGCCACATTATCCAAGGAAGAAGCCGGTAAGCTGGCCCAGCGTCAGTCTAAATTTATCCAGCATCTTCAGGCTGCACTGGTTCGTATTGAGAATAAGACTTACGGGATCTGCAGAGAGACCGGAACGCTCATTCCCAAAGAAAGACTTCGTGCCGTTCCACATGCTACCTTGAGCATTGGTGCAAAGGAAAAAGGCGGAAAATAGTAAGAACTGAAAAAATTTGTCTGAAAACCGCAGAAGCGAATTGTTCTCTGCGGTTTCTTTTATATTATGAGCATAACAAAGAAATCCATACTGCTGGTATTGCTGATCCTGCTTTTCGACCAGGTCCTTAAATTTGTCATAAAAACAAACATGCTGTTGTATGAAGATATTCATGTCATTGGCAACTGGTTTATTCTTAAATTCATTGAAAATGACGGAATGGCATTTGGTCTGGATCTTCCCGGAGATAACGGTAAGCTTGTCCTTACCCTATTCCGGATTGTAGCGGTGATAGCCATTGTTATATACCTTCGTCACCTGATAATGATCAAATCACATCCCGGATTGATTCTGTCTGTGTCACTCATCCTTGCCGGAGCTCTGGGAAATATCATTGATAGTGTCTTTTATGGTGTAATTTTCTCTGAAAGCACTCAGTTTACCACTGCTTCTTTCTTACCGGAAGGAGGCGGTTACGGAAC
>CAZGTU010000235.1:0-4202 GCA_964528675.1 uncultured Bacteroidaceae bacterium
CTCCCAAAAATATCCCAAATAATTTTCTATATTTATATCAGAATCATTTCAATAGCTGCAATAAAGAGGACTGATCTATGAAACTGTTATTGCTATCAATTACGCTGATGATCTTTACGGCAAGTTATGGTGAAGACAACATTATGCTTTTCAATAACTTCACCATACAGGATGGTTTGCCAACCAATAATATTATGGAGATGGCCCAGGATACATCCGGTTTCCTTTGGGTAGCAACAGAGCTTGGAATAGCCCGATTTGATGGGGAGAATTTTCATAACTACAGTCATGTGCCCCGGGATACTTTTTCTATCCCGAGTAATTTAATTCGGAAACTTTATTTATCTTCTGGTGGCGATTTGTGGATAGGTACCTGGAATGGCTTATGTAAATATGATCCGGTTTATGACCGGTTTCAAAGATTTATACCAAACCCGCTTCTTACCACCGGAGATCCCCTCAACATAATTATATCGATAGATGAGGCCGTGGACGGAACCATTTATTTTTTAACTGAAGGAGGGTACCTGTATAGCATTAAAAATGGTGAAATTAAAACAGAGCTGAATCTTCAGCAGGGAAATTGTAAATTTATGTTGATCGACCGGGAAAATCGTTGCTGGATTAGCTCAAGAAATACTGTTTTCAGGTTTAACATTAATACTAATTTCACAACACAATTTGAAATACGCTATCCTCCAAATGTGAAAGACCCTGAGATTACTGACATGATATTGGTCGATAGCTTTCTGTATATCTCCTCATATAACAGCGATCTTATCAGGTATGACTTTCATTCAAATCAACAATTCATGTATGATCTGGTTGATGATCTTTCACATACTACGACCCTTCTTAAGGAAGAAAATATGCTATATGTCGGAACTTCAGACGGGCTAAAAATTCTTGATATTTCTACAGGTCAGATACGCTCCTACTCGGAAGACTTGTTGAATTCTAAAAGTTTATCTTCAAACTCTGTACTTGATATTTTCAGGGATAGGCAGGGTAATCTCTGGATTGGCACTGTAAAAGGGCTTAATGTAGCTTATAGAAATAAAGGTTTTTTCACTTATAGCAAATATAATAGTGAAACAGAAAAGGATTTGGATATCAGGGCTATCTACAAGGACGATCAAAACCACTTATGGTTGGGTATGTCCAATGGTTTTGAAATTCTTGATGAAAACAATAACAAACTTCATTCTTTACCGGGAAAAGAGCAGTTACAACCCTCATCTCAGATTGGTGAAGTTTTCTGTATATATGAAGATTCAAAAGAAAATATCTGGATCGGAACCTATGTTAATGGTCTGCTAAAATACGATACTCGTAAGGATAAATTAACACAATATTATCCAGGTGAAGGAGTGCAGGATTTGCCGGGCACTGACGTAAGGGCTGTAAAGGAAGACGATAAAGGTAATATTTGGATAGCGATTCATGGAAAGGGAATTTATATTCAAGAGGAAGGTGAGGAAAAATTCGAAGTAATTACTAAAGTTATACCGGATATTCCCAGAGTTTTTAATCAAACCTGGGCTTTCGATATAGATTTTGATGAGGAGTATAATCTTTGGATGGCCAGTAGCCTGGGAGCTTACTATTATAATTTTACCACCAGAAACTATTATCACTTTAATCAAAGCCAGTCCAGTTTGCATTTCCTTTCGGCTAATTCAATTTCCACGGTATTTATTGACTCCCGGGGTAATATATGGCTGGGGAGTAAGAATGGGCTAAATTTTCTTTCTTCTGATTTTACCGAACTTATGATATTTGATCAGAATAACGGCCTCCTGAATAATGAAATTCAGGCTATTAATGAAGACAATAATCAAATCATATGGGTTTCAACCAACAATGGTATAGCACGATTTCAACCATCAGAAAGATATGAATTCAATATTACCAATTATGATATGAATCATGGATTGAATACGAATGATTTCAGTCTTCATTCAACTTTCTTTTCTGAAGACGGGATGATGTATTTCGGTGGTTTTTTTGGCTATACGTATTTTGAACCCGAAAATATTAAAATTGACAGCATACCTCCAAAAATTGTACTAACAAATCTTTTTGTGTTTGATAAGAGGGTGGAAGTCAGGAAAAGGGAAGAAAAAAAGGAGAAGGATGACTTTTACCTTGACAAGCATATCAGATATACGGATTTGATCAGGATCAAGCAAAAGTACAGCATGATAGGCTTTGAATTTGTGGCACTTGATTTTCTAAATCCGGAGAAAAACCGGTATCAATACAAATTAGAAGGATTTGATGATGAGTGGAGAGATATGGGAACCCGCAATATTGTTTACTTTAACAGTCTCAGACCCGGCAATTATACTTTTAAAGTAAAAGGGGCTAATAGTTATGGTATCTGGAATCCGGAGCCTGCCGGGGTGGAATTGAAAATTATACCACCGTTCTGGAAATCGAACTATGCCCTGATTCTTTATTTTCTAATGATTATTGCTATTTCTCTGTATTTGATTAAGATTTCTGTTGAAAAAGCCAAAATGCGCATCCAGGTTGAGCAACAGGACAGGTTACGTGATCTGCGAACCCGTTTTTTTATGAATGTATCTCATGAGCTCAAAACTCCCCTTACCCTTATTTCTGTACCTTTGAAAAATATATTGAGACGGTATCAGGAAAATAAAGCTCAACCATCTGTTGAAGAGTTGAATATGATCTCAAGGAATGTTGACCGTCTTATCCGGATCATGAATCAGTTATTTGATTTTAGAAAGATTGAGTTGAATAAGACTGATATGCAGGTCGCAAAATTGGGAATCAAAAATCTGACTTCTAATATTCTTGACTTTTTCAGTTATCAGTTCGAACAGAAAAATATTAAACTCGTAACTGACTTTCCGGCTGACGAAATTGAATTCTATTTCGACAGGGACAAAATGGATAAGATATTTTTCAATCTTATTTCCAATGCATTAAAGTATAGTCCCGATGACAGTGAAATCAAGATAGAAATTAAACAGGTACGGAAAAAGAATCTTAAGAAAATAAATAGTGATTTTGTACAGTGGATTATCAGGGATAACGGAAGAGGAATCCCCGATTCCAGGATCAAAAATATTTTCGATCGTTTTTCCTATTCAAATGTAAAAGGATCATACAATCAGGGTGGTACAGGCATAGGACTTTCTATTGTCAGGGAATTTGTGAGTCTTCATAATGGAAATATCACTATCCAGAGTCAGGCAGGTAAGGATGGCTATGAAGAAACATATACAAAAGTAATTGTGGAATTTCCTTTGGATGAAAACCTTTATACTGCTGAACAAAAAGTCGAAATTCAGGAGAACAATAAAATGGTGTATGATAGTCGGCTGCAAACTGATATAGATCAGCAGAATCAATTAAATAATTTTGGGGATGATGATAGATCTTCAGACGCGGGTTCGACTTACTCGGTTCTGGTAATTGATGATGATAAGGATATTTGCAGTATTTTAAAAGCTGAGTTATCATTGAATTATAGAGTATTCACAGCTTTTGACGGTAATATGGGTATGAAGAAAGCCCTTAATCATGTTCCCGACATAATCATCAGTGATATAATGATGCCCGGGAAGGATGGTTTTGAATTGTGCAGGGAGCTGAAAACCAACATTGAAACCAGTCATATTCCGATAATCCTCCTCACCGGAAAAACTGCTGATGAGGATGAAATGGAAGGTTACTCAAAGGGTGCAGATGCATATATATCAAAACCTTTTGATCTCTCTAAATTGGTGGCCAGGATTGATTCCCTTATCACAAACCGTATCCAATTGAAAAGGAATTTTTTATCTTCTTACGGTATTGAACTCAGGAAGGTAGTGCCAACCAATACCGATGAGAAATTTATTCAGGCTTTCCTGAAAATCATTCATGAAAATATCTCAGATCATAACCTGAATGTCGATATAATCACCAGAAAACTCGGCATGAGCCGTTCTCTCCTATATAAAAAGCTTAATTCCATTGCTAATACTTCGGTAAATGTTTTTATACGCAAAGTAAGATTAAAGAAGGCCACTGAACTGTTAGCCGAAGGTAGTATGAACATTACGGAGGTAGCTTATGCTGTAGGTTTCGATAGTCTTCCCTATTTCTCCAAATGTTTTCAGGAAGAATATGGCGTATCTCCTTCAAAGTATGTTGGTAAGGAGGTGGGGCTTTAGGTTGGTTTAATA
>CAZGTU010000236.1:0-4174 GCA_964528675.1 uncultured Bacteroidaceae bacterium
CCTAATATTCTGTCTTTAATGATTGAGTCCACTGAGAAAAGTGTTTAATAAGACATTCGCCTTAATTGATAATCACTAATTAGAAAAGTCTGTCCATAATGTCCGAAATACTCATTCAGTGTTAAATTTCAGTGGTATTTCCCGGAGTACCGTGGACAGGCGTGAGCTCGTTATCACTCGATTCTGCGATGCTGCAAAAATTTTAAATCCTCAAATTCACCACGGCGGATACTGCAGTTTAAAATTTTTGCGCGCTCCCGTAAAAGAACGGGGCAGGCTTTGATCTCGAACATGAGGCTGTCTAAAAAGTAAACTAAAACTCCAGGTTAGTTGCATATTGAAAGCAATTCCCACTTTTTGCCCCTCCCAAACCCTCTCCGCCTCGGCGGAAGGGTTTTTACCTCAACAGACTATTCTATACAGCTTAATATGTGAACTAATTATTTACGGGTTGTTTACGTATCATTTATTCTGTTTATCCTTTTCTCATGTTACAATGAAAATTATTTGTATTTTAAGCCTTTCAAAAAAATAACAGAAAACGAAATCAAAAATCAACTACCCACAAAAATCCTAAGATGCTCAAATTCAACAAAATTCTTTATTTTTCTTCGCGTTTTAGAGTCTTTGTGGCAAAATAAAATTTACCATGAAAAACTTCATTCTAAGCTTAGTTATCTTAACATTCGTATTCGACTTATCAGCCCAACAATCTGAAATTCTCTATCTATCTGGTAAAGGAACTGACGATGCAGTGGAATGGGAATTTTACTGCACCGAGGGTCGTAAAAGCGGTGAATGGTCCACCATTCCCGTGCCTTCCAACTGGGAACTGCATGGTTTTGGGGAGTATAACTACGGCCATGATAAGGACAAAGCCGATGAAGAAGGACTATACAGGTATCGCTTCAATGTCCCTTCTTCCTGGAAAAAAAAGGATGTGGACATTATATTCGTTGGTTCCATGACCGACACTGAAGTCAAAATTAACGGCAAGATTGCTGGTCCCATTCACCAGGGAGCATTTTACCAGTTCAAGTATGACATTTCAGATAAGCTGAGATACGGCAGGAAAAATCTTTTAGAGGTAAAAGTCAGCAAGATGTCTTCCAATGAAAGTGTAAACCAGGCAGAGCGAAAGGCAGACTACTGGGTTTTCGGAGGAATTTTCCGTCCTGTTTACCTGAAAGCTTCACCAAGCGAAAATATTGAGAGACTGGCCCTGGATGCAAAGGCAAACGGAGACTTTTACATGGAAGTTTTTACTGAAGGAATTAAAAAGGCTGATCAGCTTACTGCTTTCCTTACCGATCTTGATGGAAATCCAAAAGGAAGTGAGTTTTCAGTCCCCGTTTTAAAAGATGCAGAAAAGACGACCCTCAAAACGAAGTTCAATGATGTTAAAACCTGGAATCCCGAGTTCCCTCATTTATATGAGGTACATGTTCTATTGAAAGACAATGGTGAAGTAATACATGAACACACAGAACGTTTCGGTTTTCGCACGGTTGAGATCAGGGAAAAAGATGGAATATATGTGAATGGCAAAAAGATAATGTTTAAAGGAGTTAACAGGCATTCATTCTGGCCTTCATCAGGCCGGGCCTTAAGCAAGGAACTCAGTGTCAAAGATGTTCAGTTGATGAAGGACATGAACATGAATGCCGTAAGGATGTCTCATTACCCTCCTGATCCGCATTTTCTAGATGTATGTGATTCTCTTGGTCTTTTCGTTCTGAATGAGCTTGCAGGCTGGCAAACTCCTCCTTACGATACAGAAGTTGGTGAAAAGCTGGTTAAAGAAATGGTCACCCGGGATGTAAACCATCCTTCAATAATAATCTGGGATAATGGCAACGAAGGAGGCTGGAACACTGAGCTTGACGATGATTTCGCACTTTATGATCCGCAAAAAAGAAAGGTCATTCACCCATGGACCATTTTTAACGGCATGAACACCCGGCATTATATTGACTGGAATTCCAGTTCACGCTTATTCTTTAATGGCAGGGATATCTATTTCCCTACTGAGATCCTGCATGGACTTTATGATGGCGGACATGGTGCCGGCCTGGAAGACTTCTGGAACCTGATGCTGAACCGTCAAATTACTGCAGGAATGTTCCTCTGGGTTTTCTCTGATGAGGGAGTGGTGAGAACAGATCAGGACGGACGCATAGATGCTGCCGGTAGCCAGGCCCCTGATGGTATTGTAGGCCCTTACAGGGAAAAAGAAGGCAGTTACTATACGATAAAAGAAATTTGGTCTCCTGTGCATGTCAACATGGAATTCTTTCCTGCAAAATTTGACGGAAGTATTCCTGTTGAGAACCGTTTTATTTACACCAATTTCAGGGATTGTGATTTCGAGGCAAGTTTGAAAACCTTTGAAGAGGGAAAAATGAAGACTATAGAAAAAAATTTAAGTCTTAAAGTTCCTGAGCTCGATCCGGGAAATAAAGGTGAGATCGTAATATCCATTCCGGAGAATTTCAAGAAAATTTCCGAACTCTTTGAGCTCAGGGCCATTGATCCTCATGGTAAAGAGATCATGACCTGGACTTGGCCGGTCAAGACTCCGAAGGAATTTGCTGAAAATATGGTAATTGAAAAATCCCTCGCATCAGCAAAGCTGGAGGACAGGTCCTCTCATATGGTTCTTTCGGGAGGTGAAACCGAAGTATATATTTCCAAAGAGACTGGTATTATTGATTCCATTATTGTTGAAGGAAAACAGGCCGGCTTGAAAAACGGTCCGGTTCTCACCCATGGAAATTCGGTTTTCCAGGGGCTTGATCATTCACAACACGGCGGACATTCAAAGGTAACCGCCCGGTATGGAGACGGAGATGGCATTCAGTATATTCAATATGATATGTCTCCGGATGGATGGTTAAGGATCGAGTATGATCACAACCTTAAAGGTGAGTTTGATTACCTTGGGGCAAACTTTGACTTCCCTGAAGAAAATATCAGACAGGTGAATATGCTTGCCGACGGCCCGTACAGGGTATATAAAAATAGGATGAAAGGTCCGCAATTCGGTTACTGGGAAAAGGAATACAACAACACGGTAACCGGAGAGAGCTGGGATTACCCCGAGTTCAAGGGTTTTTATTCCAATTTTTATTTTGCTGAATTCATCACCGATGATATTCCCTTTTACGCCGCAACAGCTACAGAAGATATTTTCCTGAGGCTATTCACTCCTGAAGATCCTGAAGGAGCTTATAATGAAAATACCGATCCGGTTTTCCCGGAAGGAGGCGACATTTCATTCATGGAATTGATCAGTCCGATAGGCACCAAGTTCAAAAAGGCAGAGCAGATTGGTCCTATGGGGCAGAAGAATGAGATATTTGTGAGGTATTCCTATGAGCGGCCGGCGAGGGTGTTGTATTTTTATTTTGGGAGGGATTGATGTTTTTAGCGACGTAAGCGACTTAAGCGGCTTTAGCGAGGAAAAGTTGATGCGTGATGGGGGATGGGGGATGATGGACTATGGGCCAGGGAGGTTCTATTATATAATAGCGTTGTTAGGGACAAGTGTAAAAACGACGACATAATAATACGATATAGGAAATTTGAAAAAATATATTGAAAAAACTTGATGATTTATGGGAGTTGAAAAAGAGTATCTTGCATAAAGCGTTTAATGTAGACTTGTAAAAAAGATGATGTATATTTCAGAAAAATATAAATACCTAAAAGCTTTATTAATTCTGGAATTGCACACAAATGTGTTAAAAAGTTATTCAAATGTTTGCAATTATATCAAATTTGCCTAGTATATTTGCAGGCAATAAGACTCACCACGCTTCCCATTTGAACAGCGAACCCCGGTGGGTTTTCGATTTTTATGGAGGGCATATTTCATGAAGTGTATAAAGCCTCCTCTTTCCATTACGGATCAGATTGCAAAACTCAAAAAACGTGGTTTAATATTTAATGATGAGCAAAAAGCTGCCCATTATTTATCCAATATAAGCTATTACAGGTTACGGGCATACATATATCCATTTCAGGATTATTCCGACCCAAACTATCAGTTCATAAAAGAAATTAGTTTCGAAGAAATTATTGAATTAGATAATAAAGACTGGAGTATCGCCTGGATAATGATCACAAACGGTGTACAACATACGGTATATTTAAAACCTACTCAAATTTTTAA
>CAZGTU010000237.1:0-4172 GCA_964528675.1 uncultured Bacteroidaceae bacterium
CCCTTTTTCAAATCGCAGACCATCATAGGATCCATCAGGAGCATAAAAACGATAATTTCCTTCAAAAAAAGGCTGGTAAGGCCGCAAATGATCATACACAATCATACCCAGATTTTCATCATAGTTTACAGACATAGCTACCTCCGAGGAGTACTCAAAAATCAACCTTTTAAGTTCCTTACCTTCATCAAGGTGGATATCTCCTCCGAATTGTAACTTTCCGCTCTTATTGATGGTAAGAATTTCGATAATCTTTTTATTGGAAAAATTATCGTTGAAGTCAAATCCGATAAGCGCATACCATGAATTTCTTCTATGAGTATAAGTCTTAAGTGCGTAATAGACGGCACCATACCAGTTATCGGGGGTTAAATTCTTATTCTCCGGATCTTTAATATTATCAGAATGATCCTTTAACTCAACAACCCGAAACACTTCTTCTCCCAGGGGAAATTTTTTTTCACTGTATGCTACCAGACCATAATATTTGTAACTCTTTTGACCGGTCTGTAGATACCAACTAAAAACTTTCACCTCGTTATCATCAGATGAAACCCTGCCTATCATCTCAAGGGCATTCCATTTGTAATAAAAGCCATCCCAGGTAGACAATTCTTTACTTAACTTTTTTATAATTACATTATTTATGGAATCTCTTTTTTCAGCCTCAGGCAGATCATAGATTTGTTCGAAATTTTTAAGAAGTTCCTTTTCGATCTTCATGATCCGCCTTATACCTGTTGAGTCCTGACCATTAAGCGACAGGTAACTAAAGATAATTATTATTGAAATACTAAATTTTATCACGTTATTTTTTAAGGGAAGAACGAGAATATAGTTATTTTATTGAGCTGTTGCTTTTTCTATTGCAGTGTTTATCAGTCCACACACATCAGAAATTTCATTCTCTGTTATATTCAGGGGAGGTGAGATTCTTATTGCTGTTTCACAAAAAAGAAACCAATCGGTTACGAAACCTTCATTTAATCCATGTTCAACAACTTTATGCATAAGTTCTTCACTACCCAGCTCCACGGCAAGCATTAAGCCTTTCCCTCTTATTTCGTGGATAGAGGGATGTGTTAATTTATCGCGAAATAACTTTTCTTTTTCAGGGGTAGAAAGCCAAATATCCTGGTCCAACAGTGCCTCAAAACATGCCTTCCCGGCTGCACAGCACACGGGATTGCCACCAAAGGTAGTGATATGCCCGAGAGCAGGATTGTAGGATAACACTTCCATTAACTCACGTGAGGCAATAAATGCTCCCAGTGGTAATCCACCACCAAAACTTTTTGCCAGTAAAAGGATGTCCGGCTCCACACCAAAACTTTCAAATCCAAATAAAGTACCCAAACGGCCCAGCCCGGTTTGAATTTCATCAAGGATCAAGAGAGTTCCTGTCTGATCACAGCGTTCTCGCAGGGCTGTCAGGAAATTCTTCTGCGGAAGTATCATTCCTGCTTCTGCCTGCATGACTTCGGCAATAACACATGCTGTCCTGGTGGTAATTTTTTCAAGATCAGAAAAATCATTAAATGTTAAATGTTGTACTCCAGGCATCAGCGGATAATATCCCTGCTTATAGAACTCACTTCCCATAATACTCATTGCTCCAATTGAGCTGCCATGGTAAGCATTACGAAAAGACAAAACTTCAGCACGCCGGGTATATTTTTTTGCCAGTTTCAGGGCACCATCTACTGCTTCTGATCCAGAATTAACAAAATACACCGAGGAAAGATGAGAAGGCAAATAGGAAGTGACCAGTGAAGCATATTCAATCTGGGGTTCCTGGAGGAATTCCCCATAGACCATAAGATGCATATGCCTGTCTACCTGATCCTTAACAGCTTCTATAATATATGGATTTTTGTGTCCGAGAACAGAAACATTGACACCCGAAACCAGATCGAAATATTTCTTATCAAACTTATCAAAAAGAAAGACTCCCTGCGCCGAGGAAATCTCGAGCATCATGGGAGTTAAAGAAGTTTGAGCCAGATGATTTAAAAAAAGCTGACGTGAAGAAATCATTATTTAATGATAAGATTTATATCTCTCATTAATTTTTCTTTATATGATTTACCAATGGGAATGGCCTTATTACCCTCGGCGGTTTTCATTACTACAGAATTATCCTCAATTACATCTATCTTGGAAGTATTAACAATAAATGAGCGATGTACCCTGGTGAATTTATTTGAGGGAAGCCTTTGTTCGATAGCCTTCATGGTAAAATGAATGGTGTATTTTTCCCTGAATGTATTAAAGATTACATAGTTCTCCAGAGCTTCAACCCAGAGAATTTCATCATAATTCAATCTGACAAGGGTTGAATTCTTTTTTATGAAAATTTCGTCTTTCCCAATAAGGTTTTCCTTATTCTTTTCGAATCTCGCAAATGCCTTGTCAACAGCTTTATAAAACCTTGAATAGGTAACCGGTTTGAGCAAGTAATCGGTTACATCATATTCAAATGCATCAAGTGCATACTTTCCCTTCGCTGAAACGATGATAATCTGTGGCGGATTTTTGTATGAATTCAAGAAATCAATACCACTCATTTCAGGCATTTCGATATCTAAAAAAATCAGGTGAATCTCATCCTCTTTTGTAAGGGTATTAATAGGCTCCACAGCATCAGCAAATGAATATTTGAGATGCAATCCTTCCGTTTTTGTGATAAATTCCTCTATAATTCTTCGAGATAATTTATCATCGTCTATGATTATACAATTCATTTAATTAACTGTTAGTGGATTGAAAAAGGTTTTTAATCACACTCTAATCATGTTTTGTCAAAGATAAAAAATAAAATGAATACTTGGCAATAAGGATGGTAAAATATAAATTAACAATGAATTAAAAATTTCTCTCTAAGAACTTTTTCTCGATAAGGTCAGCTTTTTTAATAGTTTTACGAAGCCAGTCTAATTTAATTCTATTTTTTTCTTCGCCAGAAATTTTCCAATTGACTTCTGAATTATGTAATTTATGTACCAGATCCTGGAGGATCAATGCAGCAGAAACGGAGATATTATAACTTTCAGCAAATCCATAGATAGGAATTTTTAAGAATTCATCAGCATTTTGGAGAATACTATCAGACAATCCTGAAAGTTCAGTGCCGAGAAAAACAGCGACTTTTCCTTTTCCGATGTCAAAATCCCGGAGCAGTACATCATTTTTATGTGGGGTGGTGGCAACGATTCGGTAACCTTGGTCCTTAAGGTTTTTTAATGCAGAAAGTGAATTATTTTCTTCTCTGTTATATTTATATATATCCAGCCATTTTTCAGCACCAAGGCTTACCTCGGTATTCAAAAGATATTCATTTCGATTTTCAATAACATGAACATCCTGAATGCCAAAGCAATCACAGGTTCTTAAAACCGCACTTGCATTATTCGACTGATAAATATCCTCAAGAGCTAGAGTGATGTATCTTGTCCGCATATCCAATATCCTGTCGAACAATTCGATTCTTCGCCTGGTCACAAAATTTTGCAGATACTTCAATAATTCCTCATCCATACATAATGCCAAAAAAAAAGGGAGCATTTAGCTCCCTGCAAACGGTAGATTAAATATCTTTTTTATTGAACAGCGTCTGCTAATTCACTTCCGGCTTTAAACTTAACTACTTTTTTAGCGGAAATAGTAATGGGAGCTCCGGTTTGTGGGTTTCTGCCAGTTCGGGCGTTTCTCTCTGATACGGAAAATGAGCCAAAACCAACAAGCGCAACGCGATCTCCATTTTTAAGAGCATCAGTTGTAGTCTTTACGAAAGCATCCAAAGCTCTTTTCGCATCTGCTTTTGTTAAGTTAGCTTCTGCAGCAATAGCATCGATTAATTGTGCTTTGTTCATAATAAATAATTTTTAGGGTTAGAAATCATTAAAGTGTCAAAGTTTATACAAATATAGAGTATTTCTGATGTTTAGCAAATTTAAGGCTAAAAAAAAGCCGAAATGTTGAAAAAACCGCCTTTTATCAATAAGAAATTAACATTTTCTCAGTCTAAATGCAGTTTTCGAAGCATTTTTCAACCCTGAAACTGATCCATCAGCCTTTTTCAGAATTTATTTTTCCATTTAAAAATAATATATTACTTTTGCGCCCGGAGGAATGGCAGAGTGGTCGAATGCGGCGGTCTTGAAAACCGTTGT
>CAZGTU010000238.1:0-4146 GCA_964528675.1 uncultured Bacteroidaceae bacterium
ACTAAAAGTGATTAATTCAGATGGAAAAGGTTGATGACTGATCTCAACCAGGTTTCTTTGACCATATACCGTTTGGATTGCAATGCTTTTTCCTTCTGCTAAATTGATTCGTCCTTTTACTCTTATGCTTTTCTCCTGTATTTCATCAAGAAATGGATCAAGATTCTTACCGGGTATCTTCTCATTCACTCGCAATACTGATGTGTATATTCCCGGTCTTCCTTCTGAATCCATTCCCTTGAATCTGCTGGCTGCCTTGTGTATCCGGCATTTATCGGAAACCAATAAATCCATTGAAATATGGCAAAAATTCGTTTCCACAATTTCAGCAAAAGGATTAATTTCTTTTATTTCCTGTTGAAGTACAGAAAAATCTCCTTTGTAAATATCCATTTTATTTAGAAGGATAACATCAGCTATCATGATCTGATGCTTTACCCTGGCAAGGGTTTTTATGCCCTTTTCGAAATTAACTGAATCCACTATCGATATTATCCCTGAAAGTTTTAATTCTTCTTTAAGATTTTCTGCTTGAATAATTTCCAGAATGTTAACAGGATCAGAAAGTCCCGATGATTCAAGAAAGATCATCTCAGGATGGTATTTTTCAATCAGGAGTTTCAATTTTTCGACAAAATTTCCCAACTGACATACACAGAATACAGACCCGTTATTGATCTCGATGAGCTTAAAATCTTTACCACTATCTTTCAGGTCCTGCCCATCAGCTCCGGTAGGAGCGAATTCATTCTGAATTACAGCAATTCTTTTTCTGTCAGAAAATTCATCCAGAATATTCTTAAGAAGCGTAGTTTTTCCGCTTCCAAGAAATCCGCTTATCAGGTAGAATTCGGTCATTTCATTTTTTTGTCAAGATAGGTTCTGATTTTATCTTCGATTTTCTGAACCGGTGGAATCTGTGAGCTGAATTCAATGTTACCGTCCATAACTATGGTCGGGATATTTTTTACCCCAAGGCTTGCCATCATCCGAACACCCTCTTTGTCTTTTATCCTGTATTCCTTAAAAATGACATCATTACCAAAGGATGATGATGCCCTTTCAACCGCATTTACCATGTATTGACAGGGGGCACATGATGAAGAGTCAAGGGTCACAACATCGATCACCACCTTTTCTTTTTGCCAGTGCTGACTAAGGTCAATTTTTTCAACTTCTGATACCTTGGCTTCTGAAGCTCTTAATTCGCCCTGGAGCTTTTCATCGTGAACAAGTTCAGCAACTGCCTGCAGGTTTTTCGGGGGAGTTTCCATTGCCAGATCACAACCCGGAGCCAGTATGAAACCTGTTTTCCCACCTGTATCCATGCATTGGAGGGCTTCACGCCGGGAATCCTCTTCAGATCCCATGAGCAGAACAACAGTTAACCGCATGTTACCTCCGAAACTGATATTATTTTCAAGAGCTATTTTCTTAACATAATCCAGGGGGATATTTTCATCAATGGAGACATTATCAGGTCTGCACTTGCACATCACTTCAATGTTTTGCTGTGCGTTGCCGCATACAAAAAAGGAGCTGAGGGCATTCAGATCCCGTATGTGATCGAAAAGATCAGTTGCATAAGGACTTACAAATGTTTCAAAAGACATGGGATCGATCTGGCTGGTCATTGGATCCACCATAGCAATAATATCGCATCCTGATGAAAGATAATATTCGGACATTTTTTTTCCCACCTCTTTGCAGAATTCCATGAGTTTATGTACTTCATCAGGTTCTTCAAACATTTTCATGAAAATATCAGTACCCATAAGATGAAGAGCCAGGGTAAACGGCCCGGTTATCAAGCCATAAAGTGCGACATCCGGGTATTTATCTTTGATCTTCCTTGAAGTTTCCATCACTTCAGGAATTCTGCCTTTGCATGAGCAGGGGATTTCAAGATCTTCTATCGAAACTTCACCTGAAGCAAGGGGATGGGATATCACGGCCGGCGGATTATCATCTGACCATTGCAATTTGCAGCCGAGAACTTCAGCTTCGATCTGTAAGTCAAAAGTTACGGGAATTCCGTCAGGTTTATATAATTCAATTGCTTTGGAGACACCTTCAGTCATATGATCCGCAGATTTGAGATATTCT
Organism: uncultured Bacteroidaceae bacterium; assembly: GCA_964528675.1. Classification (GTDB taxonomy): domain Bacteria; phylum Bacteroidota; class Bacteroidia; order Bacteroidales; genus CAYRTD01. The sequence continues at coordinate 2,107 of CAZGTU010000238.1, forward strand.
GAAGCTTTTAATCCAATTAAGTTTCCTGCATGACATCCCACAAAAGGCACCCATGGGATTCTTTCTACAGTTTCGCACTTAATTGCTTTACGAATTAAGTCTATTCCTTTCATTACTTATTATATTATGCTTTCATCCTATGAAGCAAGATCGTTAAGATATTCTACCACACCCTGTGGATCAGGACTGTAAAGATCGGCATTGATCTTATCGCAGTATTCCTGTGTAATGGGAGCCCCGCCAATGCATACTTTTGTATCAGGATTTTTCTCTTTAAGTTCTTTCACGATTTTTTCCATATTCACCATGGTTGTTGTAAGAAGAGCTGATAGCCCTACTATGCTTCCCGGGTGTTTTTCAACTTCGGCAATAAATTGATCAGCTCCGACATCCACCCCAAGATCAATAACTTCATAGCCATTTCCTTCCACCATCATGGCAACCAGGTTTTTACCAATATCATGTAAATCTCCCTGAACCGTACCGACGACGAATACCCCTTTTCGTTTGGCTTCACCGCTTGTAAAAAAAGGTTTCAGGTGAGCCATGGCAGCTTCCATTGCTTTTGCCGACATCAGGACCTGGGGAACGAAGATTTTATTTTCCCGGAATTTCTTCCCGACTTTTTCCATACCTACTATTAGTGCTCCGGTTAGGATTTCATCGGCTTTAGCTCCTTCATCGAGGGCCTTTTTTGTTAATTCATCTGCACCTTCTTCTCCCTTCATATCGGGAGGGTAGGGAGATGCCTGGTTAATTTTGCCAAATTCTACACAGTAAGCGATTTTTTTGAATAGTTCTTTCATGATTTTCAGGTAATTATAGTTTAATTAATTTTACAAGATTATATTTTGTCACTTTTGTTTTTGCAATAGCCATAGTGATACGAAGGTCTTAAAAGTTAGCTTAAGTTTCACGTATTATTAATTCAGGCTGAATTACATGCTGTATTCGCTCATTATAATTAATATTACGAATAATTGATACTATCATAGATGCCATTTCTTCGTAATGACAATCAATAGAGGTAATGGAAGGTTTGAAAAACTCTGTAAGTTCAGTGTTCCCGTATGAAACCACACTTACCTCACCGGGAACATCAATATTCCATTTTTTTAATCTACCTGTTATCCTGATGCTGTCTGTATCCGTGCAGGTGAGTATTCCACCAATATTATAAATTGAAAATATTTCTTCATGAAGATCTTTTAATTTTGATATTACATAGAGCTTCCGCGTGCAATCCTCTTTTTCTGTTAGTGATCGAAGGGTTTGCTCCATCAGGTCATAGACAAGGTTTTTTCCATTCCATGTCTCATCTTTAATGAAAAGAATATTTTTTTCATTTCTCGAACGGAGATAATCAAATGCCCGTTTGACACCTAGATCATAGCTTTGAATCACATAATTGAAAAATGATCCAGCCATTGTATTGTCTATAAGTATGACTTTTGTTTTCCAGCTATTGAGCTTTCTGTAAAATTGCGCTGTCAATGATTCGTCAAAATTCGGAACAACTATCACAGCTTCAAACCCTTCTTTAATCATAGAGCCTACTAAACGGATCTCTTCCCCTGGAGTATTATAATCAAGGAAAATACTGGTTTTTCTTCCGATCTTCTGTGCTTCATTATTCAAAAGACTGATTAACTCCTGCAGGTTTGAGGAATAAAAAGGGATTACAATTCCCCATTCTTTTTTAATTGTCTGATTTGCAGTAACAAAAGTCCCTTTACCCGGAATAGATAATGCCAGTCCTTCTTCCACAAGGTTTTTAAGTACAAGCTTTGCAGTTTCACGAGATACATCATACCGTTTCATGATTTTATTAATAGAATCGATCCTGCTCTCGGGAGCTAGTTCCTGTCTGAGAATTTTATCTTTGTAAAAACCTGTCAGGCGTTTATAAATCGGTATGAAATTACTTTGTTCCAGAAGTAATGATGTTTCCCGCAATATATTAAAAAGATGCCAGAAAACATCACATTACATCACAGTTTGTATTAAAGCATCAGACCGGGGAGGGGTAGGGAAGTTTGG
>CAZGTU010000239.1:0-4134 GCA_964528675.1 uncultured Bacteroidaceae bacterium
ATTGAAAGACATAATGATTCTAAAACAGCATTAGAAGAATGGTATTATAAAACAACCAGGGCAGAATGGAGAAATCTGTCGGATATTAAGAAAAATTTTAACAGTGTTGATTATGCGGGCAATAATCGTTTCGTTTTTAATATAAAAGGAAATAACTACAGGCTGGTTGCTATTATAATATTTTCTTCACAAAAGGTTTATATAAGGTTTATTGGAACGCATGCAGAGTATGATAAAATTGATTGCAAAAACATTTAGCTGGAAATAATGGCAAGAATTAAAACTGAAATACAATATGATAAAGCTGTCCTGCGCATTGAAGAACTTTTGCAGGTAGTAGGAAATGACACACCTGAAGATAACAAATACTTTGTCGAACTGGATTTACTTTCTGATCTGGTAGCGGAATACGAAGAACAGTATCACCCGGTTTCCAAACCAACCCTGGCGGAGATAATTCGCTTGCGAATGGCTGAGCTGGGAATTTCCCAAAAAGCACTTGCCGGGATGTTAAAAGTCAGTCCCTCGCGTGTAAGCGAATATTTAAGCGGGAAAAGCGAGCCTACACTAAAAGTAGCCCGCAGGCTCAGGTCTGAGTTGGGAATTGATGCAGATATTATTCTTGGCTAGCCCGGGTTAAACACTGATAGTTAATATTTTCGAGCAAACTAAAGCCGTCCGGATTATCCGGATGGCTTTTTTATGAACTTTTGGTATGGTGAAGGGTCTATTCATGAGAAAACCACAAACATTCCCTGCCCTAAAATATCCCCCAACAATTATGCTAATCCCCCAAGTTTTTTAATTTTGTCTATTCATTGTTGAATTCTAATATCCAAAACTATCATGAAAAAAGAAAAAAGTATTGAATTATTGAATAAAGCTGTAGCTGACGAACTGGCCGCGGTTCATCAGTATATGTATTTTCATTTCCATTGTGATGATCAGGGATATGATCTGCTTGCAGGTCTTTTTAAGAAAACTGCAATTGAAGAAATGATTCACATTGAAACTCTTGCCGAAAGAATTTTATTTCTCGACGGGGAGGTTGAAATGGTAGCTGCCGAAGATGTTGCAAAAATACATGATGTTAAGGAAATGCTTCAGAAAGCTGCCGATATGGAAACCAGCAGCCAGGAGGACTATAATAACTGGGCACTGGAATGTTCCAATAATGCCGACTCCGTTTCAAAGCGCCTTTTTGAACAACTCGTTGAAGATGAGGAAAGACATTTCGATCAATTTGATGATGAAATCGAAAACATGAAAAAATTCGGCGATAATTATCTTGCCCTGCAATCTATTGAAAGAAGCAAAAATATTGCCGGTGGAAATAGCGCAGATTAAAAGGATAAATAAAATATTTTAATTTTTACTCCCAAAAATCCTTCAATGCCGTTGGATTTTCAGAAGGCTTGTTAAAAGCTATTCATCATCTAATAGCATTGAAGGTTTCTTTTTAAATACCAGGATCATTTATTTTCAATACGGGACGCCCAAACAGGTCCATGGTCTGTTATCTTTAATCAGGTTGTTTCTGAGAGGCCCATGTAGGTCGTCTCTACGGTCTCAGTAACCACCGCTCACCAACCGTCGCTCATTACCACCGCTCCCCCACATTATTAATTAACAGATCCTCGGCTGCGCTCGGGATTCAATTCATCCACTGTTTCCAGTTCGCTTACCTCGGCTTAGTTCGACTCCGCTCACCAACCTCCGCTCGGCAACCGGTTGCTCCTGGAAACAGGGATTCATTGAACATTCCCCCCATCCCTCTTCTTTTTCTCCTCCTTTTTTCCGAATTTTGGGTTCCATTTAAAAAATATAAGATGCAGGATTATCCATTATTGATAGCCAGGGAGATGAACCTGGCAGAAAAGCACGTATCTAACACCATTAAATTGCTTGAAGAAGGAGCTACCATTCCTTTCATAAGTCGATACAGAAAAGAAATGACCGGCAGCATGGATGAAGAGCAGGTCGGGACGGTTAAAGACCGATTGAACAAATTAAAGGAGCTTGATAAACGAAAAGAAGCAATTCTGAAATCGATTGATGAACAGGATAAGCTTACGCCTGAGCTGAAAAAGAAAATTGAAGAATGTGACAATCTCACAGAACTTGAGGATATCTATCTGGCTTATAAGCCAAAAAAGAAAACGCGTGCCAGTATTGCACGGGCTAAGGGTCTTGAGCCACTGGCAAAGATCATAATGAAACAAAAAGAGGTAAATATTTTCTCCAGGGCAGCTGAATATATTAATGATGAAGTAGAGGATGAAGATGCGGCCCTGCAGGGGGCAAGAGATATTATTGCGGAATGGATAAACGAAAATGCAAAGGCAAGGAATGTGATCCGAAATCTCTTCGATAAACAGGCCGTTATTTCTTCTAAACTGGTAAAAGGGAAAGAGAAAGAAGCAGAAAAATACCAGGATTATTTTGAGTTCAATGAACCTTTAAAACGATGTCCCTCCCACAGAATACTGGCCATGCGACGGGGAGAACAGGAGGGTTATCTTAGAATATCAGTCGAACCTGATGAAGAAAGAGCAACAGAATTGCTTAATAATATGTTCGTAGAAGGCTACATGGACGTATCCCGGCAGGTAGAAATAGCGGTTGAGGATTCCTATAAAAGATTACTATCCCCTTCCATAGAAAATGAATTCAAGGCACTTTCAAAGGAAAAAGCCGATGATGAGGCCATCAATGTATTCGCTGAAAATTTGCGTCAATTATTAATCTCTCCCCCGCTTGGACAAAAATCGGTTCTTGCCATCGATCCCGGATACAGAACCGGTTGCAAAGTGGTTAGTCTGGATCCCCAGGGGAATCTCCTGCATAATGAAACCATTTATCCCCATCCACCCCAGGATGACAAGAAAGGAGCAAAGAAAAAGATTAACACACTCGTCCAGCAATATAACATTGAAGCAATAGCCATCGGAAACGGAACGGCAAGCCGGGAAACCGAACATTTTATCCGCAGTATAAAGTACGATCGTGACCTGATGGTATTCGTGGTCAGTGAAGCAGGAGCCTCGGTATATTCCGCATCAAAGGTTGCAAGGGAGGAATTCCCGGAATATGATGTAACTGTACGAGGGGCAGTTTCTATCGGACGCCGTCTGATGGATCCCCTTGCAGAACTGGTGAAAATTGACCCGAAATCCATCGGAGTGGGGCAATATCAGCATGATGTTGATCAGGGTAAATTGAAAGAGAGCCTCGACCAGGTTGTTGAAAGCGCTGTTAATATGGTAGGGGTTAATGTAAACACCGCAAGTAAGCATCTTTTAACCTACGTTTCGGGACTGGGTCCGGTACTGGCACAAAACATCGTGAACTACAGAAAAGAAAACGGAGCATTTAAGAAACGTTCCCAGCTAAAAAAGGTACCAAGGATGGGTGATAAAGCTTTCGAACAATCAGCAGGTTTTCTCAGGATCGACAATGCTTCCAATCCACTTGATAATTCATCTGTGCATCCCGAGAGTTACCATATTGTTGAAAAAATGGCAAAGGACCAGGATTGCAGCATAAAAGACCTCATTGCCTCTGAAGAAAAAAGAAAAAAAATAGACATCCATAAATACGTGGAAGGCAACACCGGAATTCCCACATTGCAGGATATCCTTAGTGAGCTTTCCAAACCCGGCCGTGATCCCAGGACAAAAATCGAAGTATTTGAATTTTCCAAAGATGTTTTCAAAATAGAGGATCTCAAACCCGGAATGATCGTTCCGGGAATAGTAACCAACATCACCAATTTCGGTGCATTTGTGGATGTTGGTGTCAAGCAGGATGGCCTTGTTCACATTTCCCAACTGGCCAACCGTTTTATAAAGGATCCCAATGAGATTGTTAAGCTGCATCAGCATGTGAAGGTCAAGGTTTTGGAGGTGGATGTGGTGAGGAAGAGGATACAGTTGAGTATGAAGGAGGGGGGAGAGTGAGAGTGAGAGTGAGAGGGAGAAGGAGTATATGGTACGCGAATGTAGGGAGAAAATTCAGGGATTTTTTTTCAATAAAACTTTGTGTAAGCATGTGGGTTGAAGCCTTTGATCGGGCTGAGATACCTGAATGGGGCGTAAGCTGTAAAAACATTAACCCTGAATGGGTTAAAGCCCT
>CAZGTU010000240.1:0-4105 GCA_964528675.1 uncultured Bacteroidaceae bacterium
CTGATTCTTTGATTTAACTGGTAGGTATATTCTTTAGAATCTTTATTACGGTGCATGCCCCATGCTTTCTGGGCCCATTCTTTTGCTTTTTCATAATCTCCGAGGATCTCGTATATGACAGCAAGGTTATGTGCGGCACGTCCACGAACTTTTCTTTTTCTTGAATTTGTAGCTTCTTCAAGCGCAGGAATAGCAGCATCCCAATCATTCACTTCCATCATTCTTGCTCCATATGCCAGATTATCGAATCGTTTTGGGCGATTGTAATATTTCCTGGTGAGCCTGATCCAGTAGGGAGCAATGCGTTGTCCGTATATTATTCCTGCTTCATAACTGAGATTTTTCACTGCATCCTGATCGATATAACTGGCGACGAGATCGACAAAATCAGGATTCCGATGATCGGAATATATTTTATGATCAAAAGCATACTCTTCCACTATGCTTTTGGATTTTAGGTCATAAATACGAATCCCGACTTTTGCTTTTAATTGATTTCCAATATGATCAGTGTCAAAATATTCGAGTGCCAGAACGGCATCTGAATTATGTTCATTACAGATCTTTTCAACAAAATTCCAGTGAAGAGGATGAGCAAAATCCGTCGGCGCATCTTTCCCTTTCATCTGGATATTGGTTCGAACAATTTTATAGTGATTTGAATTTTTAAGCTGAACCAATATTCCCTTGAGACACATTTTGGAGGCGATATCATCCTGTCCGATCCTCTCTCCGGTAATTCCTCCTTCAATGATATTGATAATCTTTTTTTCACGTTCACTTCTGTCAATAATTGCAATAGACCCGATATGGTCGGGAAGGCTTATCCATGCCGGAACCATGGCATCGAAGGATATAGAGGGGGCTGCAAATATCATAAAGACAGCAATTCCACTCAGTAAATTAAGTATTCTTGATTTCATATTCAACTGTTATTTTGATTCCTTAAATGGTTTGTGTCTTTTTTTCATGGTATCTCATCTGATCATAACAAAAAGAGTACCATAGTTCTCCCAGTTTTTGTATATTGGTGATAATTAACCAGTCTTACATTAAAATAGTTATTTTACGTAATATCAGGCACTTCTGTTTCAAATGAGCGTCTTGTTATTACAGATTTTTTCCGATGAGGAATTAAGATGTTTCTTCCTATTGGCGAATTCATCTTAAAATAGAATCTTTATAAAAATTTAAAATTGTAACTATGAAAAAAAGTTTAACCCAAATTCCGGTTCTAATTCTTGTTTTCCTTGGTGGTGTGATCCTTACTTCATTTATCAACAATAACAACAATGATCTTATGATTGATTCAAAAACTATGGCACAGGTGGGTATTATAGTGCCCGATATTGAAAAGGCAGCAAAAGCTTATGCCACCCTTTTTGGTGTTGAAACTCCGGATATTATTCAGGCTGAAAATCCTGAAGATAATCCGACTACTTACAGGGGAGAATTAACAGATGCAAGTTGTTTACTCGCTTTTTTCAATCTCGAGAATATCCAGCTTGAACTTATTCAACCCCTGGGGAAGCCCAGCACCTGGAATGATTTTCTGGAAAAAACCGGCGGGGGAATACATCATATTGCATTCTGGATTAAGGGAATGGACGGGCAGTTGAAAAAACTTAAAATGAAGGGCATTGAAGAGGTGCAGCATGGTGGCTGGACCGGCGGACAATACAGTTATGTGGAGACACCTGATGATATGGGAATCATTATCGAATTGCTTGAGAATTTAAATGAGTAGGAGCAATGTTTAATCCAATAATTTAATAATATACCAAAATCTATAAACTATGAAAAAAAGAAAAATCAGAATGGGAATGATTGGTGGGGGGCCCGGCAGTTTTATCGGGCTTGTCCACTTTAATGGTGCAGTATTGGATGGGCAGATCGAACTGGTTTGCGGTGCATTCAGTTCCGATCCTGAAAAATCCAAAATTGCCGGTGAACAATATCACCTTCCTCCGGAAAGGGTATACAGATCTTACCATGAGATGTTTGAGAAAGAGAAGATCATGGATCCGGATAATCGGATGGATTTTGTATGTATTGTCACTCCCAATCATGTGCATTATGAACCTGCGAAGCTTGCTCTTGAAAATGGTTTTCATGTGGTTCTTGATAAGCCAATGACAATCAGCGTTGAGGAAGCTCAAGAACTTGTTAATCTGGTTGAAGATACAGGTTTGATCTTCGCTCTTACCCATGTTTATACCGCTTACCCCATGGTGAAGGAGGCAAGAAAACTGATTGAAGATGGAGCATTAGGAAAGTTACGCAAGGTGGTGGTAGAATATCCACAGGGATGGTTGAGTACACCCCTTGAAAAGACCGATAATAAACAGGCCGGGTGGAGAGCTGATCCTAAAAAGTCAGGCAAGGTCGGAGCTATGGGAGATATTGGCACCCATGCTTTCAATCTTGCTGAATATATCAGTGGTTTGCAGGTAACACAAATATGTGCAGACCTTACTACCTTTGTTGAAGACAGAAAGCTGGATGATGACGGTAATGTGTTGCTGAGATTTGATAATGGGGCAAAAGGTGTTCTGCATGCCAGCCAGGTATCGGCCGGAGAGGAGAACAATATCAATATCCGGATTTACGGTGAAAAGGGAGGAATTGAATGGCACCAGGTGGAGCCGAATACCCTGATCGTTAAATGGTTGGATAAACCCACGGAAATCCGCAGGTCGGGGAATGCCTATGTGTACGATATTACGGATTACAACAGCAGGTTGCCATTTGGACACCCGGAGGGTTTAATTGAAGCATTTGCAAATATCTATCGCAATGTGGCCACTTCAATTCAGCACCGGCTGGATAAAGAAGAAGTCCCAGAGTTTGCTATGGATTACCCTACGGTTTATGATGGTTTAAGGGGAATGGTCTTTATAGACAAACTCATCGAGTCGAATAATTCTGATCTTAAATGGACGAATTTATAATATTAATTCACAAAAAAACTATATAACTATGGCTAGACCAGTAACATTATTTACCGGACAATGGGCTGACCTGCCCCTGGAAACTATATGTCAAAAAGCTAAGGAATTCGGTTATGACGGGCTCGAGCTCGCATGCTGGGGTGATCACTTTGAGGTGGATAAGGCTGACCAGAAATATTGCAATGAGAAGAGAAAACTGCTTGAAAAATATGATCTGCAGTTGTTCTCCATTTCTACTCATCTTGTAGGACAATCGGTATGTGATAATATTGATGAGAGACACAAATCTGTACTTCCCGGTTATATCTGGGGCGATGGTGATCCTGAAGGCGTAAGGCAAAGAGCGGCCAAAGAAATAATAGCAACAGGTGAGGCTGCAGCCCGGCTGGGAGTAAAGGTCGTGAATGGGTTTACGGGCAGTTCCATATGGCCGCTTCTGTATTCCTTTCCTCCTGTACCTGAAAGTATGATTGAGAAAGGTTACCAGGATTTTGCCGAAAGATGGATACCTATTCTTGACAGGTTTAAAGAGCTGGGAGTCAGTTATGGTCTGGAAGTTCATCCTACTGAAATTGCTTTTGATATTGTCACTGCCGAGAGAGCGCTCAAAGCTCTGGATAATCATCCAGCTTTTGGATTTAATTACGATCCAAGTCACATGGGATACCAGGGTGTTGATTACGTGGAGTTCATATACCGTTTCAGTGAAAAGATTGTACATGTCCATATCAAGGATGCTGCCTGGTCGGATACACCCAAAGAAGCAGGTGTTTTTGGCGGTCATACTGAATTTGGAGATCATCGCCGTTTTTGGACATTCGTTAGTCCCGGCAGGGGGGATGTGGATTTTGAACCTATCATCAGGGCATTGAATTATATTGGTTACGACGGTCCCCTCTCGGTGGAATGGGAAGACTCTGGAATGGATCGTGAACACGGAGCAAAGGAGTCATGCGAATTTGTAAAAAGCATTGATTTTAAACCTTCGGGGCAATCTTTTGATGATGCTTTTCAGAAGTAGGGTGTGGGCAGTTCTCCAGCGGCGGAGCCGCATATTCAGGTATCTAACTATTATTGGCCGTGTTCCTGGTAAACGGTAAAAAGTAACCGGTAAACGGTTGACAATGACAATGAGGAAGTATTTTTCAGGAATT
>CAZGTU010000241.1:0-4094 GCA_964528675.1 uncultured Bacteroidaceae bacterium
TGATATTCTTCTTTCCCTGTATACCTGAAGAGCCATGCTGCTGCTCTCATCCTGTATTCATCCACTTTTTCCTCATCCCCTTCGCGCATGTTTTCTGCAGCCCAGTTATACACTCTTTCAGCCTGGGATATCAGGCTGTCGTTTTCACTCATATCTCCTGCAATAGCAAAACACCATGCCAGCTGGGCATTGGCAGCAGCCAGGTGGTAGGAGGCCTGTGGTTCTTCAGCATAAACATACCATGGTCTGCTGTCGGTAACTGAATTTTCACCCGGTTTGGGATGTTCGTTTTCTTCCATGCCGCCACAGATGCCGCCGGTTGGCCCCTGAAGTCTCCTGTGCATATCTATTGCCCAGCGTGCTTCATCAATGATATCAGGGATGCCATTATTGTTTTCGGGAATCTTCAGTTCATTGTCAATGAAGCTTTCGGGCTTCAATTCGTAAGCGAAAAGAAGATGTTCGGACACAGACATATGCACATGCCTCCTGTCGAAATCGCCTGCGTCAAAATATCCTCCCCAGCCCCAGTCTTCGGGATCTTTGGGCATCCATTCGCCCGGGTGGGTGGGAAATACTTCACCGGTAGCATGGGCGGGAAGTTCCTCGAAAGCATTGGAGCCATCCATTATTCTCCATTCTGAGTATTCAATTGTAAAGCCATCCACTCCGGGCATATGATCTGTTCCCTTTGGCCAGGGAGACTCAGGCATGGTCCTTTCGGGTCCGCTTCGCTGATGATAAAGACCCCAGGCTGTTTGTCTGAATGCTTCGCGGTAGGCATCTTCTTTTATTTCGAAAGGGTAGGAGCATCCTATATTTTCAACATAGAGTTTATATTCTCCGGGTTCGTTAAAAGATGAGAAATCACACTGGTACACATCGGCCATGGTGTAATATGGACTGTCATTATTGTTGTAAGTGTCGGGCTCTCCGGTTTCAATATCTTTCCTGAGGGTCATTTTACCGGTGAAAGCTGTATCGCCTGTGGATGTATTCAGAAGGTAGAAATTGTTATTCTCATATCCGTCAAGATTGAGAGGACCACCATCGCCCAGCCACTGGTACACATAGCCGAACTTAAGATTTGAAAGGGTGGAATATGCTATAATATTGGTATGTATTGTGGGAGAGTACATATTTTGTGGTTCGTATACTATCTCCACTGTTTCCTGGTTTTCAGCAAGACCGCCCAGGTTTATCGAATAGGAATTTCCGGGTTGAAAGGGGTGGGGCATTTTCAGATAAATAAAATGTTCGTGAATGATTACGGTATTGTTTACCGGTGAAAAATCGCCTCCTTTGGATTTCCTGCTGACATGTACCGGCGATTGGGAAGTTGAATAATTCGAATCATCCTGGCTTGTTATTATATATGAAGAAGGCTGCATTGCCAGGTCCAGATCAATTCTTGAGATAAAAGGCTTATCATGATTCCATGCTGCTTCTCCCAGGTCGTGATAATCGATATACCCGTCATCGAAATGCAACATGATGACACTATCGGTAATCATGTAATATCCGGTAAGCTCTGCTGCATATATGGAGGGCATAAGAAGAAAGAATGCAGTGGCCAGTACTAGTTGTTTTATTGTCAGTAGTTTCATTCTATGGTAATTTATGAGCACAAAGTTTATCAATCCCGGAACCCTGAAAGATTCACACAACGAATATAGGAGTTTGATTTTATTTGGAATACAAGAATTGTTGCAATAATGTTGAGGATTGTGCCGGGGAATATAATGAGGTGAAGATAATGAGGTGGAAAGGGTGAGATGGACTATAGACCATGGACCATGGATGAAAGCTTAAGGTTTGAGTCTAACATGTTTTGCATGAGTTTTCTGTAATCTGAAGAAGCTTAATGCTAAAGATTGAAAGTTTGGAACTATGAGGAAGCTGGAAGTTGAAAGCTCAAAGCTGAAAGGGAGAAGAAGCAGAAGTTGCATGCTAGAGACTGAAATTTTGAAACCATGAGGAAGCTGGAAGCGGAAAGGAAAAGGGAAGAGGTAAACTGTAAACAGTCTCTTTTGTAACCGTAAGCTTTGCCGGATTAAGAAATATTATTAATTTTAAATTAAACCTTTAAACTTAATAACCGTAATTATTTCTTATAATCTTTTAATTCATTGCCATGAGAAGGAACAATTTTATCGCTTATTTCTTCATTCCGGTTATCCTGAGTTTCGTATCATCAACCGGTATTTTTGCACAAAATATCCTGGAGATTAAGGTTGACACCCTTGAAAACCATGGAGAGATAATCTACTATTGTCCGGCTTACGATTCCATACATTTAATTGGTGCAGAGGGTTCAATAGAGCCCTACTGGTCATTTTCTCTTGATGATTTTCCTTTTCGGGATACAGCCTATAGTAATGAAATTTACCTGCCAAATGGATATAAGGATGATATTTTCTATGGGGATGTGCCTGATGCTCCTGAAAATTATAAAAATTTTAGGTTAATACCTGTCAACATGGATTCAACAGAAAAGAATCTTTCAGTTGCTTGTAACAGCGATATAAACCTATCTGCAGAAAGTAGTTTCCTCACATCGGGTAATATCAGTTATACATGGAGTCCGGAAACAGGGTTAAGCAGCACCAATACAAAAAACACGCTTGCCCATATTGAGAACGATATAAAATACACTGCCATTCTAACTTCTGATAATGGTTGTAGCGAAAAGCGAGTTTTTAACATAAAACTGGATTCCGTGCCTAAACCGGAAATATGCCTGGTTGGTCTGAATGATGACAATAAGAATGTTATATATTTTGATCCCACTCCCGCTCCTTCAATAGATTCTGTATATCTTTTAAAAGAAACTGTAGTCTCAGGTGTTTATGAAAAAATCGCGTCCCTCAAAGCAGGGAGTTCCGGAGAATTTGTTGATGAAGAATCATTCCCTGATATTCAATCCAATAAGTACAAAATGCAGGTGCTCGACGGGTGTGACCGCCTCTCCGAGATGAGTGAAGTTCATAAAACCATTCACCTGGCTATAAACCAGGGACAGGGAAATACATGGAATCTCATCTGGCAGCCCTATGAAGGGATTGAGGTCTCCACTTATTATATTTACAGGGGAACGGATCCCGATTCCATGGAGTTAATCGGAAGCTCAAGCAGCAGTAATACCCAATACAGTGATTTTTCAGCACCAGATGAATATGTCTACTATCAAATAGCTATATTCGGTCCTGCTGACTGTGGTACCGGAAAGAAATCCCTGCATTCAGATGAATTTTTGGTTTCAAAATCCAATCTTGCCACCAATAATCCTCATCCCATCAGCGTGAAGGAATCTGATGAAAGCAGTATAAAAGTCTTTCCTAATCCTGCAGGAGATTTTATCCAATTAGAGATGTTGAGCTCTTCGTCTAATGTGCAGGAGGTGCAGATCTATGACATAAGCGGAAAAAAAGTTTTATCTGAGATCTGTAATTCTGCTACCAGTTCATTGGATGTTTCACAGCTGGATACGGGAATGTATATCCTGCATCTAAGGACGAGCGACGGGGGTATATATTTCAGGAGGTTTTCGAAAAGATAGTAAATTCAAAACTACCTGATCCCATCTCAGGGGATCAGGTAGTTACGCTTTTTTTATCGCAGAAAAAAAATGTCGTAAATTAGCCCGAAAAAAACCAGTTATGCAACAGATACTTCCGATTTTTCCCAAGGATATAAAGGTGGTAAATTATCAGGTAGGATTCAAGCAGATGGATGACTTTGTCCATTATTTTGTAAATGGAATGCCTGTGTATTGTCATCAGGTGGATGATAAGAACGGTTATCGTTATGTATTGGCGACCTTTGTCTTCAATTGCTGCAAGCCCTTTTGTACCGCATGGTTCAATAAAAAATACAACACCTCCATGGGCAAAGTCGCCAATTTCGTAGGTTATGATATTGGCCTCTTCCACAGTTCCGGCATGCAAGGCATAGGGCACACTCAAAAGCTGGCTTGCGCCGGTAATGGTGTAATCGGTTCCCCCGGAAGGGTCCGTTTGCTGTAACTAATAATTATCAATAGCCTATTCAACTACAAATGAGGTAGAAAAAGACTCTTCCTGATCGTAAACCAT
>CAZGTU010000242.1:0-4068 GCA_964528675.1 uncultured Bacteroidaceae bacterium
ACATTTTCTCCCTTCACCATTATTTCTCCAACTTCATTATAAGGATCATCGGAGTCGATTTTCATCTCCAGGGTATCAACCACCTGACCTGCCGATCTCAGTTTTGTCCTATCCCAGTTGGTATAGCTGATAAGCGGACCACATTCTGTCATTCCATAACCCACTGAAAAGGGGAATTTTATTTTCTTGAAAAACTCTTCCGCATCTTTGTTAAATGCTGCACCTCCAATCACTACCTCATGGAAATTGCCTCCGAAAACATCCGTCAATTTTTGCCGGATCTTTTTCATCAGAATTTGATTGATGCCCGGAACCTTGAGCAGGACTTTCATAGCAGGCTTGGAAATAGCGGGCAATAGTTGTTTCTTATAGATTTTCTCAATGACCAGCGGAACAGCAAGGATAAGTCTGGGTTTCACTTCCCTGAATGCTTTCATAATTATCGGAGGAGTAGGTGTTTTTCCAAGAAAAGTGATAAAACAACCCAGGGTGAAAGGGAAAAGAAATTCGAAAGCACATCCATAGGAATGGGCAAGGGGAAGAAAAGATACAATACGATCCCTCGGTTCAAGCGGCATATTTTCATGCGCAAAACGGATGTTCGCGATCAGGCTGTTATGCGGAAGCATCACTCCCTTCGAAAAACCGGTGGTTCCACTTGTATAACTGATCTCCGCCAACTGGTCGTTGGACACCTTTGCAGCCTTGAATTTATCCGCGGTGAGACCTTCGGGATAACGCTTTTTATATTCATCTTTAATTTTGTTGCTTATTCCCTTATATTTTTTGTCTCGAGTGAAAACCGGGTTAAAATCTGTCAGACTGTAAACTGCTTTTATCGCAGGCATCTCTTTTATGTCGAGATTCTCATACAAACTGTCTCCGGCGTAAAACAATACAGAATCAGAGTGGTTAACGATGTGATGAACATTTTCAATGGTGAAATCAGGCAGGATGGGAACAATTACGGCTCCATAAGTAACCGTGGCAAGAAAAACCATGGACCAGTGAGAGGAGTTTTTCCCGATAAGTGCAATTTTATCTCCTTTTTTTATTCCGGCAAGTTCGAACTCTATGTGGATCCTGGCTATCCTTTCAGCCACATCTTTATATTTAAAAGTATCGCCTTCATAATCGGCGAGGGCTTCTATTTCCCAGTTGGACCTGATGCTTTTTTCAAGGAACTCAACAAAATTTTCTTTTAACATGATGTATGGGTATTGTTTAAAGCAAAGTTAATTTTTCTTGAATCGGAAGCAAATTTATTTATCAAGAGTCGTTCAGGTGATTCTTATGTTTAAAGTAAAATATTCAAAGTAAAATTCTTTCAAAAAATCCTTATGAATTTGGAGGATATGAATTATCTTGTCATTCGATTCCCTAAAACTTTGATAAAATGAATTATGCTTTTCCCCAGGATCAGGTAATGATAGCATTCATACTTGGTGTATTCTTTTCAACAACAGGGTTTAGTATTTATTATTTTCTGAACAGATCAAGGAAAAACATAACAAAAACAAAGGATAGTATTGAAGCAAACGTAAAAAAAGTGCTGTTCAGAAGATTTAGCGGAATAACTATTTACCTCATTTTTCCTTTACTCGTATATGTTATATTAACAGGTGACAATCTTGTTTACCAGTATACCGGCCAGATTACCCGGGAATCGTTACTATGGTTTTTACCTCTGGGCATAATTCTGATAATCCTCAATTATTTCAATGCAGGTAGAAGTGATAACCTGGGAATGTATCCTGAGATCCGGAAGAAAGAATGGTCCTATTCACTTTTATTTTTAAGCGCCCTGAGCTGGACATTATATCTTTTTGCCTATGAATTTTTATTCAGGGGCATTCTTTTTATTCCGGCGATACAATTGTTCGGGTTTTGGCCTGCAGTTATTATCAATACCGGCATTTATTCACTGGTGCATGTGCCAAAGGGGATTAAGGAAGGGATAGGCTCTATCTTTCTTGGTTTTGTCCTGTGTTTCCTGGTTGTTAAAACAGGTTCTTTCTGGATTGCTTTTTTTGCACATGTCACGCTTGCACTTTCCAGCGAATGGTTTTCTATTTATGCTCATCCTGAAATGAAAGTTGTACGATGAAGAAGATTTTCCTTAGCGGAGCAACAGGTTTTATTGGGAGTAAGCTGGCCATGCGTCTTGCTGAAGAGAATAATATTGTCCATGCATTGTACCGTTCGGAATGGAAAACCAAAGACATAGAGCACAAGAATATTAAACTGTTCAAAGGAGATATCACGGACATTGACAGCTTAAGAAAAGCCATGGAAGGCTGTGTGGAAGCTTATCATGTAGCGGCTTATGCCAATGTGTGGACCCCCGATCCTTCCCGCATTTATCATTTGAACATAGAAGGAGCTATGAATGTAATCAGGGCTGCAGTATATGCCGGTATCAAGAAGATTGTGGCCACATCAACAGCCGGTGTTTTTGGGGCTTCCGATAATGAGGAAATTGATGAAAGATCAGTTCCTGATGACTACTTCATTCATTATGAACATTCCAAAGCCATTCTTGAATCGGTACTTAAAACGCTCTCTGAGGCAGGTATAAATATTGTTATAGTTAACCCTGCACGGGTTTATGGTCCCGGTGTGCTGAGTGAAAGCAATGGCGTAACACGGCTGATAAAGAGATATATAGAAGGGAAATGGAGGTTCTTTCCCGGAAATGGAAAAAGTACAGGTAATTATGTTTACATTGATGATGTAATTGAAGGCCATATTCTTGCAATGGAGAAGGGACGAAAAGGGGAAAATTATATACTTGGTGGAGAAAATGCAGACTTTATTAACTTCTTCAAACAATTAAAAGACCTTAGCGGGAAAAACTACCGATTGTTTAAACTCCCCATCTCATTAATGATTGCTGTATCATATTTAATGCTTATCTATGCAAAAATTAGCGGGAAACCACCTATGATAATCCCTGATCTTGTCAGAAAATACAATAAAAATTTCCGGTTGAGCTCTGAAAAAGCAAAAACCGAATTGGACTATTCACCACTGAGTTTAACTGAAGGAATTAAAAAAACGATTGAATGGTTGAAAACACAATGAGCATGAAGGAAAAATTCGCACTTGTAACCGGCGCCGGCTCCGGAATTGGTAAGTCCATAGCAAAAGAACTGGCAATAAGAAAAATTAATACTTTGCTGGTTGCCCTGCCGGGAGAAGATCTGGAAAAATATGCCAGGGAACTTTCAGAAGAGTACGGCATTAAGACTGATTTTCTGGAAATTGATCTTTCCCGATCCAATGGTCCACGCGAGGTCTATGAATGGACCATATTAAAAAACTATTCTGTTTATTTTTTGATCAACAATGCCGGAATGGCCGGAACATCGGTTTTTCATGAATCTGATGATAAATACATAGACGACAGGATACTGGTCAATATCCGGGCCCTGACTTTCCTGACACGTTATTTTATACCGGACCTGAAAAAGCAGAACCCCTCTTACATTCTGAATGTCAGTAGCCTATCGGCATTTTATTCCATCCCCTTTAAGGCCCTTTACTCCTCTACAAAAGCATTTGTATTAAATTTCAGTCGTGCAATACATTCCGAGCTAAGAGATACCGGCATTCATGTTTCCGTACTTTGCCCGAACGGGGTCAGAACAAACCAGGGGACTTTTGCAAGAATTGAGGCCCACGGAAAAAAAGGGAAATTAACAACAATCAGTGTCAATAAAGTCGCCAGAGTGGCCATAAAAAAATGTCTCGAAAGGAAGTTCCTCATCATACCCGGAGGTGTCAATCATTTTCTTCGTGTCCTCTCAAGATTTATGCCCCATGCCGTTGAACAGGCTATCCTCTACAGAGAATTTTATAAGGAAATAAAAGTGAGCAGGAAGGAAGTGGTGGAGGAGGCTTATAGTGGGGAGTGGGAAGAGGTGAGGGATGGGAAGAGGTGAGGGATGGGAAGAGGTGAGGGGTGAGGAGTAAGAAGTAAGTGGTAAACGGTAATCGGTAATCGGTAATCGGTATGACCTTTCATAAATATGGTTGACACAAAGTTTACACTTTTAGTCTTTCTGT
>CAZGTU010000243.1:0-4066 GCA_964528675.1 uncultured Bacteroidaceae bacterium
ATTACATTTCTGTAGGCCTGGTCGCATGGGACTTTGGGATTGTAATCGATGCTGAGGACATCCCACATAATGATGCGGTAATGGTTAACGATCCTGTTTACCTGCCCGGGAAGGATCCGGCCATAGGGCGGACGGAACAGATCAGAATCAATAAGATTATGGGCGAGCTCTATGTCTTCGAAATAATGCCGATTGCGGGTACCAAATCCTTTTAAATGGCTGTAGGTATGATTTCCGACTGAATGACCTTCTTCGAGGATCCGCTTGTAAATATCGGGGAAGTGTTCCACATTCCGGCCTATGCAAAAGAATGTTGCTTTAGCGTTATATTTCTCCAACTGATCCAGCACCCAATCGGTAACCCCGGGGGTGGGACCGTCATCGAAAGTGAGAAATACCTTTCGTAATTCACCGTAAAAGCCCCATGTCATGCGGGGCATCAGACGGGTAATAAATTGTGGAGGGCGCACTATAAGCATACTTTCATTTTATTGATTAAACATGCCGGAAAAGCCTAAATCATGGTTCCTTATCTTTTCCATCACCGAATTACCAATTTCCTGCTGGCCAAAATTGTTGGTCAGACTGAAAAGCGACATAAGGTTGCGTCCGGCAAACTGGTAATCTCCCCTGCTGAGTGAGAACATTCTGGGTTTGGCATCCATCAAATCTTCATAATAAAATAGTTCCTGATCAAGCATTTCGGCAAATTCCGTAACTATGGCATTGGCTATCTCAGTTTCATCCATGTTGTAATAGATCTGGATGACAGGAATAATGGCTGCATTGTAAGGCACCCGGTCATTGGGCATCAGTTCCATGCAGCGGTCGAGAACGTTTTTAGCGCTGTCTTTCTTGCCTTCCTCAAGCAATGCATTGGCAAGGGAAGCGAAAGTATATCTGAAGTTGGTAAGCATTCTGCGATTGTTTTCATCAAGATAAACAGTGGAATCATCAATGTTTCCCCAGCGGAATACGTTCATCACATTGTCGTACATTCTCTCGGTATACACATTTCCTGCAAACAGATCATTGCCTGACCCGGTAGAAGGCAGAAGTCTGTATCCGAGACCTTCCCGGTGCAGGTAAGGGTCAAGACCCATAAAGTTATCGCTTGAGGCAGTAATGGCAAAGTAAATGGGCCGTTTCCAGCCATCACGACTGATCTGATCGAGCAGGTCGAGAATCATCAGGGAGTTTTTTGTCAAACCTCTTCTACCACTTATCTCAAACCGCATCTGATCAACAAGCCTTTCTTCCTGATATTCACTCAATATGCCGGCATCCGACACTTCTTCCCTGTCAATGTCAATCGCAAATTTGGATCCGGGGAAGAAATACCGTCCATCACGGAAACGGGGATCATTTGACCTGAGAAATTCCATTGCAGCGCTTAATGGCATGTGTGATTCATCAATCCTCCCCACCAGCGATTCAATATCTGAATTGAGATCTTCCAGGGCATTTGCCTCAAATCCCAGTTCATCCTTTCTTCTTTCAACCCTTGAAACTGCATTGGCAAAACGTTCAATGGAAATTTCTTCATGACCTCTTCTCAACTGTTCATAGTCTTTGGGAGCTACATCCGGCAATTTGGATTCAGCAGCAAGATCAAGAAAAGTAGTGTATAATTCTTCATATTCATTCTCGAAGAATTGAAGGTTTGCCTGGTATTTTTCATCCAGCAGTGTCCTTGTATTTTCACCAAAAATGATGTAATCCCGGGTGCCATTCCGGTATTGTTTTTCATTAAAGCCGAATTTGACCGGATCTGACTCGTACATCCTTGTGGCTATCTGCTTGATATACCAGTCGGCCGTGAAATAACTCAAATTAATCACCCTTACATCGGTTCTGACTTCTTCCACTTCCTGGAGGTACCAGAGAGGGAAGGTATCATTATCCCCGTTGGTGAAAATAAGCCCGTTTTCCTCACAGGTATTCAGGTAATTATAAGCAAAATCCCGGGCAGTATATCTTCCTGAACGATCGTGATCGTCCCAGTTTTCTGCCGCCATCCGGCCCGGAACAAGTGCCAGGCTTACGATGGTGACCCCGATAATTGCAACACGCGATTTATAATTTTTTGTAAGATAATTGATAAGTCCCAGAACCCCCAGACCTATCCAGATCGTAAAAGCATAAAAAGATCCCGCATAGGCGTAATCCCTTTCACGGGGCTGCATTGGGTACTGGTTAAGGTAAGCAACAATTGCTAATCCTGTAAAAAGGAAAAGCAGAGCCACTACCCAGAAATCCTTATTCTGAGCATGATAGTGAAAATACATTCCCACAAGTCCCAGGATCAGAGGCAGGAAGAAATAGGTATTCCTTGCCGGATTGTTTTTAAGATGATCGGGCATATTCTCCTGGGGCCCGAGTCGGGCCTCATCAATGAATTTGATCCCGGAGATCCAGTTTCCGTGGGAAAGTTCACCATGACCCTGGATATCGTTCTGACGGCCGGCAAAATTCCACATAAAATAGCGAAAATACATAAACCCAACCTGGTAACGGAAAAGGAACTTGAGATTCTGCCCGAAAGTAGGTTTATCAACAGGCTGGGACCGGTCAAAACGGAATCCGCCTGACTCTGTTCTCACAGGATTGCCATTTTCATCCCTTACCGGTTCGTAAAGATCCGCTTCATTCATATCGGCCCAGAAAAGATACTGGTCAACGTGGTGACTTTGTTCGCTCCACATCCTGGGAAAGACTCCACGGAAATCAGGGTGATATTTATAATCAGGATTCTGAACTTTCACATATTTGCCTTCTTCACGGTAATAAATAGGTTTGCCTTCGGTCCTTTCAATGGCCGGGGCATTGAAATAATTTCCGTAGAACAGGGGAGTCTGTCCGTACTGCTCACGGTTAAGGTAACGAAGAAGACTGAAGGCTGTGTCAGGATTACTTTCATCAAGAGGTGTATCCGCATTGGAACGGATAATAATAACTCCATATGAAGCATATCCGATAGCGATCACAGCAAATACGGTGGCAAAAGTGTTCCAAAGCACAAGCCTTCTCCGGTAAGTATAATAGATAAAGAATGCAATGATTCCGAATAACAGGAAAGTGTAGGTTATCAGCCCGGAATGATAGGGCAGGCTGAAACCATTTACAAACATTAGCTCAATCCAGCTTCCGACCATGACAATACCCGGTATTACAATGTACATCATCGCACCAAGTATAGCCACCGATATGAGAAGAGAAGAGATGATACCCCAGGTGGTGACCTTATATTTCTTGAAATAAATAACTAGAACAATTGCCGGTATTGCCAGCAAGTTCAGGAGGTGTACACCTATTGAAAGACCCATCAGGTATGCAATAAGGATCAGCCATTTGTTGGCATGCGGCTGCTCGGCAATATTTTCCCACTTTAAAATGGCCCAGAAAACAAACGCAGTGAAAAGTGAGGAGGTGGCATATACCTCGGCCTCAACGGCTGAAAACCAGAAGGTATCGGAAAATGTGTAGGCAAGGGCCCCAACAGCTCCCGCTCCCATCATAGCAAGTATCTTGTTCAAATTATAATCTTCTTCATTCTGAACCATAAATTTTCTGGCAAGATGAGTGATTGTCCAGAACAGGAACAAAATGGTAAAGGCGGAAGCCAGGGCAGACATCACGTTCATGGTCACTGAAATGTTCTGCAAATCGAAGGCAAACAGAGTAAAGAGTCGGCCAAGAATCATAAAGAAAGGTGCACCGGGAGGGTGCCCAACCTCAAGCTTATAAGAAGAAGTGATAAATTCACCGGTATCCCAGAAACTGGTTGTAGGCTCGATAGTTAATAAATATACAATGGCCGAGATTATGAATAGGCTCCAACCTGTAATAAGATTGTAAGTGCGGAAGGTTTTCATCCTAAGTAAGTTATATTTTATTCAAATGTAGCAATTCTAAAAAACCTGACAAATATATAACATCAAAAGTGATTTTTTAGTCTTTAAAGGCTTAAATAAGGTTAAAAATTCAATGAGGAAGAGAAAATATTCTGCCAAAAAAACATGAATATTAGAAGTAAGCGCCTAAATAAATCTGCAGACAGAAATAC
>CAZGTU010000244.1:0-4066 GCA_964528675.1 uncultured Bacteroidaceae bacterium
GTGGGTATGGATGTTGAACCGGCAAGTGCCGTAACCCGGGTACTTGAATCGATCCGGAAAGATGTCCTTCCCCGGCTGAGAGCCGATTACCCGGGCATCACCTGGAGCTTTGAGGGAAGCCAGGCAGAGATGCGTGAATCGACACAAGCCCTCTGGGGCGGTTTTGCCCTTGCATTGATGATCATTTATGCCCTGCTGGCAATCGCCTTTAACAGCTATTTCCAGCCTTTGATTGTGCTTATGGCCATCCCTTTCGGATTGTTTGGGGCAGTGATCGGCCACATTTTGCTGGGATACGACCTATCCCTCATCAGCCTGATGGGAATCATCGCCCTGTCGGGAGTGGTAGTGAACGATTCCCTGATCATGGTCGACCATGCCAATAAAAACCGGGATGAAAAATCGGCATTCGGTGCCATCCATGATGCCGGTGTACGCCGTTTCCGCCCCATTATCCTTACAACCCTCACAACTTTTGGAGGTCTTACCCCTATAATCCTCGAAACATCCCGCCAGGCATATTACCTCATTCCCATGGCAATATCCCTGGGCTTCGGAATTGTGTTTGCCACCGGGATTATCCTTGTTATTGTGCCGAGTTTGTATATGGTACTGGAAGATGTGGTGGGTCTTGTGAAGAAGTGAAAGAGTTGTGCAGTATAATTGCTTGCATTCCAATATTTTACCTATCACAACTACATAACTGCAAAACCGCAAACTGCATAACTATTATCCCCCCCTATTTTGATCTTTTAAAAATTACTGTTCTATAACACATTTTTCCACGATAAGTATATTTTTGTTCCATCTAATCATTTTAAACCATGAAAAGAAATACAGGTGAAAAAATCAAAAACATCCGCCAGATGAAAGATTTAACGCTGGCTGAACTGGCGAAAAAAACAAATATGACAGCGGAAATGGTGGAATCTGTTGAAAACGGAACTGAGCTTCCTTCCCTCACTCCGCTTATAAAAATTGCCAGAGCTATGGGTGTTCGGTTGGGAACCTTTCTGGATGATACGGAAGTACAGGGACCTGTTCTTACCCGTAAAGATCATGAAAAGAAAGCAAAAAGCTTTTCCAGCAAAACTTCCTCTTCTCATCCTCATATGGATTTTGTTTCATTGGCTAAAGATAAATCGGGAAGGCATATGGAACCCTTCATTGTTGATATACAGCCTGTAAAGGAAGAGAACTATGTGTTTTCAAGTCATGAAGGTGAAGAATTTATATACGTGCTCGAAGGAGAAATAGAGATCAGCTACGGAAAGGAAAGCTATATCCTTTCTGCCGGAGACAGTATCTATTATGATTCCATCGTAAAACATAATGTTCATTGTAAGGGTGATTCTTCCGCAAAAGTCCTCGCTGTAGTTTATGCACCTTTTTAAAGTTTGCTTATGGAACTGACAGAAAAAACACTGGGACAATACCTCGAACTATGGGCTGAGAAAACGCCTGAAAAAAATTTTATGGTTTACCCCGACAGGGACCTGAGGTTTTCTTACGCCAGCTTTAATGAAAGAGCCGATAATATGGCAAAGGCGCTCCTGGAAATTGGCATGAAACCTGGAGATAAACTGGGGGTTTGGGCTACCAATGTCCCGGACTGGCTTACTTTTATGTTTGCCACTGCAAAAATTGGGGTTGTCCTTGTCACCGTTAACACCAACTATCGACTCCATGAGCTTGAATACCTGGTGAAAAATTCAGACATCAAAACACTTTGCCTTATCAATGGCTTTCGTGACAGCGACTACGTGAGCATGGTGTATGAACTCATCCCCGAACTCAGGGAATGTGAAAGAGGTAACCTGAAATCAGAGAAGTTTCCTCTCCTGGAAAATGTAATCTTTATAGGCCCTGAAAAACACAGGGGAATGTACTCCTCACATGAACTCCTTTTACTTGGGGCACAGCTCGATGATGAAGAACTTACAAAAGCAAAGGCAGGGGTAAACTGCCACGATGTGGTGAACATGCAATATACCTCAGGAACTACAGGATTTCCCAAAGGGGTTATGCTGACACATCATAACATTCTAAATAATGGTTACACCACAGGGGAATGTATGAATTATTCCGAAGAGGACAGGCTTTGCGTTTGCGTTCCTCTCTTTCACTGTTTCGGATGTGTACTTGCGGTATGTGCAGTCCTGGCTCACGGCGCCAGTATGGTAATGGTGGAAAGTTTTGATCCCCTGCTGGTTCTTGCTTCAGTGCAAAAAGAAAAGTGTACGGCACTTTATGGCGTTCCAACCATGTTTATTGCCGAACTGAATCATCCCATGTTTGAGATGTTCGATCTTTCATCCCTCAGAACGGGTATTATGGCCGGTGCGCTTTGCCCCATGGAAACTATGAAGGAGGTAATGAATAAGATGAATATGAAAGAGATCATAATCGTGTACGGTCTTACCGAATCTTCCCCGGGAATGACAGCTACAACAACAACCGATCCGCCTGAAATACGGGCTACCACAGTAGGTAAAGCCCTTCCGTTTGTAGAAGTATGTGTAAAGGATCCCGAATCAGGAAAAGACCTGCCTCCGGGAAAGCAGGGGGAATTATGCTGCCGGGGCTATAATGTCATGAAAGGCTATTACAAGAATCCGGAAGCCACCGCTAAAGCCATTGACCCGAATGGCTGGCTTCATTCCGGCGACCTGGGGATCATGGATGAAAATGGTTATGTACGGGTAACGGGAAGGATCAAGGATATGATCATCAGGGGAGGTGAGAATATTTACCCCCGCGAGATCGAAAATTTCCTTTTCCAGATGCCAGGTATTCAAAATATTGAAGTGGCGGGTGTTCCCGATGAGAAATATGGCGAGCAAGTTGGAGCCTTCATCATCCTGAAAGAAGGAGCCGATCTGAAGGAAGAAGATGTAAAAGACTTCTGCCGCGGAAAGATCTCCCGCCACAAAATCCCCAAATATGTTTTCTTCCTGAAAGAATACCCGATGACAGCCAGTGGAAAGATACAAAAGTATAAGTTGAGGGAGATGGCGAGGAGAGAGGTGAACAGTGGAATGGACCATGGACGATAGACCATGGACCATGGAAGGAAGAGGGAAACAGTAAACGGTAAACGGTGAACAATAAACAGTTGGGCTATCACTTAAACCCTTAAACTTTAAACCACTTAAACCCTTAAACCATAAACCATACCTGCCCGCCATTGCGTTGGTTCGCGCTTCAGCAGGCGGGAACCATAAACTCCTCAACCAGGCTTCGAAACCTTATTTAAGCTTATATAGAACCCCATTAACCGTGTCCCTGCATTTTTGGTAAAATTTTTGATGTAAAAAAACAAAAGCGAAGCAAATGCAGCATATACTATACAGTAGGGAAGAAGAATTAACAAGACTGAAAAATCTTAACCGATATTTCTCTATTCTTACGGCAACCATTATGGTGACATTTTTACTTGGAATGCTCACTTTTGGGAGTTCCTTCTCATTGATTGAAGATCCTTACAGTGATCTCGGCCGGATTTGGACTTATGATGGCGAATTGAATATGTTATCAGGGCTCATTTTTGCCGGCGGACTTCTTTTCAGTGCCATAACCTGCTTCCGGATAGAGAAAAATTTGAGGGGCCGCTATAGCAGTGGGATATTTGCAGTTTGTGGCTTTGGTTTCCTGTTGATGATCGCACCGGCCGACCTCTTCAATATCATCCATGTACTCGGAGTGATCCTGGTCTTTGGTTCCCTTTATATTTTCTCCATATCCAGGCTTCGCGAACTACGCCCTGTGATAAGCACACAAAGATTCCTGATTTACCAGTTATTGCTCAACGGCACCGTCCTTCCCTATGCATTCCTGTATTTCACCGGCAACTCTGCCAGGCATCTTTTCCAAAAACTCGCAATGGCAGGGATTATCGTCACAATAATCATCGTGGGAATTGAATTGAGAAGGGCGATAGAAAGGGAAGCCTAGTATGGACCATGGAAGGAAGAGGGAAACAGTAAACGGTAAACGGTGAACAGTAAACGGTTGCTATGTTCTTAATTTACAAACTCTTAAACGATTACCTGCCCGCCACTCCTCT
>CAZGTU010000245.1:0-4038 GCA_964528675.1 uncultured Bacteroidaceae bacterium
GGAAATACCGGTTTGATGATTTCTGAAGTTGTCAATGGCGGATACATGGAAAGAGTCTTACCCTGAAATAGCTTGAGGCAAAAACGACAGACAGAAAAAGGGAGTAACAGGAATTGATTTTCGCGTTACTTCCTTCTCTTTGCTACATTCTTTAAGTTAATCATTTAAAACAATAGGAATAGGGGCATTGACATCAGTAGTCCATTTTTTCAGTTTATTGAGTAATTCGAGAGCAATTCCGGTTTCTTTTAAAGCGAGGTCATTTTGCTCTGAAATATCTTCTTTCAGGTTAAACAGTTCATACCGTTCATATTCGTAATAGTAAATCAATTTCCAGTTACCGGCCATAATAACAGAAGAAGGTACGGCACGCCAGTAATTTTCTTCTCCGTCGAAGGAAGGTAATACCTTACCATATCCACCGAGGTAAAGCGGAAAATGAAAAAACAACGGGCGGTCCCGGTCAAACGGTTCCCCTTTAAGAACCGGAACGAAAGAATTCCCGTCTACCGGTTGGTTTTGGGGAAGCTCTGTGGAAGCAATTTCAGCAAAGGTGGGCATAAAATCAACCCCGGTCACGGGAATGTCGGTTTCCGAACCGGATTTGGTAACACCAGGCCATTTAATACAAAACGGAACCCGGATTCCCCCTTCGTAATAGGTACCTTTCCCTGCACGCAATGGAGCATTGTCGGTAACCGATAAAAGTCCGCCGTTATCGGATGTAAATATCACAACCGTGTTATCTTCAAGGCTCAGTTCCTTAAGCTTGTTTAAAACCCTGCCAACGCTAATATCAACTTGCTCCACTTCGGCCGCATACACCGGATCGTAGCTTTTGTCAGGCCATGTATCAAGCTTGTTTTTGTAATAATCGATCCTTTTGTCCCGTGCGGCTAAAGGCGTGTGCACCTCCCAGTGGCTGAGGTAAAGAAAAAACGGACTGTTTTTATTATTTTCGATAAAATCGAGCGCTGCATCGGTCAGCCTTTCCGCCACATGATCATCGTTGTAGTAACGCTGTTCATCTCCGCAATAATTTGTGATTTCCCCGATTTCACCGGCTGCGGATAAAACATCGAAACCCTGATTATCATCGCCGATGTGCCATTTTCCCAGCCGGGCGGAAATATATCCCGACTTTTTCAGCATCTCAGCCAGTGATTCAAATTCAGGTGAAACGGTATTGATGCTCACCGGAATAGTATTGAAAGTGGAATTTTGGCCCTGGGTTGGAACTTTGAATCGCATTTTGGAAACATCGCCGCCCCTCGACAAACCCTGCGGAACATAAACCTGGTGACGTGGGGAGTACATTCCAGTTAACAAACTCGCACGCGAGGGGGCGCAATTGGCAGCCGACGGGTAAAACCGGTTGAAGACCATTCCGTTTGAAGCGAGCTGGTCGATGTGGGGGGTCTCGAAAAACTCATCCCCGTTGCAACCTACATCCATCCAGCCGAGGTCATCGGCAAGGATGACTACGATGTTAGGTTTAGTGCTTTTATCTTTAATTATTTGACCATTTATTGGTGCTGCTGAAAACAGGATCAGCAATCCGACGATTGTTGTACTAATTATTTTTGTTTTTCTTGTAAACATCTGGCAATACTTATTTGTTAAAAAAAATGCACAACCTATACACATTTATAAATTCGATTTTATAATAACAATTAATATCTTTTTGTCTTCGTAAGTATCTAAAAAACATAAATTTCAGACCTCCTGATTTGGCGCAGTTTCCAATGTCGCATTATTCATAGACGAGCTTAAGTTTTGTACCTGGAAAGAACGCTTCATAATCATTCAGCGTTTGGTAGATTTCCTTGATTGCTATATTGTCTCTTGGTGTAGCCAGGCTGTTTAACCTCACCGTAAGGGTGTTCTTCTGATAATCCGGATATATATCCGCCTTTGCAAATATAATACTCTTTGCCAACCCTCTTATTTCATTGGTGCTTTTTCGATAATATTCGGCCAGTAAATTGGCCAAAACCGTTTCAGCTCTGTAGCAGATTATCTTGATGATGTTTTGCAGGTGCTTACTTTCCATCTTCAATTTAGTATATCTCTTATCCTCAGGCATTTCCCCAATGCTTATCTTGTATGGCTGTTGCTTTCTCTTATCTATAAGTTCCTGTTCTTCTGCTTCAAGTAATTCAACCTTTTGTCTTAACGCTAATTGCTCCTCTATATTTTTCTTCGTTTGCTCCAATTCGCCTTCAATATTTTCTTCTAATAAGACATAAAGTTTTGCCTGGCACCGGGCTTTCTTTTCTCTTAGCTTTTTGAGTTGGTACGTCGTATTACTGTATTCCCGATTCACTACCATTATAGTTTTATCTAATTTATCTACACCATATTGCATAATTCTATCTATATCGTATTCCTGCCTCATATACCTAAAAAAATTTTCCTGCGACCACCTTGAGAACATATAGAAAGCTATCAGAGCAGTTGATATTTTATTATTGGTGGTAATCACACTGGTTTGGTGACCACTACCAGTAAGCCGGCGTACTTCCCGCAACTCAACACCATTGAGTTCTACCTGTTTTTCGCATAATTTCATGTCAGTCTCTACATCGGTGTCAACTTTATGATCAGAAAAATCTTTCTCATCCCATTTGTCCTTTAAATTCTTTCTGTAGGTGATTACCGCTATGCGGAAGCAATCCCATAACTGGTTGAAAAATGTGGGACTGTAAGCTTCTCTGTCAAATACAAGAGTGAACCGGGGTAACGACTCATCGGCATCAAGTTCATCCTGGTTGACCCTGCCGTTGGTCAACTCAAGCAACCGGGGAGCCAATTGGGCGGTAATCATCTCTTGCAATTTCTCATTAACCTCGCCGGTGACAAAAAAATAGGGCATCCCGTCAGCATTATTAACCCAAAACTCTACCATACCAGGCAAACATAGTTTTTGGCGACTAACATGTTTTTTGCCCAAATTGGCCAAGTGACCATGGTAAACCTGAACATGGCCATCTATATAATATATGCTTGTATCTTCCTGATTTATCCATTCTTCAGAAAGGTAGGCATTCCATTGGGAGGCCATTTTCTGGCTGCATAACTCTTTGACAATACTTCTAAGGCAGCGGGCCTCGGGAATCCTGTCAAGTCCCAGCAATTTTCCTATTTCACCCGGACTGTGGTGTTTGAGTTGTTCTACGCTCTTAATCCGGCATAGGTACATAAATGCCAGGGTCAATATCACGCTATCAAAATCATAATACCCTGAAAGCCTCTCTGAATAGTATTTTTTATAGCTCAACAAACCGTTGGCCAACAGAAAAGGAAGCAATAACATTACTCCTCCAAATTCAACACTCTCACAGGAATCGAAAGAAATAACCGCATTTTGCCGGCCTACGGCAGCAGAAACACGATCTTCAACCCGGGTAGCACCTACTCCAATTATGTTGGAAGCCAGAAAATCAGCAATATCACGTTCCCGGGGAGTCGTGGCCGGAACCGGAATGGAAGCAGCTACTTTTTTTTTAAGTTGCCTGCTCTTATGTGGTAACGAATGGCACTCTCACTTACACTTATTTCTTTTGCTGTACCGTATTGGGAGTATCCCTGATCTAACAACTGTTGAGCTTCTTCCATTTTTTCCGGAGTAAACTTGTGGCATTGCCCCCGTGTTTCTTTCCTGTTGAAAAAGTGCGCCATGCCTTTCTCCCTTAAATCCTTGGCATAACGCTCTACATTTTTCTTGTTCACACCCAATGCTTCGCTCAATTCACGAATACTGCAAAATTTATTATTGACAAGGGTCGCCAATGCAAAACGATAACCATTTTTATCGGTGTGTTCGTGACAATAAACGGGCATACCGTTTACAAAATAATGGACAAATTCATCCATTTTCTTGAATCCAACCTGAAAATTTACCATCTTTAAATCATCAGGAAAAATTGGAAGTATTTGTTGCATATCTGATTTTTTCAGCTAAAATACGACATTTTGCGTTTGCGACAAAAATGGCGTAATTCACTGGCCAACAAGAACCGAATCAGGAGGTCTGAA
>CAZGTU010000246.1:0-4018 GCA_964528675.1 uncultured Bacteroidaceae bacterium
ATAAATCAATGCTCATTGAGGAAATCTCGCTCTCACTCTCACTCTCACTCTGCTCCTGGGGGTGAGAAACCTCTCTCCTGCTCCGTTTGTATCACACCCCCGGAACCATCCTCGCTCTCACACTCACATTCACTCTGCTTTCACTCCTGTTCCTTGTTTCTCGAAGATTCCTGGTATGCTTTTCTTTGTTCTGCATTCCTCGCCGAAGCACTGCTTTCAATGGCTTTGATTGTGATATCCTTCACATTGTTTTCGGCGGAATCAATTTTTGAATAGGCTTGTTTGAGTTGAAGTTCAAGGTCTTTTATGCGATTTTGAAGGTTGGTAATGGTTTGTGTATGAAGTTTTAATTCACTTTCGTATTCTTTTGTTTTTAATAATTTCTCGTAATCATATTCTTTCTTCAGGTTTTCAGTAGTAATTTTAATGGCGTCATCCACTTCTTTTTGGAGGGTTGCGGGAAATTTTTCCACCTGTTTGCGTAAATCCTGAAGTTCATTTTCACTTTCGGCTACTGCCTGTTCCCTGGTTTTTATTTCCTGTTCGAATGCTTCTTTTTTCTCTTTCAGCTCTTTTTCCTGCTTGTTTTTCTTTTCTTCATATTGATCGCTCTCAATTTTTCTTTTCTGCTGAATTTTATAATTATATTCCTCTTCCTCCCTTTTTCTCTGTTTTTTTAGCATTTCTTCTTCTTCTTTTCGTTGCTCCTCACGTTCTTTTTGTTCTTTATCCCACCTGGCTTTTTCTTCGGCCATATAGTTCTCAAACTCGGTCTTTTTTTCCTTCTGGGAAGCGATCAGTGCTGCGAGGCTGTCTGCTTCGGCATTGATCTGGTATAGTTCTTTCAGCCTGTCTTCCTGGATCTTTATAGCCTCCTGGGTTTTGTTAAGTTTTTTGAATGATGTGTTCAATTGATCTTCAATGGAATCCAGGGAACCATTCAGGGAAACTTTGAGGGATGCTATTTGCTGAATGATCTTCTCATCTGACTGGCCGGATACTTCTTTCAGAATTTCTTCTCGTCTTTTGGTTTCCATTTCCTTCTGCGGATCCTGCGACTTTGCCTCTTTTAATTGATCCAGCAGTTCGTTATAAGCTTTAAGGATTTCGTTTTTGGTATTGGAAGAACTAACTTTTTTCGGGGTGGAATCAGATTTTTCGGGCATGATTTTTTGTTTGTAAATATACGATATTTTGGGGAGGGGGGAATGGTTTTTTTGAAATAGTCAAAATCATTATTTTTATAATTAAATATTTGCCAGTAATTAACCTATAGCTTAAATTTGTGAAGCGAATCGCAATTAAAATAGCAGAATCGAAAGATAAAAACAGAGCAATATACATTGATAAACAAAATGCAGAAGAGATTTTTACTTATATCAATCAGGATGAAAGGCACATAAAAAAGTTCCGTTTTATTACTTCGATCATCCTTGCTGGATTAAGAAACACGGAATTATATGATAAAGAGTCTTTTGATTCGAAAAGTAAGGGTGTAACAGCTATGAAATTTTTTAAAGGACAGGAAAATGACAGGATCTACTGCAAGGAATTAACATTAAATGATAAGGCTTTTGTAATTATTGCGGCTGAACTGCTTGAAAAAAAGAAAACACAGAAGTTAAATCAAAAAATTAAAAATCTCATTTACAAAGTATCATCCTACGAATATGAACTGGAATAAAAACGATCACATAAAAAAAGCTTTTAATAGATTGCTTACTCCTCAAAACAGGGAAGAAGAAATTGAATTGGAAAAAAATCTTTTGACAGCAAAATTCCTGCATGAGATAGAAATGGTAATGGAAGAAAGAAATATGACCAAAAAAGAACTGGCAAAACTCATTCATACATCTCCCTCCTATTTAACCCAGGTATTCAGAGGACATAAACCATTAAATCTGGAAACCCTGGCAAAAATCAGTAATGCTCTTGATTTGCAATTTGATGTTAAGGTGAATAGAAATTATTTGATTCAGGACAAAATGAGGAAGGTAGCGGAGGATAGCTGATAATACTTAACTGTTTGAAGTGACAAAATTCTGAATATTTTCAGGAGAAATGACCATAAATTCGTGGTTTGGATAAGCTTTTGAAAATGTTTTTGATAGATAGGATTTTTTGAGGGGATTCAATTTAAATTCGAAGGCCAAATATTTATTATGGTATTCTTCTATATAATCAATCTCCTGTTGTTGGGTGGTACGCCAGAAATATTTTTGAGCTGTCATTTCATTATTTTCCAGATATTTTAATCTTTCACTGATTATGAAATTTTCCCAGAGTGGTCCTTGGTCACTGCGCGAACTCATTGGAGAAAAATTTCCAAGGATTGCATTGCGGATCCCATTATCATAAAAATAGATTTTACGGCTTCTCTTGATCTCGTTTCGTACGTTCTTATTTAGTCCAGGTAACCTGAAAATTATACAGGTTTTTTCAAGCAAATCAATATATTTTTCGACTGTTTCATTATCTGAACCTGTTATCTGAGCCAATTCACTGTAACTAACTTCATTTCCTAGTTGTAATGCCAGAGCTTTCAATATTTTTTCAAGGAGAACAGGTTTTTTTATGGTTTCTAATGTTAATAGATCTTTGTAAAGATAACTGGATGAAAGTGAGTTTAATAGTTTGATTTCATTTCCTGTATTTAAAGCTATATCCGGATAATATCCAAAGATTAGTCGATGTTCGAGTAATCTTTTCTCTGTTAGAAAACCGTTATTCTTAACCATTTCGTTAAAAGAAAAAGGATATAGCATAAACTCAAATTTCCTTCCTGTCAGCGGTTCTTTTATAGAATTAGCCAGATCAAAAGAAGATGAACCGGTCGCGATGAGTTGAATATCTTTAAAATTATCGTGAATGATTTTCAATACAAGTCCGCATTCATTTATCCTTTGTGCCTCATCAATTACCACAATTTTCGAATTAGCGATAACCGGTTTGAGTTTGGTTGAATTTGTATCAGACAATAGGGCCCTTACATCAGATTCATCTCCATTCAAATAGAGGACTTGTTCTTTATAATTTTCAAGTAATTGATTTACAAGGGTTGTCTTTCCTGTTTGCCGGGCTCCATAGATTATTATCGTCTTATTTTTAAATAGGTATTTTTTAATTATCTGAGTTAAATCGCGAGTGACCATAATATATTTCTTTTGAAATCGCAAATAAAAATAATAAATAGCGATTTAAATCGCAAAAGATTATATTTTTAATTGTATTGAAATTATATGAGATTGCATAGATTGAGTAAATATCAATTAAGATGAAGGCAGGAATTCTCCCAGGAGCAGGGAAGGAGAGAGGTTTCTCCCTCGTAGCCTCCGCTATCGCTCCGACTACTCAGTCGAAATGACAATTCGAAACGGTAATGGAGTGAGGGAAAGAAAATCCGTGGCAGTATAAAATAAACTTTTAAGTTCAAACAATGCCCTTACTGCCACGAATTTTCTTTCCCTCGCTCCCCCCCAAAAAACCGGTGTCATTTCGACTGAAAGCATTTTGCGCAGCAAAAACGCTTGAGGGAGAAACCTCTCTCTCCTGCCTTCCAAGGACTTCCATCCAAGTTTTCACGAGAAATCCGTCATTTTTCGAGTATGCTCCAATTGGGTATTGCACATTGCGCCTCTATGAGTGTATCCTCCGCTTTAACATCCTCCTTGTGCCTCCGCTAAAGCTTCGGCGACACGCGGACGGCGGGGATCACCTATCGCCGTTTACCACGGGTTCCTCCAAAGGCGGACAGGCGTAACCGCGGCTAAGGTAATTCGGGCCCTATAGGCCCGTTGTAATGTGGGCTTTGCATATTTTTTCTTTCTGAATGAAAGTGCGTATGAGAATACTAGCCCGGGGCGCAATCAATACCTATTCCTTGTGTTTTTTATTGACGGAGCAGGAGAGAGGTTTCTCCGGAGAGTGTTTTGCACTTCCGAAAATATAAAACACACGGAACAAGAGAGAGGTTTCTCCCTCGTAGCCTCCGCTATCGCTCCGACTACTCAGTCGAAAT
>CAZGTU010000247.1:0-4015 GCA_964528675.1 uncultured Bacteroidaceae bacterium
CCCGCGACCCCGACCTTGGCAAGGTCGTGCTCTACCAACTGAGCTATTCTCGCATAATCATCAATGTACGTTGCTCCGTTTCGGGACTGCAAATTTAAATCATTTTTTCATATTGCAAAAAGAAAAATCTTTTTTTTGATTTTATGTAAATAACATTCCCAGAAAGAGATTCTTTAGTCTTTTATTTGTACGTTTTCGTACACCCATGTGCAAAACCGTTCATTTTTAAGCTTTTTTAAACAAACAAAATATCCTCATAACATTCTGTTTATGTGCAACTTTTAATGTTTGGCACATAAAATGATAATCATCTTCTAAACACGAAAAACCAGAAACCATGAAAACACTGAATTTAAACACCGGAAAAATTTTAAGCAAAACTGTATTACTTATAACAGCAATAATGATAAGTTCTGGGATCTATGCTCAAAAATCTCTCAATTCATTTCATTTAAATAAATACACTGCAGAACTTTTTCAGAGTACAAATGAAATTATTTCAGCACTCAATAGTTCAAAAGAACAAAAGGCGTTTTATGAAGAAGATATCCTCCTGGAAGAATGGATGATCGACCTGGAATCATGGGCTAACCAAATGGATTCTTCCAAAAATCAGTCACCCGCAAATAATAATACCCAGGAGGTTAATGAAGAAAATGAAGTTATTCTGGAAAATGAACTCGAATTAGAAGATTGGATGCTCCACATTGACTGGATCCAATTAGAATATTTCGAAGAAGAAGAATTGACAATGGAAACCTGGATGATTTACCCTAAAATGTGGAATATTTACGCCTGCAAATAATTCTTGTTTTGGCATCGGTTTTCATGGTTACAAAATTTTTAAACAAAGGCTGTCTCAATAGATATTAAGACAGCTTTTTTATTTCCGGAATTTTATAATCGTAGTTTTTTAGATATTTTCGCCTGATGAATCAATACAGGCATATTTATTTTGATCTGGATCGGACCTTATGGGATTTTAATTCCAATTCAAGGGCCGCATTGACAGAAATCTTTCAGAAATATAAATTAAGCTCTTGTTTTTCAAGTGCTGAAGAATTCATTACAATATACAATAAGCATAATGATCGTCTCTGGGACCAATACCGAAAAGGGAACCTAACCAAAGCAATTTTAAGAAGTAAAAGATTTGAACTCACCCTTAAAGAAAAAAAACTAAAAGACGAAGATCTTGCAGAAAGTATCGGGGAGGAATACCTCCGGATCAGTCCCTTAAAAACTATCCTCTTCCCTTACACTCATGAAATTTTAACTTATCTCCAACCCTCCTATAAGTTATATATCCTTACCAATGGATTCAGGGAGACCCAGCTCAAAAAACTCAAGCAATGTGGAATGGAGCAATACTTTTCTGAAGTTTTCACTTCTGAAACCATAGGATATAATAAACCTCATTCCAAAATTTTTCACTGGGCAGTGAGTTCGGTAAATGCGAAAAAGAATGAGTGCCTCATGATTGGTGACGACCAACTGGTGGACATCACGGGTGCAAACAGCTATGGAATGGATTCGGTACTTTTCAATCCTGAAAAAATGGAACAGGTTGTACCATCAACATTTTCTATTACCGGTCTGAATGAACTGGAGAAAATTCTTTGATAAGGAATTTAAAATGGATTTTCCTCAAAACCCGTATTCCCTGAAAGATTAAGATCATCATCCCGTTTATCATCTTCATTCATTTTTGAACTAAGGGTAAGGGAATTGGAGTCCTCATCAGAAATTGGCTCAATTTCTTCAAGATCAGAAAATTTGGCGAATTCATCCCTGAACTTGAGGTGTACATCACCTATTGCACCATTTCTGTGTTTGGCAACAATGATCTCAGCCAGTCCTCTTACAGAGTTTCCTTCCTCATCCACATCCATACCATATTTTTCCGGTCTGTGAATGAACAATACAAGGTCGGCATCCTGCTCAATTGCACCGGATTCACGTAAGTCTGACAATTGAGGGCGTTTTGAACCTGTCCTGGTCTCAACACTACGGTTCAACTGGGAAAGTGCAATAATGGGCACATCCAGCTCTTTTGCAATTCCTTTCAGAGAGCGGGATATGGTGGAAACTTCCTGCTCGCGGTTCCCCCTGGCCTCAGGCGGACCGGTCATTAGCTGAAGATAGTCCACAATAATGATCTCAACATCGTAAAGGTTTTTCAATCTCCGGCATTTTGCCCTCAACTCGAAGATAGATATAGCCGGAGTGTCATCAATAAAGATGGGAGCTTCCACCAAACTTTTTATTTTATAATCGAGCTGTTCCCATTCCCACCTTTCCAGTCGTCCATTTCGTATCCTTTCAGATGGAAGCTCAGTCTCAGCAACAATAAGACGGTTAACCAATTGAATGGATGACATTTCAAGTGAAAAAATGGCTACCGGTCTGCTGTGTTCAACTGCCATATTTCTTGCCATTGATAAAACAAAAGCTGTTTTTCCCATGGAAGGCCGGGCAGCGACAATCACCAGGTCGGAGGGTTGCCAGCCAGAGGTCATTCTATCCAGACGTGAAAATCCCGAGGGTACACCACTTAAACTGTCTTCCCGCTTGGAGGCTTCATCAATCTGTTCGATTGCCTGTTTAATAAGACTGTTTATCTTTGAGGTTTCTTTTTTAATATTACCTTCTGCTATCTCAAATAACTGTTGCTCCGAAAAATCCAGAAGCTCGTCAACATCAATACTTTCATCAAAAGCTTTCCCCTGTATCTCGGAAGTAACCCGGATCAGTTCACGTTGAATATATTTCTGTGCGACTATTCTTGCATGAAATTCAAGGTGAGCTGCAGATGCCACACGGCCGGTAAGTTGAGTTATATAGGCTGCTCCTCCTACTTCTTCCAGTTCACCCTTTTTCTTTAATTCTTCAGTCACGGTAAGTATATCGATTGGCTTCTCTGCCATAGAAATATCTACAATGGCACGATAAAGCTTCTGATGACTTTCCTTATAAAAACTCTCGGGTTTTAGTATATCCAGAACGGCAATAACTGCATCTCTTTCAATCATTATAGCACCCAGCACCGCCTCTTCCAGATCTACGGCCTGTGGCGGCATTCGGCCGTATTCCATGTTCAACTTATCTATTCCTGATGTCCTTCCTGCTTTCTTCTGAGCCATACTTTGTATTTTTGTCAAAAATAGTCATAATAAAATGCCGCATAAAAAAGGAGAAGCTTTTCTTTTTTAACAGTGAGAAATATTTTATCATTAACAATTGTTAACAACTTAACTTAAAAAAAATAATGATATCCTTCCCCAATGCCAAAATCAATATAGGACTGAGGATTACAGGAAAACTACCTGACGGCTACCACACTCTAAAAAGTCTTATGATCCCGACAGATTTTTGTGATATACTGGAATTCGCCCCCTCAAAAAAAGATACGCTTGATCTTACCGGCATACCCATTCCCGGATCTGCAAAGGAGAACATTATATGGAAAACACTGCAATTGGTAAGGAAATCCTTTATAATTCCTCCCTTAAAAATTCATCTCCATAAAATTATTCCTGCAGGAGCCGGATTAGGAGGAGGATCTGCCGATGCAGCATTCTTTCTAAACATGCTGGATAAGCATTTTGAGCTAAATATGTGTCTTTTTGAAAAGGAAAAATTAATCGCAAAAATAGGTAGTGATTGTCCATTCTTTATTCCTAATAAACCGGCCATTATAACAGGTACCGGGGATAAAACAGAATTATTTGAAATAAACCTGGATGAGAAATATCTTGCCATTGTCTATCCCGGGTTCTCAATTTCAACCCCTGAGGCTTATTCAGGAGCACAAATAACCACTGAAGAAAAAGCTCTGGAAGTATTGTTGAAAGAAGACATTAAAAGATGGAAGGAATCAGTGATAAACGATTTTGAAAAAAGCTTATTTCCGAAATATCCCGTACTAAACGAGATTAAAAAAGCTCTATACAAATTTGGCGCTGAATATGCCTCCATGTCTGGCAGTGGATCGGCACTCTACGGGATTTTCAAG
>CAZGTU010000248.1:0-1926 GCA_964528675.1 uncultured Bacteroidaceae bacterium
CTAATTAGAATTACTCATGGTGCTGTTACGGTATCGGGGAGTTTTGAAATTATTAAATAATAGGCCCCTGTTAAAACATCCTCATTCTGATCAAGAAAATCTGCTTTTACCCGGTGCTTTCCTTTTTTCATGTCCACAGTAAAGACTATGCTTTTATCGCCAGGAGATACATCTTTTACAGTGGTTATCTCATCAACATTTAAACGGACTTTACCGACATTCAACGCCGGATAAAACTCATTGTTATAATTATAAACAGAGTATTTTCTTCCAATTCCGAGTTCGAAGGCATCTATTGTATCCCGTGGTTTCATTGCTTCATTTATGGCCCAATCTGCTTCCCGCGGCCACCTGCTGATTTCCATCCTGTAATTCCCGCTTTTCTCTACCCTGATATCCCAGTATCCTTCCTGTTTATATCCGGATGATACATGATGCTGATTCCATGGTGTCACTCTCTCATCAAGCGGGGTCCAATCCGCCCCGGTTAATAATGTCTCTTTCTCCTTATCACTCCCCACTATTGGGGCTTTTGAATATTTTACTTCATTGGTTACCGAGGTATAATAATTATTGTATAGCCTTATTAATTCCTGTACTGTATCCGGGTAGAGCTCACTAATATCGTTATTTTGTCCGGGATCTTCAATTAGGTTATACAACTCGTTCCCGTTAATCAACCGCCAATTATCTTTAAACACAACCGATTTGTCAAATTTTTCTGGTGTCAAATCCCTTTGTACCTCAATTACCAGACTTCTATCTTTCACATCCCATTTATCGTTAAATAATAAATCTTTCAGGTTGTGACCATCTAAAGGCACTGTATCCATTAACCCGATATTACACAAGTCAACCAAAGTGGGGAAAACATCAACATGCGCAGTAAGGGCATTAATGTCTTTCCCTTTATTAACTCCCCCGGCAGGCCAATGAAAATAAAAGGGTACCCGGTGTCCTCCCTCGTAAACAGTGCCCTTGCCTCCTTTCATCCCGGCATTATATACATCAATACCATAGGTTCCTCCATTGTCTGACATAAATATCAGGATCGTGTTTTCCGCGATTCCTTTTTTGTCAATTGCATCACGTAATAGTCCAATGTTATAGTCAACACGCTCAACACTTGCATAATAATAAGCTGTTTTCAGGGGCACTTTTCCACTGTATTTCTCTACCCATGCTGTATCGGGCAATGTTAACGGGTTGTGAGGCACATAAGTAGAAAGATATACAAAAAATGGGTTTTCATTTTCGTGACTGTTAATGTATTCAATGGCTTTATTAAAAAAAATATCCGGTCCAAAGCCTTCAATTGGCTGCCACTTCTCGTCTACTATGTACATGTCATTAACCCTGTCGTTAAACCAATAATCATCCGTGGCACCAGTACCGCCATCTCCCTGGCCTACCCAGGTCTCAAATCCCTGGTCAACCGGTCTGAACGGGTAATTTCCGCCAAGATGCCATTTTCCAAAAATGGCTGTGTTATAACCATCGTTTTTTAATACTTCTGCAAGGGTATTCTCTTCTGAAGGAAGAAAATTACCTCCCATTATCGTATGCCAGACATTCACCCGACGGGAGTATCTTCCGGTTAACAGTGCGGCCCGTGAAGGAGCACATGTAGGATCTGTATGAAAATTTGTGAACCGTGCAGATTCCTCATGCAACTTATCCAGATTAGGCGTTTGGATTAAAGGGTTTCCATGAGCGGCAATTTCCCCATAACCCTGATCATCTGTTATAATTATTATCAGGTTTGGCCTTGATTCTGTCTTTTCCGTTTGACATGATGGTAATAATGCAATGAGAGATATAAAAACAGAAAGATTTGAAAAATTTGAATTCATATACTGCTATTTAACTATTTCGGGTAAAAATAAATAGACTTATAAAGAATAAATAGTTCCATATTACTGATTT
>CAZGTU010000248.1:2026-3927 GCA_964528675.1 uncultured Bacteroidaceae bacterium
CCATGAATATCTATATATTCAAGATCAGGATTTAATTGAATAACTTTTGGTTTGTCAGATTCATTTATGAAGATATCGTTTCCAGGATATTTTTTTCCCTCTTTTTCCGGTGCCATAAACTCTGAACTGCTGTCATGGCCAAATTCTGACCGCCAACCTTCCAATGTGTATTCACGTGTATTTTTCCATTTATTCTTATCAACAATAATTCGTTTAATATGGAATACCTCACTTGGACTTATGTAAATATTGCTGTCAATATAGCCGGGTTCAATAAAGGTATCACGGTTGTTTACCAGGGATAAGGTAGATTTTCTGTTGTGGGTGTTGAAAAATATGTTATGGGTAATCCGGTGATTCAGGCTGTCAAGCTGGTTTGACTGTACAATCGACAGTGATGCTTCATTATTGCCATATAAAACATTATTTCTAACCTTACAATCTTTGGTTTTGTCGTTCAGAAGAATTCCGCCTCCACAATTAATAACCAGGTTATTTTCGATAACAAATTTATTGCTTCGGGCATCAAGATAAATCCCATTAATAATTTTATGATCATTGGCAGCGCTTTCGGTATTTCCATAACAGTTCATGAAAATGTTGTTACGAATGATGTTATTATAGGTGTAGTCCATGTTCATCCCCTCCCTTTGATCGGCACCGTAAGTATGTATCAATCCCCCGTCATTCATTGTTAAAAGCCCGTTTTTAACTATATTTTTTTCAAAAACATTGTTAAAACCATCCATTCTTACCGACATGTAGCCTGTACTATCAACATAATTGTTTCTGATCAGGTTATTATTTGATAACTGTTTCTGAGACAAGCCGGATTTTTCAGGGTTTTCTACGCTTATTCCAATGGCACCATTTATACCGTCAATACCATATCCCGGAACAAGACCTATTCTTTTTACCGTGTTGTTTTCAATTAAACTATTTCCGGGAGCTTTTAACCGGATCCCCGTTCCTAAAATATCATAGAGCAAGTTATCGGTCAATGTTATATTACTACAATTCATTTCTGCAAAAAAACCCATTTTTATAATATTGCGGAGGGCACATTTTTTTACCGTGATATTATTATTGAGACCTTTTGCATGTATACCGTGTTCTGCAAACCCGTCAAACACCAATCCCCTGATAACTATATTGGAAATTCCTTTATCTATAATTATTCCTTTTTTAATAACAATTCCCTGTAGTTTTGAGTTTTCTGACCAGGCAGAAGATATGAAGTACACTTTTTTATCCTCATCCGACCAGTAACATTCGTTGTCGGCATCAAGAAACGCTTTTTTATTATCAAGATAATAGCCAAAACCTTTTTCACACTTAGAATTTTTAAATGATGAATTAAAAAGCATGGAATCAAACCTGATTATAAAATCATCAAAATCAACAGCTCTTCGATACTCGTAATTCCAGTTTGTTATGCGCATCCTGACAGTAGAACCAATTACCTCCTCTTTTTTCAGTTTCTGGTCAAAATCTACCAGGTAATCAATTCCCCCGTCGTCCATTTTAAAATAACCTTTGTTAGGTTCGCGGGCAATTGTCATTAACTTTCCGTCGAGGTAGAAATACCCTATTTCATCATTACAGGGGGCTTCATACATATTGTTGCCCTTGCTTTTAACTCCTGAAATTATTTTAGCTCCCGACAATACCGGCTTTATATTTCCGCCGTATGAGGAAATAACAATAGGATTGCCGTCTTCTCCCGAATGTCTCAAACGGAGGGTTCCGGTAAACCTGTCTCCCGATTTAAAAAACACCTTGTCGCCGGGATTCAAAACTATACTATTCAATTTTTCGATTGAACGGAAACTGGAGTTTGGTGTTGCCCCATCAGCCTTATCATTACCGCTATTGGAAATATAATATTCCCTGGCCATAGT
>CAZGTU010000249.1:0-3860 GCA_964528675.1 uncultured Bacteroidaceae bacterium
GCATTCAGTGCTGCTCCTTTTTTGATCTGGTCGCCTACACACCAGAAGGTGATTCCGTTAGGGTTGGCGAGGTCTTTCCGGAGTCTGCCTACATAAACATCATCTTTTTCTGAAACAAAGAGAGGCATGGGATATTCATTTTTTGATGGATCATCCAAAACGGTAATACCTTTTGTACTTTCGAAGGCTTTTCTCACATCACTGACCTCAAGAGGTTTTTCGGTCTCAACCCAGATAGACTCGGAATGAGATCTCATAACAGGGATCCTTACGCAGGTGGCACTTACCTTTACATCGGAATGCATGATCTTTTGTGTTTCCCAGACCATTTTCATTTCTTCTTTGGTGTAATCGTTATCCAGGAATACATCGATGTGTGGAATAATGTTAAGAGCCAACTGGTACTGGAATTTCTCAACCTTTGCTTCCTTGCCTTCAACAATATCTTTCATTTGCCTGGCCAGTTCGGCAAGGCCTGTGGCTCCTGCTCCACTTGCAGCCTGGTAGGTGGAAACGTGAATGGATTTGATATGAGAAAGATCTTCAATTGGTTTCAGGGCAACCACCATCTGTATGGTGGAACAATTTGGATTAGCAATGATATTTCGGGGACGGTTTAGGGAATCCTTGGCATTCACTTCAGGAACTACCAGCGGGACATCCTCATCATATCTAAATGCGCTTGAGTTGTCAATCATTATAGTTCCATGCTTTGTGATGGTTTCAGCAAATTCTTTAGAAGTGCTTCCTCCTGCAGAAGTCAATGCAATATCAATATCCTTAAAATCATCATTATGTTTTAATTCATTCACAACCAGCTTTTTCCCTTTGAATTCAAATTCTTTCCCGGTACTTCTTGAGGAACCAAATAATACTAATTCATCGAGTGGGAAATTTCTTTCATCCAACACTTTTAAAAACTCCTGGCCAACTGCACCGCTGGCACCAACAATAGCTACTTTCATAATAATGAATTTTAATAATTGAAAATCAGTAATTATTTAAATGATTATTTTCTTATCATTTATTTTATTTTTTCGGTTTAAAATATGCAATCTATAATCAAATATTCGAATTATTTTTATATCTTTAATTTCTGCTGCAATTAAGCTTTCATTCAATAATCCCCAAAAATCGGAAAAATATTTTGTAAAGTGAAAAAACTATGTTTGCTTTTTTCACTCTGTCCGGTTTTTTTATGGGGACAGGTGAAAATCAATTTTGAAAATGAACCACCAGAAGGTATGGAACAGCATCCTGTCGGAAGGTGGGGTGTAAATGCCAATGATCCTCTGGAAGGGGAATATTCCTTCCATCATGTTTTTGATAATATTGAAAGTGCCACAGATGCTGTATCTTTCATAATACCCGAACCTCGACTTGATAGCTTTATTCAATGCAATTTTATTATTCGTTATGATTATCAACCCTCCGGCTCGAATAACTGGTGTTTTTATTTCCTTTCTGAACGGAATGCTGAATCAATGAACAGCGATGAAGATAACAATGCCTTGATGCTTGGGGTTAACCAAACCGGTACTGACGATTCATTGAGGGTTTATTTAAAAGAAGGAAAGGAGATTAAAAACTTATTTAGCTGCAGATTTCATTGTGAGAATGATATGGATGAAGCTCCCTGGTGTTTTTCGATCATCATGGATCCGGAAAACGGGATTAAAGTTTTCGGAGGCGTTTATCCGGGAGATTTGGAAATGCTGGGAAAGAAGGAGGAATATAAAATCCCCGAATTCTACCCCTCATTTATCGGTCTGAGTTATTCTTATACTTCATCCAAAGACAGACTGCTCAGCATCGATGGGATAGAGTTTATTTCCAGCCCTTATATTGATGAAGACCCTCCGGTTTTGGTCAGTGCGGAACCCGCTGGAGCAATGCTTATCCAAATTCAGTTTGACGAAGAAATATATGAAAATGATATACATCCTCTTTCTATTGATCTTAATTATGAAATTGACAGTTTATGGATAGAAAAGCAATCCTTGTTTATTTTAACCAGGGATGTTCCGGTCAATGAAGCAAAAGTGAATTATGAAATCACGGGGATTTTTGACCGTAAAGACAATTATACAATTTACAAAGGAGAAATTAACTGGTACTATCCGGAAAGACATGATTTGATTTTCAGTGAGATCATGGCCGATCCTTCACCACCGGTCTATTTACCGGAGAAGGAATATTTAGAAATCTATAATCGTTCCGGGCATGAGTTGAATCTTAAGGATTGGAAATTATTTACGGGAGATAAGCAATGGGTTCTTCCTGAAATTAAGATACCGTCTGGAGGTTATTACTTCTTCACTTCCAAAGGAGACTCAACCATATACGGGAATCCTTATCATACCGGGATTTTCAGCTCTAATTCTGTCCTAAGTAACAGACAAGAATCTTTTCTT
The DNA here is from genome assembly GCA_964528675.1 of uncultured Bacteroidaceae bacterium. Classification (GTDB taxonomy): domain Bacteria; phylum Bacteroidota; class Bacteroidia; order Bacteroidales; genus CAYRTD01. The sequence continues at coordinate 2,415 of CAZGTU010000249.1, forward strand.
CTATACACAGCCGATAATGTTCTGATCGATGCAGTTCCTTATTCAATTACATGGTATAATGATGATTACAAAGCGGAAGGAGGCTGGTCTCTTGAAAAGGCAGATATGGAAAGCCTTTGCGGCTGGAAGCATATCTGGAAAGCTTCTGAAGCATTTGAAGGGGGCACGCCAGGCAGTGAAAACTCGATAAAAATTGAGGTCCGGGATATTGCTCCTCCTTTTATACGTCATGTCATCCGGGAAACTGACAGTACCTTTCTTTTAAGGTTTAATGAACCACTTGATGATAAATACTTTGAATTGCAAAAAGACATTGCGATTGCAGGAAACACATCCATTGCTTCACTCGAGGTTTTAGCTCCTTTTTTTCATGAGTGCAGGCTGGGATTAAACCGAAAACACCTTAACAGTTCAATCGTTCTTAAAAATATCTGGGCTGATTGTGAAGGCAATGTATCTTTGAAAGCGGACTCGTTATTATTGCAGAATCCGGTTAAACCCGGGAGCACTGATGTAATTATTTCTGAAGTTTTGTTTTCACCATGGCCGGAATGTCCCGAATTCATAGAATTGTATAATCGTTCAGATGATATTTTGAATTTATCTGACTTTAAAATTTGTGTTTCCAGAATCTCTGAATCTCCACGTGAAGGAAAATTATTAACAGACGAGGAAATATTATTTTTTCCCGGGAGCTTTCTTGTTGTGGCAAAGGATGCTGAAAAGCTACCTTATTATTATGATGTTCCGGATGATTTTCAATACATAAACTGGTCTGAATTTCCTTCTTTACCAAACAAAGAAGCAAGAATATCCATTTACGACCGGGGAAATTCTTTGCTTGATGAGATGATTTACTCCGGTAACCATCATTTTCCTCTTATTGATGATTCACATGGAGTATCGCTGGAAAGAATATTGCTGGATGCTAGTTATGGCAGTTCTTCTGAATGGCATTCTGCTTCTTCAATTCGGGGATTTGCCACCCCTGGCAGTTTAAACTCCCAGAATATTACGGCTACAGAAAAGGAGTCTGATTTCACCTGCGAATACAAAACCTTTACTCCTGATAATGATGGATACAGAGATGTAGCGGTACTAAACATAAAAATGGAAAAGGAAGGGTATGTTGCTATGATCAGGGTATTTGATTCATCTGGCAGATTGAAAAGAACGATTGGAAACAATGAATTACTGGGCATAGAAGAAACAATTACCTGGGATGGAAGGGATGAGAGAGGAATCCTTTGTTCTTCCGGCATTTATTTGATACATATGGAGGCTTTTCATTTATTGGGGAGTAAAAAAGTATTTAAGGAGGCGGTAGTTTTGTCGAGGTAGGGAAGGGATATGATCAGTAAAACAAAGAGTTATCTCCAAAATAAAGAGGGTGTCTAAAAAGTCATAAAAATGATATTACTTACAAATTGTAACTTGTTCGCATTA
>CAZGTU010000250.1:0-3855 GCA_964528675.1 uncultured Bacteroidaceae bacterium
AACTAAAAATCAAAGCCGCTGTGAATGCCCAGGGTCAAATGACTATCGTCCAAACCCAAACCATACTCTACCGTGGGGCCCAGACCTATTTTCCCGAGTTGAAATTCATAAGCCATTTCAAAATGCAGACCGGGTTCGGGATCTTCCTCTGGAATAAAACTGATGCCCGGAGCTGCAGCAATATGTAATTCTCTCCATAAATTAAATTCTATACCAATACCAATGGTAGAATGCTGATGATCTTTATCCATCAGAAGTTCGTATCCCATGGTCAGAGCAAAAGGGCTGGTATCACTGAAACTTCGCGAATAATGAAGGTGCCAGATCGGGTCCAGTCCATTTTCATTGATGATCCTGGATGCACCCACACCCAGGCCCAAACTATTTCTCTTCACTTCATTTTCTCGCGCTATTTCACGAAAAAAAGCTTCTTCTGAACTTAGACCAATGAAATTTGTTGACATAATGTTCTGAGCCGATGATGAAAAGAAAAACAAAAACATAATGTTAAGTACAAGAACAGCTCTAAATAAATGCGAAATCATTAGAAATAAATTTTTAGTTAAACATGATAAAGCATCAATATCACCTTTTAAAAATGGTTTAAACTTTCAATACATTCTGTTTTCTGGCATTGGTAAAATTCAAAAAGCAGAAGAAACCCTATCCACCAGGGCTTCATAATTAAGTTAAATCCCCGGAATACTTTACCAATAAAGCTAAGCATCATCATCTCGCCGGAACTGCCAACGCGCTGAAAAACAAAGGTTTTTCGGAATCGCTATGATTTAATGATTAAACAGCCGTTTCAAAATTTTAAGCCTGGTTTAATTATATGACACAGGATGTAAAAATAACTTGTGGGGAGGGAGGGTATTTTTATAAAAAAAATACCGGAATATATTCTACTCCGCCCCCATATAATTCTCCCATTAAGTGCATTTCCGAAATTTTATCTTAACTTAGCATTAACTACCCGATAAAGAGTAAGCTATGGCTCATTACCTCAAAGACGAATTGTACGAGCTCATAAAAAAAGACGAGCGGATTTTTGAATTCATCCAGGAAGGATCACTGGATGGTCTCTGGTACTGGGATCTGGAAAAACCCGAAAATGAGTGGATGAATGCCCGTTTCTGGGAAGTCCTGGGGTATGATCCGGAGGAAATGCCCCATAAATCCAGTGCATGGCAGGATATTATTCATCAGGATGACCTGAAGGAATCGCTTGATAATTTCCATAAACATCTGGAAAATCCTGTTCACCCCTACGACCAGATTGTACGTTACAAGCATAAAAATAATTCTACGGTATGGATACGGTGCAGGGGTATAGCTATAAGGAATGAAAATGGAAAACCCCTGCGAATGCTTGGAGCCCATCAGAATATTACTGCTTTAAAACAGACAGAGGAAAAGCTTCACCAGGAGAAAGAGCTTGCTTCACAAAAGGAAGCAAAATACAGGGCTATGTATGAAAATGCACCCCTTGCCTTTCAATCGCTCGACTTTAATGGAAATATCATCGATGTTAACCCGCAATGGCTAAAAATATTAGGATACAAAAAAGAGGAAGTAATTGGAAAATGGTTTGGTGATTTTTTGCATCACGAATACATTGAACATTTTAAGAAGAATTTTCCCGAATTCAAGAAACAGGGATTCATAAAGGATGTGCAGTTCAAAATGACACCTAAAAAAGGAAGTCCCCTTTATGTTTCTTTTGAAGGGCGTATAGGAAAAGATGAGAAGGGTGAATTCAAACAAAGCTATTGCACCTTTAAAGATATTACCAAAGAAAAAGAAGCTGAACACAATATAAAAGAAAGTGAATCACGATACAAACAACTTGTCGAAACAGCTTCCGATGCTATTTACCTGATGGATGAAAAAGGTTATATTATTGATACCAACCAGATAGCAACCCAGATGCTGGGAAAATCAAAGGATGAAATTATAGGCAGCAGAATCAATACCGTTGATCCCAATTTTCCCCCGGAAGCTTTTATTGAATTCTGGAAAACCGTGCCTTTTGGAGAACAAAGAATATTTGAATCCACACACATAACAAAAAGGGGGAAACTGATCCCCATAGAGATAAGCGGCAAAAAATTTAAGATCGGAGAAAACACCTATTATTTTGGGGTTGCCAGGGACATTACAGAACGAAAAAAAGCGACTGCAGCACTGGCCGAGAGTGAGGAAAAATTTCGGGGGGTATTCATCTATGCCAATATTGGAATTGCTCTCTCCAATATAAATGGGGATCTTATGAATGTTAATGACGAATTCCTTAAAATGCTTGGTTATTCGCGGGAGGAATTCTTGAGCCTTAATTTTGTTGATCTGTCAACCCCTGAAGAAAATGAAAGAGAAATTCCCTTATTTAAGCAAATATTAAAAGGAGAAATTGATAATTACCGCCTGGAAAAAAAAGTCACAAAGAAGGATGGCAATTTCTTATGGCTCGATATCTCCGTTACGGGACGAAGAGATATGGAAGGCAATATTACCATGTTCATTGCCATGGCCAGTAATATTACAGATAGAAAAAAAGCAGAACAGGAACTAATCAAAGCAAAAGAAAAAGCCGAAGAATCCAATCGTCTGAAAACGGAATTCCTCAACAATATGTCCCATGAGATCCGCACTCCTATGAACGGCATTATCGGCTTTTCTGAAATGCTTGACAATCCTGATATCAGTCATGAAAAGCGGAAATACTATTCAAAAATTGTCCAGAACAGCAGCAATCAGCTATTAAGAATTATAGATGATATCCTGGAAATATCAACCCTGGAAACAAAACAGATCGTTCTAAATGAAGAGGAATGTTGCCTTAATGATCTGCTAATGGATCTTTTCTCTGTATTTGATCTTAAATCGAAAGAACGGGATGTCCCTATTTATTTAAAAAAGACCCTTCATGATGATGAAAGTTTAATCATTACCGACAAAACGAAGCTGAATAAAATACTGGGTAATCTGCTGGAAAATGCACTGAAATTTACCAGTGAAGGTTTTATAGAAATAGGCTATTATGTAAAGTCAAAAAAACTGGTGCTTTATGTAAAAGACACAGGAATAGGAATATCGAAAAAAAGCCACAAAAGTATATTTGAACGGTTTTCGCAGGAAGAAAAATCAATATCTCAAAAGCTGGGAGGCTTAGGACTGGGATTATCCATTTCCAAAGAAAATGCCGGGCTTCTCGGCGGTGATATCACACTGGAGTCAGAAAAAGGCAAGGGTTCAACTTTTTTTGTCACCATTCCCTATAAACCTGCTCCGGGAAATAAGAAAAGTAAATCTGGCCGCTATGCTAAAAAAGAAAAAGAACTCAGCAATGTTTATACCATATTGATTGCTGAAGATGAGGAGATAAATTATCTTTTTATTGAAGCACTTTTTGAAAACAGAACAGCTCCCTCCTTCAAGCTTATTCATGCCAAAAACGGAAAAGAAGCTGTTGATTTTTGTGTGAAAAATAAAAACATAGACCTGGTTTTGATGGATATCAAAATGCCCGTAATGGGAGGACATGAAGCAACAGAAAAAATAAAATCAAAATTCCCCCATTTACCGGTCATAGCCCAGACAGCCTATTCAACCGAATCGAACAAAGCATTGGCTCTTCAGCATGGTTGTGATGATTTTATGTCGAAACCATTGGATAAGGAGAGGTTGTTCGAGCTGGTGGAGAGATATGTGGGATGGACCATGGAGGAAGAGGGTAAGCGGTAAACGGTAAACGGTAAGCGGTGGGCGGTAAGCGGTGGGCGGTAAACGGTAAACGGTGGGCGGTGAGCGGTGAGCGGTAAGCGGTGAGCGGTAAGCGGTGAGCGGTAAGCGGTG
>CAZGTU010000251.1:0-3851 GCA_964528675.1 uncultured Bacteroidaceae bacterium
AATGATTCTGATAACGGGAAAAGTCCTGAAAAAGCATGGAAAACTATTGAACGTGTAAATGAACGGAATCTAAAGCCGGGAGATACCGTTTTTTTTCACCGTGGGAGTATTTTTATGGGAGAATTGCTGATACAGTATTCCGGGGAGGAAAACAATCCGATTGTATTTACAGCATATGGTGAAGGAAAGAAACCTGTTTTGAAAGGCTCTGAAACCCTAACCGGTTTTGTGAAAACTAAGGGGAATATATATTCGGCAAAGGTCAGCCATGATATCAAGAATCTTTACCATGAGAACAAATCCATGATCCTGGCAAGGTATCCGGATAAGGGCTTTCTAACCATGGACGGCGGCGGTCCAGACTATCTGATAGATGAAGATAATTCTTTTTCTGCAGATGATCTGGAGGGTGTTGGAATAATTATCCGGCCCCTTAACTGGATTTACGAAAGGAGAACTGTTACCGGTGTAGAGAACAACAGAATATCGTTCGACAGCCCTTTGTTCGAAACATCCACGCATCAAACCGTATGTAAAAACAATTGGGGGTATTACCTGCAAAATAGTATGCAGTTCCTGGACAATGATGGCGAATGGTATTATAATAGTGATGATCAAAAGATTTATATTTATAGCTCAAAACCCTTACCTGCTAACTATTCCGTTGAAGCATCCTATCTTAACACTGCGGTATTACTGGAAAAGGGGGTGTCATATGTTACTTTGAATAATTTGCGTTTAACAAAATTCCATAATAACGGAATTAAGGCTCCGGGCAATAATATAAACGTGGAGGTGAAAAATTCAACTATTGATAACATTTTTGAGATCGCGGTAGACGGGGGTCTTCATGCTTCTCATTTTTACCTTAGAGGCAATGAAATTCATGATATTTATGGCCGCGCTGTTTCATTCCTGGAAGCCAGAAATTGTAGAGTAGAACAAAATAGGATTCAAAATATAGGTATAATAGCGGGTTATGGAATCAGTGGTTTGAATGGCGGCACCGGGATTCTTTTTAGTAACCGGGAACGGGTTCCTGCAGGGGAAAGAATAAATTCAAGCGACAACTATATTGGGTATAACCTGATCGATAGCACGGGGTATAATTCCATAAGATTTGATGGTATTAATAGCATTTGTGAGTATAATAACGTTTCCAATGCACTGCTAACCCTTAATGATGGATCTGTGATTTATTGCTGGGGACGAGACACACTTTTCACCCGTGATAACATAATCCGCAACAATATCGTAAGACATGCCCATGGGAACACGGAAGGCACACCTGTTGATCATAAGATGAATAATGGTATTTATCTGGACAACAGAGCCAATCACGTGCAGGTATATAATAATTATATTGAAGGTGTAGGTTCTGGTATTCACGTGAATGATGGCTCATTTGGTAATGTGCTTAATAACAATACGTTATATAGAAATAAGGTAGGCGTTTCATTTGCCGAGTTTAGTAAAAATAATGAGGTTTATTGCGAAGACAATACCTGCACCAATAATATCCTTTTTAATACCTATAACCTTGGTCATACCCTATCTCTTAAACACACCTATGAGCCTGATTTTTATCCCGGAATTATTGACAGTAATGTATATGTTAGTCCCAATGAGAAGTACCATATCAAAAAAGAAACAATGGAAGAGGGTTGCAAAATTATCAGGGAATATACTTTTGATGCCTGGAGTGACGCGGTGGAACATGATCAGAATTCCCGGTATGTGGAAAGTACATTTGGTACAAAATCGATAGCTTTTGTGAATGGTAAAAACAAAATCAGGGAGTTTGATCTTGATGAAAACCTAAAATATACAGATCTTGAGGGGAAGAGTGTTAGTGGTAAAGTGATAGTGGAACCTTTTACTGCGAAAATACTAATGTATACTTTTGAGTGATTCTTTTTATGATAAGTTCCATAGGTTCGGTGAACCGGAGATGTAAACTTCTGAAAAGCAGGGTGTCCGAATCATAACCGAACCGCTAATTAGCGGTGAGCTTTATGGCCAGCACCAAATAATAAATACAATGAAAATACATAATCCTCTTCGAATTATTATAATCGCCTCATTAATAATGGTTAATGTGGTATCTGCTAAAACACAGCCTGTAAATAAAATTGAAAAATACACCAATAACAGGGAAGAGCGGATGGAATGGTGGCAGGAAGCACGCTTCGGAATGTTTATTCATTGGGGCGTATATGCGCAGCTGGCAGGTGAGTGGGAAGGTAAGCGGATCGAAGGCCCAGGAGAATGGATCATGTACAATGCCAAAATTCCGGTGAACAAATATGAAAAAGTCGCTGCCGAATTCAATCCTTTACAATTCAATGCCGAAGAATGGGTGAAAATTGCCAGGGATGCCGGGATGAAATACATCATTATCACAGCCAAGCATTGTGATGGCTTTGCTATGTTCCATTCGGAGGCGAATAAATATAATATTGTTGATTTCTCTGCTTTTAACCGGGACCCGCTGAAAGAACTAAGAGAAGCATGTAATAAATACAATTTTAGGCTTGGATTCTATTATTCACATAACTGGGACTGGCATGAGCCCAATGCAAAAGGATTGGATAACACATGGGACTTCCCGGCGACAGGTGAAAAAAATCCCGAAATCTATTACCAGAACAAAAGCATCCCTCAAATCAGGGAGCTGGTTGCAAATTATTCCCCTGATGTTATGTGGTTTGATGTTCCCACTGATATCACGGTCAGTCAAAGTGCTGAAATTTTAAAAACCATCCGGGAGCTAAAACCAGATTGCATCATCAACGATCGCATCAGCAATGAACATCAGGATAAAAAACTCGTGATGGGCGATTTCTATACACCGGAGCAATATATACCGGAAAACCTCAATATGAATTTTGAAACATGCATGACATTAAACGATACCTGGGGATATAAATACTACGACCATAACTGGAAAGATGTAGAAACCCTCATAGAAAATCTGGTTATCAATGCATCCATGGGAGGCAATTACCTTTTGAATGTTGGCCCTGATCATCTTGGAAAAATCCCTCCCCGTTCCGTTCAGCTATTAAAGGCAGCCGGTAATTGGCTTGAAAAAAACGGAGAGAGTATTTACGGAACAGAAAAGAGTCCGTTGGAACATGTTTTTTATAATAAGGGCGCATCTACGTTCCGACCGGGTAAATTATACATTCACATGTTTGATTGGCCCGAATCAGATGAATTTGTCTTACCGGAATTCAGTGCAGATGTGGAAAGTATTTATTTCCTGGCCGATGAAACTGAAAAAAAACTCGACTATATAACAAGCCATAATAACGATGTAATCATTAATTTAGCCCCGATAAATATTTCGCCGGAAATTCTCGCGCAGCCTGTACATACTTTAGTTGTCGATTATTCGGGGAAACTTGAAGCACAGCAACTCCCTCCAATCATTGACCCCTTTAACACAGCCACGTTTTTACCTTCGGAAGCGGAATTCAATGGTGCAATTTCTCACGAATTTAATAACCGCTGGGGTGAAAACCGGGGCTATGAACTGAAAACCTGGAACAAAGGAGGTACTATGCAATGGGACTTCCGAACCATTCGCGAAGGGACTTATGATATTGAAATTGTTTACGGGGCAACTGAGTTGGGAGATGACAACGATATCCATGTAAAAATCGGAAATCAGGATATTATACATAAGATTAAAGATCCTGAAGGGTGGTACAAGTATGAAACAGTGAAGGTTGGAGAGATTTCCCTGCCGAAAGATACTTCCGCAACCGTAAGTGTTTATGCAGGTTACAGTAATACCCATGTCATTGCCAATTTCAGGGAATTGAGGTTGGTGCCAAAACCCTGAT
>CAZGTU010000252.1:0-3770 GCA_964528675.1 uncultured Bacteroidaceae bacterium
ATAATTAATTTAAAAATATATGTGTTTTTATTTGTTTAGCCATATTACTTTATCTGCGGCGGATATCATAAAGGATATTGCTTTCGATTGTAGTTGAGCCCCTATATTTTTTGTCCCGACAAAAAATAACATCTCTGTGTCCTCCCCAGAGCAAAGCGACTCCAATTCGTCCTGCTATTCCACATTTCCTCTGTGGTTCTCTGTGCCCCACTGTGCCCTCTGTGTAATATCTTCCTTGTATCCTCTCCCGATGGGGAATAATCGGGACAGGTAGTGATTCGAAAAAAGTCCCTGTGTTTCAATGCTCTCGAGCGCGAAGGTCAGGGTTGATTTGCCGCTTCCGCTTAGGCCGGTAAACCAGATTACCAGGCCTTTTTGGTTTAATCTTTGTTCTTTAAGGGGTCTTGGTATGGACCTTGTGAAATCTGGGAAAATGTTTTCGGTCATGTGTATGTTGTTTTTACTGGGGGAAATTCAGTACCATAATACTTTTCTTTTACTTTTTTCTGCAGCGAAAAAAGTAACAAAAACGCCGCCGCTGCGAAAAAAATTGCTAAAAAATCAGTTCATTCCACTAAAAGGATTGAACTCGCCATTTTGATTACTGCAAAAGCTTTAGATAACACCTTAGTCTCATTGTATTAGGTTTATTACGGCTCAAACAGCAATCCTTTTTTAACGTTCCATGAACTGATTTTTCTTAACGCATTTTTTTCGACGCGGATTTACATCAACTAAAATTTATAATTTAGTGAAATTTAAATTTTTAAAGGTGATTTATAAGTTGATGAATTTCTATTTTTTCTAATTATTGCTTTCGATTGTAGTTGAGCCATTATATTTTTTGTCCCGACAAAAATATAATCTCTGTGTCCTGACGTAATGAATTCCTCGTCCTGCTAAATTACCTCTGTGCTCCCTGTGAATATAACCTTGTGTCCTCTCACAATGGAATAATCGGGATAGGTAGTGAAAACAACCCTGTGTCCCCTGCCCGCCGAAGTATTAGCCTGCATTTGGCAGCCGGGTCTGTGATTCAAAATATTACTTTGTGTCTCAATGTTTGTGAGACTTAAGGTCTGTTTATTTAGAATTATTAGCAGAATAGCTGGTTTTACCTTTTTCTTTCAGAGGTCTGGGTATTGACCTGGTGAAATCAGGGAAGATATTCTCTGTCATGTGTATATTATTTTTCTGAAGATAATCTCATCACTATAATATTTTCTCCTACTTTTTTCTTGATAAAAAAGTAGGCAAAAAATCAAGACAAAACGAACCCTCCGCCGGGCGTTTTGTCGGGCCGACGCGCCGTGCTAATAGGGTGTAGTAGTTGTGTTTATCTGTTGTAATTCTATTTAAAGTCACTGAGACGTTTGTTCTAATGAATTAGAAATTATTGCTGTTTTGTAAGGAATAATTGGTTTTCCGCTTCTGGCGAATATCATAAAGGATATTGCTTTTGATTGTAATTGAGCCATTATATTTTTTGTATCAACAAAAAATATAATCTCTGTGTCCTGACGTAATGAATTCTTCGTTCTGCTTCCTTTTCTCTGTGGTTCTCTGTGAAAACAACCCTGTGTCCTCTGTGATTCAAAAAAACACTGAGTTTCAAGATTTTTTTAAGAACCAAAGTACATTTTCAATAAGCATTGTGTCCCTAAAACCCTGGGGAGGGTTTTGGGGCGGGGCAATTAGAGTAGTTTACATTTTAACTATGAAGTACGGATTAAGCAAATTCTCCTTATTATACTTCAATTCATCATCAGTATCATAAACCCTCACATCGCATCCTGCAAATTTCGCTATCGCGTGGCCGGCTCCGGTGTCCCATTCCATCGTAGGTCCTAATCTCGGGTAGATGTCGGCTGAGCCTTCGGCCACCATGCAGAGCTTGAGGGAGGAGCCGCGGGAGACGAGGGTTATTTTTTTGTTGCCTTTGTCGAGGCTGTTGATAAAGTGTTCGGTTTCTTTGCTGAAGTGCGACTTGCTGGCTACCACGCGGAGGTGATTGGGGTCGGGGCCTTCGGCGGGTAGCTTTTGAGCGCCTTCGCTTATGTTGCTTTCGTTGAATCTCGTTGAGGCTGCTTCCAGCTTCCATGAACCCTCTTCCTCACTGCCCCAGTAAAGGGTATCGGGTACCGGGGCGTAGATGACTCCCATGACCGGCAGGTTGTTCTTCACCAGCGCTATATTCACCGTAAACTCTCCATTTCTTTTTATGAATTCCTTGGTACCGTCGAGGGGATCGACGAGGAGGAATTCGTTCCAGTGGTTGCGTTGCTCATAAGGAAGCTGGCGGTTTTCTTCGGAAAGAATGGGCAGACCCAGAGCTTCGAGATTATCGTTTATTATTTTGTTTGAAGCTAAATCCGCAGTTGTTAAAGGAGAGTCATCGGATTTGGATTCAATTTCATAGTTGAATTCATTATAGATATTGAGGATGGCTTTGCCGGCCTGGAGTGAAGTTTTTAGTATTTTGGATAGTATTGGCATCTTGAGTTTTTAATGGGTCCACAAATGAGCACAAATGGGAACACACCCGCCTGCCGGACGGGCAGGAATGGACACAAATGGGATGTATTTATTGGAGAGGTTTAATCGTTTAATCGTTTAATCGTTTATGGTTTATAGTTTATGGGTTTAAGCGACATGTTATCTTCCTTCCGGCTTCGAGCTTCCAGCTTCCGGCTTCTCCCTCTACCTTCGAGCTTCGAGCTTCCAGCTTCTTCAGAGTTTATGCGATGCATATTAATCATGGTCATCCTGTAATCCTATGAATCAAGGTTCTGACGATTTTATGGTTTAATCGTTTAATTGTTTAACTGTTTAGGGGTTATCGAAGAGCCAGTTATGGGTCTAATTGATCTGAAATGGTATTAAAGATCAGTTTGCTATACTCATAAAATTCTTCAGCATCATCCAAACCTGGTTTGCCATTGGGAAGGAGTCCGAATTCTCCTGGATAACGTGCTCCCAGGTATAGTTGATCCAAAATTTTAATGATTTCAAAATTCACCTGAATATTAAGCTTTTTCGTTACTTTGGCAGATAATGTTTCAAGAGAATGCGTTTTCTTGAAAGGAATCTCATACTCCTCAAGGACCGCTTTAAATGCTTTTTCAATGGCCTGTTGAGAATGAAAAGCTACCTGATGAGTCAGGAATTCTTCATCAATTATCTTTTCGATAATTAATAGATCTGATTCTGCACTTTTAAGCCATTCTTTCGTGATCTCTTTCATAAAGTACCTGGCCTTTTTGAATGATTTCTTTTGAAAACATGCTTCCCAGAGCTAAAAATTTATCATGCATGGGAATGGTATGTACAATTAAATCGACCGGGCATTCCTTTTTGATATCAGATATGAGTGAAGAAATCTTTAATTCGAGTGAGATTTTTTCCTTATAAGTTTCAGGCATGTAATTATCTGAAGTTACTACAAGAATATCAATATCACTGTCACTATCCGTCTTTCCAGCAACATGGGAGCCAAACAGAACTACTTTTACCGGGTCGGCTTTTTTTAGTCTTTCGACGATTAAGGGTATGTATTGATGGGTTGACATGTGAAGGGGAGGTTTAATCGTTTAATCGTTTATGAAGAGGTTTAATCGTTTAATCGTTTATGAAGAGGTTTAATCGTTTAATCGTTTATGGGTTTATGGTCTATTGTTTATTGTTTAAGGGTTAATCGTATTTTTTAGCTAAAAGACTTACCGTTTACCACTTACCGTTTACCACTTACCGTTTACCACTTACCGTTTACC
>CAZGTU010000253.1:0-3594 GCA_964528675.1 uncultured Bacteroidaceae bacterium
TCCCTCCACGGTCCATCCTCCATCCTATACGGCCGAAACCTCGCAAACATCTCCTCATTATACCAGTTCAACGTCCGGGTGAGCCTTATTGCTTCAATATGCTTCGGATTCTGATAAGCATAGGCATTCATATAGCCTTCATTTTTCCAGAGACTGAAAGTAGCCATCTGGGTGAGTGGCCATTCGCCTATTCCTGCTGAAAAAATAAGTCCTTCCTGTGTTTTTAAGGGGGCGCTCACTGATGGTACTTTTCTCCAGAATTTTAAAAGCCGGCGGGGAGCAATGGTAGCTCTTGTTATCACAGCTATACGATCTCCTTTGGGTGGGGGTTCTGCAGGTATAAACGGTTCTTTTCCATCCCATGTGCCGTGAACCCTCAGACATTTCATGTATACAGTCCATATATTTTCTGACCGGTCCCGGTATTTATTAAATAATACCGAATTATTGAAAAATTCATCTGCATTCGATTCTTTATCCCATACCCCAAGGAAACCATACACCGAAAAATCAGGATCAGGCCTGAATCCGTTTCCCGCACCTGTTCCAAGAACTTTATAAAAGCTTAATCCCGGAATATTTTTAACAAGAGGATGCGAGCGTTGCATCATGGTAAATCCCCAGTATTTATTACTAAATCCTTTGTATTTTATCATTGAAAGCGTGATAATCATGATTATCCTGATTTGTGATAGGCTTTAAGTATAAGTCCTGAATAAGATTTTTTATCGCTAATGAATCTACTTAATAATCCTCTGTTATCTTGTGATAATCTAATAATTAATAAAGGAAGGGCAAAGTAGAATCTTGTTTATGTGCAAACTACTAACTAAAACCAATGGATTATTGTTTATTTGTATTAATTATTTATTTCTTTCTTATCAGCTTGAGAACAGGGGAACTATTATTTTTTATCTAAATCAATTGTTTAAGTAATATAATTTTAAAATCTAATAGTGAGATATTAATTCAATCTAATAAAATTATCAACTAAACCCAGATAGGTAAATTTCTCTTCTCCCAGATCAACAATGTAAATAGATAAAAGGAGATAATTTTGTCGTGAAACATTTGGCTCCAGTAATTCCCATAGTGGTTTATCAAATAAGTCTGCAAGCGTTCCTGCCAGTGTGTGTTCCTCGTATGCTTTATCGATCATTTCCTGTTTGAAATGTTCTTCAAAATCTCTCATTTCAGGGTTTGTAAAGAAAAGAACCACGACAAGCACAAATGCAAAAAATCCAATATTCCCGAGCGTTTTATTGATATTATTTACCATATTACATGAAGATTTAAAAGGCTTTTGTCAAACAGGAGCTATAAAACAAGAGACATGCTAATTTAAAAAATTGCTCATCTAAATTTCTATAAAATTTCTCGTATAAAAAAATGTTAAAGCACTCAATATCATTTAAAAATATTTAGCGTTCCGGTTTAAATCATTAATATTGAGCTTTATTTATTCACTGAAGTTTCGTACACCTCAAAGCTTGATCAATTAGCTGCCAGCAGGATTGCAGCAGGTGATAATCTCATTCTGGTGGATATGGAATGTGGGGCTTCAATTGATTATACTACCGATATGGTGGATGAAGTGCATCCCAACCAGGATGGTTATGATAAAATGGGAGAACTCTGGTTTTCTGAAATTAACACATATCTTCGGTCAATTTATGTAGAATACACTCTGACCCCATCTTTTACAGGAAGTGGAACTATTGAACTCTCCAATTCGGTTGTTTTGAACGAAGGTCAGGATCAAACTTTCACTTTTACTCCGGATCCGGGACATATGATCGATGAGGTTGTTTTTTCTTCTTCTAATGAAGCTTTTCTTATCAAACGGATGGAACCATTGAGTAAATGGTAATTCAGGAATAAAAAAAATCTGTGCAAATCCGTGCTATCAGTGGTTCATTCTTGTATTCGCCACAGATTTCACAGATTCACACAGATTAATAACACTTATTGTTAGAATCCTTTAAAGGACAAACCTTATCTCAGATTACTAACACTTATTGTTAGAATCCTTTAAAGGACAAACCTTATCTCAGATTACTAACACTTATTGTTAGAATCCTTTAAAGGACAAACCTTATCTCAAGTCAAACCTATCCAGATTCATCACCTTATCCCAGGCTTTCACGAAATCTTTCAGGAACTTCTCCTGTGAATCTTCGCTTCCATAAACCTCTGCAAGTGCACGTAACTCTGAATTTGATCCGAAAATAAGATCAACACGGGAGCCTGTCCATTTGGGTTCACCGGTCTTGCGATCCTGACCTTCAAATATCTCTTCATCCTTCGAAGTGGCTTTCCAGCTTGTCCCCAGATCCAGCAGGTTCAGGAAGAAATCGTTGGTAAGGCTTTCAGGACGTTCAGTGAAAACTCCGTGTTTGGATCCATCCCAGTTGGTGTTCAGAACCCGCATTCCTCCTATGAGCACAGTCATCTCCGGGGGTGTTAATGTGAGCAACTGGGCTTTGTCAATTAGCATCTCTTCTGTTGATAACTTGTATCTGACATTTACATAGTTGCGGAAACCATCAGCAAAGGGCTCGAGAGCTGCGAAGGAAACAATGTCAGTCTTTTCCTGGGAAGCATCGTTACGGCCCGGGGTAAATGGCACTGTAATATCGTGACCGGCATTTTTCGCTGCTTTTTCTATTCCTGCACATCCGGCAAGAACGATCAGGTCGGCCATTGACACTTTCTTATTACCTGACTGGGCATCATTGAACTCTTTTTGGATACCTTCAAGGGTTTCCAGCACTTTTGCAAGCTGATCCGGATTGTTTACTTCCCAATCTTTTTGTGGTTCGAGGCGAATCCGTCCTCCATTTGCTCCGCCTCTCTTATCGGAGCTTCTGAAGGTAGATGCTGCTGCCCAGGCTGTAGATACCAGCTCAGAAACAGAAAGGTCTGAGTCTAAAACTTTACTCTTAAGTTCAGATATGTCCTGATCATCGATCAGATCATAATCAACTTCAGGTATAGGATCCTGCCATAACAGTTCTTCGGAAGGAACTTCAGGACCCAGGTAGAGTGAGCGAGGACCCATATCCCTGTGTGTCAGTTTAAACCAGGCGCGTGCGAATGCATCTGCAAATTCATCAGGATTTTCATAGAAACGTCTTGAAATGCGTTCATAATCCGGGTCCATCCGCAGGGACAGATCGGTGGTAAGCATCATAGGAGCGTGTTTTTTATTGGGATCATGTGCATCGGGCACTGTTCCGGCACCTGCATCTCCTTTGGGTTTCCACTGGTAAGCACCAGCCGGGCTCTTGGTAAGTTCCCAATCATACTCAAACAGGTTCTCGAAGTAGTTGTTGCTCCAATGTGTGGGTGTCTTTGTCCATGCTCCTTCAATACCACTGGTAATGGTATGGGAACCATGTCCCCCACCGTGAGTGTTTTTCCATCCCAGGCCTTGCTCTGCAATGCTTGCTGCAGCAGGTTCCGGACCTACATGTTTGCCGGGATCAGCGGCACCATGACATTTACCGAAAGTGTGTCCTCCGGCAATGAGCGCAACGGTTTCTTCGTCATTCATTGCCATACGGGCAAAGGTCTCACGAATATCGGTTGCTG
>CAZGTU010000254.1:0-3564 GCA_964528675.1 uncultured Bacteroidaceae bacterium
TTAAACTATTATTTATGGACCCCAGAGTAGAAAATTTCATGGCCAGGATCAAGGCCAAAAACCCTGCTGAACCGGAATTTCACCAGGCAGTGATGGAAGTTGCTGAATCTTTAATTCCTTACATTGAAGAGCATCCTAAATATAAATATGCGAAAGTATTGGAAAGGATAGCAGAACCTGAGCGTATTATAATTTTCAGGGTTCCCTGGATGAATGATAAAGGTGAAGTGGAGGTAAACCGGGGTATCAGAATAGAGATGAACAGTTCAATAGGACCTTACAAAGGAGGATTGAGATTCCATCCTACAGTAAATCTCGGGATTTTAAAATTCCTTGCTTTTGAACAGGTATTCAAAAACAGTTTGACAACACTTCCCATGGGAGGAGGAAAAGGTGGTTCAGATTTTGATCCAAAGGGTAAATCTGATAATGAGGTTATGCGATTCTGTCAGAGTTTTATGACCGAATTATTCCGTCATATAGGTCCCAATACAGATGTACCGGCAGGAGACATAGGTGTTGGTGGCAGGGAAATAGGTTATTTATTCGGACAATATAAAAGATTAAGAAATGAATTTACCGGAGTTTTAACAGGCAAAGGTATTCAGTGGGGAGGAAGCCTAATACGACCCGAGGCCACAGGTTATGGTTCGGTGTATTTTGCCCAGGAAATGCTGGCGAATATCGGAGAAGACCTGAAAGGAAAGGTGTGTACTGTCTCCGGATCAGGAAATGTTGCACAATTTACCACTCAAAAGATCAATGAATTAGGAGGGAAAGTGGTCACATTATCCGATTCAGGTGGGTATATTTATGATCCTGCCGGTATTGATGATGAAAAGTTGGCTTTTGTAATGGAACTGAAAAATATTAAAAGGGGAAGGATTTATGAATATGCAGAGAAATATGGGGTGGAATATATTGAAGGGGAACGGCCATGGAAAGTAAAATGTGATGCAGCTTTCCCTTCAGCAACAGAGAATGAGATCAATGCAGAAGAAGCCAGAACTCTGATATCCAATGGCTGTAAGGTAATATCCGAAGGGGCAAATATGCCTTCAACATCGGAGGCCATTGAGGAATATTTGAAAGCGAAGATTCTTTATGGACCCGGAAAGGCTGCAAATGCTGGAGGAGTGGCAGTTTCAGGCCTTGAAATGACACAAAATTCAATGAGATTGCCCTGGAGCCGTGAAGAAGTTGATAACAGGCTCCGCACAATTATGCAAAATATTCACAAAACCTGTCTTAAATATGGTAAGGAAGACAATGGATTTGTGAATTATGTAAAAGGGGCTAATATCGGTGGTTTCGTAAAAGTTGCCGATGCTATGATGGCTCAGGGTGTAGTCTAAACCGACAAAACTATTTTCCCGGTTCTTTTTTTATTACATTTGCGATCAAAAAAACCGGGAATGTATATTGATTCACATACACATCTATATTCGAAGGAGTTTGACGCAGACAGAGAAGAAGTGATTAAAAGGGCCCGGAATAACGGGGTGGAAAAATTTTTACTCCCAAACATCGATACCACTTCTGTAAATAAAATGCTGAAGATGACGGAATCTTTTCCCGGAATCTGTTATCCTATGATTGGCTTACATCCGGGAAGTGTTAAGGAGAATTTCGAAGATGAATTGAAGGTTTTGGAGAATATTATGGCTGAAAAGAAATTTTGCGCCATAGGTGAGGTGGGAATTGACCTGTACTGGGAGCAAAAATTTAGAAAAGAACAGGAAGAAGTGTTTAAAACCCAGATTCGTTGGGCCAGGGATGTGAATTTGCCCCTTGTTATTCATTCCCGTGAATCTTTCCGGGAGATATTTGAAATCCTGGACGATGAGATGGATGAGAATCTGAATGGCGTTTTCCATAGCTTTACAGGAGGAAATGAAGAACTGGCAAAGATCATGGATTATGGTTTCTATTTTGGGATAAACGGTATAGTGACCTTTAAGAACAGTAATTTAAAAGAGGTGATACGGCATATTCCCCTCGATAAATTACTGCTGGAAACAGATTCTCCCTATCTTGCTCCGGTTCCTAAAAGAGGAAAACGTAATGAAAGCTCCTTTATTCCCTATATAGCGAAAGTTATTGCCGATATTAAGGGTGAAAAACCTGAAGTGATTGCCGGCATAACCCGGGAGAATACGATACGATTGTTTAATATGGATTAGTTGTGAGAAATGGATAACAGATCGATATTAATTATTTATACCGGGGGAACCATAGGAATGGTTCATAACCCTGAGAAAGGAATACTTCAGCCTTTTGATTTTAAAAATATATCTGATCAGATGCCTGAGCTGAAGAAGTTTGGATTTGTTCTGGATGCTGTTTCATTCGATCCCCCAATGGATTCATCAGACATAGGTCCTGATGTATGGGTAAAGCTCGCAATGATTATTTACGAAAAATATAATGATTACGATGGCTTTGTTATTTTACACGGAACTGATACCATGGCTTATTCAGCTTCGGCTTTGAGCTTTATTCTGGGAAATCTCGCAAAGCCTGTTATTTTCACCGGGTCTCAGCTTCCAATTGGCACCCTCCGGACCGATGGAAAAGAGAATATCATAACGTCTATCGAAATTGCTGCTGCACGTGAAGATATGAAACCGCTGGTTCCTGAAGTTTGTATCTATTTTGAAAACAGGTTATACAGGGGAAACCGGACAACTAAAATAAATACAGAAAATTTTAATGCTTTTCAGTCGGCAAATTATCCTGCTCTTGCCGAGGTTGGGATAAATATCAGGTATAACCGGGAAGCTATATTATATCCTCGGGAAGATAAGCCCCTGGAATTAAATACTGAATTTGATAATCATATTGCCATACTTAAACTTTTTCCGGGCATGAACCGGGAATTTATAGATTCCATTCTCGGGATTTCAGGTCTGAAAGGAGTTATTCTCGAAACATTTGGTTCCGGAAATGCTCCTGCATCAGAATGGTTTTTAAAAAGAATAAGGAGGGCAGTTGAAAATAATATCATTGTGCTCGATATTACACAGTGTAATACCGGGACTGTAGCACTTGGACGTTACGAAACCAGTAGGAAACTATATGAAGCAGGAGTTTTCAGCGGCTATGATATTACCACAGAAGCCGCCACAACTAAGATGATGTCTATTTTCGGAAACCATAAAGATCCTGAAAAAATTAAATTGCTTTTAAATAGTTCTTTAAAAGGTGAAATTACCATCACATAATTCCTGAGATTAAATATTTTTTTGTATTTTGCGCCGCGTTTTGCGCCGCTTGATTTTTTAAATAAGCAAATCATTGCTTTTTAAGAAAAGTTGTTCTTTAGGGAGAGATGCAGGAGTGGCTTAACTGGCACGCCTGGAAAGCGTGTGTACCCCAACAGGGTACCGAGGGTTCGAATCCCTCTCTCTCCGCAAATCATAAAAGTTCTCCAGCGGTAGTTCTTTTAAGGTTTAAATTTGCTTATAATGTTAATTTAATCATATAAGTTTGAAAATTAAGTAAAATCGTAATACTTTTAACATTTTAAAATCCGTTAATAAATTAAATAATTAAACTAAAATC
>CAZGTU010000255.1:0-3561 GCA_964528675.1 uncultured Bacteroidaceae bacterium
TCTAATTAGTACGAATGCAATTAATATTCTTAATCTGTGAATCTGTGGCAACATTTATTGATAAGTGTGAAACTTTAGTTCTTAAAAATACTTACAAACTTTTCTGCATCAAAGAATATATAAAAATAATTTCACTTCTTTTTATGCTTATTTCGAAAATCTCCAGGTGTCATTCCTGAACGCTCACGAAAGAGCCGGTTGAAATTTGAGATGCTGTTAAAACCGGATTCATATGCAATGCTTGTTATGGATGTTGAAGTATTTCTGAGTAATTCCCTGGCATAATATAACCGCAGGTCAATGACAAAATCACTGAAACTTTTCAGGCTATGCTTCTTAAAATAATGAGAAAATGCTGATTCACTCAATCCTGCAAGTTCAGCAACCTCTCTGATGTATAGTTTCTTTCTGAAATTGTTAATAATATATTCATGTACATTTTTGAATCTTTCTTCCTCTTCTTTTGCATCGTGAAGACTAAGCGAAGCATCTGAAAGTATTTTAATTCTTTTTTCTTTTGAAAGCCTGGCAAGAATTTGAACGATAATAGAAAAGTTTTTAAATCCCTGACCCTGTTCCAGGGTGTGAAACTCCTTCCTAAGTTCTTTTGCAGTGGAAGTTTTAAACTGGATACCTTTCAATGATTCATTCAGGAGCTTTTTTACAGAGCTGAATTCTTCTGCATCCAGCCAATGTTCAGGAAAGATCTTATATGTGAAATGAATGACTGTCACCCTTCTGCCCGTATCATTTTTGGAATCCGTTACATCATACCATGAATGGGGAAGACCGGGACCTGTTAATACAAGATCAGGATCTTTGAAAGTGGTCATGCTATCTCCTGCAATTAAAGTTCCCCTGCAACCTTCGGTATATGTAATCTCATATTCATCCGGGTGATAATGCACGGGATAATCAAAATTTACATCATCAAATATCCGGACAAGATAGGGAAGATCCTCACTGAAATTTACAAGTTCAGAGTGAATTTTCATGTTTAATGAATAAAAGATAAATAAAAATATGAAAAAATTTCATTAAACAGTATAAAATCAGTATTAAACAGGTAGTGTCGTAAGCCTTTATTGAGTCTATTTGTCATAAAACAATATAATGAAGATAGGACTCAAGGACGTTAATAAAATCACTGAACAGCTTCTGACATTCACGAAGACCTACCAGGAGAATTATCAGAAAGACAGAAACTTCTGTGAAGCCCGGTGCATTCGCGAACAGATTCCGCTTTACTTTGATGAATGGGAGCCGTTTGACTGGTTTGCAGGACGAGCTTCTTTCGGTGCCATAGGATTCAGTCCACAGGTTTATACCAAGAGGAGTGGCTTCGGGTATTTTGTAGAAGAAGACGAAATACAGAGTCTTCAGTCAAATCCCAAAATAAAAATGGAATATATTGATGTTCTTGAGAATCTTAAGGAATTATGGAAAAAAAGAGACTCTGTGAATTTAACAAGAAAGCATTATCCTGATTGGGTAAAAAACATACTTCCTGAAGATGACTGGACTGGCGAAAGCGGTATTGCATTTCCCCTTTATCGGATGGCAGGATCTCAACTGGATTATGGAAAGTTGTTGGAATATGGAATTTCGGGCCTGAAAAAAGAAATACTGAATAGAGCTGAAGAAAGTAAATCGGGAAAAAGCACCAGCCGGTTGTATAATTCGATGATCTATGCCCTGGATACATTTACCGTCTTATGTGATTCCTATGTTGATCATATTAAAGAAAGAAATCTAAAGGATCCTGAAAAGAGAAAGGCTGAAATGATCATGGATTCCCTTGAAAAGATAAAAACCGGAAAACCGGAAAATTTCCATCAGGCTATACAATTGTTTTATTTGTACAATGTGCTGAGCGGAAGTCAGAATTATGGACGTATGGATGATTTTCTGGGAGAGTTTCTATTGAAAGATCTGGAATCAGGGCAATTAGAAAGGGATGAAGCAATGGAATATCTTGTTTCCCTTTTTCAGATAATGGAATCCAGGGGAACCGTTTATGATGGCAGAGCAATTGTTGGAGGCAAGGGAAGAACTAATGAAAAAGCTGCAGATGTATTTGCTTTGATGGCAATGCAAGCCATCAATAAATCTTCAACAGTTTTGCCTCAGCTTACCCTGCGTTTTTACGAAGGTCAGAATCCTGAACTTTATAAAACTGCCTTGAATAATATCAGCAACGGATGTGTTTATCCTATGTTATACAATGATGATGTCAACATTCCATCAGTTGCCAGAGCCTTTGGGTTTACAGAAATGGAGGCCGAGCAATATTTACCTTACGGTTGTGGTGAATATACACTTTATCACAGAAGCGTTGATACACCCAATGGGATCATTAATCTTGCCAAAGCGCTTGAAATTATCATTCATGAAGGTACTGATCCATTATCAGGAAAACCAATGGGAATAGATATCTATTCCGATAAGATCAAAAAATTTGAGGAGCTTATTCAGCTTTACAAGAAACAGATTGAAAAACACCTGGATGCCCTTGCTTACCAGCAAAGACTGGAATACAGGGTTGCTGCAAACCTGGGCCCCTTTCTTTATTTTTCAATGCTTTACGATTCATGTATTGAGCGCGGAAGGCCTATATTCGACGGTGGGGTGGATTATCTTGGCGGAACAATGGAAACCTATGGAAACACTGTTGCTGCTGATAGTCTTTTTGCTATTAAAAAAACTGTTTTTGACGATAAAATTTTCAGTCTCGAACAATTGTCTTACATGCTAAAAGAAGATTTTGAAGGCTTTGAAAAAGAGAGGCAGCTCTTGAAGAGTCTTCCAAAATATGGAAATGATCATAATGAAGTGGACAATCTATATTGCGAGTTGCATGATCATATTTGTCGTTATACGCGTTCACTTGCAGAAAAAAATGATTTGCATCACTATCTCGTGGTTGTAATTAATAATGACGCAAACACCGATCTGGGTTTCCATACAGGAGCATCGGCTGATGGAAGGAAATCGGGAAAAAGCCTTAATAACGGCAATGCCCCGAGTCCCGGAAATGACCAGGAAGGTCTTACTGCTTTTCTGAATTCCATTGTTAAACCACGGACAGATATTCATGCAGGAGCGGTTCAGAATATCAAATTTTCAAAGAAATTATTTTCAGATAAACCTCAAATTGTGGAGGCTGCATTAAATACTTATTTTAAAAAAGGCGGTGCCCAGGCTATGATCACTGTGGTAGGGAGAAATGAACTCGAACAAGCCATGAAGCATCCCGAAGATTATAAAAATCTTATGGTAAGGGTTGGCGGTTTTTCTGCTCGTTTTGTTGAATTGAGGAAAGAGGTGCAGATGGAGATCTTGGAGAGGACGATATATTGAGACAGGGGTGGACGATGGGACCATAGACCATGCCTGCCCGCCAACGTTAGGGCCAGCGCTTTGGCAGGCGGGGACCATAGACCATGGACGATGGATGCGGAGGTTATAGTGAGAAGTTAGGTGAAATTTGAAACTGTGAAGAAGCTGGAAGAAGAAAGAAGCTGGAAGCTCGAAGCTGGAAGCTGGAAGGAAGAGGAAGAA
>CAZGTU010000256.1:0-3545 GCA_964528675.1 uncultured Bacteroidaceae bacterium
ACTCATTCAATGTACAATATATCCTTTATCGGGATAAAAGTCAAATTTATTAACATGCTTTAATCAATGTGGAAGGGAATATTTCCTACAGCAATTTTTGATCCTGGGTCTGTTACATATATAAATAAGCGATAATTGCCGGGTTTTGAAGGTGTGGTGAATTTTATATCTGGTGATTCAGGATTTTCGATAGCACCTTCAATAACTGCCGGCCGTTCTTCACCATGACCTGCATATCCGAATTCAGTATTTTCAGGATAAATTTCCCAGTTATAACTCAGATTTTCACCTTCCGGATCGTGCGCCATCACTTTCGCACTGTATTTTTTTGCGGGCTTAAGCAGGATATCCTCATGTGGTCCCTGATCATTTAATTGAAAGGAATCAATCGCCGGGGCTCTGTTTTCAGGCCATTCCCCGGTCCATAAATATTCCATCACATCCACAGCTTCTGTTCTTTCTCCCTCGTCGTAGAACAGATTGTACCAGGTATGGGTGCGTTCCTGACGATTCTGGGTCCAGAGGAAAGAATACCCCCCTAAACACCATGGATCCCCATCAACAACTTCTTGATGCCGTTCAAGATACATCTCAGCTTTTTCTGTGGAGGTTTCTTCTATTGGAATTCCCCATTTGTTCCTGGGGACCTGCCAGTGACCGGTTGGTCCCCATTCGGTGATAATGTAGGGTTTATTTAAGTTGTATGTTCTCAACCAGAGAGGTATATCATAAATATCGCCGTATGAATTTATTCCCAGCGCATCAATGGCAGGGACCTGTATGATAATATCTTTTAGTTTTTCCTTCCTTCCGGTTCCTACTACCGTGATCACGGGGTGATTGGGATCAGTTTCTTTTATTGCTACTGCAATGTCATTAATTGCATCCCAGAGTTTTAAATTATAATTCGGATTTCCCGGTACGTAATCTGGTTCGTTTCCTATAGCCCACATTAGTATTGCCGGATGATCTTTATATTCTTCAACAATTTGTAAGATATTTTCCTTTTGTTCTTTTACTGATTCTTCATTAGTGTAATCAAAGTTGTTACGCTCAGACTTCAACGGTAAGCCAAAAAGAACCGACAATCCATTGTCGTAAGCTGTATCGAGCTTTTGTTTTACATCTCCACCGCTGCCAATACGGACAGAATTCCCGCCAACAGAAGCTACCAGATCCATGTATTGTGTGCCGATTGTACGGGCTCCTTTAATGAAAATTCGCTCACCTCCTCTGAAGAGATAATAAGCGTTTCCTTTTTTTTCAATATTCACCGGTATTGCATCATTTCCCGGACTGATTTGATTACATGAAACATTAAAAATGAATATAGACAACAATAATGATTTCAGCCCCAACAAAAGATTGAACTTCATGATAGTTTTTTTAATAAGCTCTGGTTATATAAAGTTGTTAGTTGTTATGCATGGTTTCGGGGGACTAATATACAAAAGAGGAATTAGCTCTGAAAAACTATTCAGAAGTCTTTTACCGATAAACTGGTTTTATTCAAGGTCAAAATACTTTCAACCCAGGTTTAGTTATAGGAGTACATCGAAAAATCGCTTTCCACCTGAGGCAGATAACCCCGATCTAAAAAATATCAGGTTATTTTTTTTTAGATTGAGCGAAGTCACTCAACCCGGGTTCAACTTAAACCTGGTGTTAAGTTAAATCGCTAATCAAGTTCCAGCAATTCTATTTTTCTGAATTCAGTCGGATGACTTTCGGCCTGGAGGGCAATATATCCTTCGGTTAGCGCGAAACCCTCGGGTAGTGGAAATCCTTCAGGTAAATTGCCCCCGATTTGCGGTTTGCTGTAAGTCATTACCGTATCGCCTTCCACAATATGATGAATTATACTGTCGGCCAGCACAAGAAGCTCAAATCTCACCCATTGATTGCCGCGATAGGTTTTTGAATCCGAATTGATGCAATGTGTGGTTATCAGCTCTCCGTCCATTTCGATATGAGTGCCCGGTGTGCATACATTCCCGGTAGGTCTTTCACCTCCTTCTTCATCCTGACCAAGCAACTGGGCTTCGATGGAGACAGGGAAGGGCTGATCTATGAGAATGGTTTTGGGGTCCTGGCAATGAAACATTACTCCATTATTCCTGTAGGCCCAGCCGGCTCCTCCCGGGGCTTGTTCTCCCGTAAATCGGTATTCAACTCTGAGCTTGTATTTTGAGAAAGGTTTATTGTAATAGATATGACCAAAATCATTGGTAACTGTATCATATTCGCTGTAATCTACAACCAGCAAACTGTCACGCACACGGAAGGTATTGTTATAATTTTCATTCAGTTCGTGATGATTGATCTTGATGATCCAATCATTGAGGTCTTTACCGTTGAAAAGAGAGATCCAGTTTTCTTTTTTTTCATCAGCAGGCTGGCAAGATTGAACAAAAAGTAAAGCTAGTAGTATGGAAACACTGAATTGAGTTTTGTAAAGTCGGGAGTTTTTGATTTTCATTTTTACTGCTATTTGAAGTGAAACTTGATTTTAATATTCGTTAAGAGATTAACTCTCTTACAATGACTCATGCAAAAATATGATCTTTATTTATATCGGAAAGCATAATTAAATAATCTCCCAAGAGTTGGTTTCTGGCCCTGCATTAAAATTACTGTTATGACTGACAGGGAAAGATCATTCACAGCTTTTACCTGTCCAAAGTTTTTTGATAGATTTTGAAGACCAATAACATTCATATGAGAAATAATTTGAGATGCAATTTAACAAATAATAATAATATCCGGATTAATTTAATCTGAAACTGATCATTGATCCTATATTATCTTATTTTTATGGATAAATTTTTTGATAAATTCATGACATTGTAATGATAAATTTTAGATAATGTTTCCAAAGCGAAAATATGAGCTGTCTTTTAAAGCAGTTCTTCTTGTTTTGATAATGTTTACCGTGCATTTGTCTGGCCAGGATCCTGAAGAATTTGAAATATTTGTAGTTCAGGAAGGCTGGCACACCGGTATAATTTTTAAAACAAATGATGTTGATTCCACTATCTGGCCTGAAATAGTTCATTACCGAAATAAAAAATTTGTTGATGTAGGCTGGGGGGATGAGAAGTTTTACCAGGTTCCGGGTTATCCGGTTTTCGTTGCCGCGAGGGCTGTACTATTTCCCACGCAAAGTGTTCTGAGGGTTTTTCCTTACAGCACACCAATTCTTTCGGCCTATTTTGAGGATAGCAGGATATTAAAATTCAACATAACCCGGCAGGAACTTGATAATCTGAGCAGGTTTATTGCAGAAAGTTATAAGCGGGATGAAGATGGAAATGCTCAACTCAGCGAGCTTTATGATGACAATGATCATTATTTTCTTGCTACCAGAAAGTACCACCTGTTCCGTACCTGCAATACATGGGTTGCACTTGGATTCAAAGAATCCGGTTTTGATGTAAGAAGTTTTTTTGTGCTTTATGGTAAGCAGTTATTCAAGCAATTAAGGGATATCCCGGGGGCTGTTTTTTTGCGGGATTAGAGAGAGGGGTCTCTCGCTGCGCTCGAGA
>CAZGTU010000257.1:0-3529 GCA_964528675.1 uncultured Bacteroidaceae bacterium
TTGATCATTGCTTTTGCAACGAGATCGAGTTCACAGATGTATTTTGGGAAAAGCTTTTCCAGGGTTTTTATAAATCCTCTCAGGTGCTGGTAAAATTTAGGCGGATTTTTGGCTTCTTTACGGGAAATCATGAATGCGGGGCGAAAATTATAGACATCAAGATTGAGCTTCATCAGGTCATTTTCGGTTTTCCCCTTTACCCTTGCCCACATTAAACGGCCTTTTTCACTGCTGTCGGTACCTGCTCCTGATACGTAACAGAAGGTAGCTTCAGGACTCTGACGGCTTACAGCTTCGGCAAAACCCATGGTCATAGTATAGGTGAGCCGGTAATATTTATCCTTTTTCATGCCCATAGAGGAAACTCCTGCACAAAAAAAACATGCATCATAATCTTTAAAGTGCTCTTCAATTTCTGACAGATCGAAAAAATCAGAATGGATTAATTCCTCAAGTTTAGCATGCTTATAGCCGGTAGGTTTACGCGTTATTGCAAGTATCTTTTCAATACGCGGGTCATCAAAGCACTCGAGCAACACCCCCTCTCCCACCATTCCGGTTGCTCCCGTGAGAATAACTTTTAATTTGTTTCCTGTCATGATTATTCATTTTATATTGAATCTTCCAATCATTACAACAATTCACTCAGACTTATAGATAGAATTTAATTTATCCAAAAGGGAATCATACAAATAAATTCATTTAAATTTCTTTATTTCCCCACTACAATAGGCCTGGGTCATCGGACATAAAACCATACATTTCAAACATCTGATACATAAATTCACATCTAATCTTTCATCCCTTGAAATGTGAGGTTCCCATGATTTACCTTTTAGTGCTTCAGGGTCACATACCTTCTTGCAAATATTACAGGTACCGCATTCATCAGGTATATGACTTCTATTTACAGTTTCCAGAGGTGCATCAGTTAGCACAGTAGACATGCTGATTGCGCTTCCGAATTCATGTGAAACAAGCAGGTTATTTTTACCGATCCACCCCAATCCGGCCTGGTATGCAATAGTTTTATGAGGCAAAGGAGTTATTGAATGTGTTAAATTATAGTATCCGGTTGAAATGAGATTACTTTCAGACTGGGAATAAGCAGAATAGCCTTTGTTTGACAAAAATTCAGCAAGATCATCTGCTAGTTTATCTGTCCGTAGCTCCATTATATGAAATTCATCTTCCTCGATCAGCTTATTTTTCTTCATCATCACTACATAATCAGAAATATTTGAAACCTTCTTCAGATAAGCCGGAGAAAGTACAATTCCTATCAGAACTGCAACCGGAAAACCCCTGTTTTGACTGGCATGTAAATGGGAAATGTCGACAAATTCAATTATATCGGCAGCTCTTGAATGAAGCAGGGATTTTATTTCTGATCCGGTTCGCATGCCTAAATATACTATATTTATGAAGATTTGATAAAAGGATTAAACAGGTAATTGGTGAAATTTTGTAAAACTTTTCTTGTCACAAAGCAGTTAAAGAAACAACAGAACTCAATTAACCATGGAATTTCCGATACTTAAAGACATTGTAGTAATATTCGCTCTTTCGGTGGTTGTGAACTATGCTTTTACGAGATTGAAAATACCTACCGCTGTTGGTTACCTGATGACAGGGATAATTGCCGGGCCTCATCTTCTTTCACTGGTTCAGGGTGAACATGAGATTGAAATACTGGCCGAGATCGGGGTTGTCCTCCTGCTTTTCACCATAGGGATGGAATTTTCACTTAAACACCTGCTGAGGATCAGAAGGATTGTGTTTTTTGGTGGTTTATTACAGGTCATGATCACTGCCGGTATATTTTACGTTACGTCAAGGTTTTATGGCCTGGAGTGGGAAACAGCCCTTTTTATAGGTTTTCTTACCGCTTTGAGTAGTTCCGCCCTGGTGTTGAAGTTATTGCAGGAAAGATCTGAGCTTACATCCAATTATGGACGGACCGTGTTGGGAATTCTTATTTTCCAGGATATTCTGCTGGTGCCGCTTTTATTATTTACAAATCTGCTTGGAGAGAATGATATGGATGTGAGCAGGGAATTTTTATTCCTGGGGCTGAAAGCTATTATTATTATTCTGATCATTTATGCGGGAAACAAATGGCTTTTGCCAAGGCTTCTGCATATGATAGCATCCACGAAGAACCAGGAGTTGTTCATGATGAGTATTTTCCTTATTTGCCTGGGGATTGCCCTTTTAACTTACGAAATGGGAATGTCTCTGGCATTCGGGGCTTTCCTTGCCGGCCTGATGATCTCAGAATCCCATTACAGCCATAATGCTTTTTCAAATCTTATTCCTTTCAAGGATACATTCACCAGTTTTTTCTTCGTATCCATAGGAATGCTTCTGGATCTGAATTTTGTTGTTGAAAACTATCAACTGGTTATCCTGAGTGTTGTTCTTGTTGTTGTTCTGAAAGCCATAATTGCCGGTGCGACAGGCTTTATTCTGGGACACACTTTCCGGGGTACTGTGATGGTAGGACTTGCATTAAGCCAGGTGGGTGAATTCTCGTTTATCCTGGCCAAGATAGGATTGGAAAATGCGGTACTAGATAATTATTACTACCAGCTATTCCTGGCTGTAGCTGTAATTACAATGGCTATTACTCCATTCTGGATCAAAACATCATTACCGCTTGCAAATATCCTCTTAAAACTGCCACTCCCGGATTTCCTGGTAAACGGATTGTTCCCATTGAAAGAAGTCGAATTACCCGAACTCAAAAACCATCTTGTTATAATTGGCAAGGACAGCAGTGCTTTGAAACTCTCCAAAATGGCAAAGCTAAACGATATCCGCCATGTTTCCGTTGTTTTCGATCCACTTACGGCAAAGGAGAAAATTGAAGCCGGCGAACTTGTAGTTTACGGTGATGCCGTGAATGAACCCATTCTTCAAAAAGCACATGTTGATACAGCCGACATTGTCATAGTCTCTGTAGGAAGCCTGATACCTGCAATGGCCATCGTTGAAAAGGTGAGAAACATCAATAAGCTGGCCTACATCATAGCAAGAGTAAAACACGTTCAGGATGTTGAACAATTATATAAACTCGGAGCCGACCAGGTCCTGCCCGAAAAATTTGAGATCGCCCTTGACATGTTCAACAGGGCCCTGGTTAGAAAGTTATATCCACATAAGCAGATCAACCGTATATTAACTCATTTAAGGAACTTGAATTTAGGAGAATTCACAGAAAAAGACATTATTAATCAGCCAACCATATTTGATGAACTTCCGAACATGAATATATCAGCTATTAAGGTAGAATCTGACTCCAGCGCTGATAAAAAGTCGCTCAAAGACATAAGGCTTAGAAATACAACTGGCGTCACCCTGCTTGCCATAAGGCGTGGCACAGAAATAATTGAACACCCCACTCCTTCTACTGTCTTTGAAGCGGAGGATACTGTTTATGTGCTGGGTGATCCGGAGCAGGTTAATCTGGCTTTTGAGATATTTTCGAGGGAAGGGTAGTGAACGGTGATCGGTAATCGGTGATCGG
>CAZGTU010000258.1:0-3517 GCA_964528675.1 uncultured Bacteroidaceae bacterium
AAAGATAAGGAGACTGCCCCTGAAATGGACGAACGGGTTCATCGAACTCCGGATTCCTTTTTGAAATAATTTCATATTCTTCGGGATCAATATCAACTTCTGAATGTATAAGAGAAAAATTCGAGGAAAACCTGAAATCTTGCACAGCAGGACTGATAAATCCAAGTCCTTTCCTTAATTCAAATTCTAACCCATATACTACTGCTTCGGGAACATTTACATATTTGATTTGTGGATTTCCGGCAGTCAAAATATACTGTTTAATGATTGGATTATTGAAATCCTTATAATACCCGCTAACTGCAATTATTTCTCCGGGATTAGGATAATATTCCCACCTGAGGTCATAATTGCTGATTAAGGTCCTTTCGAGCTCAGGATTACCATTGACGATCACCCCCCCGATAAAATCAAAGGAAGCAAAGGGAGCCATCTCTCGCATATTCGGTCTTGCAAGGGTTTGGGTATAGGAAGCCCTGAGCTTCATTTCCGTGTTTAATGAATAAATCAGATTCAGGGAGGGAAGCAGATCTCCTTTTACAATCTCACCGTAATATTGAGGTTTATTTACGGAATCAACGATGAAGTAACGGGCGCTCCGGGCATACATTTCAGTGGTTTCATAGCGTGCACCGCCAACAACCTTAAATGAAGGAGTGAAATTCAAACTAAGCATAATGTAGGCAGCGCTAATTTTTTCACCACCTGTGTATTGATTCTGTGCAATGGTCTCGTCAGTAAGATAATTCCCAAAGACCCATCTGTTTCTTGTAGAATCATACCCGGTAATTCCGGTATTATTACTACTAAAGTATTCCTCAGGATTCCCCTCATAATTCATTCCTACATTGAACTTCTTGATCATTTGAAAACGATTCTCATTAAAATCCCTTTGCTTATCACTGTAAAAAGCTCCGAATTTCACTTTGTTTGATGAGCTTGAAGCCTGAAGAAAAGGAATGGTTACATCTATCTTACCCTGTATCTGATCATCAGTAAGATCTCTGAAAAAATGAAAGGGTAAATCATATTCCGATGAAGAAATATAGTATAGGGTATCATCTTGCTGAGGCGTGTAATCGTTGGCAAAGTAGCGAAGATCGGGTTCCTGCTGTCGTGATCTAATATCGCTTAAACTCCAGTCAATCCGGGTATTGTTTACAAAATTAAAAACATGCGTCCCACTTAATTTGTAAATTCTCATTTCCCTCTCCATGAATTGAAGAGAACGTGTTTCAAATATATTTGCCGAGTTTGAAATCCCCCCCGGCCAGCTACCGGCAAGATACCGGTTATCACTTTGACCATCATGATTATAAACCGTTTTAAATTCAATTGAGTGGTTCTTACCAATTTTATACGCAAGATTCAGAAGTCCGCTGATCTGAGCATTTTCAACTCCTTTTGAATCAGAGAAATAATAATCTTTTGTCAGTTCGGCTGCTCCTGAATCTGCAAGAAAATATAAGGCTGAAATTCCATCCTCATAATAGCTGAAATCTTTTTTATAATTAATGCCACCAAGAAAACCAAGCGGATTGCCAAAAAGATTGATCTGATTGCCAAGTGAGAGTGAAAATTTATTATTCAACCCGCTTCTTTTTGAATTTGGAGCCATCTGATTGAGAACTGAATTGGTTGCCCTGTTCAGGACATTGGCAAGACTGTCATCTCTTGAAGCCCTTATATCAACTGTCCTGGTAAGAAACTGGGTAACCATGGTGTCCTGAAGAATATCAGGAATAGCACGGGTGCCATCATCATATCCCAACCAGTCTGTATCTCCTCCCTTATGTGTCAAAAAGTTATTATTCAATGATGCCTGGTCATTAAAACCAAGGCCCATTGAAACATTGAAAGTAAATTTATCAGGAAACGATTTTGTTTGTATGTCAACATTGCCCCCGGTAAAATTACCAGGCTGATCAGGGGTAAATGTCTTGGATGTTATAATATTTTCAAGAAGATTTGCAGGAATAAGATCGAGCTGGGGACTGTTCTTATACGGATCAGTACCCGGCAATTGCTGTCCGTCGAGCTGAGCACCTGCATAACGGTCACCAAGTCCTCTAATGATTATATCTTTTCCATTCATAATAGAAACTCCGGTAATTTTTTTCATAGACTCGGCTGCATCACTTGTCGCAAATCTTTTCATCTCTTCCGAGGATATACCATCCTGAATACCATCGGCCTTTTTCTGCATGGCGAGTACAGCATTTTCGCTGTTTTTAATCTGTTTCGCTGTAACAACTACTTCTTCAATATCAATGGAAGCTGGTTCCATGAAAATGTTGATAACAGTTACATCACCTTCATCAACTAATACATCCTCAATTATCTTGGTAGCATAGGAAACATAACTTATTTGCAAATCAACCTTTCCTGCCTCGATATCCGGAAGTGAAAAATTGCCTTCAAAATCGGTTATTGTTCCATTATAAGTATCCTTGATTAAAACATTCACGCCAATCAGGGATTCTCCTGTTTCCTTATCCAGTATCTTTCCCCGAATAATCCCGGTTTGAGAAAATCCATGGAGAAAGGGAATAAATAAAATTAAACAGATCAATAAATTTTTTTTCAATTTCATAACCTTTCTTAAAATTAGAATTAAATGTTAGTCCTTAATGTCTTTTTTAAACAATCAAAAGGAAAGCAGCAATAATTGCTGCCTTCCTGTTTTTTAGCTCTAATTCATATCACTATTTAGTGACAATCATTTTTCTTGTTACCTGGTCATTACCTGCAGAAAGTCTGTAGAAATACATTCCTTCATTAAGTCCTGATATAGTAACTGTATGTTCACCTTCAAATTGATATTCCCGGTTAACTACCCTTTGTACCACCTTACCGGTGATATCAAACACTACCAGTTCAACTTCCATTGCTTCAGGCAGTGTATAAGTCACCATAGTACTATAGTTAAATGGGTTCGGATAGTTTTGAGAAAGTTTAAGTCCGCTTTCAGACTCATAAACTTCAACTCCACTGAGAATATCTCCAAAGTATCCGTAGAAGTCCATGGCAGTCCATCCTGTTGCCCAGTTTGTTTCTCCAAAGGCACCTTTATAATCTGGATCAGAGAAGAACGCATCACCCGGGATCGGAGCAATTCCTTCCCATGCCGGTGATTCACTGTTGGGACGAGGATCAAGTCCCTGATCTGCTGCACGGCTTATACCAGCTAACTTTGGATCTTCAATGCTGTTGTTGTTATCTGAAAGATGATCGATCAGGAATTGAGCATCGGGATCTTCAGCATCCTCAGTTGCACGGATAATACCATTATCACTTGCATCCAACTGATCACCTGAACCAAACCCAAACCAGATATTGTTCATAAGCTTAAGATCTCCGGCTTCCATCCTCTGACGGCTGTCTGTACCGGAAGCAGCGGGAAGATCTTCTACTTCGATAGCATGCTTGGCAAAATCAGTGAAAATTGAATTTGCATAAGTTCCACCGGCGTTATCGCGGAAATGAAGTGCAGTGGAGTTCTTGCTGCTGGCTCCAA
>CAZGTU010000259.1:0-3510 GCA_964528675.1 uncultured Bacteroidaceae bacterium
GGCACACTGGAAAAACCGGCCGGATGACACTCCATTCTTCAGTGTTTTCAACTATGGAATTACTCATGAAGGAAATACAAATAAATTTGATAATCGTGAGGTGGAAGGTGTAAATGAGTTGCATGATATTGAAAAAGCAGAGCTCCCACCCTACTTTCCTGAGACTGAAGAGATGAAAACCATCTGGGCACATGCCTACGATTTAATCACCCGCTTTGATAAACAGGTTGGTATGCATGTTCAGGAATTGAGAGAGGCCGGAGAACTGGAAAATACCATCATCTTTGTATTCTCCGATCATGGTTTTGGCCTGCCCCGCTATAAGCGATGGAATTACAAAACCGGGATCCATGTGCCACTTGTTCTATACGTTCCGGAAAAATATAAGGACCGGTTTGGGACCCGGAGAGGTGAAAAAAATAATGACCTGGTCAGCTTCATGGATTTCGCCCCTACCCTCATGGATCTCGCAGGCATGGAACCGGAACCGGTAATGCACGGTAAGAGTTTTGCCGGCAAGGCTCCGGAGAAAAGAGAATATATCTATGCCGCCAGGAGCAGAGCAGATGATGTTTACGACGTTTCCCGCCTCATAACAGATGGAAGATATATCTATATTAAAAATTTCATGCCTTACAAACCCTACATCCAGGATGCGCTCATCTTCAGCGATGTTAAAAGGAGCTTCCGGGAACTCAGCCGCCTGAAAGAGGCTGGAGAATTGAATGATACCAGCATGAGAATGTACGAGCCAAAAGCTTCCGAAGAGCTCTACGATCTTCAGAATGATCCTTATGAGCTGAATAATCTTGCTAATGATGCTGATTTTAAAGAAAAGACAGAAGAGCTAAGATCACAGCTCAAATCATGGCTCATTGATAAAAAAGATATCGGTTTTCTTCACGAATCGGAGATGATGATCCGCTCGGAAGGATCAAGCCCCATGGAAATAGCACAAAATGCTGAGAAATATGATGCCCGGACGATTATAGATGCGGCTTTTGAAGCATCCGTCAAGGACCCTGATGACGATAATGTGGCCGGTATGCTAAAAGATTCTGATTCCGGAGTGAGGTTCTGGGGATTGAATGCAGTCTATATGATGGATGAACCGGCTAATGAGATATATGAAACTGTTGGTAATCAGCTCGATGATCCATCTCCTGCAGTTGCAATTTTAGCCTCGGAGATCCTGATCAATAAAGGAATGGATTCGGAAAAGGGCCTCGAAGTCTTGATGAAATACCTCAGGGATGAAAGACCAACGGTGGTGCTAAATTCAGCTATTTCCCTGAGAAGAATTGGTGAAAATGCCTGCCCGGTTTTGCCACAGATCAGGGAAGAGGTGAAAAAATATCACGGAGATAAGGGAGCAGGATATAGTTCCTGGAGTTATCCTATGTTTATAGGTTTTGCGCTGGATCAGGTGATTATTAATTGTGAATAAACTAGAAAGTTTAATATTGTCCACAAATTATCACAAATTATCACAAATTTTATATACTTTGCAGGTATTTGTGTTCCTATTCCTGCCCGTCCGGCAGGCGGGTGTGTGAATTTGTGGATAAATACTTTCAAACATGTCAAGAAATAAATACATTCCTCTCATAATCACCTTACTTCTATCAAGTACAAACCTATTCGCTCAAAATTTCCGCATCGAACTCTACCCGGACGGAGAAATTCCAAATCTCCAGGCCACCGATGAAGTGGAACAACGGGATACAACAGATATTGTCCGCATCAGGACCGTGCAGACTCCGGATATCTCCGTCTTTCTACCATCAAAAAAAACCGCATCAGGGGAAGCCGTTATTATCTGTCCCGGAGGTGGATACCATATACTGGCATACGACTGGGAAGGCGAAGACATCGCCAAATTCTGGAATTCAAAGGGAGTGGCTGCCATTGTCTTAAAATACCGGCTCCCTACTTCCAAAAGCCAGATAGTTCCTCACAAGAGCCCACTTATGGATGCTCAGCGAGCTATGCGCCTTGTAAGATATCATGCAAAAGACTGGAATATCAACCCAAAGGAGATAGGCATAATGGGTTTCTCAGCCGGCGGACACCTCGCCTCCACCCTTAGCACACATTTTGACAATGGCAACCCACAAGCATCTGACCCTGTAGAAAGAATCAGCTGCCGCCCGGATTTTTCCATTCTTATATACCCTGTAATCTCCTTTACCGCCGATTTCCAGCACAGCGGTTCTCACAAAGCACTTCTGGGTGAAGATCCGGATCCCGAATTATCGAATTATTATTCCAATGAATTGCAGGTAAGTAAAAACACGCCCCCGGCCATTCTCATCCATTCATCCGATGATAAAGGAGTTCCTGTCGATAATAGCATTGTCTATTACAAAGCATTGCAAGAAAAAGGGATAACTGCGGAGATGCATGTTTATCCATACGGAGGTCACGGCTACGGTCTTGCGGTGGGAAGGGGTTATCTGTCAACCTGGCCGGAGAGGTGTAATACCTGGTTGAAGAATCTGGATGTAAACGAGGAATGAAGAAACTTGCCACTTAATGCTCTTTCAGGTTAAAAAAGATTCATAATTATCCCTATGAAATATTTCGGTTGTCTCCGGTTGAGATATAATAATTTTCAAGTTAACTCGAAAATTATTATATTTTGAATTCCTTGAATTTCATAAATGAAAAATATCATAACAAAAAGTATTACTACTCGAATCATATTTGAGCATTATATAAGAATATGTAAAAACTACAACACATACCGCAAAACATATCCTTTCTTCCTCAAAATCCCGGAATAATTTCCCTATTTCACATCTTCAAAATTTTATCCTGAAGTCTGATGAAACGCAATGATATTTATTTTCTTGCAGGAATCGTTCTCTTTTTCAGTCCTTTTTTCCTATCGGATGCTGTTTATAATGCTTATTATCGAATTAATGCAGAGTACGGGCTGATCATGAGCTATATCAAGTTTGCCATCCTTGCTACCCTTGGAGAGGTGATTGGTTTGAGGATCAAGACGGGCAAGTATTACCAGAAGGGATTCGGGCTTTTACCCAGGGCCTTCGTATGGGGATTCCTGGGAGTAAGTGTGAAAATTGCTTTTGATATATTCTCCGCGGGAACGCCTGTTTTCCTTGAGAAAGCCGGTTTCGAAAATGCCGGGGCTATCATTGGAAATGAGCTGAGCTGGAAAAAGGTCATAGTCTCCTTCAGTATATCCACAGCGCTGAATTTGTTTTATGCTCCGGTGTTGATGACCTTCCATAAGATTACCGATTCACATATACTCAGGACGGGTGGATCGATGAAGCGCTTTTTCCAGCCCATTGCTTTTGCAGATATCCTTCAGAAAATAGACTGGAATGTGCAGTGGAATTTCGTGTTTAAGAAAACGATTCCTTTATTCTGGATTCCCGCCCAGACCATTACATTCTTACTTCCGGAGGAGTTTCGCATCCTTTTTGCCGCGTTTTTGGGAGTCGTGCTGGGGGTGTTGCTGGCGGTGGCGAGTTTGAAAGG
>CAZGTU010000260.1:0-3505 GCA_964528675.1 uncultured Bacteroidaceae bacterium
AACTGCACAACTGCATAACTGCACAACTGCATAACTGCACAACTGCATAACTGCACAACTGAACAACTTCATTAATATCATATTTTTTCATAAATTTATTTCCCGAACACCAAAACCTCATAAGCCATGAACCTCGAATCCACCCACATCGCAAATCCTTTCCACCAGAGGTTTGCTATCATCATCGCACTTGCAACTTCAATTCTTGCTATTTTCACATTTGTAATAGCGATCATGACCCCACCGCTTTCCGGACCGTTTTGCGCAGGAGATTGTTTTGAATATCCTTATCTTGATATAGCCGAACGTTTTCCGAGAGATTACCTGTGGATGTTTCCTGCAATCATTCTGACACTGCTTTACCTTGTTCTGGTAACAAGCTTATATGAATATGCACCGCTTACACAAAAAATATTCGGACGCCTGGGACTTGCATTTGCTGTTATTGCAACAGGAACACTTGTGGTAAATTACTTTGTGCAGATCTCTGTTATTCAGCCTTCGGTTGTAAGGGGAGAGGCTGATGGCATTTCCATACTGACACAGTATAACGATCATGGACTTTTCATTGCCCTTGAAGAGATCGGTTATATCCTCATGAGTCTGTCATTCCTATGTCTTGCAGGGATTTTAACCCGTGGATTAAAAAGGGAGGGGTTTATGAAATGGATGTTTATTGTTTCCTTTATCCTGGTTATGCTTTCACTCCTGATTATTTCGATAATTTATGGAACCGAACGTTCTTATATTTTTGAGATAGTGGTTATCAGCATTAATTGGTTAGTGCTGGCTATTGGAGGCTTTGTAATGGCAGGAGTTTTTAAAAGAGTAGGAGAGGAGTGAAAAAATTTGAGCGGGAAACGGGGATCGAACCCGCGACCCTTAGCTTGGGAAGCTAATGCTCTACCACTGAGCTACTCCCGCTTAAAGTTTTAATCCTTCTTCGCGTTCGCTGCGGCAGACGAGAAGTTTGGTCGAATTGGCTACGCCGAGCTCGTAAACTCGGTTCCTCGGAGTTCTACTCCGAAAACAAGGGTTCAGGGTTCTACCCTGAGGTTTAATACCATTTATTCATTATAATAATTATCAAAATTTCTGAAGTAAAAGCTTAATGGAAATATTTTTTTTGCCCCCTGATGATTAAATTGCTGTTACTTTAAGATGCCATTATGATTTTCATTTCAAACGGTTATGATTTTCTTCGAATAATATTCCATCGTTTATATTCAACCAGGTGTTGCTACTGGTATTTCAAAGAATTGATATGTAAATAGTTTAGACGGGACCCACCCCCACCGCCGCCACCATTACACGTGTATTTATCAAAAAAATCCCAAAATATCAGCCATCACATGCCGGCTTTTTTTTAGTTTTTTATCAACATCTTCGGCTTTGATGTTAGCTCAATAAAGGAATTGTTAATAAAAATTCTTTTCCTTTAATAGAAAAATGATAAATCATAAAATATTGGATATTAACAATATACATCTTCTTATAAAATATTATTATCAATAATTTAACTTTTTCATCTCTTACGAACCCTGAACTCAAAGGTGTAATTTTCAGGCATTTTGGGTATCAAAACCCAATTCTTACTTGTAATCAACATATCGCATAATCCAATGTATTTTACGTCGATTTCGTAGATAATCCGTTTATTTATTTCATCCTTATATACCTTCCTTTCGTATTTTACATCGCATCCACCTCCGGATGTATATTTTCCCAATAAGGTATATTCAGTAAAATCAATTTCAGGGAGAGAAGCAGTGTCGCAGTTCTGATTAACAGGATATATCCTTATTGAATCCACATAAGCTTTAAAAGCATCCTCTTCACGAATAACAAATTCATCTTTTTCTGTATTTGCAATTACATCAAAGCAAGGACTCCGGAATAAGGACGAGAAAATGACCTGATCGGTGATATCGATTAAATCTTCTTTATCACATCCTGTAAAAGTGAGAATTATAGCCAGAAAGTATAAGTATCTCATAATAGTTTTATTCTAATGATAAAATTTTGGTCGAAAAGGTTGCGACCTGGAAGTTGTTTAACCATGGATATTCTTGAATGTTTTCAACGCACATTTAGCGCAGGTGGTATACCACATAAACCACTCGTTTATTTTTCCATTCAAAGACTTTGTCCTCCCATTTTGAAGGATCGAAGGGAGGACAGCAGCCTGTAATTTCTTTTTGTTCGGTTTTTGTTCCCATTTTTCATTTTAAAATACAGTATTAATGAATTCCATTTTCAAGGCACTCACATATTTCTCCTCAATTTTAAGCCGGGCAATAATAATAGAGGAAGTATTCATAATTTCAGAATCGATATTAAGAGCGATCTGGTGCCATCCTTCTTTATGCTCAGTCACATCTATACGTTGAATTAACTGACCAAGCGAATTGAAAATTTCAATGTACTTTTCAGCATCGGCATCTTTTTCTTCAATAAATATATTAAGGACAGTGGAACCGGTAAAAGGATTGGGATAGTTCTTTTCTATCCTTGATTTATTCTCTTTTTCATTATTGGTATTCGACAAACTTAATGATCCTGTGGGTACATAGGAATCTCCTATCGCATTGTCGCTCACCCCCCCGGGAATCGGAAGCGGCTGGTTAACTGTTTCCGAATCTGAACTGTCAGCCCGAACAATTGAATCTACCGCAATGAATGATGTAAATTCTGTAAGAAGATTGTATTTCAATCCGAGTGCTGTGATCTCTTCTTTCAGGTTATCATCTCTACTTACGCTATGGTAATTAGATAGTAACCGGATTTTATGCCTGGCCCACAAGTAACGCAGGGCACTGTTATTTTCTTCTGGAGCATAATCGTTTAAGGCTAATCCAGTGGTAAAATTTTCCTTTCCGCTCAGCCCCTCAATCTTAATGCTACCGGCAGGTACTCCGTTATATTTACCAAAAAGAATGACCGGTCTTTCAGCAATAACATCCGGTGCATTCAAGGGTTCTACATCATATACATCGAAATCACCATAGTCTGTATTTATGTTTGTAAGAACAGGATATTGAATGTACTCCCTGAAACGATCTGCTTTTTCCGAAGCTTGTTCCTGCTTCGTCACAACAAATGGCTCTCCCATACCAACGTTGGCAATTCCTTCAATGATATATCTATTTACGCTGCTTCCTATACCAAAGGCGAAGAAATTGGCTTCATTTAAATTTTCTCTGATCAGGTCAAATGCTGCTTTTTCAACTGAAACATAACCATCGGTAGCAATGACAAAAGTCCTTGCAAAATCTTCATTGCCCTCAAGATTCAGAGCGGTTTGCAAAGCCGGTAACAATTGCGTGCCTCCACCTCCCACTTTATTATCGATTGCCTGGATAGCTATGTTAATATTTTCTTCTGTGGCAGGCAAGGAATATGGGGAAAGAAGATAATTGCCCCCGGCAAAAAATACCATGTTAAACTTATCTTCCGGTCTGAGATTACGGACAAGATCCCTTAAAAGAGTTTTTGAAACATCTAG
>CAZGTU010000261.1:0-3489 GCA_964528675.1 uncultured Bacteroidaceae bacterium
TTAGTTGGCTTTCAGTGAAAGGAAGGTCGAAATCCATGAGGTAGTCAGTACCTCCGTCATCCATTTTTAAAAAACCTGAATTGGGGTAACGTGCCTTGGTCAACAAGGTGTTTTCACGGTATAAATACCCGATTTTTTCATCAAAAACCGCGCTTGCAATCTTTCCCTCCATATGGAAATCATCTATTAATTTTCCACCGGATATCACTGGTTTCTCACCCTCGCCATAAGAAGTGATTTGTATTGGGGCTTTTTTGCCCCCTTGTTGTTTTATGATCAATGTTCCGATAAAGACGTCTCCACACCTGAAATATATATTATCCCCCGGGTGTAGGTTGATTTTGTTGATCCGCTCAATGGTCCTGAACGCTGTTTTGGGTGAAGTGCCCTTGTGGTTGTCATCTCCATCGTTTGAGATGTAATAATCAGTTGCCTGCAAATTAATTGCAGCAATTGAAAATAATATGAAAGCCAATATTGATTTTGTTTTCATTTTTAATCTTGTTTATTGATTAATAACCATTTGCCTTTGGTGAATATCCATAACTGTCCAATAATTTGTAAATATTTATTGTTTTTTCATTATCTGATATTAAATCATCATATAAATGCAAATACAACGTTGTGTTGTCCTGCATATTATCCAATAAATATTTGACCACATCATATTCGGAGCGTATCCCAAAACGTTTCAGGTTACCCTCAATATGCATGTTTACATGGATATGGGGGGCTAAAAGGATATGTCCGCTAAACTCTTTTAGTATTTCTGCAGGGTCATCGCTCACTATAATGCTCCAATTTTTGGCTTTGGCATTTTTTATTTTTTTTATGTTTTCATAATATTGTTTTAGCCAGGTGCATGAATGATAATACACGGGACCAACTTCATCGGTAATTTTATTAATGTAGTCAACCGAATATTCCAGGTGCATTTCAGGCGATACCATGGAGTTGGTGTCGTCTGCAATATAATATCCTTCCGGCATGGCATAAATATGCGGGAAGCAGCAGGGGTTGGCCCGATTGCCGAGAATTTTTTGAAGTTCCTTTACATAATAAATAGTAAAAGCAGTAATTTTTTTAAGCAGTTTATGAATTTCATCCGGATAAAGTAACAAATTTTCATAAAAGCTTTCGTCCCACATGAGTTCTGCTACCCCAAGAGGCGATTGTATGTCTGGAAACCGGATGGCTACTTCTTCAGGATGTTTTTTCATCAATTTTTCTGCAAGCTCCAGTATTTCGCCAGTTCGTCCGCGGGACACATCTGTAATTTCAATTTTATCTACATCTTCTGCTTTTTTAATCAAGGGAGATATCCACTCTTTGCCATCGGAGGTAAATTTTTTTTTACATCCCAAAGCAAGAGGTATGGTATGGGTAAGTCCAAAGAAACCATTATGAAAG
Organism: uncultured Bacteroidaceae bacterium; assembly: GCA_964528675.1. Taxonomy (GTDB): domain Bacteria; phylum Bacteroidota; class Bacteroidia; order Bacteroidales; genus CAYRTD01. The sequence goes on from CAZGTU010000261.1 coordinate 1,411, forward strand.
TACGATTCACGGGGTGTCCAGTCCCAGTTGGCAATACCAAGCGCTTTTGAAACCTCTGGGTTATTATTGCCTGTGTAATAACAAAATTTTTTATCAGGCTTTAAATAAGCAGATTTTAATAAGTCCTTCATGAAAATTTTAAGATATGTTTCAACTAAACAAACTTATGTATAAGATTTTTATGGAATCTGTATTTTTTGGACTAACTTTAGCATAAATCAGACATATTTATGGTAATTGAAAAAATAAAACAAACCGATGTATTTAAGGACGAAAATTTTCTTTTTTCGATAGATAAAGGATTTTTAAATGAAGATTACAAAATGCATTCACATCAGTTTAAAGAGCTTTTTATTATAACAAAAGGGTCATCTCTTCATAAAACAAATAGTGTCGTCCAAACTATTAGTGCCGGTGATGTATTTATGATTAATTGCAATGAAGTAACGCATGGTTTTATTGAACCCAGCGAGTTAGAATTGTATAATATAATCTATACAGACGAGCTGCTAAGAAGCTTTGAATTGGGGCTTATCAAGCTTGAAGGATATCAAAATTTGTTTGTGTTATCCCCTTTTTTTAACAACAAACAAGGCTACAGAAATACTTTCAGGTTAAGCCCAAAAGCATTAAATCGGCTAAGGCCCTTATTAGATAAACTTCATGCAGAGTATATGAGTAAAATCCCGGGCTACAAGACTATTACACGGGCATTATTCATGGAATTAATAGTTGAGTTGTGCCGCGGTCAACAAAAAGAAGGTATGTCTAAGGAGGCTTATAAGGTCAGCAAGCTTGGTGAAGCCGTTGCAGAAATAGAAAGTAATTTTACGGAACCAATAATGGTAAAAGAACTGGCAATGATAGCTTCGATGTCTGAAAGACAATTTCTACGAATATTCAGGGAATGTTTTGGCTGTTCTCCAAAAACTTACATCATTAATCTGCGAATGAAAAAGGCAATGAACATGCTGGTTTTTAATGAGAATATTGCTGAAGTCGCCTATTCTTGCGGATTTAGCGATCCCAATTATTTTACAAGAAAATTCAGAGAAATTTACGGTTGTGTTCCTACTGCATATATAAAAGATGTTGCAAGTTTGATGCGTTGATGGGAAAGTAAATATGTGACTAACCCTTTACCATCTTGTTTGTTCAGGAGTTGCAATTATGTATACATGGGTGTTGTAATTTTAAGGTTGAGCGAATTGATTATTCATCTTCAGGTGTATGTTCTACTGAAAACTACCTGCCGGGCTACCTGGTTTATGGTTCGGGTATAATGCCTACTTCCGTCAATGTCATCATGCCCAATAATCCTCCCCAATGCTAGAAACTGGACGAATAGTTTTTTTCGCTGCCTGTACCTGTGAAAGGATCGTAATTTTCTCGTACGAAATGGTATTTATGCCAATCCTGCAATAATAATTCTCTGGAATTGCTCACAAGATAATCTTTTGCTTGCCTGTTGCCGCGACCTGGTAGACCTCAAAATAAGTGTCCCAGCAGTAAATTACATATCCAAGGTTATTGTTATTCCATCGTCTGCTCAAGGGAGCCAGAAGCCTTTTTCCTATCCTGAATAAATAGTTCTATTTATTTAATAAATAAGCCTACCCGGAACGATGATCTCATATTATTTTAGTAACTGATTCTATAATTAGTGTTTGTCCATAATGTGCGATTTACTCATTCAGGGTTAATTTTAAGCGGTATTTCCCGGAGTACCGCTGACAGACGTGACCGCGTTCACGCTGTCGCTGAAGCTTTAGCGTAGGCGCCTAGCGCCTCCCTTCGGCCGCCAAAAGCTTGCCTGAAGGCGCAGCGCAGAGTAGCTTCAGCGCTCGCGGAAAGCTTCAGCGACACGCGGTTGCGCGCCTTGATCTCGAGCTTTATGGACAAACACTAATTAGTCTTACGCATTAAAAAATATGAAAATGAAAAGAAAATTTTTAGCATTAATCTTATTAATATTTACAATTCAGTATCTGGAAGCAACGAATTACTTTGTTTCAAACAATGGCAATGATTCTGATAACGGGAAAAGTCCTGAAAAAGCATGGAAAACTATTGAACGTG
>CAZGTU010000262.1:0-3488 GCA_964528675.1 uncultured Bacteroidaceae bacterium
AATGGGTAGGTTAAGCAGGCCCATGAGGGCCTGAACAATAATAGCCACGGGTTTCAACCCGTGGTAATGAGGCAGTTAATCCAAGTCACCCCGGAGGGGTGCAACAGATTATAGCAATAAATACCTTTCATCATAATCAATTCCGAATTCTTCTAGTAAGTTAATTAATTCCTCTTTGAAGCTCACCTTGGAATGGTGATTATGTTGTCGTTTAACATATTCAATAAGAGACTCCTTATGAGAAATATCATAAGTAAATGCACCATATCCAACCTGCCAATCAGAAAAATTTTTAAAATGGCTATTTTGTTCTTTCATGAATTTGTTGGAATATGTTTTTAGATCTTTAACCAAGTCGGCTAAAGCAATTGTTGGATGTAAACTTATGATGAGATGAACATGATTTTTGTTTCCCCCAACAATGTATGGGAAACAATTTTTGTTTTTAAGAATCCCTGCCTTATAGGCATAAAGCATTTGTTCGTTTTCCTCGTTTAAGAAGGATGAATAATTTTTTCCTCCATAAACAATTTGATAAAGAATTTGAGTGAAGGTAGACATAATAATACATTTTTAATTGGTTTATATACCTTAATGGAAAAAAAGGCGAAATCTCAGCGTTATATTTTCCACTTTTTTTTAAAAATGTATTTATAGGTCTTTAAACCTTATGAAACCCCTCCGGGGTTGGTGGGATATTTTCCCACTTACCATGGGTTAAACCTGTCCGCCTTTGGAGGAACCCATGGCTATTATTGTTTTATCCCTCCGGGATTTTTATCCTTTACCACGGTTTTTATCCTGGAGCCATTATTGTTTTATCCCTCCGGGATTATTTCACCACCACCTCCCTCAAAATCCTCATCATCGCTGTATCCACCTCAACTCCATAAATTTCTTCATATTCTGCTCCGGGTCTGTCACTCTCAGCTACACCGAAGGACCCCCGGAAATTCCACATGGCCCAGCCCAGGTTGTGCTCCTCCCAGGCTTCCAACATGTCTTCCATCCATTCGAGGGTGATATCGTGCGGGGCCTTATGGTAAACGCCCCATTCACCTACCATGATGCCTATGTCATGCTTGTTTTTGAAATCAATCCAGGGATCCAGGTGATCTGCACGGTATATGCTGTCCCAGTCTGCATCAGGATTTGCAACAGCTACGAAACCATCTTCTTTGATTTCTACCGGCACAGGCTCTCCTCCCCAGATATTTCCGGGAATGATATCAATGGTATCAGGATCATCACCCTGAAGATAAAGGGTGACTTTCCCGTATGTGATCCAGTTTCTGCCCTCCAGCTTTATGCTTAACTTTTCGGTCCCTTCCGGAACGGTAAAATTTACCGGCTTGAGGTATACGCCTTCATAACTTTCATTTTCTTCATTGTAGAAGCTTTCAACCGTCTCGTCTGTCTCAGGATTAAATACCTTTTCCAGTATCATACGCTTGTCTGCCTGCACCAGGATTTTTGGAGTACCTGAAACCCTTAAAACCTCAAGCTCGGCAGGAGTATCCTCTTCAAAGCTATGATGTAATTCGAATGCTTTTCCATCCGGCCCTTTGATATATTGTCCCAGGTATTGATTGCTGGGCCATTCGGGCATGGGACCGTAGGTATTATCAATCCAGTTTGCCCCGTAGTGGGTCAGGTTCATTGGCCAGTAGCCTCTGAACATCTGCACTACATCATAAGGAACAAGCTCTGCGATAGGCTCCTTGCCAACATTCCAACCATCCGACATGATCATCCTGCCTGGATCCTCATCCCTGATTGCTTCAATGGCCCTGATCGCTACCTCCACATAATTCTCCTTGCTGGTCCGTGCCGGTTCGTTAAGCAGGTTAAAACTGACATTGTCATTGCTGATGCCCTTGTATCTTTCTGCCATCTGCGCCCAGAGAGCAACGAATGCATCACGGGCAGATTCGCCTGTCCACAGGCTCGAATCTTTTGAATAAAATTCCCTGACATTGATACAATAACCGGGAGCATGATGGAGGTTAATACAAACATGGATCCCGTATTTCTCACCCCATTCAATTGCCTGGTCCACATCCTTCATAGCATCTTCCTTCAGAAGGTCCCATTTTCCTTCTTCGGTAATGCATCGATAATCCATGGGTAGCCTCACGAAATTGAAACCATAGTCAGCAATCATTTTAAAGTCCTGTTCCCTGTATGGGCCACAAAACCAGTCGCTGGTAAATTTTTCCAGGAGATTGAAACCATGAAGGTTTGAAAGATCTTTGTGATCGACTTCGGGGAGTGCGCGCTCTGTCTTTTGTTGGTTGCAGGATGAGAGTACAAAGACAATCATAAAAAAAATAGAAGTGCAGAATATTTTCATGCCGGTAGTTTTAGTTTTACAGGCGGGAAAATAATGAATAATTTTTAATCCTCACAATTGTATCATTCCGGAAGAAACCCTCTGAGATCGAAAAATCGCTTCTTCAAAAAATCAGGGCTAAAATCCTCCAGGTCTATAATCAAAAAACTATCTTTTCTGAAAATAAGTAGTTTGTTGTCCAGTATCCTGATTCTTATAATATCCGGTAATTTCGCCAGCTTTTTATTTGATTTATCCAGTACAATTGTTCCCTCTTCATTAGTAAGGAATTTGAGATTTTTAAAAAACTTAATACAGAAGAGCTTCATAAGAAAATGATATATTATTGTTAGATTTGTATCATATGAAACTTACATAAACTATCAAGGAACATGGATACGGATAAGCTGGCTGATTTCTGGCTGGATGGTTCAGAAAAAGACTTCAAGACAATGCAGGATTTATATCATACCAAAAACAATCATTGGGCATTATTTATGGGGCACCTTGTTATTGAAAAATTATCCAAAGCTTTATTTGTTAAAAAAATGAAGGATTATCCTCCCCTTATCCATGATTTGAGAAGGATACTGGAAAAAACAGGTGTAGAAATTGACCCTGAGAAAAAGTCAACTCTGGATGCAATTACCAGATTTAATATCAAAGCAAGATATGATGATTACAAGCAAAGTTTTTATGAATTGTGTACTGATAGTTTTACAATTGAATGGATCAATAAAATAAAAGATATACGGTCATGGATAAAGTCAATGCTTTAAGACTATCTATACAATATCTGAAAAGATTAAAAGATAATAATATTAAATTCTCTGATGCATGGCTTTTTGGTTCTTACGCTAAGGGGAATCAAAAAGAAAATAGTGATATTGACCTTGCAATAGTACTTGCGGATACGGAGAAAAATTTTGAAACAGAGGTAAAATTAATGGTTATGAGACAAGGTGATGAGACTATAATTGAACCACACCTTTTTACAAAAGATGAATTCAATGAAAAGCTACCTATTGTGAATCAGATTATTCAAAATGGCGAAAAAATATCGAAATATATTTTTTTATGATAAATCTGTTGGTATCGGTGGTGCGAATTTTACCACAGGTTTCACGGGTACTCAAGGATTAATCTTTAAATTTTA
>CAZGTU010000263.1:0-3469 GCA_964528675.1 uncultured Bacteroidaceae bacterium
TGATGAATTTCATCCGGAAATATTTTAGTTTTGAACTTCAGATCCGGGTAATTTCTTTCCTGAAGTATGTATTCCATGCGTTTCATGCCTTCAATCATACCGGCATTCTCGAGCTCTCCCATACTCATGTAAAGCCTGGCATCCAGATTATCATGGGTTCTGGCATATTCTTCTTCTATCACAAAAATTATGTCATTACCCCACCATAAAGAGGGGCTTCCTGCAAAACAGAGTGAGAGTGAGAACGAGAGCGAGAATGCCTCAAAGAACATTGATTCGAACCAAACGAGAGGATTACTAATGACAACTTTAACCAAAAGGCAGTGGGTCAGGCAAATACACATTAAACTCTCCTGCCAGTCTTTGGAACGCTTTTTTCTACTAATGAAAAACTTTTGTGGATATATCGATTTTAGGCCCGGAGGGCCTGTAACAACAATAGCCACGGGTTTTAACCCGTGGTTAGGATGAGACAATTTACACCCCGCCTCCAATTTTTTGCCGTCGGCAAAAAATTGGAGGCGGGGGATTATAAACCATTCATTTCCACGGGTTAAAACCCGTGGCTATTGTTGTGAATCCCCTCCGGGGATATCCTAACATTCTCATTAAATAACTTGTCATTACTGATTTATGCCCCCGTAATCTCAACCGGGGGTTCGGACTACTAATGACAGCATTTGGTAAAAGTTTGCAAAACAGAGAGTTGCAATTTTTCTCAATGTTTCTCTCACTCCCTTTACCAAAAAACCCATGTCATTTCGACTGAGAAGCCTCAGCGCAGCGAGGCTTTGAGGGAGAAATCTCAAAATTTCGTAAGAAATTTTGCTATGCCTGCAACTGAGCTTTATTTTCCATCAGATATAAATGATTTCACGAAAACTGAATATTTTATGCTTAAGTTGACACGCATGCCCTTTAGGAGGCTAGGGGGGTAGTTACTTCATTAGGCTATGAAGGTCTTGAGTAGTTTTAATCATCATAAACTTACATGTCTGTTTTTGTGCAACTTATAAAAATTTGTTGTATGATAGAGACTAGTCTGGAAATAGTAGAGACGTACAACCATACGTCTCTACCTGTTAATAATAATTCTCCAATTGCAATTCTATCTCCACCCCTCCGTTAACATCATAGGATTTGCTTTTCTAATCTTTTTCTGCAAATCACCCCCCAGGCTTGCGTAAGGCAGTCCATATTCCTCACGTGCAAGCTCATCCCTGAATTCATATACTACATTGAACACCATGTCTACAGTTTCAATATACCGTTCATAAGGGATGTCCTCATCATATTCCAGCGATAATAAATATTTTTCATCACTGTATTTGCTTATGAAGTTCTTTAAGTCTGTATACAAATCAATGGAGGATTCATTTTCAGAGGAAAGAACGATTTCCATTATTTTCATCCCCTTTTTCTTCATATCGTTTTTATCCATCAGCTCAACATCCGCAGGGGGTAACAATCTTGGTAATGCAACCTGGTGGTAAAGAAGGGAAGAAACCTTCTGTTCACCAAGGGGATAACCTGAATCCGCGATTTTCAAAGCCTTGATCTCGCGCAGGCTTTTCTTTAATCGGTCCACTTCTTTCATTGGCATGTTATTGTCAATAAAGAGCATACCGGTTAAGGATTTGACATCAATCTTACTGTGCTTACTTCTCTCCTTTTCCATTAAAACAGGCAGATCGTTGAGTTCAACCGGAAGTCCGTTGAATGAAACTGCAGGTTTCCCATCTTTTAATCCCATACAAATTTTATACACAAGATCTTCATTCTCCATCATTCTGAATTGAGAAATAGAAGGAAGATCAAGTTCCATATCCTGTTTATTCAAAAAATGATCGAGCGTATTTTCAGCAGTCGATTTTTCATAAAGACTGCTGCGGGTATCATTCCACCAGATCACAAGTGTATTTTCGGTTTTTTCGGCTTTTAATTCGATGGCATTACCCGGATCCTCAGGATTCAATTTTATCATTCCCTTACTGGTTGTCCAGGATGAACTATTGATCAGATCCCCGGAAAAATAGGACATCAGATCATTATCAAAATGAACGATTTTGCTGAAAGGATCCTCACTTTTCTTGATCCATAAACCTCTAAGTTCAGCTTTTGAGAGTTGTTCTTCTTTCCCTTTAGTGTATTCAAAAAAGGAATTTCTTTCATCTGCCAGTGTAAAATCGGCAAATATTGTAAATGTTGCTATTGCAAACGGAACTACCAGCAATGCTTTGAGTTTTGCGGGTATTCCCGATTTATTTTTATTCATCATGACTATTCGTTTTTTAATTGGTTTTAAATTGAAATTATTCACAAGCTCCGTAGAGTGATATCCTATCACCTGTCTGAGCAAGAGTGATTGGTAATCAAAACGCTCAAAACCCTTTTCAATCACCTGGCGGTCGGCAATGTACTCGTGTGTTGTTTTCAGTGCATCGCTTAATTTCCAGGCGAAGGGATTAAACCATTGAAAAACGGCCATCCCGTGTGCTAAAAGATGATCGATGGAGTGCTTTTGCCTGATATGGGCTTTTTCATGCTCAAGCACATTTTCCAGTTCGGACTCATTAAAAAATCTATGGTTGATAAACAAAAAGCGGAAGAAGGAGAACGGGGAAATATCCTCTTCGATCTCGACCATCCTGAAGTCCTTCTGCCGTATAAAGCCATTACGCTTCGCCAGCATCCGGAGCCGGATGACCAGGTATAAAAACCTGGCTAAAAAGTATACTACCCCCGACATATATATAATTACCAGTAATTTTGCCAGTGAAAAACGGAACACGTTCTTTTCCGGGTTTATACTCCCCCTTATTTCATCTGAGCCCAATGGCCTGTTTCCTGAACTATAATCTGCAGTATAATAATCAGGATAGGTCTGTTCTCTTCCGGAATTTATTCCTTTAAAATGTCTGCTGTCCGGCTCAGCTCCGAAATCTGCATTACTCATTCCGATCAGTTCTTCATAATAATTCCGGAACTTGATTATACCGCTTGCCGGTTCGGTAAGAGTACTTCCCGGCTCTATCATAAAGTTAAGATGAATCACAGGAACTATCAATGCCAGGAAAATGCTGCCCACAAGGTATATGCGGATAAAATGAAAATAAGTCTCTTTCCTGAGGAGCAGCCAGTATGCAGCATACAGCAGGGAGAGGCATAATCCCGACTCCAGGAGATAGATCAAAAACCCTGTCATGGTATAAATTATTATTCTTTCTTTTTCTTCTTGATCTCCCTGAGCATTTCCAGGGCCTCATCCAGTTCATCCACATCAAGATCTTTTTTTTCTGAAAAGAAATTCACCACTTCTTTAAGGGAATTGTCGAAATAATTCTTCATCAGCTTGCCCATTTGATCATTCCGGTATTCTTCCCTGGTGATAAGAGGATAGTACTGATGGGATCCGCCATAGGATTTATAGGAAACAATTTCCTTTTTCACCAGCACTCTCACAATGGTC
>CAZGTU010000264.1:0-3461 GCA_964528675.1 uncultured Bacteroidaceae bacterium
GCTGGCCAATGTTCGGCGGGCAGGTATGGTCTATGGTCTAAATTTCCTATCTTTGCAAAAAACCCAAAACATGAATGTACTCATCCTCGGCTCAGGAGGCCGTGAACATGCGCTCGCTTGGAAGATCGCTCAAAGCAAATTGCTAACCCGTCTTTTTATTGCTCCCGGAAATGCCGGAACCTCGCAAACAGGAACTAACCTGGATATCAATGTATCGAATTTTGAGGAAGTAAAGGCCGCTGTGCTCGAAAACAAGATCGAGCTGGTGGTGGTAGGACCGGAAGCTCCGCTGGTGGCAGGCATCACAGACTTTTTTAAGAAAGATGAAGAATTAAGCCGGATAGCGGTTATCGGTCCGGGCACTCGTGGCGCCATGCTGGAGGGAAGCAAGGATTTCGCCAAGGAATTCATGTATAAATACAATATTCCTACGGCCCGCTACAAAAGTTTTACGGCCGATGAGCTGGAAGAAGGCAAGGAATTTCTCACCTCTTTTGCTCCACCCTTTGTGCTGAAAGCCGACGGGCTGGCAGCTGGCAAAGGAGTGCTTATCCTCGATTCCATCACCGCCGCCCAAAAAGAGCTGGAAGAAATGCTGTCCGGTAAATTCGGAAAGGCAAGTGAGAAAGTAGTGATCGAGCAGTATCTGGACGGGATAGAGCTCTCGGCCTTTGTGCTTACCGACGGACATTCCTATGTCATCCTTCCCGAAGCCAAGGATTACAAGCGCATAGGCGAAGGAGACAAAGGACTCAACACCGGCGGAATGGGCGCAGTTTCACCCGTTCCTTTTGCGCATGACGGTTTCCTGGATAAGGTGGAAGAACAGATCGTAAAACCCACCATTGAAGGTCTTAAAAAAGAAAGCATCGACTTTAAAGGCTTCATTTTCCTGGGACTAATGAATGTTGGCGGTGATCCTTTCGTGATCGAATACAATGTTCGAATGGGCGATCCCGAAGCCGAAGTGGTCCTCCCCAGGATAAAAACCGATCTGCTTGCATTGATGCAGGCCGCCGGAAAAGGAAAGCTGAAGGATGAAAAAATTGAACTGGATGAACGAACGGCAACGACCGTCATGCTCGTGTCCGGAGGTTACCCCGGCAAGTACGAGAAAGGCAAGCTGATAAAAGGATACGATGATGTTGAAGACAGCATCGTCTTTCATGCAGGAACAAAGCTGAATGAAAAAGCCGAAGTCCTGACCAACGGAGGGAGGGTGATAGCGATCAGCTCCTTCGGAAAAAACATGGAAGAAGCACTGGAGAAGTCTTACAGTAATGCAGAGAAGATAGAGTTTGAGGGGAAGTATTACAGGGGGGATATTGGGTTTGATCTGTAGACGGGGAACGGTAAAGGGTGATCGGTAATCGGTGATCGAGGAACGGTAATCGGTGATCGGTAATCGGTAATCGGTATGTCAGACGGAAAATAATTACAAAGCCCTTACTGTCGCGTATTTTCAAACGAGTGACCCACTGGGAGAAGTGAATGGTGAGCGGGGATCGGTAAGCGGTAAACGGTAATCGGTAATCGGTAATCGGTAATCGGTATGATAAGACATAAACTCTTAAACTTATAAACCATTAAACCATAAACCCATAAACCCTTAAACTATAAACAATTAAACCTCTTCAATAAACCATAAACCATTAAACCATAAACCTCCCACCATGCTCCTACGTATATTCTCCGACTCAAAACCCGGTACCGCCATTCTCCTGTTCATCCTCGCCACTTTACTGTGGCTGCCGGGATTCATGAGCAATGATCTGGGGATGGTGGAATCAGTTAGTCGTGAAATGCCGCTTTACAGGATCCTGGCTGATTTGATGGAAGGACAGTCATTGCTATTTTCGAAGATTGTTGCATTCCTGTTCATTCTTTTCCAGGCTATCCTGGTTATCCGACTGAATGCCAGGTTCATTCTCATCCAGGAGCGTACCTTCCTGCCTGCTTTCTTTTTCATTCTGCTGGTCAGTTTTTATCTTCAGCATTTGCAGTTTTCCGAATACATATTCGGCAGCCTGGGGATGATCGTCATACTGAATTTCCTGTTCTCCAGTTACAAGATGGAGCGCAACTCGTGGAAGTTCTTCGAAGCGGGTCTTATACTCGGCATCGCAACACTTTTTTACGCCAGGATGATCTATTTCCTTCCTTTCCTGTGGATAGCCCAGATCATTCTCCGTCCCCCTTTCTGGCGTGAATGGATATACCCCGTAGCAGGTATATTTGTACCGGCCTTCATATATGTATCCCTGCGATATCTGTTCAATCACAATCCCTGGGAAGCCTGGGACATCTTCCACCGCAACCTGAACGATTTCACTTTTACTTTCAACTACAGCCGGGCCTATCTTATCATAGCCATCTATATATTCCTGCTGATTGTAATTGCCAGCATCTATATGCTCCGCATCTTCCAGTTCCGTAAAATCTATATCCGGAACTACTACCATGTCTTCTTCTGGCTTTTTGTAACTTCAGTGACACTCTTCACATTTTTCACCCGCTTCGATGCCGGCATCCTCTATATGTCCGCCGTCCCCGTCTCCTTCATCCTCTCCAACTACTTCATCAACGCCCGCCGCACAAAAATGAACAGAATTTTGTTCGGACTTATATTGTTGATCTTCCTGGGGAATGGGGTGAATCATTGGTTTGGGTGGCTGGGGTAGGAAGCTGGAAGCTGGAAGGAGAGAAGTAAGAAGTAAGAAGTAAGGAGTAAGGAAGGAGAAGAAGCTGGAAGATCAATGAACCCCTATTTCCAGGAACGCCAGTGAACTGGAAATAGTGGATGAATTGAATCCCGAGCGACAGATGAGGGATCTCCTGAAGAAGCTGGAAGGAGAGAAGTAAGAAGTAAGGAGTAAGGAAGGAGAAGAAGCTGGAAGTTCAATGAATACTGGTTGAAGTAAAACTGCACAACTGCATAACTGAGTCCACTCCGAAAAGTCAATTATCCACAAATGAACTCAAATAAGAACACAAATGCATACAGTTAAACATCTGTATTTCATCGCATTAAAAACCATTTAAATTTCATAAATTGCAGAAAACATGTTTTGGGAATGGCCTCACAACTGCACAACTGCAAAACTGCACAACTGCACAACTGCATAACTGCACAACTGCACAACTTCTTCCTACTCCTTCACAATCTTCAGCACATCCCCTCCATCACCTATCCTCAAAAAGTACACCCCGTTCCTCAACCCCGAAACATCAAGTCTCTCATTGATCTTTCCGTTTATGGCCTTGTACTTTTTATTGACCACAACCTTACCGGATGCATCCATAATACTGATGCTTTCCTCCTCTTTGTCCTGAATTTTGAATTCAATATTGAGTTCCTCATTTACCGGATTGGGATAAACATTTACCTGTTTCACTCCCAAATCCCTCAAACCTACAGGAGGTTGCTCAATGATGATGGAGTCGGTTTCCAGGGGACCGCA
>CAZGTU010000265.1:0-3448 GCA_964528675.1 uncultured Bacteroidaceae bacterium
GTATGGATTGCGCCGGAGCGCAATCCATACCCCCTTTTTTAAACCCTGAGCTCCATTTCCCATTCTCCCCAATTTTCCCTAAATTGGTTCTCTTATTTTTTCACAAACCTAATAACACCATAATTCTATGAAAAAATTCATTTCTGCAGGTTTATTCCTGTTTGGATTATTGATACTTCCGGTTACCGGATGGGCTATCGATACCGATGACACACGATTGTTATCAGAGCCTGCTATCAGTGATAATCACATTGCATTTATTTATGACAATGACCTGTGGGTGGCCAATAAAGATGGTTCTTATCCCAGGCGTCTTACTGTTGATGAAGGGGTGGAATCGCGTCCATACTTTTCTCCGGATGGAAAACATCTTGCTTTCAGCGCTGAATATGATGGTAATACCGATCTCTTCATTGTACCGGTTGAAGGGGGGATACCCAGAAGATTAACATGGCATCCCGGGAGTGATATTTGTTCGGGTTTTACTCCCGATGGGGAGCAGGTGCTTTTTCTTTCACAAAGAGAAGTGTTTACTACGAGATTTATGCAGTTATTCACAATTTCCCTGGAGGGAGGTCATCCTGAAAAACTCGTAATTCCTCATGCTTTCCATGCCACCTATTCACCGGAAGGAAAAATGCTGGCCTATACACCTTATTATGATGCATTCATGCAATGGAAAAACTACAGGGGAGGAACCATTTCAACCATTTATCTTTTTTCATTCGATGATCATTCTGTAGTTGAAATTCCAAAATCCGAGGGAGGTTCTAATGATGTACATCCCATGTGGATTGGAGATAAAGTGTATTTTCTGAGTGACCGGAACGGGGAGTTTAATCTTTTCTCCTATGATACGAGTTCAAAAAATATTGAACAGCATAGTTTTTTTGATGATTTCCCGGTTGTTAGTGCAAAAAATTATAATGGAGAAATCATTTTTGAACAGGCCGGATACCTTCATACTTATGATACCGGTAATGACAAAACCGTGAAACTGACAGTTGGTATAGCAACCGACCTTCAGGAGCTCAGGCCTCGTTATGTAAAGGGCGATCGTTACATACGCGGCGCTCATATTTCTCCTTCAGGAGCGAGAGGCATATTCGGATATCGGGGAGACATTGTCACAGCTCCGGCTGAGAAAGGTGACCCGCGAAATATCACCGAATCCACCGGTGCTAACGACAGATACCCGGCATGGTCGCCTGATGGTAAAAGCATAGCCTGGTTCTCGGATGCTTCAGGGGAATATAAACTCCATTTAAAGTCTCGTACCGGCAAGGAGGAAACCAGGGAGATGGATGTTGAAGGCTCAGGTTTTTACAGCAATATTCACTGGTCACCTGACAGTAAAATGATTACCTACGTAGATAATGCGAGGAATTTCTATATGATGGATGTTGGATCAGGCGATATAAATAAGATTGATTCCGATGATCTTTACGTTCCCGGAGCATTCCGTGATCTTTTTGGAAGCTGGTCGCCCGATTCGAGATGGATTGCCTATACAAGGGTAACCAACACTAATTTTCGCCAGGCTTTTATCTATTCTGTGGATGAAAAAAAATCCTATGAACTTACCGATGGACTGAGTGATGCCACGGAGCCTGTTTTTGACAGGGGAGGAAAATTCCTCTACTTCCTTGCGAGCACAGATGCCGGACCGGTATTAAACTGGTTTGACCTGTCAGGTGCCGACATGGAAATGAGTCATAATATTTACCTGGTCACTCTTCAGAAAGAAACCATTAATCCCTTTGCAAAGGAAAGCGACGAGGAAGTAATTGAAGAAGAGAAGGAAGAAAAGGATGATAAAAAGAAGGAAAAAGATGTTGAAGGGGATGGGGAAGAAAATTTGGAAATAGATTTTGAGGATATTCAAAACAGGATAGTGGCTCTTCCGGTCGGGTCAGGTCAGTACAGTATGCTTCAATCTCCCAAAGAAGGAGAGCTTTTATTTATTGCAAATAACAATGGAAGCCGGACTCTCAAGAAATTCACCATAGAAGAGAGTGAAGATAAAGAAATCGATCAGATGGATGCATTTATTGTTTCAGCAGACGGAAACAAAATGCTATACCGTAAAAACGGTAAATGGGGAATTACAAATGCCGGGGTAAAACCTGAACCCGGAAAAGGGGTGATCAACACAGGGAGTTTTGAGCTTAAGATCATTCCGAAAGACGAGTGGCGGCAGATATTTGAAGAAGCATGGAGAATAAACAGGGATTATTTCTATGATCCGGGTATGCATGGTGCCGACTGGCCTGCGATGAAAAAAAAATATGAAGTATTCCTTCCTCACCTGGCAACGCGTAGTGACCTGAATAGGGTAATACAGTGGATGTGCAGCGAACTTGCTGTTGGGCATCACAGGGTAGGAGGGGGAGCACGTCTTGATGATCCGGACCGGGTGCCCGGTGGTTTGCTTGGTGCAGACTATATCGTGGAAAATAACAGGTATAGAATTGAAAAATTATATGAAGGGCTCAACTGGAATCCCAGGCTTCGTTCACCTCTCACTGAGCCGGGGTTGAATGTTGAGGTGGGAGAATATATTCTTGCAGTAAATGGAAAAGAGGTGACTGCTGAGGATAATTTTTATAAATTCTTTGAGAATACAGCCGGGAAGATTGTGGAACTTGATATAGGTCCGAACCCGGATGGAAGTAAATCCCGGAAAATTAAAGTTGTTCCTGTAAGGCATGAGTACTCGCTCAGAAACCGCGACTGGGTGGAAGGAAACATGAGAAAGGTACATGAGGCCACAGACGGGCAGGTGGCGTATGTATATGTTCCGAATACTGCCGGTCAGGGTCATGAGTATTTTAAGCGTTACTTCTTCCCGCAGGCAGATAAAAAAGCCATTATTGTAGATGAGAGATTCAATGGTGGAGGGCTCATTGCTGATTATTACATTGACATCCTTATGCGACCATATCAGAGCCACTGGAATATGCGATATACCAACGATCTGAAAACACCCAGTGCATCTATCCAGGGACCCAAGGTTATGTTGATCAATGAGCTTGCCGGCTCGGGTGGTGATATGCTCCCCTGGATGTTTCGCAAATTTAATGTCGGAACCCTGGTAGGAAAGCGCACCTGGGGAGGCCTGGTCGGAACACTTGGATTCCCGGTGCTGATGGACGGAGGTTATGTAACTGCTCCGAATGTTGCGATCTGGACCGAAGACGGATTCATTGTTGAGAACGTAGGTGTACCCCCGGATGTTGAAGTGGAACAGACACCCTCTGAACTGATCAAAGGCAAAGACCCACAGCTTGAAAAAGCCATCGAGATCATCATGAAAGAGCTTGAGGAAAATCCCCCGAAGGAGTATAAGAGGCCGGAGTACCCGGTGAGGGTGAGGGAGTGAGGGGAGAGGAGAGTTGGCAGTCGATTAGCGGCGGGGCGGCATAATCATGTATCTAACTATTATTGG
>CAZGTU010000266.1:0-3441 GCA_964528675.1 uncultured Bacteroidaceae bacterium
CCGCCTGAAACCCCGTTAATAACTTCCCGTACACTTATTGTCCGGTTTTCCAGAAGAATTTTATCTTTGGGTTTTTCGGACCTAACCAAATCTTGCGCAAAGATGTCTCAGATAAACTCTAAAATTACCGGCACTTCTATACCGGAAGAAGCTCAGAAGTACCTGGTTTCATTAGTGGATAAAGGTGGACCTGAAGAGAAGGACTATGCTGAATTCACCGGGATCGTCAATAATCTGCACGATAAAGATCTTATCCATTTCAGAGAAATCATCAAAGATGCCCTGAACGAGAATACTCTCATCGGACATGGCTATGTGAAACCTTTTGGTTATCCCGGAGACTTCAGGATCATTCACAGTATATATGAGGATTATGTCAATCCGGATCCGAAATACAGTAACTGGGACAGGTTTTTCCAGGACCAGGAAGGGGCACATGCCGTAAGAAACAGGAAGCAATATTTTCTTGAACATTGCGAAAAACTTGAATCATCAGCTAAGACCGCACCAAAGATCCTGATCCTGGGAAGTGGTCCTGCAACGGATGTGCATGAATACCTTGGTAATCATCCTGATAGTAGGATCGAATTCAATCTTGTCGATTTTGATCAGAATGCCATTGATTTTGCCCGTAAACAGAATGATAAATTTAATGGTATGGTGAAGTATTTCCGGATCAATGTACTGCGCTTCAAGCCTATCCAGATGTATGATATGATCTGGAGTGCAGGCCTTTTTGATTATTTTAAGGAAAAGCATTTTGCTTATATGATTAACAAATACTATAAATTCCTCGCCGAGGAGGGGGAATTCATCATCGGTAATTTTTCACTTCAAAATCCAACCAAACGATTAATGGAGGTCCTTTCAGAGTGGTACCTCAATCACAGGTCAAGATTTGAACTGATAAAAATTGCTATGGATGCCGGTGTTAAAGAGAAGAATATCAGAGTGGACAATGAGGAGCTTGGGGTGAACTTATTTCTTCACATAAAATAAGTATTTATCATGGCTGAAGAAAATGAGAAGAGAAAAAAATGGAATCTTCTGGGATTATCAACTTCAGCAATAAAAGACTGGAAGCTGAATCGCTTTACCCTTGCCTTCGAGGGAAAGATTGAAAAATATGAAAGTGCTTACCAGGAGGATTATTATCAGCGTTCCTTGAATCCATTCCGCTTTTCTTTACTCCTCGCTATATTTTTTTATGATGTTTTTGCTGTTCTTGATGCCAATCTGCTTCCGGATCTGAAAAATATATTCTGGACCATTCGGTTTGGCATGGTCACTCCCATTCTTTTTATTGTCCTTATCTTATCGTACAGTCATTCATTTAAAAAATTCATGCAACCTGTAATTGCAGCTATAATGTACATTACAGGACTCGGTATTATTGTGATGATTGTTCTTGCTGCAAGGCTTGCCAATCATTACACCTATTATGCCGGACTCATATTGATATTCATTTTCGGATACACCTTCATACGTGCCCGCTTTATATATGCTTCCATTGCCGGCTGGTCTATTGTCATTACCTATGAGTTTGCCGCCTTTTTTTTACTGGATACTCCCAGTCACATACTGATAAATAATAATTATTTCTTTATCAGTGCTAACGTAATTGGTATGTTTATCAGTTATTTTATGGAAGTCTCTTCCCGCAGGGATTTTTATATGCGGATTTTACTGGAGGATGAGCAGGAAAAGGTACGGGCAGCCAATAATGCCCTGGAGAAACGGGTGCAGGAACGGACAAAACAGTTGACGGCAGCCAATAAAGATCTCAAAAAGGAGATCGAAATGCGAAAGCAGGAAGAAAAGGAGAAGGCCAGACTTGAGACCCAATTGCTTCAGTTGCAAAAGATGGAGACCATTGGGACGCTTGCCGGAGGGGTGGCTCATGACTTCAATAATATTTTAACTCCTATTCTGGGCTATACAGAAATGGCTCTCGAAGAATTGTCTAAAGAAAGTACTCTGCGCTACGATATAGAGCAGATCAATAATGCCGCCATCAGAGGGAAAGATCTTGTGCAGCAGATCCTGACCTTTAGCCGTCAGGTAGATTTTGATAAAAAACCCATTCAGTTGAAAGAGATCATAGTTGAAGCCCTGAATCTCACAAGGGCATCATTCCCTTCCAATATAGAAATTATTCAAGAGATGGATTCTGATTGCGGAACGGTTCTGGCCGATGCTTCCCAGATGCACCAGATCATTATGAATCTGTTCACCAATTCATATCATGCTATGCTTGAAAAGGGAGGATCTCTCAAGGTGAAATTATTTGCTAAGGAGCTTGGGTCAAGAGATGTAAAAAGATCTTCCAAGGCCAAAAAAGGAACCTATATTTGTCTTATGGTATCGGATACGGGTCATGGCATGGATAAACAGACCAAGGACAGGATCTTCGAACCATTTTTCACCTCCAAAGAAGTGGGAAGGGGATCGGGTCTTGGGCTTTCTGTAGTACACGGAATTGTTAACAATAACGATGGGTTCATCGAAGTGGACAGCAAAAGGGGTGTTGGAACCACTTTCCGGATTTACTTCCCCCAGCATTCAGGTTCGCCGGTAAGCCCCAAAACCGGCATAACAAAAAAAAATATGGGCAATGGCTGTATTCTTTTTGTGGATGATGAAAAGGAAATCACCTATATGGGTAAAAAGATGTTGGAAACCCTTGGATACACTGTTGATATCCGCACTGACGGGATTACTGCACTGGGTGAAATCAAAAAAGATCCGGCAAAATATGATCTGCTGGTAAGCGATCAGTCCATGCCAAAAATGCTGGGAACAGAGCTCATTACAGAAGCGAAGAAAATAAAACCCGATTTAAAATCGATTATAATTACAGGATATCATGAATCGCTTCCAGAAGACGCAAAATCAAAACTGGGAATTTCGGAAATATTTCTCAAGCCTCTTATATTGAGCGATTTCAGTAAGCATATTCATGATATACTTTCAGGAGAAACAGTTTAAGAAATTAGAATATGAAAAAGATACTGGTAATAGATGATGAGCCATATATCCTGATGATGTTAAAAAAAATGATGGAACGTGCCGGTTATGAAGTTGATCTTGCCACCAATGGAGTTGAAGGACTGGAAAATTTTAAAAGGAACACCCCCGATCTGGTCATCTCGGATATCATTATGCCTGAAAAAGAAGGCCTCGGAACCATAAGGGAAATGAAACAAATAAAACCCGATCTAAAAATAATTGCCGTTTCCGGTGGCGGACGTGCCTCAGCCGATGATTATCTGCACACAGCCAAATTATTTGGAGCTGACCGGATATTCCAGAAACCGTTTAACCAGGCGGAGATTGTGGGGGCGGTGAGGGAACTATTAGGATAGTTGTTATTTACTGCTTAAATGCGCTGAATTTCTTACGAAATCCAGCAGAGGTCTCTCCCTTCGGTCGAGATGACAA
>CAZGTU010000267.1:0-3377 GCA_964528675.1 uncultured Bacteroidaceae bacterium
TCTGTAACCAGATTATAGCCTTCAACAATCACCTTTGTACCGGGTTCCAGTCCTTCTTCTATCATGGTTTGATCGCCGGAGGAACGTCCGGTAACCACATATATCTTCTCAGCTTCTGCCTTCCCTTCACTCTCTATCATTTTGTATACATAATATCCTTTCGTATCCTGCTTAATAATAATGGAAGGAACAACCAGTGCAGAATCAGTTGAATAATCAATGATCCTGAGGCTTGCCAGTTGATTGGGCTTTATCTTTTCCTCCGGATTTTTAAATTCAAGCTCCACTTCAAAAGTCCGGCTCGCATTGTCAATCACACTTCCAACCCTTTTGATGGGAAGCATCAGTTTCATGTCGGGATAAGCCGGAAATTCAACCTCTACCTCTTCATCTTCTCTGATAGCATTCAAATAGTTTTCCGATATGCTGGTTATAATGCTCAGATCCTGAAGATTCACAAGATGAATATGCCTTCCACCCGGCATGGCCATATCTCCCAGCTTAACGGCAACATCTTCGATGATACCTCCGAAGGGAGCCCTTACCCGTGCCATATCAAGCTGCTCCTGCAGACTTGCCAGGCGGGCTTCGGCAGATTCCTTATTTGCTTTGGCCTGCAGATACTGGACCTCAGAACCAATGTTCTGCTCCCAGAGATTTTTCTGCTTCTCATATAATTGAGTCAACAACTCCAGGTTGGTCTCTACCTCTTTGATCGATTTCTCGGTAACATCCGTATTCAGACTCATCAATAACTGTCCTTTTTTTACTTTTTCTCCTTCTTTCACCATGATGTTCTCAATCTTTCCATTCATCTCAGGACTCACATATACCTCTTCCTCCGGTTCCACTTTTCCGCTTACCTTTATATAATGATTGAATTCTTCGGGCCTCACCTCCTGGATACGAATTACCGTAGCACGATCCTCTGCCTCATAAGCAGTGTCACTCTCCAGCTTTTCCTCCAGATCGGCGATCTTTTTATTCAGCTCCCCGATATCCTGTTTATATTCTCCGATTTTCTTCTGAATGGCTTCCGGAGTGTCGGGTGTACATCCGAAAATAAAACCCATGCTTAATATTATGAATAGCTTTTTCATCTTATTTCTAATTATTAAAAGTTATTTAATGCTTTTTCGAGCGCTGTTCTTGCGGTAAGCATCTCGAGTACCGACTGGGAATAGCTTGAATAAGTATCCAGGTATTGGTCGTTCGCCTGCGTCACATCAAGGCTTGAGGCCACGCCATTTCTAAATTTTATCAGTGTTTCATCATATACTTTCAATGCCAGATCCAAACTTTCCAACTGAGTAAGATATTTTTCGTAGGCTGTCCTGAAATCGGAACGGGCCTGCTCTACCGCCAGGACAAGATTCTCCGATACCTGTTGCTTTTGTATCTTCGATTTCTCCAGATTTATTTTCGCCTGTTGCACACTTGCCAGCCTCTGTCCACTCGAGAGAATAGGTAAGGAAAAATTCAACCCGATGATATGGTTAATGGTCATATCAAAATCAGGCTTATTGGTCCTGTCCTGGTAAAGGTAGAAGGCCGAAAGTGTGGGCAGAAACATAGATTTCTCGCGCTTCACATTCAATTCTTCAATCTTTTCCTGTGTATCAAGAATGCGGTATTCAATATTTTCTTCCAGGTTGAATTCCTGGTTCAGCAGGGCTTCTTCCTGCACGCCCACCAAAATATTATCGAAATCCTCGGTAAGAGTGATCTCATCCTCTTTAGACAATCCCAGGTTGATCTTCATCAACAGATAAGAAACCTCAATCTGCCGCTTTACAGAATTGATCGAATTCATGATGGTATTCCGTGTGATCTTCAACTGATCATAATCCGTATCGTCAATCATCCCCTGCTCAACCATGGCTTTGGTCTCTCTCAATGTCTTATCCAGGTTATTTAAAGATGAATCGAGAAGTTCCTTGTTATTCTCCAGAACAAGAATAGTATAATAACTGTTGCTCACCGTTTCACGGGTGTCAATCTCACTCTTCTCCTCGCTGTTCTTTGAAAGTTGGAGAAAAGTACGGGATGCCTGCAAACCCACAAAGTACTCCCCCCTGAAAACCAACTGTGTTACCCTGACGTTATAGGTGGCGGAACTCTTGGTAGCCAGTGTAACTTCCTGGGCGCCTTCACCGCCGGGAGATGGAAACTCCACTGTAGGCAGGGTGCCGGGAATGTACTGATAATCCAGGGTTGCATTGGCCTGCGGCAAACCGATAGCTGTGGTTTTCCACACCTCCTTTTTGGCAGCCTCAATATCCAGCCTTGCATTCCGGACATTGTAATTATTTTCGAGGGCATAATCCACTGCCTCCTGTAAACTCAGCTCCAGGCTTAGGCTTTCTTCTTCCTGACTGTAAACAGGCAATGCTGCGATAAACAGGAAGATCATTAATACTGCTTTTTCTCTGATTGATTTCTTCATAATTCTCCTATTCATTATCAGTGTGATGCAATTTGTCAATATTATCCTCCAAAATTTTAATCCCTTTTTCATTGGCGATTCCACGTATGTGATACACAAAATATTCCTTGTAAGCCTCAGGAGCAATGAAATCTTCAATGGTCATAAACTCACTGTCATGCATCGATACGATCCTCGAAACATATAACTTCGCTATCAATTCCTCGTTCAGCTCTTTGCGGTATATTCCCTCAGCCTTCCCTTTTTTCATATTCTCCAGTACCGACTTATACATTTCAAGTTGCTTTCTTTCAGAAATTTCTTTGAACAGATCAGGATAATATTTCTTAAGATCATAATCGAGTGAAAAGCTGTGATATTTTAAAAGATTGCGCATAAAATAGTTCACTTCAAACAACTGCTCGATGGCATTCAAACCCTCTTTATCGAACACATCCATGAAACAATCCTTCACCACATCAAAGTCATAATTGATCACCTTCTTAACCAGTTCTTTTTTATCAGCCACATGAGTATAAAGGGTTTTTTTTGATATCCCCAGCTCCCTTGCCACATCATCCATGGTAACCGATTTGACCCCATATTTTTTGTATAAATCAAGAACTTTTGAGTATAATTCTTCTGCATTTTCCATTCGTATCCTTACATTTTTTACAGCTTAAAAAAGTATAAAAAATAAACTAAGGAAACTTATTTTTGTTCAATGGTTTCCGGGGTTTTTTCAGTTTTCTGCGAAAATATATTGTGTATGTGTAATATAGATTAAGGAAAGATTAAGTTTTTGGGGGAGGAACGCCTCTTTTGTTCCGAATACATGCGGAACTTTTCTCCCTCTCACTTTAAACATGACTTTTACTCATAATTCTGTATTTCTGTTATTGGCATATCGATTTGCTTAACTACGCAATCCTGTCGGACTGCAGAGATTCCT
>CAZGTU010000268.1:0-1491 GCA_964528675.1 uncultured Bacteroidaceae bacterium
AGTGACCCCCTGCTTGTAAGGCAGGTGCTCTGAACCAGCTGAGCTAATCGCCCGATAATATTTCAAAGTTTGTGGCCAGTGACCCTCCCGACCGTAGTCGGGATGCTCTGAACCAGCTGAGCTAATCGCCCGATAATATTTCAAAGTTTGTGGCCAGTGACCCTCCCGACCGTAGTCGGGATGCTCTGAACCAGCTGAGCTAATCGCCCGATAATTCTGCTCTATCTGCAAACGTTTTTGCTAAAGCGGATGCAAATATAATCCACAGAAATTACAGAACAAAATTATTTTTAACTTTTTTAGAATGGAATGAGATTTTTATCTGTCGCAGGGTAAAAGTACACGACCTGCATAAATCTCTTCGAGGAGAATTTTGATCCCATCATCGTTTAGCTCCAGGTCTTTTGTAAGACTTACGAAACATTCCCATTGTGATAAGGAAAAATTATTCCGCTTGAGAATATCGGGATTTATATTTTTTTCAGAATTAGCATTTGTTTCATGAAACATTTCAATCAGTTCCTCTTTTGCCGTTTCAATTTTGAATTCCGCCATATCAATTTAATTTCATTTTGTTAAACTAAAGTATTGAAATTTACAGTCACCATCCGAATTATCCGTCTCAATTTTGGCGAATGCGTTGATTTCCGTTATAAAATCATTAGTTTTGTACTTGAACGAATCCGTTAGAGTTTTCGTATTAAAGTTTAAGATTTAATTACGAAAAACAGGCTAATAGGTTTATTAATTTTGAAAAAACTTCAGGAAAAATTCCTAAGCTTTTGATTGTGAACTGAAGACAAAACTTTAATGGGAAAATAAACGGTATTAAAAACCCTGAACCCTTGTTTTCGGAGTAAAACTCCGAGGAACCGGGTTTACGAGCTCGGCCTAGCCAATTCAACCAAACTTCTCGTCCGCCTCAGCTCCGATAGCTATCGGAGCGAAGGAGGATTAAAGCTTAAAAAATGTGAAATGCCGGAGTGGTCGAATAAACCTTCGCTGAAGCTTCGGTTTACAAAGCGGGGCTGGATAAAGATCATATACAATGTAATGTTTTAAAAACAGGAGAAATGCCGGAGTGGTCGAACGGGGCGGTCTCGAAAACCGTTGTTCGCCTTGCGCGAACCGGGGGTTCGAATCCCTCTTTCTCCGCAAAGCCTTATTTCAGCAGGCTCAGTAACCTAAGCCCATTTTGCCGCAGGCAAAATAGGGCTTTTTTGTTCCCAAACTGTCGAAAATTCCATTTTCGTAAAGTTTGGGGACAAAAAAGACCGTCAAATTCGAAGCGACAGCGAAGAATTTGGGCTTAGGTTACTGAGCCTGCTGAAATAAGGCTTTGCAGGTCTCCCCCCATGGGATCATGCAATAATCCCTCCTCTCTATCAATGTAAATGCCAATCCTTCAAAAAATTCCATTTTCGTAAAGTTTGAAAACAAAAAAGACCGTCAAATTCGAAGCGACAGCGAAGAATTTGGGCTTAGGTTACT
>CAZGTU010000268.1:1591-3368 GCA_964528675.1 uncultured Bacteroidaceae bacterium
GAGCCTGCTGAAGCTCCTGCAAATAAAAAAAGAAGCCCATAAAAATACAGGCCTCTTTTAGCTACTCAATAAAACTAACAACTAACCAAAAATTTCCTGGTCAAAGCTACAAAGTCCCTATTTAGAAGTAACCAGGATTTTGTTTTAAACCGGCCAGATCAACATCATTTTGAGGAATAGGCAGCAATTCATGAACGCCTACTACAAATCCATACGGTGCAAGTTTCTCCGATGCTTCTCCCCATCTTATTATGTCCCAGAAGCCCAAACCTTCTCCAAATAACTCCAGGAATCTTTCTGTCTTAATCGCCTCCATAAGGTCATCACTGGCCTCAACCATTTCAAGTGGTTGATCTGATATTTTGATTACCCGGGAAGTAGGTGTGAATGCAAATGGGGCAATACGCGAGGAAGCTGCGGCTCTCTGGCGTATGCCATTGACAACATCCGGGTAATTGAGTTCGAAGGACAGAAACTGGCCTGCGAGTTGGTCATGAGTCTGCGGTAGTTATACCGAAAACTGAAAGCCCTTACCGGCCAAACCGTAGATGAATTTATTAATAGCATTCAAATTAAAGAAAGTGCAATATTATTGCGTACAGGTAAATATAATGTTTCTGAGGTGTGTTATATGGTGGGGCTGAATAACCCCAGATACTTTACTACCCTCTTTAAAAAACAATTCGGAGCGACACCTTCAAGTTTTCAGCAGAAGACATTAAATCAATTATAACCATACTTTTTTTATACTCCTTTCCTGGGTCTTGCAATAAGCAAATCATATGTCGAAATGCTCGGGGGGAGTATTACTGTGACCTCTGAACAAGGAAGAGGAACAATATTCAGGTTCAGCATAGCATGCAATAAAACAAGTTTAAAAAACAATGGTCCAAAAATTGAGCGAAAGCAAGATTAAATAAGTTTGAAATACTAGATATAACCTACGTAAACTGCTCCGCCAGAATAATCATTCTCATTAATACAGCCAGAGTACTGGTAATGGAATCTAAAACGAAGAAAGAATAAATAAAAATGACACACTTAAATGAACAATCTCGACGAACATTTATAACCAACTATCAATTTACTACGAAGAAAGAATAAATAAAAATGACACACTTAAATGAACAATCCCAACTGCACAACTGCATAACTATCTCTCCCCCTCCTCCCATTAAAAATAATTTACTATTTTGGCAGATCAAACTCGATACTAAACACCATTCGAACATGAAAAAAGGTAGATTCAATTTGAAAACATTAGTTTACAGGAGAAGCGTTCTGTTATCTCTTATCATTATTTCATTTTCTTTTACGGCATTAAGCGGGAAAGGAGACCCTTCAAAAGAAAACCGGAACTCTCCCGTATTCTCAAAATTCGTTTATCAGGGTTCTGACCAGGTGTATAAAGATTATCCCCTCCGGGAAGATGAATTCTACACTCCCATATTGCAGGGCTGCTATCCCGATCCTTCCATCGTTCAAAAAGGAAATGATTATTTCCTGGTTTGTTCGTCTTTTGCGATGTACCCGGGAGTACCCATATTCCATTCCACCGATCTTGTGAACTGGAAGCAGATAGGACATGTGCTGGAAAGGACTTCCCAACTGAAAGTAAAGGATGCGGGAATAAGTGAAGGTGTTTATGCACCGGCAATAAAATATAATCCTCATAATGAGACCTTCTACATGATCACAACCCAGTTTGGAGGCGGATTTGGAAATATTGTTGTAAAAACCAGAGACCCCTTCGAAGGATGGAGCGATCCTTACAAGC
>CAZGTU010000269.1:0-3352 GCA_964528675.1 uncultured Bacteroidaceae bacterium
GCCGGACTGGCTTACAGCATTCCGGTGGAATGGGGACCCATCTCAAATATCCAGGCTTATGTTGATTATACTTTGATAGATAAAGTAAATGAAAACTTTTATGATACACATCACCTGATTCCGGGATTACTTGTAACGGCCGGTGGTGTATATACCTATATCGATTATGCCATGGGAAAGAATCAGCCCTGGTTGACCGAATCCTTTGGGAAAGGACTTGGCTCCGGAGTGGCAGATCCTGAATGGCATACACGTTTTAATATTAATGTAGGTTACTATTTTTAAATCGTTAAAATGGTTGAAAAAAGAAAGGTTAAACTCAAGGTTGAAGACCTTACCCTTATTTTCGGAAAACGGAAGAAAGAAGCACTTAAACTATTAAAGGAAGGTGTTTCTAAAGATGAAATACTTAGAAGAACTAAATGTACGGTGGGTGTAAACTGTGCAAGCTTTGATGTTTATGAAGGGGAGATATTTGTTATTATGGGTCTTTCCGGAAGCGGAAAATCTACAATTATTCGCTGTCTCAACAGATTGAATGAACCCACCTCGGGTAAAGTTTTTTTTAAGGATCATGACATTACCCGGGAGAACAATAAACAACTTCTGATGACGCGCAGAACAGAAATGAGTATGGTGTTTCAGAAGTTTGGCTTGTTACCGCATAAAACAGTTTTGGAGAATGCCGCTTTCGGACTGGAAATCCGTAATGAACCCAAAAAAGAGCGGGAAGAAAGAGCAATGAAAGCCCTCGAAACTGTTGGACTGAAAGGCTATGAAGAACAATATCCGGCGGAGATGTCAGGAGGAATGCAGCAGCGTATCGGACTGGCACGTGCTCTTGCTAATGATACTGACGTTCTTCTAATGGATGAGGCTTTTTCAGCCCTCGACCCTTTAATAAAAACCGATATGCAGGATGAGTTGCTGCAGATTCAGAATAAATTACATAAAACCATTGTATTTATTACCCATGATCTGGATGAAGCCATTAAGATCGGGGATCGGATTGCTATAATGAAGGATGGAATTGTAGAACAAATCGGTACGGCAGAGGATATCTTAACAAATCCTGCCAGTGAATATATCAAAGCATTTGTTGAAAAAGTTGACCGAAAGACCATCATCACTGCCGAAACTTTGATGTTTGAAAAGTTTACCCTGGTGCAATTTAAAAAGGACGGACCTAAAGGTGCTATACGTAAAATGCGTACAGCAGGGGTGGATATTTTGCCTGTGGAAGATGAAGAAATGAAATTCCTTGGTTATGTCAGGCTGCCTGATATGCTCAAGCTGCAGGAAAAGAAAGAAAAAACTGTTGAGAAGGCACTTATTACTGACGTTCCCAGTATTTATAAAAATTATACTGTGGAAGAGATGCTCCCCCTGATTTCGGGTCACTGGTTTCCTCTTGCCGTGGTAGAAGAGGATACCGGCAAATTGATCGGACTGGTTACGCAAACTTCATTGATTATTGAGACAACCAAATATGACGATGATGAAGTATCGAAGTTAAATAAACAGGCTAAAGAGATTTAAATAATGGAAAAAGTTATTGAACTCGGAAGAGTCATTGAAGACGGGATCAATGCCCTGGAGGAAAATTTATCTGGTCTCTGGTCAGGTATTGATGATTTTATCTCATGGACAGTGGAAAATATGAATGATTTTCTGCTATCGGTACCTTTTGTTGTCTTTCTTATCGTTGTGGCATTCATTGCTTACTATGCCAAAACCGGGAATAAATTATTCACTCTTGAAGGATTAAATAAAGGTTGGGGATTATTGCTTTTTGTGATCCTGGGTTTTCTGCTGATCTATGGAATGGGATACTGGGAAGAGGCTGTGCAGACTACAACACTTGTGATAGTTTCGGCAATTATTGCCATTATTTTTGGTATTCCTCTGGGAATTTTAACAGCGAAGAACCCTACTGCTGATGCGATAATAAGACCCATCCTGGATTTCATGCAGACCATGCCTGCATTTGTTTATCTGATTCCTGCCATATTTTTCTTCAGTGTGGGAAATACTCCCGGAGTTTTTGCAACGGTAATTTTTTCACTCCCTCCGGCAGTGCGTCTTACAAGCCTTGGAATAAAAAATGTTCAGCCAGATGTGATTGAGGCCGGCAGGGCTTTTGGTGCCAAAGAAAACCAGATCCTTTTTAAAATTCAATTACCCCTGGCTATGCCTACAATACTGGCAGGTGTAAACCAGGTGATCCTGCTGGCTTTGTCCATGGTTGTTATTGCATCCATGGTAGGGGCAAGAGGGCTGGGTAGTGTGGTTTACCAGAGTATCCAGCAAAATGACATAGCCAAAGGATTCGAATCCGGATTGGGTATTGTAATACTCGCTATTATTCTGGATAGAATTACTCAATCACTTGCAAATAAGAAAAAATAAGTAGAACCCAAAAACCATAAATTATGCATTTTAAAACAAAAAATTTTTTAAGCTTAATGCTCGTTGTGAGCATAACATTATTGATTAGCTCATGTGCCGGAGAAGGAAAAAAAGATGCTGCAGATGAAAAAGAGACTGTCAGTATCCTTTATCCTAACTGGGCAGAAGGTATAGCTTTTACCCATCTGGCAAAGGTAGCACTCGAAGAGAATAACTTTGAGGTAGAATTAACAAATCTTGAACCTGGACTGATCTACGGGGAATTATCCAAGGAAGACTCAAAAGGAGATGTATTTCTCGATGCCTGGTTGCCCCATACCCATAAAGAATACTGGGAAGATTATGGTGATGACCTGGTTAAACTGGGTGAATCCTTCAGCGAAGGAACTACCGGGCTGGTAGTGCCTACCTATGTGGATATCAG
The DNA here is from genome assembly GCA_964528675.1 of uncultured Bacteroidaceae bacterium. Classification (GTDB taxonomy): domain Bacteria; phylum Bacteroidota; class Bacteroidia; order Bacteroidales; genus CAYRTD01. The sequence continues at coordinate 2,834 of CAZGTU010000269.1, forward strand.
TTCCATTACTCAGATGAATGATAATAAAGAAAAATTTGATGAGGAAATCATTGGAATTGGTGCAGGTGCAGGTATTCACAGAAACACCATCAGAGCAATCGAAGAGTATAACCTCGATTTTGAACAAATAACATCCAGTGGTCCTGCTATGGTTGCCAGTCTTGAGAAGGCCATCAATAATGAGGAATGGATTGTGGTTACAGGATGGAAACCTCATTTCATGTGGGCAAATTATGATATCAAATATCTTGAGGACCCAAAAGGTATTTATCCAAAAGATGTTTGCGCCATTGTATCAAGGACAGGCTTTGAAGAAGATATGCCCGAAGCTGCTACATTCTTTAAGAATTTTAATCTTGAAGAAGAAGAGTTATATGAATTAATGGGAGAGATCAGAGAAAAGGGCGAAGAAGAAGGAGCCAGCAGTTGGCACCAGGCAAACAAGGCTATGGTAGATGGATGGTTTTAATTAGAGTCTGTCCATAATGTCCGATATCTGCGTTGCTGCAAAAATTTTAA
>CAZGTU010000270.1:0-3320 GCA_964528675.1 uncultured Bacteroidaceae bacterium
ACCCCCATCTAAAGCAAACTGCATAACTGCACAACTGCACAACTGCATAACTGCATAACTGCATAACTGCATAACTGCATAACTGCATAACTGCACAACTGCATAACTTAATTCTCCACCTACCCAATCCACTCCCCAACCTCATCCAGAGTCACCGTCGAAATATCCAATTTATTCTTCTTCCGGTACCCCATCATCTCCTGGTGAAGCTTTCCGGGTTTCTCAACTGCTTTTAATTTCTCGATGGTTGTATACCCCAGGGCCTTCAAGGGTTCTATCCATTCTTCGGGTATGCCAAAACCCATATACTCCTCGGGTTTGCTTTCTTCCTTGATCTTTTGCTGTTCCTTGGGTTTCATCTGGGGGAAGAACAAGACATCCTGAATGCTTGGTTGATTGGTCATGATCATAGTGAGACGGTCCATGCCAATACCCATGCCTGAAGTCGGGGGCATACCGTATTCCAGGGCCCTCACAAAATCCATATCAATGAACATGGCTTCATCATCTCCTTTTTCGGATAATTTAAGCTGTTCTTTGAAGCGTTCAAGCTGATCGATAGGATCGTTCAGCTCGGTATAGGCATTGGCCAGCTCCTTACCATTTACCATAAGTTCAAAACGCTCGGTTAGTTCAGGATTCTCACGATGTTTTTTGCAGAGGGGCGACATCTCTACAGGATAGTCTTTAATAAAGGTAGGTTGAATGTAATTTGGTTCTGCTTTTTCTCCAAAGATCTCGTCAATGAGCTTTCCTTTACCCATTGATGGATCGGTCTCAATTCCAAGCTCATCGCAGGCTTTTCTGAGATCATCCTCGGTCATGCCTTCAATATCAATTCCGGTATGTTCCTTAATGGCATCTCTCATGGTGATGCGCTTGAAAGGTCTTTTGAAATCAATTTCCTTATCACCTACCTGCACTTTTGTGGTGCCATGAAGATCCAATGCTACCTTTTCCACCATTTCCTCGGTGAAGTCCATCATCCAGTTATAATCCTTATAGGCAACGTAAATTTCCATAACGGTGAACTCAGGATTGTGACTCCTGTCCATTCCTTCATTACGGAAATCCTTTGAAAATTCATACACTCCCTCGTATCCGCCAACAATAAGCCTCTTCAGATAGAGCTCATCTGCAATCCGCAGATAAAGGGGTATATCCAGTGCATTATGATGGGTAATGAAAGGTCGTGCCGCTGCACCTCCCGGAATACTCTGTAGAATAGGGGTTTCCACCTCAAGGTATCCCTTGCGGTTGAAAAGTTCCCTGAAAGAATTATAGATCTGGGTCCGCTTACGGAAAACCTCTCTTACCTCAGGATTAATAACCAGGTCAATATATCTCTGCCGGTAGCGAAATTCGGCATCGGTAACCGCATCATAAACTTTTCCCTCCTTTTCTTTTACCACTGGCAGTGGACGTATAGATTTGCTCAACAACTTGAGTTCTTCAACATGAACGGATATTTCTCCTACCTGAGTTCTAAAAGCATGACCTTTGATGCCAATAAAATCACCACGGTCGAGATGCTTCTTGAAAAGGACATTATAAAGGCTCTTATCCTCCCCCGGACAAATCTCATCACGGTTCACATAGATCTGTATGCGACCGCTGTCATCCTGTATCTCGGCAAAAGAAGCCTTCCCCATGATCCTCCTGCTCATAAGCCTTCCTGCCAGGGCAACATCCTGGAAATTATTTTTTTCTTCCGAATAATTCTCCTTTATTTCTCTGGCTTTGTGACTCACAGGATAACCCTCCTGTGGATAGGGATTGATTCCCATTTCACGGATTGCCTCAAGCGACTGTCTGCGTATTAATTCCTGTTCACTAAGTTGTTGTTGACTCATGCTGTTTATTATCTGAAAAATTTGTGCAAAGATAGGAAAATTCAATGAATCCCTATTTCCAGGAGCGACAGCGAACTGGAAATAGTGGATGAACCTGTGGTGAGCGCAGTCGAACCATCGAATCCCGTGCGATAGCCGAGGGATCTGTGAAGAAGCTCGAAGCTCGAAGCTGGAAGCTGGAAGGAAGAAGAAACTCGAAGCTCGAAGCTGGAAGAAAGAAGAAGCTGGAAGCTTGAAGCTCGAAGAAAGAAGAAGAAAGAAGAAGCCAGGTAAGGGTTTAATACTTTACTTCTAATATTCGTGTTTTTTTGGCAGAATATTTTGAAGCACCTTCTTTAGGATAATCCCTATAGGCGCTACAGAGGCATGAAAAACATTTCAACTTCAGAAATTTGTTTGGTTCTGGCTTGTCCAGGTTGGGGGTTTAAGGGTTTATGGTTCCCGCCTGCCGAAGCGCGAGCCAACGCAATGGCGGGCAGGCCCGCGTGCCGACGCGCTGGCCTATGCTTCGGCGGGCAGGTATGGTTTAAGTTTAATCGTTTAATCGTTTATGAGTTAATAGGTTTAAAGGTTTAAGGTTTCCCACCTGCCATTGCACTGGCCTTTGCGTTGGCGGGCAGGTAATCGTTTAAGGGTTTAAGTGATAGCCCAACTGTTTACTTTTTACCGTTTACTTTTAAAGGGTTGATGGGTTTATAGCTTTAACGGTTGCCGAGCGGAACCGAGGCATGGTTTATAGTAAAAGTCTGTTCCTTTCCGGCTTTGAGCTTTCAGCTTCTTCATTCTTCTTACTCCCTTCCAGCTTCCAGCTTTCTTAGATAGTGATATCGGAAGATTTTTGACCGGTTCAGATGAATGAAATCGACACAATTCTTTTAATCCTCCTTCGCTCCGATAGCTATCGGAGCTGCGGCGGACGAGAAGTTTGGTCGAATTGGCTACGCCGAGCTCGTAAACTCGGTTCCTCGGAGTTCTACTCCGAAAACAAGGGTTCAGGGTTCTACCCTGAGGTTTATTACCATTTATTCGCACCATGCTAAAATTGAAATTAATTTATGGACATTCATACTGGAAATTGGAGAGCTAAATCATTTTTTTCTGCGCTGTGGAGCAATTTGCCCACCTTTATTTTATTAATTCCATTAGAACCGCTACATTTCTGTCTGTAGATTTATTTAGGAAGGGGTAATTCGGAACCTATTGACCTCCTGGTGAAAAATGTCTGCCCCCCGGAAAGTTTACGGTGATAATTGCATACAATGATGCCCCATGACAGTTAGGTTCCCGGATATGCTACTCGATGCTAACCGACTGCCAGAAGATTTTGATCAAAAAATTGAAAATCACTGGCTGAGATTTTGAGGTTTTTTCCATTAAGAAGAAAGAGGCTATTAATTATAAAAATTCATGTTATGAAAAATTGTACCTTAAAATCCCCCAATCTCTCCAACCCCCAATCCCCAACCC
>CAZGTU010000271.1:0-3314 GCA_964528675.1 uncultured Bacteroidaceae bacterium
ATCGGTCCCCAGAACAATACCTGGTCACCGCCAAAATAAATATCCGGATGGTATTCTTTCAGTAAACCGGCAAAATCGAAATTAAGACCTATGGCAAGAGATATCAAACCCAGAATGGTTGTGATTGCCGTTAACAATACCGGCCTTAACCGTGTCCTTCCTCCCATAACCACACATTCGGTGGCAACATCGACGGGAAGAAATGCATCGGGCTCAAGATCTAGTTCCTTGCGCCTCCTGGCTTTCAGCAATTCAATATAATCAATCAATACAATGGCATTGTTGACCACAATACCCGCAAGCGAAACAATACCTATACCGGTCATTACCACAATGAAATCCATTTTGAAAGTGGCGAGCCCGCCGAAAACACCAATAGTGCTGAATAATACCGAGGCAAGAATAATCAAGGGTTTGATCACCGAGTTAAATTGCGTAACAAGGATCAGTAAAATAATGGCCAAGGCAATCATCATAGCCCTGCCGAGGAATTCCATAGATTCCTGCTGTTCCTGCTGCTCACCCGTAAATTCATAACGGTATCCTTCCGGCATATCCAGGTTATTGCTCAATACAGTTTCAATCTGCTGATTTACCTCGGTAGCATTAAAACCTTCAATAACATTGGAAGAAAGCGTTATTACCCGGTCAAGATCTTTCCTTCGTATCGAACTGTAGGTGGTCTTATACTGTATATCGGCCAGTGCAGAGATCGGCAGAAGATGAATCATGCCATTATCCCTGAATATCAATTTCTGATTCAGCAAACTGGTCAGATCATACCGGTATTCATCCTGTAACCTTAATTGAATCGGATACTCCTCCTCACCCACTTTATAATCCGATACCTCCATGCCGAAAAGAGCGGTACGAATGGTATTCGCCACCATCTGAGTAGAGAGACCATATCGCCTGACCTTCTCCCGGTCCAACTTAACCTGTAGCTCAGGCTTGCCAGTTTTAAGATCCATCTGAAGTCCTTCAATCCCTTCTATCTCGCTCTCTTCAATTACCTGTATTACCCTGTCGGTAATATTCAAAAGGCTGTCGAAATTCTCCCCAATAATCTCAAGGTTTATGGGTTCACCAGCCGGGGGACCCATCTGGTCTTTTTCAATGGAGATCTGAACCCCGGGATAGGTATTGATGAGCTTATCACTGAGCTCACGCATTATATTACCGGTTTCTATTCCTCCCCTTTCTTTATAATCAACAAATGAAATGGTGGTAAATGCCTTATAAGGAGTTCCCCCGGCTCCTTCTTCTGCATCCCCTTCTGATCCTTTACCTACCGTTGTGAGAATAGACTCAACAATGTGTTGATAGGGTTCAATGATCTCATTGATATCGTCTTCAAGTTCCCTCATAAATTTGTTGGTCTTACCGATATCGGTGCCCAGCGGCAATTCAGCTTCAACATTTATGTAATTAGGCTGATTAACAGGAAAGAAATTAACTTCAATTCCCCTGGCAAAATAAAAACCGATGGTGAACACAAGCAGGAAAATGGTGCCCAGGAAAAACCACAGGGGATTTTTTCCCCGGAGGGCAAAATGCAAAACCCGGTTATAAATATTTTCCAGTTTCACCAGGAAAACATTCTGGAACCACCATTCTGCTTTGTGAAAGAACAGAATATTCATAATTCCAAGGAAGGCAAATAACACCAGTAAATTAGGAATTACCCGCCATCCCACAATAAACATGGGAATAGCCAGCCCAACCATTATGAGAGCTACCCGGTAACCTTTGCGTTTATCGGGCATATTATCTTTCCTGTTTTCACCGGTTTTTATGAAAGTAGCCGAAAAAACAGGTACAATTATCAATGCCGTAAAAAGTGAAGAAGAAAGCACTACAATAAGTGTTATAGGAAGATTCTTCATAAACTCGCCGGTAATTCCTCCCCAGAAAGCAAGGGGTACGAAAGCCGATAGTGTGGTAAGTGTACTGGTAATGATGGGTCCTGCTATCTCACCCACTGCCTGCTTGGCTGCCCGGAAAGGTGGATAGCCCTGGTCTACAAAGCGGTATATGTTTTCGACTGTTACTATAGCGTTATCCACGAGCATACCCAGGGCCAGGATAAGTGAGAAAAGAACGATCATGTTCAGCTTATACCCAATGAGGCCAAGAATGATGAATGAAAGAAACATCGACATAGGTATCGCAAGCCCCACGAACAAGGCATTCCTGGTCCCAAGGAAGTAAAAAAGAACAAGAACAACCAGAATGATCCCCATGATCATGTTATTCTCCAGGTTATGGATCTGTTTCCTTACCATATCCGACTGATCATTGGTCAGTGTAACGGTCAGATTTTCGGGAAGATTCCGGGTCTCTTCAGCCCTGTCAATCACTTCAAAGATCTGGTCGGTAGCAGCCAGCAAGTTTTCACCGCTCTTCTTGATAACCTGTACCGAAACCACCGGCTGCTGGTTCAAGCGGGCATAACTGTTGGGATCTGCATATCCGTCAATGACCTCCGCTACATCCTTCAAATAAACGGGCTTATCGTTTTCCGTCTCAATGATTATATTCCTGATCTCGTCAACCGATTCAAACTCCTGTTCAATTCGGATGGAACGGCGCGTTTCTCCCAGCAGGATCTCACCGCCCGACATGGTAACATTTTCCTCCGCTACCGCCATCTGAATATCCATGAAAGAAAGCTCATTGGCTTCCAGCTTGTGAAGGTCGACATTGATCTTAACCTCCCTTTCATCTACCCCTTCAATCAATACCTTGGAGACTTCAGAGATAGGCTCAATCTTTTCTTCAAGGTATTCAGCAAAATCTTTGAGCTCCTGTATACTGTAATCACCCGAAAGGTTAATATTGATAATAGGAAACTCTGAAAGATCAAAGTCTGTGATAAAGGGATCGAACAAACTCTCATCATTCGGTAGCTCGCTCATGGCATTATCCACGGCATCCTTTACATCATCCAGGGCATTTTCGATCTCAACATCCGTATTGAACTCCACAAATATCATCGATGCATCCTGGGCGGAAGTCGACCGCAAGGTTTTTATTCCGTTTATCCCGTCTATTTCCTTTTCAATGGGCCGGGTTACAAGATTTTCAATGTCAATGGGTGAATTACCCAGGTAAGTTGTTTGCACCAATACTGTAGGAATAACCACATCGGGAAATAATTCCTTGGGCAAACGTGAATAGGAAATTAGTCCGAACAATATAATGATAACCGTCAGCAGGAAAATTGTATTCCTGTTCTTCAAGGCCAGCGTTGTCAGCTTAAACTCCCGGGTAACCTTTTCCGATAATTCTCTGGAATTACTCATCTTTCTCAA
>CAZGTU010000272.1:0-3297 GCA_964528675.1 uncultured Bacteroidaceae bacterium
GCTGCTGCTTCCATAATAGCTTCCGACATGGTAGGGTGGGGGTGGATAGACTTGATAATCTCGTGGCCGGTAGTTTCCAGCTTCTTACCCACAACCATTTCAGCGATCATTTCAGTTACATTCGCACCTATCATGTGAGCCCCGAGGAGTTCACCATATTTTTCATCAAAGATTAATTTCACAAAACCCTCTTTTGCTCCTGCAGCGCTGGCCTTACCTGAGGCGGTGTATGGGAATTTTCCCACTTTGATTTTAAATCCGGCTTCCTCAGCCTGTTTTTCGGTCATTCCCACTGAAGCTACTTCAGGGTTGGTATAGGTACAGGCAGGAATATTTCCATAATCAACCGGTTCGGTTTTCACTCCGGCGATTTTTTCAACACAGGCAATTCCTTCCGCAGAGGCAGCATGTGCCAGTGCCGGACCGTGTACAATGTCACCGATGGCATAAACGCCTTCTACATTTGTCCGGTAATATTCATCCACTTTTACTTTTCCGTTCTCAAGCTCAATATTCAGTTCTTCAATTCCGATATTTTCCAGGTTAGGTGTAACACCTACGGCTGAAAGAATAATCTCTGCTTCTGCGGTTTCTTCTCCTTTTTTGGTTTTTATCTTTGCTTTACAGAGGTCTCCGGATGTATCGACCGATTCAACGGAAGAACTTGTCATGACCTTTATTCCGGCTTTTTTGAAAGATCTTTGCAGTTGCTTCGAAACTTCCTCATCCTCAAGAGGAACGACATTTGGCAGGAATTCAACGAGTGTGACTTCTGTCCCCATGCTGTTATAGAAACCTGCAAATTCACTTCCGATAGCCCCTGATCCTATTACCAGCATTGATTTGGGCATTTCAGGCAGGTTCATTGCCTGGCGATATCCTATGATTTTTTTACCATCCTGCTTAACATTCGGTAATTCTTTTGACCTGGCACCGGTAGCCAGAATGATATGTTTAGCTTCAACTGTATTCTTTTTTCCGTCCTTCTCAACCTCAACCTTACCGGGAGCAGTAAGTTTGCCATGACCTTCAATGACTTCGATTTTGTTCTTTTTAAAAAGATAATTCACTCCTTTGCTCATGCCATTGGCAATATCTCTGCTTCTTTTTATCACCTTAGGAAAATCGGGTTTTGCTTCACTTTCGAGCTTAATGCCGTAATCTTCTGCATGTTTGAAATAATCGTATACCTGGGCAGATTTAAGTAATGATTTGGTAGGAATACAACCCCAGTTCAGGCAGACACCCCCAAGGGATTCACGTTCAACAACTCCGACTTTCATTTTGAGCTGTGCAGCCCTGATTGCCGCAACGTAACCACCGGGTCCGCTGCCAATAACTAATACATCGTATTTCATAGGTAAATAATTTATTAAATGGTATTTTATTGATGTTTAAAATGATGAATTTTTGAAAATTACATTTTAAGAAGAACTATTTCTACAACAAAGTTATGCTTTTTTAGTTTAAGCAAAATTCTGAGTTTTCAATCAGGATTTATTGCTTCTTTGCCTGACTGCCTCGAAAATCAGGATAGCAGCAGAGGCTGATACATTCAAGGAATCAGCTATCCCTTTCATCGGTATCCGTATGATCATCTCCGCATTTTCCCTCCATATCTCAGACAGTCCATGAGCTTCCGATCCCATGACGATAGCATTAGCTTCCCTGAAATCTGCATGGTAATATATATTGCTTTGCTGCAATGCCGCAGCATAAATGGCAATTTCATTTGTTTTAAAAAAAGTGATCAGTTCATTGGCGGAGCTGATTATTACCTTATTGCTGAATAAGCATCCCAGGCTGGATCTGACCACATTGGGATTATATATATCCGTCTGATTGCCACAAATAAAAACTGCATCCAGTCCGGCAGCATCGGCGGTCCTCAAAAGCGCCCCTAAATTACCGGGTTTTTCCACAGATTCGATGACAAGGTAAAGACCTTTTGCGGGAGGAGTGAAACCTTCCAGGCGGTGTTCTTTCATTTTTGCCGTGGCCAATAGTCCGTCATGTTTGTCACGGTATGCTATCCTCGAAAAAACATTTTTTGCAACAGCAATCTTATCATCAACCGGAAATTCATTTACGAATTCCATAAACTTAAAATACTCAAGATCAGGGCAGTAAAACAGTTCTTTAAATTTATAACCAGATTCAAGGGCTTTTTCTATTTCCCTGAATCCCTCAATTACAAAGATTTTCTCTTTTCTCCTGTTTCTTGCTTTCTCTAGCTGAAGAAGGTTTTTGACCCTCGGATTTTGTGTACTGCTTATCAGGTCCATCTATACCAGAATGTAGATCATATAAAGCACAAATATCGCAAAAAACAAGATGCCTTCCCAGCGGTCTATGACCTTTCTTCGTCCTGTGTACATAAATATCATCAGGAGTGAACTGGCAAAAAGAAAAACCAGGATATCAATGAAATATGATTCCCTGAAATCGATTGGATAGATCACTCCACTGAGGGCAAGAATAAAGAATAGATTGAAGATATTCGATCCCACTACATTTCCAAGGGCCAGGTCAGAGTTCCCTCGCAGGGCAGCAATAAGTGAAGTTACAAGTTCCGGTAGTGATGTTCCTATAGCTACGATTGTGAGACCGATTATATGTTCGCTTATCCCAAAATCTCTTGCGATTGCAATAGCATTATTGACTACAAGTCTTCCTCCAAAAACAAGAGAAATAAGTCCGGTAATAAGAAAAAAAACGACAGTGAATGTCGATTTTTTCTCATTTCCGGGAATTCCTTCGGCTTTAAAGTCCTCTTTTCCACTTCTTACTAGATAAATGGTATATATAATAAAGAAAAATAGTATGAATAAACCTTCTACAGACGACAAGCCCGCAGCTTCTTTCCTTGAAAAAAAGTTAGTTATCAGCAGGAGGATTAGAATACCGGCAAGTATGGAAAAAGGGATCTCCCGTTTTATAGATTTGACTTGTACTGTTATTGGCTTAATAAAAGCAGTAATCCCAAGAATTACCAGGATATTAAAAATGTTACTTCCCACGATATTGCCCATAACCATCTCATTTTCTTTTTGAATGGAAGAAAAAAGGTTAACTACAAGTTCCGGAGCTGAGGTTCCGAAAGCTATAATTGTAAGGCCAATGGTTAGTTCTGAGACGCCTGTCTTTTTAGCGATGCCGGAGGCATTGCTCACAAACCAGTCAGCTCCCTTTATGAGCAGGACAAATCCGGTTAGAAGGAAAAGGTAGTTTAATAACATCAAGTATAGATTAACAAGGAATAAACTCCATTTCAAAACTAAACAGGCTAAGATAACA
>CAZGTU010000273.1:0-3271 GCA_964528675.1 uncultured Bacteroidaceae bacterium
TGGCAGAAGAGATATCTCCTTTCGATACTTTTCTTCAGATTATTGAAGGTTCTGCCGAGGTGGTTATTGACAAAAAATCAAATATGCATGAAACAGGCGAAGCAATTATAGTTCCGGCTCACACTTCCAATAATGTAAACGGAAACGGAAGGTTTAAAATGGTTTCTACAATTATTAAAAGTGGTTATGAGGATGTTTAAGTTTACCTTACCCATAAATACCACATTCTATTAAATGAATTTTTCATTATTAATTAACATACAATATCATGTCAAAAGAAAAAGAGAGTAAAAAAAACACCAAAAAAGCACCTGTAAGAAACCTCAAGGAAAAACGGGCTGCTAAAGAAGCCAAACGTGCAGAAAAAATGAGAAAAAATGAATTATAAAAAATAAAATAACCGGGTTAAGAATTGTAAAGGGGATTGTGGATTTGATGTTCATATAGTTAAGTTACTAAAGTTTTGCACATAAAATATTTTTGAAATGAGCATTTATACGAGCCTGTGGCTTATCATTTCCCCATTCATTTAATGACCTTTAAATAAATATATTAAGCACAAAACTTACAAATATTTTGATTAATAAAGAGAGAAACATATGAAAATTGCTTTTATTGGCACATACCCACCAAGGGAATGCGGCATTGGTACGTTTACCAATAATCTATTTAATTCAGTAGTAAATAACAAGAATAAAAAAACAAAATTTCCGAATGAAGGTTTTGTAGTGGCATTAAATGATTTTAATAATATTTATGAATATCCGGAAGAGGTAAAACTAACCATCAGGCAAGAACATCAGGAGGATTATTTAAAGGCGGTAAAATTCATCAATCTTAGCGGGGCAGACCTTTGTGTGCTTGAACATGAGTTTGGTATATTTGGCGGTCGAAATGGAGTTTATATCCTATCCTTATTGCACCGGTTGGAAGTTCCATTAATTGTTACACTTCACACTATCCTTAAAACACCATCTTTTGATGAAAAAGCGGTTTTAAAGGAAATTTGCAAAATGGCTCATAAGGTAGTGGTAATGAGTCATAAAGCTATTGAATTTTTGATTAATATTTATGAAGTTCCGGAAGGGAAAATTGCCTTTATAGATCATGGGGTACCTGATATCCAATTCAATAGCGAAAAATCTAAAAAAGAGTTTAAGCTGGAAGACAAAAAAGTGCTGATGACATTTGGGTTTATTGGCCGTAATAAAGGCATTGAAACTGTAATAAAAGCATTGCCAAAGCTTATTGAAAAACACTCTGATGTGATCTATCTGATTTTAGGCAAAACCCATCCCAACGTATTAAGGCACTCAGGCGAAGAATACCGGATTTTCTTAATGCGTCTGGTTAAAAATCTTCAACTGGAAAAACATGTGATTTTCCTCAATGATTTTATTGATGTTAAGGATTTATTCAAATATTTATCATCCACCGACATCTACATTACCCCATATTTAAATGAAGCTCAAATTACCAGTGGCACACTATCCTATGCCATTGGTACCGGTTCGGCAGTAGTTTCAACACCTTACTGGCATGCTGCGGAACTACTGGATAATGGTAGGGGAAAGCTCTTTAATTTTGCTGATTCCAAGGAGCTGTCTACTATTTTGACACAGCTTTTTGACAACCCCGATGAACTGAACAGGCTGAGGAAAAGGGCTGCAGATTATGGTAAAAAAATTACATGGCCGAAAACCGGGGAAAAGTACCTCAATCTTGCAGAAGAGGTAATGGAGGAAGGTATAAATAAATTGGCAAAAAGAGATGGTGTATTGGACCTGCTTATCCTTCCTCCTTTTTCACTTATACATATTAACCGCTTAACCGATGATACGGGCATAATTCAGCATGCGAAATTCGGAATTCCCAACTTAAAAGAAGGATATTGCCTTGATGATAATGCACGGGCTCTGTTAATGGTGTTAATGGCATATCGTCAGACGAAGGATGCACGCGCACTGGAATTATCGCCTGTTTATTTAAGCTATATTCATTATATGCAAAATAAAGATGGCACTTTCCGTAATTTTTTAAGTTTCAGCAGAAATTATCTTGATGAAGTGGGGTCTGAAGATTCGTTTGGACGCACTATCTGGGCACTGGGATATTTACTGGGCAACGCCCCGAACGATGCTTATTACCAGACAGGCCGCCTGATGTTTTTTAATGCAGCCCCGAATTTTGAAAAATTGAAATCCATAAGAAGTATTGCGAATACAATGATTGGGATTTGCTATTATCTTAAATCGAACCCTGCAGATGATTCCATGACAGAAAGGCTTCGAAATATGTCCCGCAAACTCATTAAGCATTACGAAGAAAACCGATCGGGAGATTGGAAATGGTTTGAGGCACTCCTGGCTTATGATAATGGCATATTACCTCTGGCGCTTCTGCATTCGGCTGAGATCTTAAATGAGGACAGGGTAATGGAAATAGCAATAGACTCAATGCAATTCCTTACTAAACATACACTTAACGACAATTACCTGTCAATTATCGGCAATGAAAAATGGTATAAAAAAGACGGTGAACGTTCCGTATTTGCTCAACAACCCATTGATGCGATGGCGATGGTTTTGATGTTTCATCAGGCTTTTCATGTAACGAAAGACAAAGAATACCTGAATAAACTATACGCATCGTTTCTGTGGTTTTTGGGTGAAAACGACCTGAGGATGAGTCTGTACGATTTTGAAACCAAAGGATGTTGTGACGGCTTTGAGAGTTATGGTGTCAATCGTAACCAGGGAGCCGAAAGCTCACTGGCCTATTTAATATCTCACCTGACTGTTTTGCAGGCTCATGAAGAATATCACGAAACAAATTAAAACCAAAAAAAAATGTTGATCAATCGTTATCAAAATAACCCGATTCTTACCAGGGATGATGTACCCTATCCGGTAGCAACCTTACATAATGCGGCTGTAGTAAAACACGATGGCAAGTATGTGATGATATTCCGGTCGCATAAGCATAACGGACGAAGCATTCTGGGAAAGGCGGTAAGTAATGACGGATATTCTTTTCAAGTGGATAAAGAGCCATTTATGATTCCTTCGATAAATGGTGTATTTAAAGAATACGAAGCCTATGGGGTGGAGGATCCTCGTATTGTGTTTCTTGACGGTGAATACCTTATCACTTATAGTGCTTATTCCAAGCATGGAGTACGTATTGGACTGGCAAAAACAAAAGATTTCAAAACAGTAGAAAGATTTTCTTTAATTACCGAGGCAGATTATCGAAATGTAGTTTTATTTCC
>CAZGTU010000274.1:0-3269 GCA_964528675.1 uncultured Bacteroidaceae bacterium
CGGTGTGCGGTGTGACATCAGCAATATATTATTCTTAGTTTATGAAAAACTGCACATAACTCTAAATTAGTCTATCTCATAGATTATTAACCATCAATATAAATCATAGCTAATTGATGAAAAACTGCACAACTGCATAACTGCACAACTGCACAACTCCTAAACATTCCTACCGAAAAACCCTCCTCAATTCCTCCGGTATCTCCACTCCCCTCTCCTCAAGATTATCAGCAGCTTCTCTGGCTTTTTCGAGCTGGTTGGATTCTATATAGATAAGTAAGCCGGCGTAATGTAAATTTAAATTTTCAGGGAACCTGTTTAGTCCCTTGTCAAGGATCCTTTCTGCTTCTGCAAATTCCATGATATCTTTGAGATTTCTGGCCATATTAATAAAATCGGCAGGATTGGCCCCTCCTGAATTTACTTTGGGCTTTAATTGGATAATCTTTTCCAGGGCAAAAGAATAAGTATTAATCTCCTCATATATTTCCTCCGATGCATATTCTTTCCAGTTTAGTAATACCGAATCTGCCTTCCGATAATCCTTCATAAGAATATATGCACGTGTTTTAAGCCGGTAAGCTTCATTGCGAACATCAGCATTATTCAGGGTACTATCAATATCCAGTAAACCTGCTTCGAAATATCCTGAAAAAATAAGATGTCCGGCTCTTTCAAGCCTTAATTCCGGATTAAGTCCTTCTTCTTTAATCAATTCATTAATTCTTATCAGTTCTCTCCATTCCTGTTTGCTTTCAAGGATATTTTCATGTTCTGTAGCCAGAACAGGAACATCGCTTAATTCCTTTGCCTTGGCAAGAGCTTCTTCAGCTTCATCAAAGCGATAGAGATTTCTTAAACACACAGCATTAAGATAATGGAGGCGGTAATCGCTAAATTCTTCCTGTAACTTCAGAAGTGAATATCTGGCTTCAGAGAATGCCAGGTTTTTTATTAACTTATCCACAAGATCAAGAGAAAATTCAAGATCATCGCCGTATTTCATTATATAATCCATATAGGCAAGACCTGCTTCATAGCTGTTTTCCCCATATTCCTCTTCTACAACTGCAATTCTTTCCTTATGAAATTCTGTTGAATCGCAAGCGTTCAAAACGAATAAAAGCACTATCAATAATATCAGGGCCGGGGACTTTCTCATAATTCAGGATCTTCATTTATTTTTTTACGGAAAAACTCCAGCAGGCTAACAGAAACCTTCTCATGACCAAATTCATTCCAGTGATTATCACCTCTTATATAATACATATCCTTAACAAGAACAGGGTTTTGCTCATTCACGAAAAGAGGAAAAAGATTCACAAATGAAATGCCCTTTTCCTCTGCAAAAGACCTCCACTTATTTACATAATAGTCATCGGGATCACCCAAATATATCTGTGAATGCCAGGGATGTACAGAAACGGTAAGATCAATACCATGCTCATCACAGAGTTCCTTTATTTTGGCTACGTAATTCTGACCCGATTCAATGCCCTTATCAGCCAGAATTCTGAAATCATCATCATAATACCACTCGCCAACACCGTGAAACTGAGGATTTGAAAGTAGCGTATTATCATCGAAGTGACTGAAAAATTCAGAATAGAGAGCCAGAGTGTTGTTATTCCCTGATTCTTCACGGGTTTGATCGAAGAACTCTGCCCTATCCATGAACGACTCTCTTTCCCTTGTTTTAATAATTGAATTTACAAGGTAATATATGGAAGAATGTGAATTCAGAAATATCCCGGTTCTTTGCTTCAGACCCTTTAGGCGGGAGAAATTTTCTTCCGGATTATAATTTTCATATACCAGCTCATTCTGAATATCAGAGATGTCGATTAACTGAAAAATATAATCAGGTACAAATCCTTCTTTTTCAATAAGGTATTTCAATTTAAGATATTCGATTTTGGGACTGTAGCTAATGCAGGAAGCATTTAATACATCCACGCCTTCATCTTTAAGCTCTTTCGCGAGCCGCCCACTGAAAGTCTTCAGGTATGGTACACCAACACCTTCTGAGTGAGAGTCGCCCAGAATTAGCAGTCGCTTATTCGCCGATTTCAAAGGCACTTCATAAACAGCGGAGTCCATAAATCCCAGGGAATTGGTATGAATGGGATAAACCAGGGATCCCCATGCTCCCAATGTGGATTGATCGGGAATTAAACCATGATGATAATAATAATGACTGGTCCGGAAAGAATGGTAACTTTCAGGAATGATTATAAATCCGGTCATAAAATCCAGGACAAGGATAATCAAGATGGAAATTAATATTCTATAAAGTGTTTTCAAAAGACCGCTTTTTTTACTTTTTTTTATAAGAGTATATTAATTTAAATTTCACCAGCTACAATTAAATTTTAGAAACCGAAACATCATTTTTATGTGGATATATATTTCACTCACATCATTACCAGGGATCTTTCATATCATCCGCACTGAATAAATGATCCCTCTCATGATAATAGCTCTTTTCCCTCTTTTTCAACATCATAAAATCCTTACGGAATAATTTTGACAATGCTGCAACCGGCATCAAAATCACAAGAAAAGTAATGCCCAGAATGATCCTGGACACAACAAAACCAAGCTTTTCGGCAATCCAGAACCAGGCAATATGGATGTAACGGGTTAAAAGAGGGGAGACGAAACCAATTATCAAAATTCCGAGGCTTACATATAGCATCCATTCATGCTTCTTATCGAAGATGAAAAAAAGCGCCATAAACCCTGCAGCAATGACTATGATTGAATCTTTATGTTTAAGTTTCTCCATTATTTAAAAAAGTGTGTAAATAAAGGGTGCCACGGCAGAATTACCGCCGAATACGAGGAGTGCACCTATTATGATAAGGAAAAGAATGATGGGGATCAACCACCATTTTTTTCGCTGCTTTATAAATCGCCAGAGGTCTTTTAAAAATTCCATTGTGTTGGGCTTTGGGGAAGAGAGGGAGGGTTGGGGATTGGGGGTTGGGGTGGGGATTGGGGGCATCTGAAATCAGTGAAAAATTGATGGGTTTTCACAAAAATCAATGATGAGACAATTACCCCTTTTATTCCTGCCTATTTATCCTTTCCATTCCTTTATTCCTATTCCTCCTTAAATTCATAACCCTTTCCTCATACATCTCCTGCTCTTCCGGTTAATTATTTTTTTTATTTATTTCATTGGCTGTATTTGATTCCTTATATTATCTGAATAATAAATGGTATTAAACCTCAGGGTAGAACCCTGAACCCTTGTTTTCGGAGTA
>CAZGTU010000275.1:0-3246 GCA_964528675.1 uncultured Bacteroidaceae bacterium
CTGTGAATGAGATTTGTTTAAATTTACCAAATATTTCTCACATGAATAATGAATCATGAAGTACTTTCAAAAATCCTTAGTTTTAGCTATTACATTTTTGATGGGAATTCAATTTTCCTGCAAGAGTGAAAAAATTGTGCAGCAAAAATTCGGGATTTTCTCCATATCCAATAAAGTGATGCAGAATCATAATGAAATAAGGCCTGTTTATAACGAACAAACGGGCTTTTGGGAGATGGAGGTGGTTTCCGTTTACCAGTCAGGACCTGTAAAGGTAGAACTTCTTTTACCAGACAATATTTTAGAGAAAGGAGTGAAATTTCCAGTGCTTTATATTCTTCCTGTTGGAGGTCCCTCTGCCCCTTTCGGTGACGGACTTATTGAAGCTAAGAAAGCTGATCTGGCCAATAAATATGGGATAATTTGTGTCAGACCCTATTTTACTTCAGTGCCCTGGTATGGAGATCATGCGGAAAATCCACACATTCGGCATGAATCTTATTTGAATAAATGCATTGTACCTCTTATCGATAGTCTTTATCAGACAAAGGATAATAGTGAAGGGCGATGGTTAATAGGATTCAGTAAATCGGGATGGGGAGCATGCACATTACTTATGAGAAATCCTGAGATTTTCGGATATGCTGCTGCATGGGATGCTCCCTTTATGCTCAACGGGGAAAATAGTGGTCAGGAATGGGGACCTATGGGCCTTCGGGTTAATTTCGGAACAAAGAAACAGATGCAACAATCACTGCCCACAACACTGGCGGAGAATTCATCATGGTTATCAAAAAAAACACGATTGGTGATTGCCCCCGGGAAGTATTGGGAGAAACAATCCAAAGCATACCACGATTTTCTGAATGAGCTGGGGATCCCACATATTTACAGATCGGATTTACTTTTTAAACATAGCTGGGATACCGGCTGGTTTGTTCCAATGGCTGAATCTCTGATATCCATAGCCTGTGAACAGTTCACCGCTCACCAACCAAAGCTCGATGACCGGTTGCCATAATCGGCTTTCTCCCATTTCCTCATTATTCTACCTCATTATCCTTACCTCATTATCTTCACCTCATTATCTTTCCCTCATTATCTTTCCCTCATTATCTTTCCCTCATTATCTTTCCCTCATTATCCCACCTCATTATCCCACCTCATTATCCTTACCTCATTATCCCACCTCATTATCTTCACCTCATTATCTTTCCCTCATTATCCCACCTCATTATCCTTACCTCATTATCCCACCTCATTATCCCACCTCATTATCTTCACCTCATTATCTTTCCCTCATTATCCCACCTCATTATCCTTACCTCATTATCTTTCCCTCATTCTCCCACCACATTCTCTTCGCCACATTCTCTTCACCCCCAAACAATGCCCCACCCCATCCGTTATTCTTAAAAACATATTCTCCCTTGAGTAGGGTTAAACTAATTTCACGATTTTTGCAATTAAACCATTTTAATTTACCTGCTATGCAAAGAATACTTGAATGCGTTCCGAATTTTTCTGAAGGAAGAAATATGGAGGTCATAGAAAAAATAACCTCCGAAATTGAAAATATTGATGGTGTAAAACTGCTGGATGTTGATCCTGGACAGGCCACTAACCGCAGCGTGGTTACATTTGTGGGTGATCCTGAGGCTGTTGTTGAGGCAGCTTTCCAGGCGGTGAAGAAAGCTTCTGAACTTATCGATATGTCCAGACATGAGGGAGAGCATCCGCGTTTCGGGGCAACAGATGTTTGTCCGCTTGTTCCTGTCTCCGGGATTGAAATGGATGAAGCTGTGGAATATGCACGCAGGCTTGCAAAGCGAATAGGGGAGGAGCTGGCAATCCCGGTTTACTGTTACGAAAATGCTGCTTTCAATGAAGAAAGAAAGAATCTGGCCAATATAAGATCTGGAGAATACGAGGGATTGGAAGAAAAACTGGAGAAATCAGAATGGAAACCTGACTTTGGCCCGGTGAAGTTTAACTCAAAAAGCGGAGCAATTGCAGTCGGTGCCCGTGATTTTCTGGTTGCCTACAATATAAATCTGAATACTACATCCACACGCCGGGCAAATGCTGTGGCCTTTGATGTAAGGGAAAAGGGACGAGTGAAAAGAAAAGGACATCCTCTATTAGGTGATATTGTAAAGGATGAAAAAGGGAACAAAGTATATACTCCCGGAACCTTGAAGTCGGTTAAAGCAATCGGCTGGTTTATTGAGGAGTATGGGATTGCCCAGATATCCATGAATCTCACCAATATTTCTCTTACCTCTATCCATGAAGCTTTTGAAGAAACTTCCTCACGGGCACAGGCACGTGGATTAAGGGTTACAGGATCGGAACTTGTGGGACTTGTTCCTTTGAAAGCCATGCTTGATGCCGGAAAATATTTTCTCCGGAAGCAGAAAAGAAGCTTGGGAATTTCCGATGAGGAGATTATCAAAATTGCGGTGAAATCCCTTGGTCTGGATGATCTATACCCTTTCAAGCCGGAAGAAAAGATCATTGAATATGTCATGACAAAGGACAAAAAGGAAGAGAAACTGGCCGATCTTTCGGTCTATGGATTTATGAATGAAACCGCCTCGGAGTCTCCTGCTCCCGGAGGCGGATCTGTGAGCGCGTTAATGGCTTCGCTTGGAACTGCCCTGGGAACCATGGTTGCAAACCTTTCATCACATAAACGCGGGTGGGATGAGCGCTGGGAAGAGTTCAGTGATTGGGCCGCGGAAGGAAAAGAAATACAGGAGGAACTTTTAAGACTCATGGACGAAGATACCCGTGCTTTCAACCGGATTATTGAGGCATTCCGGCTTTCGCAGAAAACAGAAGAAGACAAAAAAAGAAGGGAAACTTCCATTCAGGAAGCCACCCGGTATGCAATAAAGATTCCCTTGCAGATCATGAAAACCTCATTTAAAGCTCTCGATTTACTCAAAGCCATGACGGAAAAGGGGAACCCCAATTCAATATCAGATGCAGGAGTTGGATCTCTGGCTGTTCGCTCCGCCATAAAAGGAGCCTGGCTGAATGTCAGGATAAATGCTGCAGATCTTGAAGATAAAAAATTCCTCGACCAGGTCTTTAAGGAAGGAGAAGAAATCATTCGGAAGGCAGAGGAAATGGAGAAGGAAATACTGGAGATAGTGGAGAGGAAATTATAATAGAAAGAATAATTATTAATCCTCCTTCGCTCCGATAGCTTTCGGAGCTGCGGCGGACGAGAAGTTTGGT
>CAZGTU010000276.1:0-3227 GCA_964528675.1 uncultured Bacteroidaceae bacterium
CCGAAGCATCAGCATGAGAAAGACTGCAGTATGTTTCATTACCGTCAAAGTAAAGCGCTCCCTCAGTCCAGTCTTCAAGTGCTCCATAGCGGAAGGTGGTATCATTGAGATTATGTACTTTCAAATGATTTTTAGGAACTTCATGATATTCAGTCCTGTTATTCAGCTCATTGGTCATGTAGAAGTTTTCAGCCATTATCAGGGTTGAATCTGCAGGGTGTTTGTAGAAATTCCATTCCCCAACCACTGTGCTGAGTGGGAATGGAGTAAAAAACTGTACACCTCTATCAATTGCCTCACCGTCTATTCTTGGTCTGAAATCAAAGGCTTCCGGATTCTCCAGCACGGGAGCAGCAGCATTCCATCCGGCCTGGGTTTTTTGGGTCTGGAATTCTTCAAGTCTGTTTCTGAATTCCCTAAGATTCATCTGCCTGGATTTATCAAGCAGACTTCCTGAAAATTCAGTCGTTGCACTGATGTTATATGCATAAGATTCAAACGGAACAAAATCTTCATAGATCATATGATAGAAATGGTACTTAACATTATCCCCTACATTCGAAAGATATGTATTATGCCCGTTTGACCTGAGATCGCCGGAACCGCTTGAAAACAGCTTTTCTGTGTTGTAGCCGGTATTGTGCACATACATATTGTAGTATCCAAGTACCTGCATAAAGGAAACATTATTTTTATCCTGGGATTTGCCGGATGAGATATTATTGAATACAATCTGCTTGAAGGCTCCGTCAAAATAGAAAGCTTCACCGAGCGAGGTATTGTTATAATGTTTGTATCCATATGCATTATGAGAAATGTTATTGTAGCAGAAGAGGGGACCTCCCTGCCAGCTTTCAATTCCCCCATAATCGTTGGTTCCAAGCAAGGTGTGAGAAGCTTTATTATGATGCATGAATCCGCGAATAAACGGAATGGTTCGATTTCCGCTTCCGCCTTTCCCCCAGAAGAAATCCAGACCATTACCCCACGAATATTCAACAATGTTACCGGCAGCTTCTCCTGATATCATCTGTCCCCATATGGCAGGTATGGAACTGTACCATCTGCCCCTCTGGCGACCTCCGTTATCGAATATCCTGTTTCTGAGAATATTGATGTTTTCCAGGTAAACATTATCACTTCCTTCAAAAACCATTGCAAGATCATCCACCACATAAAATTCATTATCGGATACGGTTATATCCCGTGACCTTAATTCCTCAGACCCCGGACTTTTGGCACTTACTCCGCCATTAATGAAAAAGAAATCATTGTTCCTGATGTTTATGTTATTACATGAACCATTCATTCTGATTACCGAACGTACATCTCCATATCCATATCGAACATTGCTGTAGGAGGTGAATTTAAAAGATAATCCACTGATATCAATATATTGCTGTCCTTCAATTTTTATCAATTCGGCTTTAGTTGCGTATTCCAGGGTCGCGGTATTTGGATCCCTGTCGCCATCCAGTCTTACATACAGCCGGTTTACTTCATCATCATAATAAAATTCTGAGGTCGTATCCAGCAGGTAGGGAGTGTTCTCGATGAAATAATGACTACCATCCCCTCCGAAATTCTGATTCTTCACGGTGATCACCTGTTGTTCGGGATTATAATTCAGGATCTTTTGTCCCCAGACACTGCACATTACAATGGCATCTTCCTGACTCCAGATGGTACCGCCTTTATAATAATCTACATTATCCTGTGTAAAATTAACCCTATCTCCAAGTACAAGAATATCTGATCCCTCACTGTATGTTTTGAAGGTCATAACAGGCCAGTAAGCCACAGGGTCCTCAGGCATGTGTTGATAATTCGGTGTGCGTGCAATTCTGATCCTTTTCTTTTCATCCCCGTTTACTTCAACCAGCATATTTGTTTCAGGTAAAGAGACATCTTTATACCAAACTTTGTCAGCTTCCGGTATTTTAGGTGAAATTGTTTCATCTGATTTCTGCCAGCCATCGTTTATCCTGATTGATCCCAGGAAGGCCGCTTCTCCTGTTCCCCATGAAGGATCGGAAGTCAATCTGATTGGATCTCCCGGCTTTCCCGACTCATCAGCAGTTAATATACCACGATATGCCACTCCTCGTTTGAAAACATAGGTGTGTATTCCGCTCTCACTGGCAGCATTTCCCGTTGCCTGGTTATCCCAGGGATGATGTTTCCATGGAGTGGAAGGGGAGAGTCCGTCGTTGTTGTTATCACCATTCTCATAATCGATATATCTTAGTGATTCTCCTGCTTCAAAAACAAAAGGTTCAGGCGCCCATTCCAAATCTCCTTCCGGCATTACTGTTGCATGGGTTTTTTGCCAACTGTATTCAAAATCAGAAGGTATCTCGTCAAGATTAACAATCAGAGCAGTGCTTTGATCAGAAGCATTTTCTCCTGCATCTACGGCAGCCACTGTTATTTCATAACTTTCACCCGCATTCAGATATTTCAGGTTTGCACCGGTCCCCGGAACAGATTGATGATAAACTCCATTCACATATACATCATAATGATCCACAACGTTATTATCTGAAGATTCATCCCATGACAAAGCAATACTGTTAACCTTCTTATAGATCAGTGATAATCCTGTGGGCTGAGTGGGAGGTGTGGTATCCAGAGGTGAGCCTTTGAGCGTAATATCGTCAAAACGGATTGTCTGTTCAGTGCTGGTGCAATGAAATTTAATATAAAGTGTTTCGGAGGAAGGAAGAGCTTCAGAAAGAGTTACATAACCCCAGGAAGCGGAACCGTATTGACCGTCAGAGATCTGACTGTCGTCCATCAGTGTCCAATCCGTACCATTAGTACTGTAGGATATTTCCATGTAATCACTTGCAATTCCATACCAGGTTGCAGCTCCAAAACTCAATTTCACAGCGGTATATTCTGAAGTGTTTAGGGGGCCTATCTGTATAATATTTACAACATTATTGTCAGGATATCCACATAAAGCAAAACTCTGGGCTGAAGCTCCGCTATAATCCGATACCTCGTTAGACCAGTTATGAATTGCAATGGAATCGGATGAAAAGTAAGATTTATCAGAACTGTAAGCATTATAAGTATTTGCAGGTGCTCTGAAGTAACCGGTATTTCCAAAATTCTCGCTGAAAATAACTACCTGTGAAAAAGAGTTATAGGAGAATAAAATAAACAGGATAAAAATCATTAAGTTTCTCATGTTGGTATAAGTTAGTTGTTAATTATGTTAG
>CAZGTU010000277.1:0-3197 GCA_964528675.1 uncultured Bacteroidaceae bacterium
TGGATATTACCCTTCTATAAATCACCTCTGAGGGATGGCGGGTACGATATATCGGATTTTACCCGTATTAACGAGGATTATGGTACGATGGCCGATTTCAAGCGTTTCATTCTCGAAGCACATAAAAGAGACCTGAGGGTGATCACCGAGCTGGTGTTGAACCATACCTCTAACGAGCATAAATGGTTTGAACGGGCACGCAATGCAAAGCCCGGCAGCACTTATCGCGATTATTATGTATGGAATGACAACACCAATAAATATAAAGAAGCGCGGATCATTTTCCAGGATTTCGAAATTTCCAACTGGTCATGGGATCCTGTAGCAAAAGCTTATTACTGGCACAGGTTTTACTCCCATCAACCGGATCTGAACTTCGACAATCCCAGTGTGCATAAAGCTGTCATAAAGGTGCTTGATTTCTGGTTCGATACAGGAGTGGATGGTCTTCGTCTGGATGCAGTTCCATATCTCTATGAGCGCGAGGGGACCAATTGCGAGAATCTGCCCGAGACGCATCAATTCCTCAAAAAATTAAGAAAACATATAGATGAAAAATATGAGGATAAAATGATTCTTGCTGAGGCGAATCAGTGGCCCGATGATGCCTCAGAATATTTCGGAAAAGGAGATGAATGTCACATGGCTTTTCATTTCCCATTGATGCCCAGGCTTTACATGTCGATGAGGATGGAAGACCGTTTCCCGCTTATCGATATACTGGAACAAACACCGGAAATCCCTGAAAACTGTCAGTGGGCAATCTTTTTAAGAAACCACGATGAACTTACCCTGGAAATGGTTTCCGATGAAGAACGGGATTATATGTATAAATCCTTCACCCAGAATCCCATGCAAAAGATAAACCTAGGGATTCGCAGGCGCCTCGCCCCCTTACTCGGTAATGACAGAAAAAATATTGAGTTAATGAATATACTACTGTTTTCATTACCCGGCACCCCTATTGTTTACTATGGGGATGAAATCGGTATGGGCGATAATTATTATCTTGGTGACCGGGATGGTGTGAGAACTCCCATGCAATGGTCTGCAGATAAAAATGCCGGATTTTCAACAGCAGAACCTCAACAACTTTTCCTTCCGGTGATTTTTAATCATGACTATCATTACGAAACCTTAAATGTAGAAAACTACGAAAAGAATCCATCATCATTGTTATGGTGGATGCGTCGTATCATTGCCAAAAGAAAGCAATACAAGGCATTCAGCAGGGGCGATATAAAATTCATTGATACAAACAATTCGAAAATCCTTGCCTTCACCCGCAGTTATGAAGAAGAGATCATCCTGGTGATCATTAATCTTTCGCGCTATTCACAGCAAGCCTATCTCGATTTGAGCGAGTATGAAGGTTATGTTCCCGTTGAAATCTTCAGCAGGAATCACTTTACTCCCATAGAGGAACAACCCTATATATTCCCTCTTCAATTCAAAAATTATTTCTGGTTTGAACTTACCACACCGGCAGAAGATGAAGTGATTGAACCATTGTCGCTTGATTATCAACTAAAACTGACAAACAGGCAATGGAACAATATGCATGAAGTGACCAGGAAATCGCTCAAAGAATTATTAAACGAATATGTATTAAAGAATCGTTGGTTCAGGGGTAAGTCGAAAAAGATTAAAGATGTGGAGATCATTGATGCTATTACCATGCGTACCGGGGAGCAAAACTCCTATTTACTACTGCTGGAAACGGTTTACATTGAAGGTAAAAATGAGCAATATGTGATCCCGCTCTCAATTGGTTTTGGGGAACGCTTGCAGGATATAAAGTATCATCATCCCGAAGCTGCCATTGCCAATGTGGAAATTGACGGCCGTGAAGGATTGCTTTATGACGGATCTTATAATAATGACGTAAGGGATGTACTCCTGAAGCAGATTGTAAGCCGGAGTAAATTAAAGCACAAAAAAGGTGAAATTGCCGGTTTACCAGGTAAAAACCTCAACAAAAGGCTTAAGAAGAGTGAATTGCCGCTGGATTCCAAAATATTGGGTGCCGAGCAATCCAATACTTCAATATTATACGATAATCGTTTCTTCTTCAAAATGTACAGAAGTCCGGAGGAAGGTAAAAATCCGGAATTGGATATTATCAAAGCGCTTACCGAACATACAAAGTTCAGGAATTTCCCGACTTATGCAGGTTCACTGGAATACAGGAGCCAGAAAGCCGAAAGCATGTCTTTAGGATTACTGGTCGATTTCATTCCCAATGAAGGCAATGCATGGGAATTTACCCGTAATCACATTGAAAACTATTTTGACAGGATCAGGGCAGCGAAAGATGAACTGATGAACGGTTACAGTGATAAAACGGATGATATTCTCAAGCTTGTGGATGAAGAAAAAGAAAAACAACTTTTCGATTCATTTTTCATGGAAATGATTGAACTTCTGGGGCAAAGGACGGCGGAAATGCATATGGCCCTGGCATCGGTAAAGAAAGAGAAGGACTTTGTGGAGGAACCATTTTCCCTTCTTTACCAGAAATCACTTTATCAGTCTTTCAGAACATTGATAAAACGTACCATCAATGAGATGAAGACCTCCATTAAAAAGCTGGATGAAGAGCAAAAGAATCTGCTTGATGAGATCATTAAAAATGAAAACCTTTTGTTATCTACCATTAAGGGTACGCTTGAGCAGGAAAGAATAAGCACTTCAAAGATTAGAATCCATGGGGATTATCATCTGGGACAGGTATTGTTTACCGGAAAGGACTTTGTGATCATTGACTTCGAAGGCGAACCAACCCGGTCGCTGACCGCCAGAAGTCTTAAATACTGCCCATTCAAAGATGTAGCCGGAATGTTGCGTTCTTTCCACTATGCTATCTACATGGGTCAACTGGAATATAAATCGAAGATCCCGGAGGATTCTGATTTCCTGGATCCATGGCTGGAAGCCTGGTACAAAAAGATCAGGGATGCCTTCCTTAACAAGTACCTTGAAACAGCAGAAGGAGCCTCCTTCATTCCCAATAAAAGAGAACAACTGGATAACCTGCTCTCTGTTTACATAATAGAGAAAGCCATCTATGAAGCAGATTACGAGTTGAATAACAGGCCCGATTGGTTGCACATTCCTCTGAATGGTCTGAATAAGATATTGAATGACCTGATTGAAAAGAAAGAATAGAAATCTTATCGAATAAACGATATAAAAAA
>CAZGTU010000278.1:0-3190 GCA_964528675.1 uncultured Bacteroidaceae bacterium
TATTATTTTATTGAGGGATTGATGAGGCTGGAGGAGATAATAGAATAGGGTTTAATCGTTTAAGGGTTGAGCCCACTCCGAAAAGTGTTATCACCGGATAAGAAGTTAAAAGGTCAATGCATCATCCGGAAATCGAAAATTAATAATTTTATCATTAAAAAGCCTGGAAATTCTGATTATTTTTCTTTCATACCGGGAGAGTTTATTCAGGCATTAATCTCTCATTACCTGATTACCGCAAACTTATGAAAAACACTCCATGCTTATGGCAGCAGTTTGAGTATATAGTATTTAGCGGTTCTGCATACATATTCTGTGTCGAAGCAGTTGAAAAATTATTTGAAAGACAGGAATAATGAATCGATATGGGGATGTTTTTATTCATTATTTTATCTTTGTTGACTTTAATTATAATAAAATCATACCAGGAATGAATAAAGAAGATTTTAATAAAAGACTTTCATCTCTTAAAAAAGAACATGATGAACTAATAAACAGGGAAAATCCACGTATTGAACCCGGTAACGGGATTTTTCACCGTTATAAATACCCTGTACTGACGGCTGAGCACACACCCTTATTCTGGAGATACGATCTTAATCCGGGAACCAATCCCTTTCTCCTGGAAAGACAGGGTGTAAATGCTGCTTTCAATGCCGGTGCAATCATGTTTGAAGGAAAAGTGTGTATGGTTGTAAGGACAGAAGGTTATGACCGGAAATCATTTTTCGCTGTTGCAGAAAGTGAAAATGGAATTGATAAATGGAAATTCTGGGATGAACCTATACTCCTTCCCGAGACAGATGATCCGGATGTGAATGTTTATGATATGAGGCTTACGAAACATGAAGATGGTTGGATTTACGGATTGTTCTGTACAGAAAGAAAAGATCCGGATGCTCCTGAAGGCGACACCTCTGCAGCAGTTGCCCAGTGTGGTATTGTACGCACAAAAGATCTTAAAAACTGGGAAAGATTGCCAGACCTTATTACATACAGTGGTCAGCAGAGGAATGTTGTTCTTCACCCTGAATTAATTAGCGGTAAATATGCATTTTACACCCGTCCGCAGGATGGTTTTATCGAAACAGGTTCTGGTGGCGGAATAGCCTGGGGCTTGAGTGATACGATGGAGAAACCTGTGATTGAAGAAGAGACCATTGTGGATGAAAAAGTCTATCATACCATAAAAGAACTTAAAAACGGACAGGGTCCTGCTCCTATTAAAACTGAAGAAGGATGGTTGCATCTGGCACATGGTGTACGTGCCTGTGCTGCCGGGTTAAGGTATGTTCTTTATATGTTCATGACGGATCTTGAAGAGCCAAATAAGGTAATTTACCGTCCGGGTGGTTATTTTATGGCACCTCAGGGAGAAGAAAGAATAGGAGATGTTTCCAATGTTTTATTTACCAATGGATGGGTTGTAAAAGATAACGGAGAGGTATTGATTTACTATGCCTCATCCGATACCCGCATGCATGTTGCCACTTCAACCCTCGAACGTCTTCTCGATTATGTAAAAAACACTCCTGAAGATGGTTATCGTAGCGGTGAGTCAGTAAAGACACGCTTATCGTTGATCAGAAAAAATCTTGATTATTTAAGAAGCTAGCCCAAAATTCATTCGAAAAGAACTATGTTCTCAAGGTTTAAAAAAAGCTTAAAAAGAGCTCTAATTTTTATTCTTATCCTCGGATTGATATTTGTAATCGTTCTTACAGTGACCAATCTTACCGGGGATAAGTTATTTTCCAGGAAGGTAACACCTGTTTTGATAGATACTGATTCTGGCAATGAGATTGATGATCTTTTTGCTGTTTCGCGTGCATTGATTGCCCCCGAACTGGATATTGTGGGTTTGACCTCAGCGCACTGGGAATTTGACCAGAATGCCGGGGATAGTAGCCTTGAAGTAAGTCAGGAGTTAAATGAGCAATTACTGGCATTATTTAATAAAAGTGCTATTCCTCATCCACGGGGAGCAAGAAAAGCATTGAAATTTGACAAAGAACCACAACCCAGGCCTTCTCCCGCAGCTGAATTCATCATCAAAAAAGCTCATGAGATGGAGAAAAAAAAGAAGTTGAATGTGGTTACTCTTGGTGCTCTTACAAATGTTGCTTCAGCTATTATGATGGATCCTGAGATTATCCCTAAAATCCGCATTTACATGATGGGATTAAAATATGATCCGAAAACAAAGATCTGGAATAAGAATGAATTCAATACAAGAAATGATCTTGATGCAGTTGATTATCTGCTAAATACCGGTGGGCTTGAAATGCATATTATGACCGCCACTACTTCAGAAGTACTTGTTTTTGATAAAGAAGAAACCCTGAAATATCTGGATGATAAAGTAAAACCCTGGGAATTTCTTATGAACAAATGGAACGAAAAATATCCTTCCTTTGGTGAATGGATAATGTGGGATCTGGCCATCATCGAAGCGCTTATAGATTCCGAATTAGCCAAAAAAGAAGAAACCCTCACCCCTCCGGAAAACAAACAGAGGACCGTTAAAGTATACACATACATTAACAAGGAATTAATGATTGCAGATTTTTATGCGAAAGCACTGAAGTACCAGAGGGAAGAAGAAGAGGAATAGACACCCTCTCCAACGGCTAAGCCTCTTACTTCTTACTTCCTACTTCTTACTAATCTTCAAGCTTATCCCACCAGGTTCTTTTCATAATTATTGCAACCACAGCAACGATTACTATTGTCACGATGAGTGGTAGTGTTTGTTTTACAACAATATAGATCGGTAATACTACAAAGGCGGTCTGACCGATGATTCCGAGAAGGATATTGAGCATATCCCTTCCAAAATTTTTATTCCTTTTAAAATCGGGAGTTTCAGCCACGACCATTTCATGAATGGGTTTCCAGAATCCCCATGGTCTTACCTTGCGATAAAATTCCTTAAGTACTTCATCATCGGTTGGCTTATACCGGTATGTTCCGATAATACAACCAATAAGAGAGAATATAAAAATTACCGGGAAGAAGTAGAGCACACGTATATCGGGTGCTGCATTTGGAAAGATATTGCCAAGCATATCCGGGAAAATCAGCGGTGTTGCACTGGCTGTCATACCAAACAGCATTCCCCAGAAGAATCCGTACGAATTAAATCTCCACCAGTACCATTTAAGTACGTTGGCGGCAACATATCCTCCCC
>CAZGTU010000279.1:0-3085 GCA_964528675.1 uncultured Bacteroidaceae bacterium
CGATTCTACCCTAAACATCATCTTATCCCGGAATAATGACATTATAGATACAATGCTATATATTGATGGCAGATATTATTCCCGGTATAAAGCATATCCCGGCAACAAGTATTCTATTACCATTAAAATCTCTGAAGATGACTCATTGTATGCTGAGACACTGGTGCCGGGTAATATTTCAATTCTTAAATGTGAGCATATTGCTGGAAGAATATTTGACGAATATGGTGACGTTGTAACCGAATGTTTTATTACTGTTAAGGATGATGAGAAAAGAAATGATTATTACCTGCTGTATACGGGAGATTATTCTGCAAATGGGGCTTTTAATATACTGAACTATTGGCAATACTGGCAGTTGGATGAACCGCTACTGGTAAATGCAGGCATACTGGAATACAATCCTTCATATTTTCTTTTTTCTGATGAATTGATCCAGGGTGAGGAATATACATTAGCATTGAATTACAGAAAAGGATACAGTTGGAATGGGGCTATTTATACTCCTCATCAGGCTTATTGCGTGGTTCAAAAAATATCTGTAGAATACTATCATTTCATGAAATCTTTAATTCGCCACCAGTATAATCAGCAATATGTCGATCACTCGAGACTTGATCCCATAGAATTATT
This sequence comes from uncultured Bacteroidaceae bacterium, assembly GCA_964528675.1. Lineage (GTDB taxonomy): Bacteria > Bacteroidota > Bacteroidia > Bacteroidales > CAYRTD01. Next base: position 634 of record CAZGTU010000279.1, read on the forward strand.
AGAAAAGGGACAACCCACTGAGATATACACGAACGTAAAAAACGGGAAAGGTATTTTTGCCTCATATTCCGAAACGATTAAGGAATTTCAATGGCCGGGAAAATGAAGAAACTGATCATCATACTCATTCTCTTTGCAATGGTTCATCAACTTGAGGGACAAAGCAGAGTAGTTTCCGGTTTTGTCAAGGATTCCATTAGCGGAGAAATGTTGATTGGGGCAACCGTCTATTGTCCGGCGACACAGAGGGGATGTGTGACCAATAATTTCGGATTTTATAGTCTGCAGATCCCGGCAAAGGATTCTGTTCATATCGTTGCAGGTTACATAGGATTTGCGCCTCATTCTGTTTCGCTGGATCTTAATGACGACAATTACAATTTTCTGCTTAAGCATAATACCAAGCTGGAGGAAGTTAGCATTCATTATGAAAACTTCAGGGGAAATGCCGGAACAAGTATATCGTCTCTGTCTCCTGAACAGATTAAATCCATGCCTTCTTTACTGGGAGAACCCGATGTGTTGAGAGCCTTACAGTCCATGCCGGGTATAAGTTCCGGAAAAGAAGGAACCTCCGGTTTATATGTTCGCGGAGGTACCCCGGATCAAAACTTATTTCTTCTGGATGATGTTCCCTTATATTATGTGAATCACCTGGGAGGTTTTGTCTCCACTTTCGATCCGGATGCAATCAAATCTGTAAAAGTATATAAGGCTGGCTTCCCCGCCCGGTATCAGGGCCGCTTATCTTCAATAGTAGACATAAGGCTTAAAGACGGAAATATGAAAGAAAGAAGACAGGCTTTTTCACTTGGCATCATATCTTCGAAATATTTCATAGAAACACCATTGAAAAAAGACACTTCCTCTGTTATGTTGTCGGTCAGAAGATGTAATGTAGATCTCATAACACGGCTAATTTCTCTTATCGACAGCGACTTTGACGGGATGTCGGGTTATACTTTCTATGATATGAATTTTAAATATAACCGGATAATTAATGAAAAAAACCGGGTATATTTCAGCCTTTATGGGGGACGTGATAAACTATTTATTAATATGTGGGATTCCGGAAGCGATGATAATGGCGATTACAAATACTCCTTCAACCAAAAACAACGCTGGGGTAATCTTATGGGATCCTTGCGCTTCAATCATGTTTACAGAGCCGATCTTTTCAGCAATACAACCCTTTCATATTCACAATTCTTCTACCGCAACAGCGGACAATTAAAGTCTGATGATTATTCGGAAGGAGAGAGGGAAGTCTCGAAGGAGCAATACATGTTTCTTCAATCCGGGGCTTCCGATATCATTCTTAAGAAAGAATTGACCTATTTCATGAATGAAAAGCACAGGTTCGACCTGGGGTTATCGGCTACCATGCATGTGTTTAATCCCGGAGAATCCAGATACTCCGAAAATTTTACTCAAAATAGTTCCGCAAAGGATCTTATCGTCCCCAGGTTAGGTATTTACCTGAGCGACGAGTACCAAATAACTCAAAAGCTTTTAGCAGAGCTGGGATTGGCTGGATCTGTGTTTCGTACTGATAACAGGTATTATCATTATTTAGAGCCACGATTATCTTCGTCGTATTTCCTCAGTGAACATGCATTTTTTAAAATTTCCTATGCCAGGATGCATCAGCTCGTTCATCTTCTTTCGAACAGCGGCATAGGATTGCCTACGGATATATGGATACCTTCCACCCGATCGATTGAACCCGGGGAATCCGATCAGCTTGCCATAGGTCTCGAAACAAAAGCAGGGAAAGAGAAAAACTGGAGTTTTTCGATTGAAGGATTTTATAAAAAACTTGGTGGTTTGATAGAATTGAAAGAAGGTGTTTCTTTATTTTCAGCCTCAAGTTCCTGGGAGGAAAAGGTTGAAACAGGGGGAATTGGAAATATAAAGGGATTGGAATTATTCCTTGAAAAAGAAAAAGGCAGTCTGACCGGCAGGATGAGCTATACCTTCACGAAGAATGAAAGACAATTCAGAAATATCAATAATGGGAAGCCTTATCCTTATCATTACAATAGGCTACATGATTTTTCAATCTTTTTGAATCAAAAGTTAAATGGAAATGTAAATATTTCAGCAGCCTGGTTTTACAGCACCGGTTTCCCCATAACCCTTGCACAGGCAAAGTATAATTTCGAGTTTCCTCTGGTTGATGGCAGTTTTAAACCCGAAGAAGTACATGTTTACAATGAAAGAAATTCATCCTCCATGCCTGACTACCACCGGCTCGACCTGGGAGTTCACTTAAAAAAGAAAGTCAGAAAAGGAATCAGGACCTGGAGTTTAAGTGTATACAATGCCTACAACAGGCAAAATGCTTATTATTTGTTCTACGACCGGAAAAAGGGATCGGATGAAATAGGGCTGTATCAGTTCAGTCTTTTCCCTGTGATTCCTTCTTTTAGTTATTCGCTGGAGTTTTAGT
>CAZGTU010000280.1:0-3073 GCA_964528675.1 uncultured Bacteroidaceae bacterium
TCAGCTATTTTTAGGGAACAAACTCCCTTTTTTTATGAATAATTCAGGTTAAGAAAAAAATCTTTATCTTTATTTGTGATCTCCATAAATCGTCGGATGTCCATCTACATGTTGAATCGAATTATAACTTATGTTTACCAGCCAGTAGTGTGTCCATTACTGATAAATAACACACGAATCCTCATAAATTGGGATGTGTGCTTTTTGAATAAATAGATCAAAAGATGATAAAAAAACAAATTCCTTTACAATCATGGCCTCCACATTTATACCTCATCGAAAAATATGGGCATTTTTATTGATCTTCCCGGTCATTTTTTTTGCCCTTAAAATAAAACATGAAAAGAAATCCATATCATCCGATCCAGTGAATGGAGCCGGTGAGACACTCCTGATGAATCCCATCTGGACACTCCCTGGATCTTTCTGTGATTCTGTGAGATCAGGCGGTGAGCTTGGCTGGCCCAAGATAACTGCCGAAGCACGACCCGGTTCATATTGGTGGTGGCCTGGCAGTGCTGTGACAAGAAAAGATCTTACCTGGAATCTTGAACTTTACCGAAAGGCCGGGTGGGGCAACCTGGGTGTGATTGGAATTTACGGGGTGAAAGGAGAAGAGGATTCTTTTACAGATATCTTTACACCGGAATGGTTTGATTTGTATAACCATGCTGTCAGGGAAGCCGGTCGGCTGAACATGAATATTGACCTGACCCCTTCTTCCGGCTGGCGCCTGGGAGGTCCTCATGTAACGGAACAATACGCAGAACAATCTTTCTCATTTGAGAACGGTGATCTGAATATTATCACACGCAGGGACAGTGTAAAACGTGCGGGTCCGGGTGGCAAGGGGCTGTGCATCAATCCTTACTCATTATCTGCAGTGAGGTTTCACTTTCACTGGCTTACACAGCGTTTTGAAGCAGGGGAAGGTGCTGAACCGCGCGCTTTTTATTATGACTCTTTCGAAAATCCGGGGAACTGGTGTCCGGAACTTCCGGAATACTTCCGAAAGCTTCGGGGTTACAGTCTGAAAACCCATGTAGCAGCTTTGAACGGAATCGGAGATAGCAACTATGCAAGGCGTGTGATCTGCGATTACCGTCAAACCCTTTCCGATATGCTAATGGATTGTGTGAAAGAGATCTCTGTATGGTGCAAAGATAGAGGTAGCAGCCTTCGGATACAGGCTCATGGGGCACCCGCAAATTTACTCGACATGTATGCATGTGCTAACTTTCCTGAGACCGAAGTGTTTGGGGCAAACAGATTTGACATACCGGGATATCGCCGTGATCCCAGGTTCTGCCGCCCGGATACGAATAGCATTCTTGTCAATCGGTTTGCTTCATCCGCGGCACATGTTGCTGGACGGAATATCGTCATTTCTGAAAGCTTTACCTGGCTGCGCAACCATTATCATACCGCGCTCTCCCATATCAAGGCAGAAGCTGATTTGCTTTTCTTGCAGGGTATTAACGGGATCTACTACCATGGAACGTGCTACTCACCTGAACATGCTCCCTGGCCGGGCTGGCTTTTTTATGCCTCCACCCAGGTCAATTCAAGGAATTCGATATTCAGAGATATTCCTGTTCTGAATAATTACATCACCAGGTGCCAGTCGATATTACAGGAAGGGAAGCCTTATAATGATGTGCTTCTCTACTGGCCTGTATTTGATCTCTGGATGGAAGGAGGCCGGGAAGAACTTCGTTTCCGTGTGCATCAGCCTGATTGGATTGAAAAATCAACATGCGGTAAAGTGGCGCACTGGATGATAGACAATGGTTATACATTTGATTTTATTTCAGATAAACAGTTATTAAATACACGCCTTGATCATGATTCACTGGTAACGGAAGGAAATTCTTCTTATCGAACTTTGCTGATCCCTTCCGCAAAGTACATGGATCATCATACCCTGCAGCACATCATCCGCCTGGCAGAAAAGGGAGCCACTATCCTGTTCCTGGATAACCTGCCCGTCGATGTACCCGGATGGCACGATTTTAAGCTACGGAAAGAAAAGATGGCGGCCTCACTGGAAAAGCTTTCCTTTGATGAAAACCGCACCGTACTGGTGGGCAGGGGCAGAATCATTATAGGCAATGACCTGGACAGGTTGTTTGATCTGGCAGAAATCATCCGGGAGCCGATGGTAGATGACGGGCTACTTTTTACAAGACGAAAAAGCCTGGAAAGTGTGAACTATTTCATAGCCAATCAAACCAGCAGAAAAATTGATCAATGGATTGCCCTGGGCATCCCGGGCAACTCTGCCGTTGTGATGGATCCCATGACAGGTCGTACGGGGCTGGTAAATTCCAGGGAAAGAGATGAACAGGTTGAAGTATACCTGCAGCTGGAGCCGGGAGAAACCAGGATATTGAGAATCTATTCGGACCGAACCATCAAAGGTGATTACTGGCCGGTACTTGGCGCCGCTTCAAAAGGAATCCCGGTGATGGGCACATGGCATGTAGATTTCGTGGAAGGAGGACCGGAACTTCCGCAGGGAACAACAATGGATACGCTCAAATGCTGGACACGGCTTGGCGATGAGCGGGCATTGCGGTTTGCAGGTGCTGCCAGGTACACCATTGACGTGAACCTGCCGGTAATGAAAAAAACGCTAAGATGGATACTGGACCTTGGAGATGTCCGGGAAAGCGCAAGAATTACGGTGAATAACCAGCCGGTTGGCGTGCTGGTGGCCCATCCCTTCCGTATCGATGTAAGCGATTATATACGGAACGGGAAAAATGAGATCACTTTTGAGGTCACCAATCTTTCTGCAAATCGCATACGCGACCTGGACATACAGGGTGTGGGATGGAAAAAGTTCTATGATGCGAACATTGTAACACATATGTACGAGCCATTTGATGCATCTTCATGGGATTTGAAACCTTCAGGTTTACTTGGACCGGTTACCATCATTCCTTACCCGCTGAAACATTTCGAAGCACAATGACCCTTCAGCGACATGAAGTCCGAACAAAATTACAGATCAACTATCACCCTCTTTTCTATCTGAGCCAGTGATCAGAGATAACAATTCATCAAAAAT
>CAZGTU010000281.1:0-3004 GCA_964528675.1 uncultured Bacteroidaceae bacterium
TTAAAGCAAAATAAGTCCCAATGCCTCCCACTGTTCCGATGAAAGGTCCATAAGCCCTGTCGAGGAAGAAATATGTACCTCCCGATCTTGGTATTGCCGTTGATATCTCAGCCATACACAGCATGGCAGGTAAGATAAGCAGTCCGGATATAAGATAAGCTAAAAAAACAGATGGCCCGGTATATTGAGAAGCCAGCCCGGGCAGGAGAAAAAATCCACTGCTGAACATGGCTCCTGTACTCATTGAAAATACGCCTAATAAGCCCAGTTCCTTCTTCAATTTATTTTTTTTTACCTGCATATATGCCTGTTTATTATCTGAGACTAAAATTCCATAATAGTTTTACCCCCGGGGCTTCTGTTTTGTTCATTTAAAACTCGAATGATGAGCCTTAAGGCAAATTGTGTATGGAAGTTTCCCAGCCCTGCTCACATTTGTCATCACAGATTCCTGCCAGCATATTCTGCTGTCACAGTCTGCATTTTGCCACCGCATAAGTTTATCCTAAGTTGAGCGTAATCGCTCAATTTGGGTTTATATTAGTTGATTCAGCCTGCCGGTCTCGTGTATATCACTATCCGGTAAAATCTCTCATTTTCTCAATTCTCATGGCAAAAGGCACATTCCCATGGCTAAATGAATATTCAACGGAATTGCCCAGCCGGGTTTTATTTTCAACGGTTAACTCTGCTCTTTTTATGGCGCCCTCCAGTTCATTCTGCAGGTTTTCCTCAATAACCAGTTGTATGCTGCCATAGTAAAGCTCAGTAATCAGATATACGTGCCGGATGTTCCCGTCATAGAGATCCCATTTATTTCTCTTGAGCTTTTCCAAAAAATCATCTGTTTTAATTCTCAGCAAATTGGACATTACCCTGGCTTTTAAATCGCCAAAGGTGCATTTTTTGATCTTTTTAAGCGTGAAATTATTGGACACCTTCCCGAGTTGGGGATTTTCCAGCGAGGCCACCAGGTTCATATCAACATCGATCACAGCATCTGCAAAATGGGCTTCTATTTCCTTTACCTGTTTTAATTCATCCAAGTATTGGCTCCATTCATCCTGTGTTATGATTTCAGCGTCGAGATAGGCATTGGCAATATGATTGCTCATTCCTTTACCGGAAGTAAATTTGGGCTTTCCGAAGAAGGGATCCCAAACCAGATTTCCCAGGATAATATTTTCATGAGAAGCCTGAATAAGTTCAAGGTCATAACGGTTTCTGAATTTTCGTAGTTCCATGATATAAGATTTATAATTATGGCTGCCTTTCCAGAATATCAACCTCTTATAACCGCATCTCTCAATAAAACTAAGAAAAAAAACGATATCTTTCTAAGAATACTCTTTCAAATAACATTTAAATTTTGTGCCCTGCCCAGATCCACTTTCCACTTCAATAGATTCGCCGTTTTTTCTATCATGCTTTTAATAAGATACAATCCCATACCCCTTCCCTTTGCCTCTCCGGAATTAAGACGGTGAAAAGGTGAATATAATATTTCTCAGTATTTGTACAGGTCAATCCCTATTTCATTACCCCTAAAGCTTAAAACCAAGAAATCAGAAATTATAAAAGACCTCATGGCTTAACAATTTTAGGTTTGGTTTTGTGAAGGCATGCTAAGGTAATTACGGATATTCTCAATTCCTTCTTCATCATCTGAAAGGACTAACAGTACATCATTGGGTTTTAATTCTGTGGAACCATTTGGCGTTAAATACTGTCCATTTCTTTTAATCATAGCAATTATGGTACTTTTTGGCAAACCCAGATCAACAATTCTTTGATTTACCGCATTACAACCCGGTAAAAGTTTAATCTCCTTCATCGCTGTTTTGGGCATTTCTGAAATAAATTTGTCTACTTCCGAGGCTTGTTTCAGCCTCTCTGGCAGAGCTACATGAAGCCATTTTGCCACCAGGGTTAAAGAAGTTCCCTGAATTAATACGGAGGTAACAGAAATAAAAAATACCAGATTAAAGATCATATCCGCCTTTTCTATGCCAGCCAATAAGGGATATGTTGCAAAGACAATTGGCACCGCACCTCTTAAACCTACCCATGAAATATAAAAACGTCTTCTTAATTTCATTTTAAAGAAAATCAAACTTATAAAAACGCTTATTGGCCGGGCAAATAAAATCAGGAATACAGAAATGATAATACCGACGCCGATAACAGGGAAGACTTTTGACGGAAAAACCAATAAGCCCAGGGTAAGAAATAATACAATTTCTGTTAGCCAGGCCAATCCGTCATACACCTTAAAAATAGTCTTTTTATGAATCAGGTCCTGATTGCCCAGATAAACCGCACAAATGTATATTGCAAGGAAGCCATTACCCTTGAGAAAGTCAGTTGCTGAAAATGTGATAAACATTAAGGCAATTACCAGAACCGGATAAAGACCTTCAAAATCAAGTTTAATATTATTGATGACAAATTTACTCAATCTACCAAAAGCATAACCTGCAATAGCTCCTAAAAACATTTGTTGAAAAAAAAGCGGAAGAATAGAGGTGATGTCTTTATCCTGATTGACAACCAGGGTCAGAAAAGAAATGGTTAAAACATAGGCCATCGGGTCATTACTGCCACTTTCCAGCTCCAGGGTGGACCTTAACTTCGATTTGAGTGCCAGGCTTTTCGACCTGAGTATGGAAAAGACCGCAGCCGCATCGGTCGATGATACTATAGACCCCAGCAACATGCTTTCATAAATGGTGAAGTCAGTAATTAACCACACAAAGGTGCCAAGCAAAAGAGCCGTGAGCAAAACACCCAGAGTAGATAAGGCTACTCCCTGCCATAGTATGGGCTTAACGGATTTCCAGTTCGTATCGAGTCCTCCTGAAAACAAAATAAAGTTTAATGAAACAATCCCAATAAATTGAGCCATCTGGGGATTGTCAAAATTGATCCCACCCAAACCTTCAGACCCGGCCAACATTCCAATAGCTAAAAACAGCAAAAGGGTTGGAATACCAAATTTAAAAGA
>CAZGTU010000282.1:0-2959 GCA_964528675.1 uncultured Bacteroidaceae bacterium
AAGCAGCACCGGCAAAAGCAAGCCATCGCGCTAATGCCCTCCCCGGATTGCTTTTGCCGGAGCTGCACGAAGAGATTACCTTCGAACTCAGATTAATCGCTTCATTTTAACCACTTAGAGCAAAGGTAAAGCCACCGGACAGCCCGCGCAAGGTCAAGCCCGTTGGGTTTTGGAGAAAAAATTTTATGTCGCTTTAACCGGGAATAATCCAGGAAACGAAGATCCTCGATGCTAACGAAACCTGTAAAAATTTTTTCACCAAAAACCTTGCCTGCCCACGCTGGCTTTGGAGGTTGCCTAAGTGGTTAAAAATGCAGTGGTCTGTTTAAAGAACCCGGGGGATTTTTTCTTTTAACTGAGAAAATTGAAATAGCTGGAAGTAAAATCTTTTTCAGTTAAAGACTTCAATTAAAAGAAAAAAATGCTACTTTAGAGTAATAATCAATCCCATGGGCTGCCTGAAACTCCCACATACCGAAAAAAATGAACCTTCTTTGAGGTGCGTCTGGAAATCCAAAGAACGCTCAAAATTGGGCGTAAATTGGTATGATTATGGGGCGAGGTTTTATGATCCGGCCATCGGTAGGTTCCATACACAGGATAGGTTCAGCGAAAAATACTACTTCCTATCAAATTACCAATATGCAGCTAATAATCCAATCCTATTTATCGATGTAAATGGAGATAGTATATATTGGAATACCTCAGGAAAAGAAACAAGAAAGAAAAAGAAAGAAATTAATGCAATGAGGAATGATTCTGAATCATTCAATTTATTGTACTCCTTTTTCGAATCCTCTGAAGAATATCATATTACAATTGAGGTGAACGATAAAAAGGTTGATGATAGAGCAAAAGAGCAAGGATCTTCTGAAGAAGATGCAAAAAAATATGAAGGGTTTTATTCTCCGGAAGGAAGTATTACCTTAAGATCAAATGCTTCTTCAACAGCAATTTCTGAAGAATTTTTTCATGGCTTTCAAAGGCAATACATGTATAACAATACTCGTAATAGTTCAGAAATTGAAAGCGAAGCTAAACTATATAATTATACTGTGAGAGGGGAACTTTATCCTGATGTCCCAGCTGGAAGATCAGGTTTAGATTCTTATTTCCCTTTAATTAGCGGAAATCCTATTTCAAATAAAAATGCTTATTCAATTTATAGGCAATATATTGATGCATATAATCGATTGTCAGAGCAAACACCAGATCATCCCTATTCCAAATATAAAGTTCGGTATCTGGCCCCGCATGCATATAATTATTTAATGTATTTAAAAAACCAAAAATGATAAGCAAAATACTATTTAGTGCAACTATCATTTTCAATTGTTTGAATTTGTTTGGACAAGAAGAATTAATACATCCTCACTACAAATACCCTGATATTAATAATGATAAAGTATCTATAATTACTTTTTTTGAGGATAGAGGACTTAAGGGAGAATTGAAGCTTGTAGTTTTCCCCACTTTAAAAGAGATAGAGAATATTATAAAGAAAACTCACCCATCTCTGCATGGAAGAGAATTATACATCAAGTTCAACGTTCAAAAAGACCATCAAATCGAATTAGTCGAATTGTTCTTTTTACCGGAATATAATCAATTGGAAGATATAGAAAAACTTATCATGGATATCTTTGATTATGCGGTTTTGAATAAGGATTTCTATATAATGGGTGAATTTTATGAATTAATGATTATTTTGAAGATATAGTGCTGGTACGATTATGGGGCGAGGTTTTATGATCCGGCCATCGGTAGGTTCCATACACAGGATAGGTTCAGCGAAAAATACTACTTCCTATCAAATTACCAATATGCAGCTAATAATCCAATCCTATTTATCGATGTAAATGGAGATAGTATATATTGGAATACCTCAGGAAAAGAAACAAGAAAGAAAAAGAAAGAAATTAATGCAATGAGGAATGATTCTGAATCATTCAATTTATTGTACTCCTTTTTCGAATCCTCTGAAGAATATCATATTACAATTGAGGTGAACGATAAAAAGGTTGATGATAGAGCAAAAGAGCAAGGATCTTCTGAAGAAGATGCAAAAAAATATGAAGGGTTTTATTCTCCGGAAGGAAGTATTACCTTAAGATCAAATGCTTCTTCAACAGCAATTTCTGAAGAATTTTTTCATGGCTTTCAAAGGCAATACATGTATAACAATACTCGTAATAGTTCAGAAATTGAAAGCGAAGCTAAACTATATAATTATACTGTGAGAGGGGAACTTTATCCTGATGTCCCAGCTGGAAGATCAGGTTTAGATTCTTATTTCCCTTTAATTAGCGGAAATCCTATTTCAAATAAAAATGCTTATTCAATTTATAGGCAATATATTGATGCATATAATCGATTGTCAGAGCAAACACCAGATCATCCCTATTCCAAATATAAAGTTCGGTATCTGGCCCCGCATGCATATAATTATTTAATGTATTTAAAAAACCAAAAATGATAAGCAAAATACTATTTAGTGCAACTATCATTTTCAATTGTTTGAATTTGTTTGGACAAGAAGAATTAATACATCCTCACTACAAATACCCTGATATTAATAATGATAAAGTATCTATAATTACTTTTTTTGAGGATAGAGGACTTAAGGGAGAATTGAAGCTTGTAGTTTTCCCCACTTTAAAAGAGATAGAGAATATTATAAAGAAAACTCACCCATCTCTGCATGGAAGAGAATTATACATCAAGTTCAACGTTCAAAAAGACCATCAAATCGAATTAGTCGAATTGTTCTTTTTACCGGAATATAATCAATTGGAAGATATAGAAAAACTTATCATGGATATCTTTGATTATGCGGTTTTGAATAAGGATTTCTATATAATGGGTGAATTTTATGAATTAATGATTATTTTGAAGATATAGTGCTGGTACGATTATGGGGCCCGGTTTTATGATCCGAGTTTGGGGAGGTTCCATACTT
>CAZGTU010000283.1:0-2907 GCA_964528675.1 uncultured Bacteroidaceae bacterium
CACCCTGAGCCGGGTGCAGGCCATACAGAATGCTGCGGTTGCCAATGTATATGGCGTTCAGGCCGGAATGGAGCTCAAGTTACCAGCCGGATTCACTTTCTTATCCGATCTGAATTACCAGGTAGGAGAGGAGGAACTGGATGACGGCAGCACGAGTCCGTCGCGACATGCAGCCCCATTGTTTGGAGTGAGCCGCTTGCGCTATCAAAAGAACGGCTTTACCCTGGAAATCAATTCCTTTTACCAGGGTGAAAAATCACATGATGAGCTTCCGCTAGGTGAGCAGGATAAATATGAGATTTACGCCCTCGACGAGAATGGTAAAACCTATGCACCGGCATGGTATACCCTGAATTTTAAAGCCCTTTACCGGCTCACCGAGGTGTTCAGCATCAGCGGTGGAGTGGAAAATTTGACCGATCAGCGCTATCGTCCTTACAGTTCAGGGATTTCGGGTGCGGGAAGGAATTTGGTGTTTGCTTTGCGGGCGGAATTTTGAGTGGGAGTGGGGAGAGTGTGGAGAGTTTGGAGTTTGGAGTTTGGAGGTGAATGTGGAGTTTGGAGATGTTTCGGGTTGGGGGAAGTTTAGGAAGAGGTTTCAGGGGTTGAGAGTTCCAGTCTCTTTAGCTTAGAGAGCTTTTTATTAATTTCTTCTCTTCCTTTTTATTTTCGCTTCCCCGGGGTTTCAGAGGCTGGGGAAATTGAATCTCTTTATAGACCCTTAGGGTCTTAAACCCTGAGGGTGTATTGTTAACTACCAGGAAAAGAGCTCAAAAACTTAATTTCAACTCCTTTTTTTGGCTTAAATCAAAGTATTATCGCCAATCTCTGATGAATTGCCAACGGGATTCCATGGTTCGACTGCGCTCACCAATCTTGGTTCGACTTACTTCGACTGTCGCTCAGTAACCGCCGCTCACCAACTTCCACTCGGCAACCAGTCGCTCCTGGAAACAGGGAATCATTGAACTTCCAGCTTCTTCCTTCTTCCTTCTTCCTTCCAGCTTTCAGCTTCCAGCTTCCAGCTTCTTCTTCCTTCCAGCTTCGAGCTTCCAGCTCCTTCCCATTTCGAGCGCTACCATTAAAGGTTTGACAGGTAAATTTATTTAAATCGTAACAATTTAATTATATCGTAACAATTCATTTCTTAAGTCGTAAAAGATCAATATAAAAGAACCTTTTTTACTTCTATTTAGCCATACTAAAAACTTAAAATGCCTGCTATGTTGCGGATGCGATATTTTTTGCCGTTTTTTTTCTTTTTATCCTTTTTTACACATCTGAGCTCTGCCCAGGAATTAAATGTCTATAAGAGTTCCTATCCTGAGCCGTCGAATCTCTGGACAACCTGGGAACAAATAAGCAGACCATGGTTTGAATGCCAGTTTGGACAGCCATTCGAAAAGATGAGGATCCGTGTTTCCAACCATGCTTATGGGGGTAGTTATGACAGGGAGATTGAAATGCCGGGTAAACTTGAGCCGGTTGCATGGGAAGAAGATCTTCCTACAGGGAGATATGAATGGTATGCCTCTTTTAACTATTTTGATCCCGGGATGCATGCATACCGATGGTCGGAGGTTTACAGAGGATCCGATTTTTACGTTGATCTTTCTGCACCCAATGCAATGTCGGTAAGTTCCAATGGATTTCCTGTTTTCACATTTCCTGTCGATTCATGGACCACACGGACAGATCTGACCTTCACATGGTCAAATCCCGGTGATGCAGGAAGCGGTGTTCATCATTATGAGTTATCAGTAAACGGCGGTGCCTGGCAAACCATATCCTCAGGATACAGTCCCTCGCTGAACACCGGAAGTTATTCTTTCAGTTTTCGTGCGGTAGATAATGTGGGCCTTATCGGGCCGGCAAGAACTCTCTATACATATATTGACCTTCACAGCCCGAACCTGTCACCAGTAGATCTATATGGCAGTGCTTTTTCATCATCATCTCCACCCTGGAGAAATTCCGGTTCAGTCAGATTGCGATTTAACTCCAGCGATCAGGGAAGTGGTATTCAGACGCGTCAGTTATCCATGAATGGCGGTGCCTGGGGATCAACCCTTGAAGAACGAACCATAGCAGTGACCACAGGTGAATATACCTTCGATATGAAAGTGACTGATAAGGTCGGATATGAGAGTTCTGTAAAACGACTTTATGCAAGAATCGACAGGGATCTTCCGGAAATAACAATTACCAGCCCGGCTACCGATACAATTGTAAATACCGGCACCCTCCTGCTCGAATGGTCGGGATGGGATGAACATAGTGGAATAAATCAATATGCTTACAAATTAAATTCGGAAGGCACTGTGAATACCGGATCAAATACTTCAGCCACCCTGGAATCTCTGCCTGAAGGAACGAATCAACTTCTGGTGTTTGTGCGCGATAATGCGATGAATATGAATCGAGATACCGTGATGATCACTGTGGACCTCACTCCTCCACAGATCGCTTCCAATCATGAAAATGATACACTGACAGGAAATGAAAATTGTGAAGCTGTTCTGCCTGATTATACCCCGGATCTGGTTTCAAGCGATAATTTCACTACTGTACCTGAAGTAACCCAAATTCCAGAGGCGGGCACAATCCTGAGTGGCAACACAAACAATGTAATACTTGAGGTAAGGGATGAGGCAGGGAATACTTCCCAGGTGAATTTCAATGTCACTGTTATTGATGAAACTGATCCTTTCATTACCCTCTGTTTACCTGACCAGGAGGTACTGCTGGATGAGAATTGCAGTTTCATCCTTTTGGATTACACAGTCGATCCGGATCTCTCCGTTTCCGAATGTTCACCCTTCACCATAACCCAGGAGCCTGCGGCCGGGACCATGATTGATGACACCACCCTGGTTACCCTGACCGTGACCGATGAATACGGGAATA
>CAZGTU010000284.1:0-2871 GCA_964528675.1 uncultured Bacteroidaceae bacterium
TTTTACATACAATGATACAGGTTCAAACATGGCTTAAAGCATTGAAAACAATACCAAGGGTAACTGAAGAAGAATGGAAATCTTATGATATAATTTCAAAATGGCTCATAGCCTCTCGTTCTGCAGTTTTCATTCTTACTGCACTTTCTGCCGCGGTCGGTGGTTTGCTTGCTTTTCGCGACGGCCAGGTAAACTGGTGGTATTTTACTGTAGCCCTACTTGGACTCATTTTCGCGCATGCATCCAATAATCTGATCAATGATCTTGTCGATTACAACAAAGGAATTGATAAGGATAACTATTACAGATCTCAATACGGTCCACAGCCCCTGGAGCACGGATTGATGACCAAACCGGTTTTCTTCCGTTACATTCTTATCACTCTTGCACTCGCAATTATTGCCGGTATATACCTTGTATGGAATACCGGTCCGCTGACATTTTACATAGCTATCGCAGGACTTTTCTTCCTGCTTTTTTATACCTGGCCGCTCAAATACATAGGACTGGGTGAACCTACCGTACTCCTGGTATGGGGTCCTCTTATGATAGGAGGAGTATATTATGTAAGCGGCGGATCTGTCTGGAGCTGGGAAGCAGTTATGATCGGTCTCATATACGCTATTGGCCCTACCTCGGTATTATTCGGAAAACATACCGATAAACTGAAAGAAGATAAGAAAAAAGGCGTGCATACATTGCCGGTCATCATCGGAGAAAAAGCAGCCCGCTATACCAATATCGGACTATGGGCCCTGCAGTTTATCCTCATCCTGGTAATGGTAATAACACAACAGCTTACAATTGCCATGCTGATCGTATTTCTGGCTATCCCGAAATTCATCTGGGCAGCAAAGATCTATTCCAAACCCAGGCCCGAGAACGAACCCGAGGATCTGGAAAAAAACGTTTGGCCACTATACCTTTCAGCCCACGCATTTGTTTACAACAGAAGGTTCGGTGGATTATTCCTGCTTGGATTGATTATTGATATTATTCTGATAAAAACAGGGATGGATTTATTTTAAGCAATCTACTTCCCAAAGATTTCTTTTACTCTATTTTTAATGCCTTGAGGGATAGATCTCAAAATCTTGAAGCGTGTTTTTCCCAGGAGATTATTTTTCCTTGTCCAGCTCACTTCCCAGTAATGTAAAGCCAGGCTTTCAGGTTTTTTATATTTCTTAATCTTTCTCTCACTTCTTATATGAAGTTTATTGTTAGGAAACGGAAAGAAATAACTTACCGGAAAGGCAACATTTCTGAAGGTCTTGTCAAACATTTTTAGTTTGTAAGCTTCATTCAATGCCCATGGACCGGTAATTTCATGTATCTTTTCTGTATTATTTGAAACAACAGGAGAATTAATTGAATTGATCAAATGCTCCAAAACCGGATGTCCCGGCACCGAACCAATAATACCGTTTGTTACATTGAATTCCTTCTCAAAAATGATCCCCACATAAAAATCCATATTCAAATGAAGATAATCAAAGGGTTTGAAGCATTCAAAATCGGTATCAATATACAAACCTCCAAATCTATTCAAAATTTCATATCTTAATATATCTGATTTCGATCCGTAATTTGGGGTTTTATCAAATACTTCTTTGTTTTTGAAGTTAAAATTCTCAATCTCTTTCTCAGTCCATAAAATATACTCCCAGTCCGGATGATTATCAATCCAGGTTTTTTGCCAGCTTTTATATTCTTTCGGAAACTTGCTCCCAAGCCAGATTTGATGTATCTTTTTGGGTATCCGGTATTCCTCACTATCAACAGTGCCATTTAAAAAATATTGATCGAAATCAGATTTCGCCTGTTTCCAAAATCTGTCCTTACGAATAAAATCAGGATCAAAATTATAAGCTGAGGACTGTGATGTATAAAAATCTACCTTTGGGGGTTGATAAATTTTTCTTCTCATCACCTTCATTTAATTCACAATATTCTCCCTAATCTCTTCAATTACCAATGAGATTTCATTCACAATTTCATCATTGAACTCCGATTCATATTCGGTAGCCGTGATCTTTTTATTGGTTGTATCCAGAATAAAATCTTCTTCATCATAATAGATCTCATATCTGGCATAAGCTTTCCTCAAACGCTTCAACATTAAAATATATTCAGTAATGCGTATATCTTCCTGGTAATTACTTAAAAGATAAATTAAACTGTTAAGTGAATATTTTTGCTCAGCTATCCTGTCCATGATCTCCATATTGTAAGGATTATTTTCCAGGATCTTAGATGCTATATATAATGCTTCAACCCAGCCTCCCATAACGATAAGGGCTGCAAGGGAATTCATATCGTTTTCTTTCAGGAACTTATCTGTCTTCTCATAAATTCTTGAAGCAATGATAGAAACAGAATCCTGATCAGGGAATTTTTCTTCCAGTCTCTCAAAAATATCTTCATAATAGGTTTGAGGAATACCCAGTTTCTCGGAAAGGATCTCTACTACATTGAAATACCGTGCTGTCATCATTTTTTGATCAAACATACGGGCATAATGAAGATCCACTCCATACACCCCGATGGCAATGGCAATTTCCCTTGGTTTACGATACCTTGCAAAATGCTCGGATGAATTGGGTAGATCCGGATTAAAATTAGCCCCTACTTTCTGAAAGATCCGGCTCATTTCCTCCGGCCTGTACATATTGTAAAATATCTCTCTCACCCGTTGAGGCTCAATAGTCTGTGTTGAAAAATCACCGGTTATATCTTCTTCAGGTTTGTCTGTCTGATACTTACAGGAACCAAGACTTATCAGCAGGATAAATGAAAACGTAAGAAAAACTTTGTGTTTCATAACGTTAAAAAATTCTGTAATAAATATACACAAAGTTGTGAAGAAATGAA
>CAZGTU010000285.1:0-2824 GCA_964528675.1 uncultured Bacteroidaceae bacterium
CATTTAATCACAGGGCTATCACTCCGGTAAGCCGTATCTGGAATGAAGTCTGGGGAGGATGGGTCCTGTTTGACTGGGATACATATTTCACTGCAGCCATGTACGCTCTGGATAATAAGTACCATGCTTTCTCCAATGCCATTGCCATAAGCGATGAGATAACCCCGGAAGGTTTTATACCAAATTTCAGCGGAGCACTTGCCAATCAAAAATCTTTTGACCGTTCTCAGCCCCCCGTGGGAAGCATTATTGTTAAAATGATTTATGATAAATACCCGGAAAACTGGTTCCTGGAAGAAGTATATGAAAACCTGCTAAGCTGGAATCGCTGGTGGCCGAGAGAAAGAGATAATATGGGCTATCTCTCCTGGGGTTCTGATCCCGTCGATAATTACCAGTTACCCAAAGGCAGAAAAAGTAACACTAAACAAGGGGCAAAATTTGAATCGGGCCTTGACAATTCGCCCCTTTTCGATTCGGCAGAATATAATCCGGAAAAAAACATGCTCGAACTGGCTTCAGTCGGATTAATGGGATTATACATCGCCGATTGTAAGGCTCTTGCTGAGATCGCAGATATCCTCGACAAACCGGATGATGCCATTGAACTCCGGGAAAGAGCAGAAAAATATTCAACCAGCCTGACCGGATTATGGGATGAAGAAAGCGGTATATACCGAGATCTGAATCTTGTAAGTGGAGAGTTTTCATCTCGTCTTGCTCCCACTAACTTTTATCCGTTACTCGCCGGAGTGCCTTCACAGGAACAGGCTGAAAGGATGATCGAAGAACATTTTATGAATCCTGAAGAATTTTATGGCACATATATGCTTCCTTCTATTGCAAGAAATGATCCGGCATATGAAGACAATTCCTACTGGCGCGGAAGAATATGGGCACCGATGAATTTCCTTGTTTATCTTGGGCTTCGGAATTATGACCTGCCGGAAGCCCGTTCAATACTTGCTGAAAAATCTTACAATCTTTTGATGAAAGAATGGCAGGAAAACCGCAGGGTATACGAAAATTATAATGCAGAAACAGGCATAGGCTCAGACGTAAGAAACAGTGATGGTTTTTATTCCTGGGGAGGTTTATTGGGACTGATCGCATTAATGGAAGAAGGGTACTGGGATAAAATCCCCGGAAATGAAAAAACTGCAAACTAAAATACAAGCGTAATGCCGAACAAAAAATTGCTCACAGGAATTACAGGTGCAGGGCTTGTGCTTGGAGGACTTAACTCCTGCAATGAAGTTAAAAATAATAACACATCGCGCGAAGATGACAGACCGAATATCGTGATGTTCTTTACCGATGATAATGCTTTTACTTATTGGGGATTTGGTGGCGGACCCGGACTTTCTCCCAATATTGACAACATTGTAAATGAAGGTTTGGAAGCGACCCGGTTCTACTGTACATCTGCAGTCTCCACCCCCAGTCGATATTCCCTTCATACAGGAAGATATGCCGGAAGGTGCCGGGATGAAAAATTTGTAAGTGAATTTCCGGAAGATCAACCCTATAACATCACCTGGAACACCTTTCTGGATGCAGAAAAAGAATACACCCTTGGTGAAATGCTGCAGGAAGCCGGATATTCAACAGGATTTGTGGGCAAATGGCACATGGGATTCGACCGTTCACCTTATAAACTGCCGGCAGATGCAGATATTACCGATCCGGAAGTAGACAGCGTCCTCAAAGCTTACCAGGCAGCAGTGATTGAACATGTTAAAAAAGCCGGCTTCGACTATGCTGCTTCCATAGTACCCCAGAATAATGATGATGGCTTTGTAGAGGCCTTGCAATATCATAACCTGGAGTGGCTTGCAAAAGGAGCCATCGACTTTATCCGGATGAATAAGGATAAGAATCAACCTTTTTTCCTGATCATAAATATTACTACCCATCATGGTCCCTGTCACATCGAATCGATCAATTCAGACATAAGGATCACCCAGGCCGGACTGGTGGATGACCTTGAAGGGGTTATGCCACCCCGTTCTACAATTTCGGAGAGAGTCATGGAAAATGGATATCCATTTAATTTTAAAACCTCAGGTACGGTCTGGACCGACGATTGTGTCGGATCAATTCTCGATGAATTGGATAAAAATAATTTCACCGAAAATTCGGCAGTGATCTTTACCACCGACCATAATCGTTATGACGGTAAAGCAACCTGCTACCAGGGTGGAGTTCACATTCCTTTTGGAATGAAATGGCCCGGGATGATAAAACCGGGAACCAAAACCAATAAAAAAATGGGCCTTCATGATCTCATGCCTACATTTGCAGCCATGGCCGGTACTGAATTGCCGGAAGATATGAGTATAGACGGAAAAAACCGTTTGGATTACCTGGTTAAATCCAAAAACATGAAAAAAGATGATGAAACGCTCTTTTTTGAATTTGGATATACCCGGGCTGTTTTGTCTGGAAAATATAAATATATAGCCTTTCGGCTTCCCGGGGAACTCCTTGAGAATATGAAGAACGGAGCAGTGGAAAAATCTTACACCTATAAAGGAAATCTCGGCGATGAACCTGCTATTCTGAGGTATCCCTACTATTTTGATGCTGATCAGCTCTACAATCTGGAAAAAGATCCCGGCGAACAATACAACCTTGCTTATGAACCCGAATATGCCGGAGTGGTGAAACAAATGCAGGAAAGCCTGAGAAACTTCACCGGCAGCTTCAGAAATCCATTCCCCATTGATAATCCGGATCCTTTTTACACTTCACCCGAATACAGGGAACTTAATGAAGCTGCAAGGGATGTGGATATGGAAAAGTATTATTGGTATAGGAAGGG
>CAZGTU010000286.1:0-2815 GCA_964528675.1 uncultured Bacteroidaceae bacterium
GCTTTCATAATTTTGATTTAAAGGTTTGTCTCAGTTCATCTCGCAAATTCATCAATTCCGGACTTATTCCTACTTTGTAAACATGCGGATTATCAAATCGTTTATATTCAATAGATAGTTTCGATAAACGATGGACCGAAAAATCTGCAATTTCAGTGACACTTTTTCTTTTTATCGTGATTTTACCATTATCCATGACTTTGTAATGAAGATTTTCTTTTTTAAATTTTTCAATATCCATGTTTTTGGATTTATCGAGAGGATGATACATCATGGAAGCATCCTCATTTTGTCGGCATATAAGGTCCCCTCCATAAAAATTGCCTTTTTCATCCAATAAGCGGTAAAGGTCTTTTTTGCCTGGAAGTGTCATTTTTGCCAGATTTTCTGAAAGTTTCATGCGGGGTTTGCCATCCGATTCAGAGAGCTTATAAACTCCATCAAGCGCTCCGTCAGGCTCGGCTGTTATCAATTTAGTGCCAACTCCAAAGAAATCGATGGGTGCATTCTGGTCAAGGAGGCTTTTTATCACATGTTCGTCAAGTTGATTGGAGGCCACGATCTTTACTTCTTTTAATCCTTCATTATCCAGCATCTTCCTGGCTTCTTTGGCCTGGTAAGCAAGATCCCCGCTATCCAGCCTGATGGCAGCAAGAGAATGGCCTTTCTCTTTCAATTCTTTCGCTACTTTGATGGCATTGGGAACTCCTGATTTCAAAGTGTCGTAGGTATCGACAAGAAGTACACACTTATCGGGATGAGAATCGGCATATTTCCTGAATGCGGTTAACTCATCATCCTGATTTTGAACAAATGAGTGTGCCATGGTACCTGAAATGTTGAGATCAAAATCCACCCCGGTTTTGACATTACTCGTAGAATCAAATCCTCCAATGATAGCAGCAAATGATGCATGATATGCACCCAG
Source organism: uncultured Bacteroidaceae bacterium (assembly GCA_964528675.1). GTDB lineage: Bacteria > Bacteroidota > Bacteroidia > Bacteroidales > CAYRTD01. The sequence continues at coordinate 929 of CAZGTU010000286.1, forward strand.
GCCCTGGGCGCGTCTTAATCCGAAATCGGTCAACTTCTTATCTCCTGCCACCCTGGAAATACGGGAGGCTTTTGTAGCAATAAGGGAATGAAAATTTAAATAATTGAGAAGAAGAGTTTCAAGCATCTGAGCCTCAATGATATTGGCTTCGACTCGTACTGCGGGGGTTGTTGGGAATACTATGTCTCCTTCCCGGACCGATATTATGGTTCCGTTAAATGAAAAATTTTCCAGGTAGGAAAGATATTCTTCATCAAGACCTTGCTTTCTAAGATAATCAATTTCTTTTGAGGTGAATGAAAAATCTTGCAATACATCAAGTAGATTTTGCAAACCCGCGAAAACAACATATCCTCCCTGGAAAGGAATCTTTCTGAAAAAATAATCAAAACAGGCCCTTGTGTCTCGGCTCCCGGACATAAAATATGCCTGCCCCATGGTTACCTGGTAATAGTCGGTAAACCCGGCACCGATATCCATAGATTTCATAGAATTCGTTTTCTTGTTTGCCTATTCAACAAGTTTGACGGTCGGATGTTCTGCAAGTTCGTTCTTTAGCATCTCGAAACTTTCTCTTTCAATAAGGCTCAGGTTCGTGGTATCTATGGGTTCTTTTTCCCGCGGATCTTTTAACATATCATAAAACCTGCCGTCTTCATACAATTTATAGGTAAGTGTTCTTATGAATCTTGCCTTCTCAAATTTTCCCCATCCGGGATCGTAGTGTACGAAAACTGTTTTCCGGTGCAGGTTTGTTTCACCCGTGAGAAGGGGAAGAAAACTTTTTCCGTCAGAGCTGTGATCCTGGTCTGTGATATCTGCCAGTGTAGCAAAGAAATCACTGAATTCAACCAGCCCATTGTAAAAAAGAGGCTTTTCAATTACATTGGGCCATGAAATGACAAGTGGAACCCGGGTGCCGGGATCTGATGGTTTTCCTTTTCCTCCTCTGTATGTACCTTTTATCATATCGGTATATATATGCACATCAGTACCATTATCGCCCGTGAATATAAGTAAGGTGTTATCCATGTTTCCTGTTGCATCCAGCTTATTAACTATTTTTCCGACTATCTTATCAGTGTACTCAACCATATCCTTAAAATATGCGGTATCACGTTCATGCCTTCCGGAAGGATCTGCCCATTCTTCTGAATCGGGGGTGGGGACGAAAGGTTCATGAACCAGGACCATAGGGTAGTAGATGAAAAAAGGTTCATCCTTGTGTTTTTCAATAAAATCAGTTATAAAATCCGTGAATATATCAGGTCCGTAAGCGTTTTCAAGACCTTCCATTTTCACTGCATTTTTGAATATCAGGGGATCAGCATATCTCTCACCTTCCTGTCTGCCCTTTGTAACCTGCCACAGACAATACTCATCAAATCCGAAATGAAATGGCCTGTCCTGGTCCTGCCATCCTTCTTTATTAAAATGACGACCATTAAGTTGCCATTTGCCTGCGATTGCGGTATGATAACCTGCATCTTTCATCAATTGACCAAAAGTGTAACTATCCGGGTTGAGGTATTCAAAAGCCTCATAATTCCTGTAATTATAAAGCCCAGTCATGATTTTAACCCTTGAGGGTGTACACAGGGGTTGTGATATACAATGACTTACATTTATGCCGGTTTGTGCCAGCTTATCAAGCACAGGTGTATCGTATTCTGTGGTTCCGTTGATGCCCAGGCATTCATAGCCCATATCATCAGCCATGATAAGAATAACGTTTGGTTTTTCAGGAATCTGCTGATTGCATGAAAATAAAATAGAAATCAGGGCAATGATCAATGATGGGATATGGATGTATTTTTTCATAGGGTGATATTTTAGTACCTTATATCTAATATTCTTGCATTATTTGGCAAAAATTCCAAAAAACAA
>CAZGTU010000287.1:0-2797 GCA_964528675.1 uncultured Bacteroidaceae bacterium
GGTAGAGCGTTTCCTTGGTAAGGAAGAGGTCACGGGTTCAATTCCCGTCATCGGCTCTCGAAGGTAATAAATGTAGAAAACTAAATAATTGTTTAATAAAAATTCGCTAATTAATATTTGAGTTATGGCAAAAGAAAAATTTGATAGGTCCAAACCTCATGTTAACATTGGTACCATTGGTCACGTTGACCATGGTAAAACAACACTTACCGCTGCTATCACGCAAGTTCTTTCCGAAAAGGGCTGGTCAGAGATCAGAAGTTTTGATTCCATTGATAACGCTCCGGAGGAAAAAGAACGTGGTATCACCATTAATACTGCTCACGTTGAATACCAGACAGAGAAACGTCACTATGCTCACGTCGACTGTCCCGGTCACGCTGACTATGTAAAGAACATGGTAACAGGTGCAGCGCAGATGGATGGTGCTATCCTGGTAGTAGCAGGTACAGATGGTCCTATGCCACAAACTCGTGAACATATTCTTCTTGCACGTCAGGTAAACGTACCTAAAATTGTTGTTTTCCTGAATAAAGTAGACCTTGTTGACGATCCAGAACTTCTCGAGCTTGTTGAAATGGAAGTTCGTGAACTTCTTGATTTTTATGAGTTTGACGGTGATAATGTTCCCGTGATCCATGGATCCGCTCTTGGTGCACTAAATGGTGAAGCTAAGTGGGTCGAAAAGGTGGTAGAACTTATGGCTGCGGTTGATGAATATATCCCGATTCCCCCACGTGATGTTGAAAAGGATTTCCTTATGCCGGTTGAAGATGTATTTTCAATTACCGGTAGAGGCACTGTTGCAACCGGTAGGATTGAAACAGGAGTCATAAAGACCGGTGATGAAATGCAGATCATCGGACTCGGTGCTGACAAAATGAAAACAGTTTGTACAGGGGTGGAGATGTTTCGTAAGATACTCGATACCGGAGAAGCCGGAGATAATGTAGGTCTGTTGCTCAGAGGTATTGACAAGAAGCAGGTGAAAAGAGGTATGGTAATTGCCAAGCCGGGATCAATTGAACCCCATACCAAATTTAAAGCTGAGGTTTATGTACTTAAAAAAGAAGAAGGTGGACGTCATACCCCATTCCATAATAATTACCGTCCTCAGTTCTACCTGAGAACTCTTGATGTAACCGGAGAAATCCAACTTCCTGAAGGAACTGAAATGGTTATGCCTGGTGATAACGTAACCATTACTGTTAACCTCATCTATCCTGTGGCTATTAACCAGGGTCTGCGTTTTGCTATCCGTGAAGGTGGTAGAACTGTAGGTGCCGGACAGGTAATTGAGATTATTGAGTAAAACCCAGGATTGATAATAAAAAGGTTCAGACATTTCAGGTCTGAACCTTCTCGTCTTTTTTAAGGCAAACACGGGTGTAGCTCAGTTGGTAGAGCACTGGTCTCCAAAACCAGGTGTCGGGCGTTCGAGTCGCTCCTCCCGTGCCAATTCTTTAAATAATGAAAAGAATAAAAATCTATATTCAGGAAGCTTTTAACGAGCTTATTTATAAGGTAACCTGGCCTAGTTGGAAAGATTTGCAGAATTCTGCAGTGATTGTGATGGTGGCCACTGTGATAATTGCTCTAATAATTCTGGTAATGGATCTGGGATTCCAGAATTTGCTAAGTTTAATATACAGTGCCTTCTTTTAAAAAAGGATTATGAGCGAGCTTGAAAAAAAATGGTATGTGTTAAGAGCAATTGGCGGGAAGGAAAAGAAAGTGAAAGAATATATTGAGAGTGAAGTTTCCCGCCTCGATCTTAAAGACTTTATATCACAGGTACTTATACCAACGGAAAAAGTGTACCAGATAAGAAACGGGAAAAAGATCTCAAAGGAGAGAAACTATTTTCCTGGTTATGTGCTGGTAGAAGCTGCCCTTGTTGGTGAAGTATCCCATATATTGAGAAATATTCCCAATGTTATAGGTTTCCTCGGTTCTAAAGATGAAGAGGAGCCAACTCCCCTTCGTCAAAGTGAAGTCAACCGGATACTTGGAAAAGTGGATGAACTGGCTGCAGGCGATGAGGAAATTAACGTTCCCTTCTTCGTTGGTGAATCGGTTAAGGTGATTGATGGACCTTTTAATAGTTTCACAGGCATTATAGAAGAAGTTAATGAAGAAAAGAAAAAACTGAAAGTTATGGTGAAGATCTTTGGTAGAAAAACACCCCTTGAACTCAGTTTTATGCAAGTTGAAAAAGAAAGTTAATCTAAAAATATTCAATCCTGATAATTATATATCCCCTGAATGCTTCCTATATGGTTATGCAATGGATTGGAGAACCGGTAATCTAAATAAACAATTTTAAATCATGGCAAAAGAAGTAGAAGGCTTGATCAAGTTACAGATTCGTGGTGGGGCCGCAAACCCTTCACCCCCGGTTGGACCCGCACTGGGTGCAAAGGGCGTGAATATCATGGAATTCTGTAAGCAGTTCAACGCCAGGACACAAGAACAGGCAGGTAAATTATTACCTGTAATAATCACTGTGTACAGTGATAAGTCATTTGATTTTATTGTTAAGACTCCACCGGTTGCAGTACAATTACTCGAAATGGCTAAAGTAAAATCAGGATCTGCGGAATCCAACCGTTTAAAGGTTGCTACAGTGTCCTGGGATCAGGTAAAGCAAATTGCTGAGGCGAAAATGCCCGACCTGAACTGCTTTACCGTTGAATCTGCAATGAAAATGGTTGCAGGAACTGCAAGGAGTATGGGGATAAATGTGAAAGGCACTTTCCCCTCAAATAATTAACAAAATAGCACGATGACTAAATTA
>CAZGTU010000288.1:0-2753 GCA_964528675.1 uncultured Bacteroidaceae bacterium
AAAGGAGGGAAGAAGAAGCTGGAAGCTGGAAGGAAGAGGAAGGGAGAAGAAGCTGGAAGCTCGAAGCTGGAAGGAAGAGGAAGGGAGAAGAAGCTGAAAGCTCAAAGGAGAGAGAAGAAGGAATGTGCTAAAATATGAATTCGTAGGAGGAATGAAAAAACTTAATTTATTGAAAATTTTCTCTTGCTCAACAGATATTCTCATTCAAAGAAAATCATCGCGGAGCGATGAAACTACCTTAGCCGCGGTCACGCCCGCGGCTATGAAACGTCAAAGTCCCCACAACCGCGGAGCGGTTGAATTATTTAAATAAAAAGATACTTACGGTCATATTCAATACCCTGCTCATCCAATAATTAATATTTACACCTGCTCAACCGTTAAAGCTATAAACCATACCTGCCCGCCAACGCAAAGGCCAGTGCAATGGCAGGCGGGAACCCTTAAACAATTAGAAAGATAATAGGTAACCAGTAAACGGTAAACGGCTGGGTCTATCACAATCCCTTAAGCCTAAAACCCCTAACCATGACAAGCCAGAACCAAACAAATTTTTAAAGTTGAAATGTTTTTCATGCCCCTGTAGCGCCTATAGGGATTATCCTACAGAAGGTGCTTCAAAATTTTCTGCCCAAAAAAACACGAATATTAGAAGTAAAGTATTAAACCCTTACCTGGCTTCTTCTTCCTTCCAGCTTCCAGCTTCTTTCTTCTTCTTTCTTCCATGGTCTATGGTCCATTATCCACTCCAGTGTAAGCAATAAATAAAGCCCCCTTATTTTAATAGGATCAAACTCTTTTCCGCCCCCTTAAACCCTATTTCATCTTTACCATTAATATTTTATCTTTAATGCCATATTCAAAACAAATTAAACCACCAGATGAAAAAAATAAATTTATTTACAGAAGGCGTGATATTAATTTTCGCTATAAGCATTTTTCTCAATTCAGATCTTGTTGCACAGGAATCCGATAGCCCCCTGGAGGGCAAAAAAGTTATTTTTGTCTGGGGAGGATGGAAGGGACATGAGCCGGAGAAATGTCGTGATCTGTTTGTTCCATGGATGCGTTCGGAAGGAGCTGAGGTGAAAGTGTTTGATAGCCTTGATTGTTATGCTGATTCTATATTGATGGCCGAAACCGATCTGGTGGTACAGATCGTTACCATGAGTAAGATCAGCGAAGAACAGGAGAAGGGTTTGCTCGATGCCATTAAGCGTGGAGTTGGCATTGCCGGATGGCATGGAGGTATAGGAGATTCCTTCCGGAATAATACCGAATACCAGTTTATGGTTGGCGGACAGTGGGTGGCACATCCCGGAGGTGTAATAGATTATGAAGTGAATGTTACGGATAAGAAGGATCCTGTAACCCGCGGACTCAAAGATTTCAAAATGAATTCTGAACAATACTACATGCATGTTGACCCCAATGTTAAGGTACTTGCAAAGACTACCTTTACCGGTGAGCATGCACCCTGGATTGATGGGGCAGTGATGCCGGTGGTCTGGAAAAAGACCTATGGAAAAGGAAGAGTTTTTTATTCATCCCTTGGGCACGTGGTAGCAGATTTTGAAGTTCCTGAAGCACTCGAAATCATGAAGAGAGGAATCCGCTGGGCTTCTATGAGTAAATATGAGGATACGGAGGAATGGTTGATGCCGGTTTATGAAGAATGAGGTCTCTCCTTAATTCCCTCATAAATTCTTCAATGTGGAGTTTCCTAACCTTCATTGCTCTGCAACATATCCTCCATGGTCCCCGCCTGCCATTGCGCTGGCCTTCGCGTCGGCGGGCAGGCATGGTCTATGGTCTATGTTCCAACCCAATCTCCAGGCCAACCCTGTAATACCCCTCAATCTCTCTATCATAATCTATATCCAGTGAATATTTTCCCGCATAGAGTTGTTCCAGTCTTTTCTTAACATTTTTTATTCCAAAACCACTTTTTTCATTCAGTTCATTTTGGTTGGGGCTGATCTTGTTTTCGGTCCTGAATTGAAGCTGACCATTTTCGATTTTAATATGAATAAGAATACCGGGACAGGCAGATTTATCGCAATACTTGAAGGTGTTTTCAACAAAAGGAATGAGTAACATTGAGGCAATTTCAAGTCCTGAGGGATCGCCTTCTACTTCAAAGTCAACAAAATTATCCTGACCGATCCGAAGTGATTGCAATGCAATGAAATCCTGGATATATTTTATCTCCTTTTCGAGGAGAACAAAATCTTCATCTGCTTCATAAACCATATAAGCCATCAACTCGCCCAGTTCTATGATGGATTTTTTTGCCTTGTTTGTGTCGAATTCCAGAAGACAGGTGATGTTATTTAGTGTATTGAAAAGGAAATGAGGATTGATCTTTGAACGTAAAAGCTGATTATATGCCTGGGTTTTTTCTAGTTCAAGCTGTATTTTATACTGGTCGGTGATATTCCATGTACGAATCATCTTAATATATCCGGCACCCATAGCAATTAACACCACACCCCAGGCACTCTGGAAAAATGTGTTGAGGTTGTAGCGGAGGAAATCTGATTTACCCAGAACATAGGGTACAATGGTCTGATCGATCCCGTAAATAATGAGGGTATAAACTACCACAGAAAGAACGAAGGCAAGGATAAAAAGAAAGAACTTTTTTTTCTTGATGATCAGTTTATTCAGAACATAAAGAAAGAAATAGGTAAAAGCGATAACAGCAGGGAAGTAAATAAGATTTTTAATCACACCCTCCTCGACTATCTCCG
>CAZGTU010000289.1:0-2704 GCA_964528675.1 uncultured Bacteroidaceae bacterium
CCGCTCCGATTATATTACACTCCCGGAAGCATCCTTACATTCACCTCAGATCAGTCCTGAACCTATCATTCAAAAATTTCCATTGAGGATTAAATCTTGAAACTAACTTATTCTTCTTCTCTCTTCTCCAACCTTTAATTTCTTTTTCCCTTTTGATGGCATCATTTATATCAGTAAAAAATTCATAATAAACCAGGTAAACATCATTCGACACGAAACCAAAATTTTAGAGTTTCCCCCGGAACAAAGGAAGAACAATGCTTCAGTTCCACTCGTCAACCATAAACCCATAAACAAACAATCCATTTTCCCCAAAATTATGTAGCTTTGCATCAGAATGAAAGGAAGGGATATGTCATCACATATAGCCTGACAGAATACCCAAAATTTTATAGTATGGAATCAACGCGTCAGAAGAAAGTGTCACGATTGTTACAGAAAGAGCTGGGAACAATATTTCAGAGAATGACCAATGAACTGGGGGGTAAAATGATCACAGTCACCACCGTACGCATCAGTCCCGATTTGGGTGTGGCAAAGGTCTACCTCAGTATTTTTCCCAAAAAAGAAAAAGAGGACAGGACGCTTAAGGAAATTAAAAACATGACTCCCCAGATAAGACACGAACTGGGAAAAAAAGTCCGGAACCAGCTTCGCATCATCCCCGAACTGAATTTCTTTGAGGACGATAGTCTGGACTATATTGAAAACATAGACAATCTACTAAACGACTGATTAATGCAATACGATCCTATAAAAAGAAGTCTTGGTAAAGTATTCAATAAAAAACCTTTTCTGAGAGTTATCTTTTATCGCTTGCTTGACCTTTTATTGCTCAGGGCGTGGCATATAAAAAAGCAAATACGTAAACTGAAAAAAGATCTTCCCGAAAATCCCGAATTTCTAGATGCAGGATCAGGATTTGGCCAATACAGTTACTTTCTTGCCAGGAAATTCCCCGGGGCAAAACTCACTGGAATTGATGTGAAGGAAGAACAGATAGAGGATTGTAATCAGTTTTTTGAAAAGAAATCCATGGACGACCGCATTCATTTTAAAGTGGGCGATCTTACCCGCTATGAAGATCCGGAAAGATTTAACCTTATCCTTTCTGTGGATGTAATGGAGCACATTGAAGAAGATGTAAAAGTGTTTCAAAATTTTCACAGTTCCCTGGCTGATAAGGGAGTTTTGCTTGTCTCGACCCCTTCAGACCAGGGAGGATCGGATGTGCATGATGAGCATGAAGAATCTTTCATTGATGAACATGTAAGGGACGGCTATAATATTGATGAGATCAGGGAAAAACTTAAAAAAGCCGGATTTTCAAAAATTGATGCCCAATATTCTTATGGCACCCCCGGAAAGATTTCCTGGAGGTTGTCCATGAAATATCCCATTAGTCTTTTGAATGTATCAAAACTGTTTTTCATCCTGTTACCTGTATATTACCTGGTTACATTTCCTTTCAGTCTGATCCTGAATTACCTGGATGTTCACACCGGTCACAAAACAGGAACCGGTCTTATTGTTAAAGCCATTAAATAGATCTACCCTTGAACCTCTCCTTTTATATAGCAAAACGATACCTTTTTTCAAAGAAGAAGAGAAATGCCATTAATGTAATTTCTCTTATCTCCATTCTCGGCGTCACTGTGGGAGTGGCAGCACTGGTGGTGGTTCTTTCGGTTTTCAATGGTTTTGACCAGGTAATAAAATCGCTCATCAATGCCTTTGATCCGGATATCAAGATCACAACGGTGGAAGGAAAAACATTTTTCCCGGAAGATGCCGGGAAAAACCTGGTTATCGATCTGGAAGGGGTAAATACTGTTTCTGATGTTCTTGAAGAAAACTCACTGGTAAGGTATGATGAAAAGCAATTCATTGCCACGATAAAGGGAGTGGATGAACATTTTATCGATGTTACAGGAATTGACACTATGATGCGGGAAGGTGATTTTGATCTGGAAAAAAAAGGAAAACCGATGGCTGTTGTAGGCCATGGTGTGGCTTACAGTTTAAGGGTAGGTCTGAACTTCCTTCAACCTCTGATATTCTATGTCCCCAAGCGGACAGGAACCTACAGCATGATCAACCCGGAAAATTCATTTAACCGCAAAGCTGTTTTCCCTTCCGGTATATTCAGCATTGAGCAAAATTATGATTCGCGATACATCATACTGCCCATTAATGTGGTCAGGGACCTTTTGGAATATGATGAAGCGGTAAGTGCCCTCGAAATAAAACTGGAAGATGGAGCAGACATACAGGCAATCAAAGAACAAATCAAGGAGATCGCCGGTGAATCTTTCAAGGTACAGGACAGGTTCGAACAAAACGAAATTTTCTACCGGATAATGAGATCCGAAAAGTGGGCCACATTTATGATCCTCACCCTAATCCTTATCATTGCCTCTTTCAATATCATAGGTTCACTGACAATGCTCATCCTCGACAAAAAAGATGATATCTCCACGCTCATTAACCTTGGAGCGAGTAACCGTCTAATCCGGAATATTTTTCTTATGGAAGGCTGGATGATCTCCATCATCGGCTCTTTTTTAGGCGTATTTTTCGGAACGCTGATAAGCCTGATCCAGCAGCACTTCGAGATCATAAAAATAGGCGGATCAGGCACCTTTGTGATAAGCGCCTATCCCGTAAATTACCAGATTACAGACATATTGCTGATCTGGGCAAC
>CAZGTU010000290.1:0-2701 GCA_964528675.1 uncultured Bacteroidaceae bacterium
TCACCGATCACCGATCACTGTTCACCGCTCACCGATTACCGATTACCGATTACCGCTCACCCCTCCCCCTCCCCCTCCTGTCATAAAGAACATACCCCGCCAAAACCACCGCACTCAACACCCCCGTCCAAATCAATCCTGTTTTTAGCCTCTCATTATTCTCTCCAAACCAGGCAAACAAAACAGTAAGCGGAACAATTCCCGTCAATGTAGCACCGATAAATTTCCAGTAATTCATCTTTACAATTCCTGCTACGAAACTGATGGCATCATTCGATAAAAATGGTGTTAAACGGGTAATGACCACAGCCCAGAAGCCATAGCGGTTTACATAGTATTCCAGTTTCTTCTCTTTCTTTTTTCCAATGATTTTTTCCACGGTAAAATGGCTTAGAAATTTCCCGACAAAAAAACCGACTGTTGAAGCTGTGAAAATAGCTGTGATGGCAATCAGTGATCCCAGGTAAGGACCGTAAGCGAGGATAGACACCAGCATAAGAAGGGGAGAAGGAACTACAATCAGAAACATCTGCAGGACCATGGTAAAAATGATAAAAAGGGGTCCCCAGAAACCCAGTTCACCAACCCATTTGGAAATGCGTTCTTCATCCTGGCTGATAAGCACATGATAGGCTTCTTTAAAAAATTCATTTACAGCAGGCACGGTAAAGTAAGCAATTGCTGTAGCGGTTAAAATCATTCCACTTATAATAAATGACCCTTTTGTATTGTTGCCCGCTTTTGTCCTCACAGAAATCATTGTATGATTAGTATATATGAATAGAAACTATTGAGTTATTGATTCTATTGATTTTTCATCCAGAACTGAAGATCCCTGAATCAATACCGGAAATATCTCACCCAGTCCTTCCACAATAAACTGTATCGCAATGGCAGTGACAATAATTCCAAATGTTCTGGTGAAGATTGTAAATACAATATCATCCACATTTTTTTCCAGGTATGATGAGCTCAGAAAGACCAGAAGCAATGCAAGAAAGGCTATTAAAATCACTATGGAAAGGAAAAGATAATCAATAGCTGATTGGGCCTGGTTTCCAAAAACAATTACGGTTGTTATGGATCCGGGACCGGCCAGTGCAGGAATTCCCATTGGAACAATAATTTCTCTGAAACGTTGTTTTGCAAGTGCTTTTGTAGTTTCTCCTTCAATGTGAGATTTTCTTACCTGTGTTGCTGAACCACGTACCATAGAGATACCAACATATAATAGCAAAATTCCTCCTGCAACCTTAAATACCTGGAGATCTATAGAAAAAAACTGAAGTAGATATTTTCCTCCAATGAGGAATATTACAAGGATAAAATACGCTGTAAATATTACCATTATCGCAACCCTTTTTCTGATCTTACTTGCTTCATCATTGGTTAGTTCACTCCAGATTGGCCAGATACCTATTGGATTGACTATAGCAAGCATTGCTGCAAGGAAATTTAGGTAAAAATTCCAGTTCATAGTTAATCTTGTTTATTGCCAGATTTGATGCAGAGGTCGGGTTTCCTCGAAATATTTATCTTTATTATGCTTATAACCAAGTTACAAATGAAATAATGAATGGTTTATTAATGTACTATTTAAAAACAGTCGACACCGGTAGTATTGATACAGGTAAAAAAAATAAAGGATATTTAGCTGGTTATAAACTGAGATTGGAAAATGAGAAAAGGCACTGTAGGTTCATTGTTCGGAGGTCAGATCCCGGATGAATGATTCCATCTTTTTAAAATGGGAACCTTTCCAGTAAACTTTATTGCATGAAGGGCAATAATAAAATTCTTCAAAATTTTGTATCATATCAGCAGGTACTTTATCGCTGATTTCGCTCTTTTTCTCAGGAATAAGTTCAGCATTACATAGCATGCAACGCGAAAATGATTTGAACTGACTGTAGAGGTCGAACTTCTGAACCACTTCCCTGAGCTGCTCATGCTTCTCTGTGGATCGCACATAATATCCATGTGTAATTTTTTTGGCATTGAGCAGGTGTTTGTCCCGTGTCAATATAATCCGTTTTTCTCTGACAGAAATATCAATTATCTCCGAATCTTCGAAATCATTGCGGAATAAGGTATCAAAACCAAGCATGCGCAGATATTTTGCGAGTTTCCCCAGATGGGCATCAAGTATGAAACGGGTAACCCGAAGCGGTGTCTTGTGAGCATCTTTCAGACTGCTGATATCCAGTGTTTCAAATGCGGGATAAACAGATACATAGTCATTCTCCTGTAGCTGATGTCCCAGGGAAACTGTCTGGCTGTTTACCAGGATCAGGTCAATCTCAGAGAAGGGTATGCCTAGCGATTCAATTGCTTCGCCCAAAGTTACGGGAGTCTTCAGGCCATACTGAAATTGTTTGTATTTCTGCTTCTCAGGTAGAAAATCATTCAATTCTGCATAACACCGGAAATGAATGTTTTTTAAGAGGCGGTTGTTTTGTTTTTCTGCAGTCATCTGAACAATGAATTTATACTTTCCGGAAAACGTAAAGCCTTGTCACCTCGACCGAAGGAAGAGACCTTTTTCTCAACTTAATTTTGTAATAAGGTCCCATTTATCAAAATTATCATAACCCAAAGGTCCCATGCCTATTCCCCATGTTCTATCCTCCATGACCTATGGTCTAATGTCCATCCTCCATGGTCTATAATTTATGATCCATGGTCCAATTCACCGCTCACC
>CAZGTU010000291.1:0-242 GCA_964528675.1 uncultured Bacteroidaceae bacterium
AAATTTAAAAGTTTTCAACCAAACTTCTTGTCAACCTATATCATGAGAGGACAGAGGTGGCGGGTTGGAAGAGGTTTCAGAGTTTCAGGTTTCTGGGTAGTTTCTTTACTTTTTCTTATATAGCTGTTTCCTGGTTGAGACGCGATAAATCGCGTCTCTACAACAGCCTTCCAACTTCGAGCTTCTTCTCTTCATTATCTTCCCCACAGCTTTGAGCTTTCAGCTTCCTCTTCTTCTCTTCC
>CAZGTU010000291.1:342-2625 GCA_964528675.1 uncultured Bacteroidaceae bacterium
TTCCAGCTTTGAGCTTTGAGCTTTCAGCTTCCTCTTCTTCTCTTCCTTCCAGCTTTGAGCTTTGAGCTTTCAGCTTCCTCTTCTTCTCTTCCTTCCAGCTTCCAGCTTCCAGCTTCCAACTCACTGCCGCCCACCGCTCACCGCTCACCAGGTAGCATAAACAGTTATTTTCCAGACATATTTTTGAAAAAATAAATCCATTATTTTTCCCGTTATAATAGGGCTTTTTATATTTTCGCGCTGTAAAAAAATAACTCAACTGAAATTCATTTCTATGCGTCGAATTACTCTGTTATTGTTCGTCCTGACCAGCATTCATGGTGTATTTGCTCAATCAGAACTTGAAAGATCATTGAACGAGAATTACGAAATTTCTTCCGATTCTATAGCTTTCACACCCGATTCTGCTTCAAAATATATCATAAATTTATTGGATATAAAAGAGCTATGGGGTCCTCAAGGAGATACCATGAGGATCTCCCTCTCCAGGCTGGTTGATCATTTTCAGGAGCCTTTTGATAGTGTCGGGAGAAGACTTCTTAATTTTGAATATGACTCTGTGATGCTGGAAGAAAAACTTATGGTTAAGAATGATACCCTTCCGCTGAAATGGCTGAATGAGTCAAGTTTTATTATTGACACGGCAGCACTGGCAAAAGATCCTTTTATTATTCGAGAGAAAGTTATTGAAAGATTTGTAGATACTACATTGATCACTATTAAGGATCGTGCTGCAGAGGCCCGGAAAGAAAAGGATACGATCACTGTTTCACAGGATACATTGATGCAGGTTATGGATACTGTTACACAATTTCAGGATACAGCAACTTTCCGGCAGGAAGAAATGGCAATGAGAGGTGATACACTTATTGAAAAAAAGAAGGTTGTTCTGGTTGAAAGGGATACTATCCGCGAAAGATATATTGATTCGATCTTTCTGAAGTCGAGGGGAGTTATTATTTACTATCTGGAAGAAGAGGATGTTTCCCCCCCCTTAATATCCCCGGAACATAGAAGCTCATGGAGCTTCCGGGCCGATTCGAACAGCATAATTATATCTGATTCTATCAGGGCTATTGTAGCAGATGAAAATTCTCCCTTTAATGTTGTTCCCGGAATAAACATGCCCGATTCACTTAAGCGTGCTGTTGAATCCCTTCTTTCCTATACGAACAGGAGAGACTCAATTCTTTTATATTTCAGTGATGTACAGGGTAATAAAACTCCCTTCTGGCTCACCATGGGAAAAGATGATCTTTATCGTTACTGGGTAAAGAATAACAATAATGATTCCATAACCTTATGGATGGGGAATCCTTCAAAGCATAATATTTCTTTAACACTTGAAGAAGATGTCAATTTAAAACGAATGACCAAGCAACCTGTGGAAGATATACCCATTCCCGTGGTTAAACCCGATTGGTCACTTGCAAAGGTCAAGCCCCTGAAAGAGATCCCTGTTTACTGGGACTATGATTTTTCAAGTTCATTCATACTGAATCAGACATTTCTTTCCAACTGGTCGAAAGGTGGAGAAAATTCCTTTTCAAGTCTACTTGATATTGAAGGAACAGCCGAATATACCGATACGGAAAGTAAAACAAAATGGACCAATAACGGTCGTATAAAATTCGGTACCATCATTTCAGAAGAACAGGGATTCAGAACAAATACCGACATGTTGGAATTGAATTCCAAGTATAATGAAGTTATGAAAGACAAAATTGATTTCAGTTCGGTGTTTTATTTTAAAACCCAGTTGGCAAAAGGATTTAACTATCCGAATGATTCGGTTGTTGTATCAAAGTTTTTAAATCCGGGTACCTTCACCATCGGTGTCGGTCTGGAATATAAGCCATTCAAGAAAACAACACTGAACTTTTCTCCTTTATCGTATAAAAACACCTTTGTTACGGATACGGCATCAATTGACCAGACTTTACATGGTATTGGTGCAGATAAAAAAGCCAGGCAGGAGATGGGGGGGCAGTTGGTAATTAAAAATAAACTGAGCCTCATGGACGACCTTAATATTTCAAACTCAATACGTTTATTCTCCAATTACCTGGATAAACCTCAAAATGTCGATGTTGACTGGGAAATGAATATCGATAAAAGGATCAACTGGTATTTCCGGATTCTGTTAAATCTTCACCTGATATATGATGATGATGTTAGATTCCCGGTCCTGGGCGAAAACGATGAACCGGTTAAATTACCCGATGGAAGCGTTAAAAAAGTCCCAAAAACACAGTTCAAACAATTCTTAGGACTGACCTTTTC
>CAZGTU010000292.1:0-2576 GCA_964528675.1 uncultured Bacteroidaceae bacterium
CTTATTGAAGAAGAAAATGAAGAGGATAACCTGAATTCTAAACTTTTTAAAACCGGGACCCTGATTAAAGTGCTGAAGATAGCTGAACAATCTGAGAACAACATAAACTTTTTCGCGCAGGCGTTAACAAGATTCCATTATGTAAAAACGGTAAAGCGTAATGATATACCTCACTGGCAGGTAAAATATGAATACGAAGAGAAAGAAGAAGTATCTGAAGATCTAAAAGCATATACCCTCACCATTATTAACAATGTAAAAGAATTGATAAAGCTTAATCCTATGTTCCAGGAGCAGATGAAGATAGCTGTCTCCCAGATCGGATTAGACAAGCCGGGTTTATTAATGGACCTGGTAGCCTCATTTTTGACCGCTGATGGCAAAAAACTTCAGAAAGTTCTTGAAGCAAAAGATGTGTTTGAAAGAAGCGAGCACTTACTTCTTCTTTTAAAAGAAGAGATCGATCTGAGTAAGCTGCAAAAAGATATCCAAAAACAGATTGAAGATAAGATTTCGAAACAGCAGCGTGAATTTTTCCTGCGCGAGCAGCTAAAAGTGATTAAGAAGGAACTGGGGCTGGAAAAGGATGACAAGACCAGTGAGATTGAACTGATCGAAAATAAAATGAAGAAGCTGAGATTAAGCAGGGAAGCTCAAAAGGTGATCGATGAAGAACTGAACAGACTGAAAACCATTGAAAGCAACTCCCCAGAATTCCAGGTAGTCCGGACCTACCTTAACTGGCTCACCGATTTGCCCTGGGGAATTCATTCAGAGGACAATTATGATCTTTCCAAAGCCAGGAAAATACTGGACGATCAGCATTACGGCCTGAATGATGTAAAACAACGTATTCTTGAATTTATAAGCACCATTGCTAAAAGAGGAAGGGTATCCGGTTCCATTATTTGTCTTGTAGGTCCTCCCGGAGTGGGCAAAACATCCATAGGCCATTCCATTGCCGATGCCCTGGGAAGAAAATTTTACCGCTTTTCCATCGGGGGGATGCGCGATGAAGCTGAAATTAAAGGCCACCGGAGAACCTATATTGGTGCTATGCCCGGCAAAGTCATGCAAAGTCTGAAAAGGACACAGGTAGCCAATCCGGTCATCATGCTTGATGAAATTGATAAAATCGGGGCCAGCTTTCAGGGAGATCCGGCTTCTGCATTGCTGGAAGTACTGGATCCTGAACAAAACCGTGATTTTCTGGACCATTATATTGATGTGCGTTTTGACCTTTCCAACATTCTTTTTGTTACAACAGCCAATCAACTGGATACCATCCCCAGACCACTGCTTAACCGTATGGAAATAATAAAACTTTCCGGCTATATACTCGAGGAAAAGATGCAGATAGCCAAACGCTTTCTCATACCCAAGCAGCGGAATGAGCATGGTCTTAAATCTACTGAAGTAAATATCACCGATCCTGCCCTTAGCAGTGTTATTGATGGATATGCCCGCGAAGCCGGTGTAAGAAGCCTGGAAAACCAGGTCAAAAAGATAATGAGGAAGGCTACCCTCTTACAGGCTGAAGAAGGCAAGAAAAAAGTGAATGTGAGTCAGCGTAATCTCAAGGAATTCCTTGGCCAGCCAATATTTACCACAGAGGAATTATACAAAAAATCCATTCCCGGCGTAGTTCTGGGCCTTGCATGGACAGCACTTGGAGGGACAACTCTGTATATTGAAGCAACTGCGATAAACTCCAAAGGCAGCGGGATAAAACAAACCGGGCAATTAGGTAAAGTGATGCAGGAATCGGTAGATATTGCCTACTCTTATGTCAGGCATTTAATTTCCAACGGAAAAGATAACAAGAATTATTTTAATAATAATTTTATCCATCTCCATGTGCCGGCAGGGGCGACACCAAAAGATGGTCCTTCCGCCGGCATTACCATGGCATTAGCCCTTTACTCCCTGGCCGTTAACAAGGGAGCGAAAAGGGGCATTGCCATGACGGGAGAGCTCACCCTAACAGGAAAGGTATTGCCCATTGGGGGGCTGAGAGAAAAAACCATTGCTGCACGAAGAGTCAAAGTCTATGAATTAATCTTTCCCTCCGAAAACAAAAAAGACTTTGAAGAATTGCCTGATTATCTGAAAGAAGGAATCAATCCTCATTTTGTGGAGTATTTTGATGAGGTGCTGGAGATTGCCTATGGGTAACTCTAATTAGAGTTCATGGCCTTAATACTCCAGCCACTAAGCATATTTTCATCTGAATATAATATCAGGGAAAGCTTTTTGTTTAGATTGCTTTCTCATTCCCTTAACAATTCCGTAAAACAGACGGTCTTTTTTTAACAATTTCATAATCCAGGCTCCATTTAAAAGAAATATACGTAAGATACTTTTATCGTGAATTATAAATAATAAAAAAAAAGTAATGAAACGATTAAAGTTCTACCTATCAGTTCTTTTTGTCGCCTTAACCATAGGTGTACAGGCTCAGCAAACCGGAATTATCAAAGGAAGGGTTTTAGACTCCGACAATCTCTCAATGCCAGGCGCAAATGTAGTTATTGAATCCCTTAACAAAGGAACGATTACCGATAATTACGGGTATT
>CAZGTU010000293.1:0-2525 GCA_964528675.1 uncultured Bacteroidaceae bacterium
TAAACTTACATTCCTATCTATTAGCGACATATGTAATTTGTTATATGATAGTCCGATGCAGCTCATTCTCCTACCTCATTTCCACTGAAACCATCTGGATAAAAATACGTCATATATTTGATAGACAGGCTTTTCTTCTGTATGAGTTTCAAAAACTAAATCTTTCTCAATCAACGTCTGTAGATTTTTTCTAACAGTTGCACTATTACTCAAATTGTATTTTTTGATAAAGGATTGTCCTGTAGGTTCCGTAACAAGATCTTCTTTTCCAATTGCTGAAAGCAATTTATACTGCTGATTTGGAAGTAATTTACGATAATTATAAAAGATGGGTTCTCTCTCAGTAAAGATTTCTTTAATGCATTCTTTTACGATCCCTTCCTCGATTTTACTTCTTCGTTTGGAAAATATTACATTACATAAGTACTGAGTATAAAATGTATACTTTTTAGTCCATTCAAGAATAAAATTTACGGTTTGCTCCGCAATATCCTGCTTATTTCTTATAAAATGATGTAGAATAAAATGTTTGTATTCCTCCTGATCGAGTTTATCGAGAAACAGAAATCCCGTACTTTGATAAAAAGGTCTCTTTGCGTCAGAAAACATAGGTATAAGCATATGACGCTGACTCCCCGAAAAAATAAATTGTGTATTATTTAATTGCTGAATATGGCTCCGTAGTATCTCTTCTATATTCCTTTCAGGGTAATTCGATATTTGCTGAAATTCATCAATAGCAATTATATTCATTTTATCCTGACTCTCCAAAAATCCAAAAATTTCCTGAAGAGTAGCCAGTTTTTCTTCATCATTTGCCAGTTCAAAAGACACCTGGGGAGCACCGGTAAGCTCATTAAAGCTAATTTTTGGTCTAATTTTACCGAACAATTCCATCGCTTTTTTATAAAACGTCTGCTTGCGGGTATAAGCTATCTGTAAAACAGCGTTGGCAAGGAGATTGATAAAACTGTTAAAATTCTCTGTTCCATAAATATCGACATAAATTGGATTAACACTTTTTTCATGCTGCAAATGGAAAAAATGATAAATAAGACCTGTTTTTCCTAATCTTCTCGGAGAAAAAAGAGTAATATCTCGTCCATTTTTCAGGCTTTCTTCAAGAATATCATTTTCTTTTTCCCGGTTACAAAAATACTCTTCACCTTTATAACCAGCAATTACAAAAGGATTTGCTATTTTTTTCATGTTACTAAAAGTATGAAACTTTTAGTATAACACCAAAAGTTTCATATATTTTTATTTCAGTAATAAACTCGCATTCTCAATTACAGCCACACTTCCCTTCTCTTCTTTCAAAATATCCTGGATCATTCCTTTATCTGCTCTCGTTACATTCAGCAGTTTACACAACTGGTCATCGAGCGCTGTCATCATGGTAATATGAATCCTTTCGGTTTTGGTCATCATGGAAAGAGCTGTACCTCCATTGCCTTCATAATTCATATCAAGCATAGTGTAGGCTTTATCAAAACTACCGCTTTCCAGGTATTTGAGGAAGTATTTTGAGGCTATGCCATCGATACATTCCGAGAGGATAATCAATCTTCCCCCGTTTTTTACAAAGGCAGCAGCATTATGTATGGACTTGTGGGCCTGGATGAAATTTATATCCTTCGGGTAACCTCCGCTGGAGGCAATGACCAGGTCATAGCTCTCATCAAGTCCCGATCGATAATAAGAATCATGAACCCTGCATGCTTCTTCAAAATCTTCATAAGAATTTCCCACCAGAAGATCAACCACTTCTCCCCTGCTATTTAAAAGTCCATGAATGGATATTTTCGGGGGCATCATATCATCAATCTCTTTAAGGTCTTCAGCAACCGGATTTCCCTCAAGATTTCCGGGTTGACATGCTTTCGCCAGCCTTTTGCTTTCTCTGTCCAGAAACAAACTGTGATTTTTGTAGATAGATTTCCTGCCGGCCAGACCCGGGAACAAAAGCTTTCGACCTCCCCCATAACCGGCAAAATAGTGATGGGTAATGGATCCAAAGGTGATGAGAAGTCTGCTGGCAATTGCATCCCTTCTAATTTTCACCGGTGTCCCCCTGCTTGTGATTCCCCGCTGTGTTATTGCATCCTCATCGTAACAGTCGTGATGAATAAAATGGTATTCCTTATAAACATCACCATAGCTGTGCAGGCTTTCTTCTTCTGTTTGCCTGGGGTGAGTGCCATAAGCAATATAAAAAGTGATATGTTCTTTTTTTGCTCCTTTGCTATGCAAAACTTCCAGCAACCATGGCAGATATTCAGGATAGCCGCATAAACGTGTTTTATCAGCCACCACTATACCTACATTTAAATACCGGTTGTCATCCTCAGGCAATTTCTCAAGAAGTTGCTTCTTAAAACTATCCTTGTCCAGCGAAAAAACAGGTTCCCGAACCCTGATATTGATAGCCTGTGCAGGCATTTCAAATTCCAAAGATTGCTTTCCGTATTTGAGAGATTGTTTCATAGTATGACCTGTTTTGGAGTATAAAGATAAGGAATATT
>CAZGTU010000294.1:0-2513 GCA_964528675.1 uncultured Bacteroidaceae bacterium
CATGCCAGCTCACAGGCAAATTGAAATAAAACCGGCTTCCCTTGCCCGGAACAGATTCCAGAAACAATTCTCCACCCAGCATTTCAACATATGCTTTGGATATGCTTAGACCCAATCCGGCTCCTTCGAAGGAGCGTGTTAAACCAAATTCCCCCTGGCGAAAACGTTCAAAGATGGCTTTTTGCAGTTCTTCGGGAACTCCTATACCTGTGTCTGACACATAAAATTGTAAGCTTTTATCACTGTTAAGCATATACCCGAATTCAATTTTGCCACTTTCTGTATATTTAATGGCATTCTTAAGAAGATTTGTAAGAACCTGGTTTAATTTTATTTCATCGGTCCGGATTACTGCCTTTTCAGATCCCAAAGCTTTCCTGGCCATTAGATCCAATCCTTTAACCTGTGCCTCCGGAGTAAATAAAACGGCCAGATCATCAATAATATCATTGATAAAGCTTTCATGAATAGTAAGTTCTACATGACCGGATTCAATTTTTGCTATATCCAGCAAATCATTTATGATCATAAGCATGCGTTCACCGCTTCTCTGAATCAGTTCAATATATTTATCCCTTTTTTCACCGGTAAGGTCGGGTTGATTCAGAAGGTTGGAAAAACCAAGTATACCGTTCATGGGAGTTCTTATCTCATGACTCATATTGGCAAGGAAGGCTGATTTTAACCGGTCACTCTCCTCTGCCTTTTCCTTGGCTTTTTCCAGCTCAGCGTTGATCGCATTAAGCTCCTCATTCTTTTCATTAAGTTCTTCATTCAGAGTTTCATATTCTTCATTTTGAGCAGCAATTTCCTCATTTCTTATCTGCAATTCACTATTCAGTTCTCTGTACCTGTTTTCACTTAATTTAAGAGCCTCCTCTATTTTTTTTCTTTCCATGATCTCTTCCTGCAACTCATATGTACGCTCTTTTACACGTTTCTTAAGAGTTCTCGACCAGGTAAAGGAAAGGATCAAAACAATGAATATGGGAACAAGGATATATAGAGAATATTTCAGAAATTCCTCAGCCGTAAAATCTGGTTCCTCATAAACTCCCAGCCACCTGGAATAAATTTCCCTGTATCTGCCCTTAGCCTTTAAAGCTGTTAGTCCTTCGGTAAAAATGGAAAGCAAATCAATATCTCCCTCTTGTACAGAGATACAATAATCGGCTGAAAAAACAGGATTTTTACCTGCAGTAAGGTTTTTAAATTCGTGATGCTCCTGGTAATAATAAAACAATATCCGTGCAACAAGAGCATAATCATACTTGCCTTCTTCAAGCAGATGGAGGGCTTCTTCCTGTGTGAGTACAGTCACAAGCTCATTTTCCAGTCCCATCTCCAGGGCATGCTGATGAATCAAATCATGATCCTGAACCAATACCTTCTTTCCTTTCAGTCCGTCCAGGCCCGAAGGGATCTCCACCCCTTCCCTGGCTGCAATAACATGATTGAGATAGGTATGTGCAGGGGTCAGATCATAAATTTCATCCCGTTGCTGGGAATACATCATTCCCTGAATTGCATCAATATCCCCATCCCTTAAGCCTTGCAGTATATTTTCCCAGGGTCCGAGCCTTATTTCAATATCTATTCCAAGTTCATCGGCAATTGCATGCATCAGTTCCACATTAAATCCATCGGGATTCCCCTGCTCATTGATGAATTCAAAAGGTGGATAATTAAAATCTCCTCCAACAACAATATGCTTCTCACCGGAATGAAATGCTTCAAGAGGTGAGAACCATTCCGCATGCAAGTTCCTGTATATCCCGCTTGCGTTAACTATTGAAAGTCCTTCATTTAATAAACTCAATAAATCTGAATCATCCTCATCCACAGCAAAAGAGAATGATTGATCGTATAATCTTGTTCCTTGACCAATTGTAAGGTTATCAAGATCATTTTCCCTCATCAGTTGAAGTGCAAGCAAACGCTGAATGATAACAGCATCATGTTGTCCCCGGGAAAGCTCGGTCAATGCATCTTTAAAAGTGGTATAGGTCACAATATTTTCAGGAATACCTGTACGCCTGATAAATTCTTCAGCATTATCCCCTTTCATTACAGCGATCTGTTTACCTTTCAGATCCTCCAATGATGTTATGGCTGAGTCCTCTTTCCTTACAACAATAGCACCATGCATTCTAAGGTATGGGATGGTAAAATCAAACATATCCTCTCTTTCCGGTGTCCTTCCTACAAGAGGCAATGCATCCAGTTTACCTTCTGCAAGGTCATTCTTGAGTTCATTCCAGGGTCCGGTTTTAAACTTTACGAAAAAGCCCATTTCCCAGGCAGCAGATCTGAATAATTCAACGGAAAAACCATCTGCCTCGCCGGCTTTGTTCTCATAACAAAAGGGAGGATAATCGATCTCACAACCTACCAGCAATGTATCAGAGTATATTACTTGCGAAAGACCTTGATGGGATAATAAAGTCAATAAAAGTATGTAAAACGAAAGTAGAAATATCTTCAACTGCTGATCCATAAAAATAATTATATCC
>CAZGTU010000295.1:0-2509 GCA_964528675.1 uncultured Bacteroidaceae bacterium
ATCAGATGTTATCTTTCACACAGCAGAACGGATATCGTGATCAGTCTGACCAGAGCCAGGGTATTGGTTATGCTCAGCCGCTGGGTATTTTATTTGCGGCTAACCCAACCGCACCGAAGTATAACGAGGATGGAGAAACCTATCCTGCGGCTCACTTTGCATACAGGGGACATCCGGAAGAACTGTTAACCGGAGATGATCAGTTCATCAGGACCAATACCTACCGCAGCATTACCAATGGAAGTGCTGAAGCAAGATTCACCGATTATCTATCTTTCAAATCAACGGCGGGTATAGACTGGGTGCAGGCCGAAAACTTTGAATACTGGGGGCCTAATTCTGTTGATGGAGAATCCACAAATGGCCGCGGAGAATACCGTGTATATACAAATCTGGATCTTACCAGTTCAAATGTCCTTACTTTCGACCAGAGTTTTGGAAACCATAATCTGCAAGCTCTGGCAGGTGCTGAAATCTCAGCAACCACACAAAAGTTTCTCTACTCACAGGTAATCAATTATTCGAATTCAAAACTTGTTGAACTTGGAAATGGTCAGCCGGATGATGCATCATCCAGCATCTCGAACAGTAATTTGCTCTCATACTTTTCCAACGTAATGTACAACTTTGATAACAGGTATTACCTTTCAGGAAGTGTCAGAACTGATGGTTCATCCCGTTTAGGTGTTGATAACCGTTGGGCTACATTCTGGTCCGGTTCGGCATCATGGCGTTTCTCAGGCGAATCTGCCCTTGAAAACAGTGATGTACTTACCGATGGTAAATTGAGATTCTCTTACGGTACCAATGGTAATCTTCCTCCATTCTGGTATGAGCATCTTCCGCTTTATGCTTTCGATGGCGGTTATGGTGAGAATCCTGCTATCTATGTTGACCAGCCCGGAAATGAAGAACTCGGTTGGGAGAAAAGTAATAATATGAACGTCGGTCTTGATGTTAACCTTTTCGGAAGATTTGGATTTGTTGTTGAATACTACGACAAACTAACAGAAGGGTTATTGCTTGATCGTCCGATCACATTTATGACTGGATTCGGATCAACCTGGCAAAATGTGGGAAGCATAAGAAATAACGGACTTGAATTTGAGCTTCACACGGTGAATATCGCTTCTCCTGATGGCTTTACCTGGAGAACTGACCTTACCTTAACCAGCCAAAAGTCCATTGTTAAGGAACTACCAGACGGTGAAGACCTGATAACCGGCGACGGTGACCTCTTTATTTACAGTGAAGGAGAAGATATGTACTCCTTTTACCTTCCAACATGGTTGGGTGTAGACCCCGAAACCGGATACGGATACTTTAAAGTTGATCCTGATCTTCCTGATAGTCCTGAAAATAGAACAAGAAACATTTTTGAAGCAGGCAGATCCATTGTAGATAAAGCTTATCCTGATATTCTCGGAGGTTTCAATAATAGTTTTTCCTATAAAGGTTTCAATGTTGATCTCATGTTTACCTACTCATTTGGAGGCCACATGTTCGATTATCCGGGATATTTCACCCACCATGATGGCCTTCGTGTCGGGGTATTCAACCTGGCCAAAGATGTTGAAGGCAATTACTGGACAAAACCAGGTGATGAAGTCGATAATCCTATGCCAAATGCTTACGATCCAAACCGTCCGGACTTTTGGTCAACAAGACATATACTTTCCACCGATTATGTAAGACTAAAAGAACTAAAAGTTGGTTATAATTTACCTGCTTCCTTAACCAGCAGGATCTATGTTGATAATCTTGAAGTGTATGTCAAAGGAACCAACCTGTGGATGTGGACAAAAGAGGAAAATATTGACCCCGAGGTGACCCTTAACGGATACCGCACTGTAGACACTCCTCTTGCCAGGATGATCAGTGTTGGTTTAAACCTTGGATTTTAATAACAAAAAAAACACATTAAAATGAAGAAAAACATAATATATTCATTCATAGCCTTCCTGTTTCTATTTGGAACAGCTTGTGAGGATTTTCTTGAGGAATATCCTTCTGCTGCACTTCCGGCAGATCAGGCAATTCAAAACATAAACGATCTGCAGAATGCAGTAAATGGTGTATATACTCAGCTAATTGAGCCCAATCTCCCTAATTACTCCACTTTCTATGCCGGAGACTATATCGCATACGGAGACTTGAGAGCAGGAGATATGACTTTTATACTTAATTCTAACCAGATATCTCCGGTTTCAAGATACGGTTACGGTAAGAATTCTCAATACTCTACTACATTCTGGGAGATGCCTTATGTTTCAATTGCAAGAATAAATGATATTCTTTCGGTTGCAGAGAACATCGATTTGGATGAAGGAGAAGAATCCACCTACAGTGATCTTATCGGACAACTTCATGCCATGAGAGGATTACTTCATTTTGACCTGGCCCGTGTTTTTTGTCAGATGCCTACGGCTTTACACAGCGGTATGACTATGACATCTGAAAATGGCGGGATTCCTATTGCAGATCAAAAATTTGATGTAGATCATCAACC
>CAZGTU010000296.1:0-2502 GCA_964528675.1 uncultured Bacteroidaceae bacterium
GAGCACGCGACTCCAAAAACTCTCTTCCCCATTTTTTAAAATTTTTCTATATTTGGCCCCGAGGAGGAGCTTGTATCATGACCGGAAAAATTTCAGAAAAACTTTATCAGGACTATCTATCCTCCCTTCTTTTAGGGGAGAAATTTTCCTGCAGGCAAATTGTACAAAACCTGATTGGGGATGATATTAAATTGAAGGATCTTTATATTAACTTATTCCAACGATCCTTGTACGAAGTAGGTGAATTATGGGAAAATAACAGGATCACAGTTGCCACCGAGCATCTGGCCACCTCCATTACCTCCAATTTAATGACACTTGCCTACCCTCTCATTTTCAACACAGATAAAATAGGAAAGAAAGCTATAGTAACAGCCATTACCAACGAATATCACCAGATAGGGGCAAGAATGGTTGCCGACCTGATGGAACTCCAGGGTTGGGATACGTTTTTCCTGGGGTCTAACACTCCTTTAAAAGATCTGGAAGAAATGATCAGGGAAAAGGAACCCGACTATCTTGCCCTGTCGGTGGCCATTTATTTCAACATGTCAAAACTGGAAGAAATTTTACAGCGAATAAATCAAAAATTTCCGGACCTGCAAATTATCATTGGCGGACAGGCTTTCCGTTGGGGCGGACAAGATGTTGTTAAAAAATATGATAATGTGAAACTTTTTAAAGATATGTTGTTATTTGAAAAATTCCTAAAAGAAATTTAATGGATAAAGAGCTTATTGCAAATCACATTGTTCACACTTCATCGCTCATTTTCTTTGTGGCCCATAAAGACGGAAAGATCATTGAATACAATGATTTTACTGGAAAAATGGTGGGTAATGATAATCTTGATAACGTTAAGGATCTTATCATCGACTTCAATAATAATTTTTCACTTGATAAAATCGGCCTGAATGGAAAGAAGGTAAAGCTTCACGTCAATTTAAAAAACCAGGAACCGGGAACCTTTAGTTTCACTTTCAGGGAAAAAGACCATAAAATATTTGCCTTTGGAGAATCAGATCCCGAAGAGAGTCAGAGTCTTCAAAAAGAAATGCTCAAGTTAAATGATGAGTATGCAGATCTGACGCGTGAATTGTACAAAAAAAATTCAGAACTTCAGAAGCTGAATGATCTGAAAAACCAGTTCCTGGGAATAGCAGCCCATGATTTAAGAAATCCCATAGGCAATATAATTTCGATTGCATCACTGCTTCATGAAGAACTATATGAAAAGTTAAGTCCCAAGGAAAAGAAATTTTTAACAGTAATAGCCGACCTTGGTGAGTTTGGCTTAAATCTACTGAACGATCTGCTTGAAATATCAAGAATTGAATCGGACCGTAAGAAACTGGAGGTCACTAAAACTGATCCCAACAAACTTATCCGTGAAATTATAAAGTTCAATAAATACTATGCGGATTCTCAGAATGTATCTCTTATTTTCAAATCACCGGGAAGAATTCAGCCCATCATGACCAACAAACAGGCCTTTCACCAGATCCTTAACAATTTGATAAGCAATGCTATCAAGTACTCACCGGAAAAAACAAAAGTGGAGGTAGGAGTTATCCCCGGTGAAAAGAATCATACATTTTATGTAAAGGATGAAGGCCCCGGAATCCCGGAAGAAGAGCAGGATAAGCTTTTCAAGCCATTTTCAAAAACCTCACTCAAACCAAGAGGAGATGAGAAAAGTACAGGCCTGGGTTTATGGATCGTGAACATGCTGGTAAGAAATCATTCAGGAAACATCTGGCTGGAATCTTCCGAAGGCAAAGGAACCATGATTTTCTTTTCGATTCCCACTTCATCATAATATAATTTATGAAAACAACAGAAGATCTTATAAAATCTGCAGGACAACTGAATCGTATTTCTGAGGAAACTGTCAATGCATATTCTGAAAAGCAAAAAAAAATCATTGACAGAACCAATGATCTGATGCTTAACCATAAAAAAATCCACTTGTTGACAGGTGAAAATGATGAGTCAAAGATGATCATTAATCACACCAACCATGTGAGATTTATGGAAAGCATCATGAGAAATTTTGATTCGGAAGTTTTTATAAACACCATATTATGGGTTTACCGCACATACAGTAAACATGGCTTTGATCCGAAATACTGGCAGATTGCATTTGAAAAATATGATGAAGCTGTGAAAGGTATTTTAGAAGAAGAGGCCTATGCTGAAATTTCAGAATATTATAGCTGGTTGAGGAAAAATCATAGGGATTTTGTGGCGCTGAGCTGTGAGGATTAGCTAGCGACTTGCAATTCTGGGTATCTAAGTGTTATTATCTGTGTAAAGCTTAAACAGTAAAGAGTAAACGGTGATCGGTAAATAGTAATCGGTGATCGGTGATCATCACCGTAAACTATCCCGAGGGTCAGGCATTTTTCACCTGGAGATCAATAGGCTCCGAATTACACCTCCCTAAATGAATCTGCAGACAGAAATACCAATCCTCCGGATTGAGAGATTCCTCACTGCGTT
>CAZGTU010000297.1:0-2470 GCA_964528675.1 uncultured Bacteroidaceae bacterium
AAACCTTTTCAATAAAACCACGTAAACCCTTCAACAAAAAAGAGATTTTACTAAATTTGGTAGATCAAATTATCAATATGCATAAGCTTATAAAATACAGCCTGCTCATTTTCCTTGTTCTCACTGCCTGCAAATCTCGGAACAATGAGCTCGACATGCCGGGTTACGAAATGGATACCGGTGAAATACAGATTCCGGATGAAGCCCTGTCCGATATTATCCAGAACATCTCTTCGCCCATCGAAATGGCCGCCCTGGTGAAAGACCTTGGTGTTCCTTTTGATAAGGATAACCTGATGGATCCGGAAAATACCGACAGTTATTCCACCAATTTCAAAATGGCCTATACCCTGGGTATGCTGGGGGCAGATCTGGGGTATCTGAATGTGTACAACAAAACCGGATCCTCGGTCAGCTATCTCTCTTCCATCAATAAACTGGCAGATGCCCTCAAGGTGAGTCAGTTCTTCGATTTCAATACCATAAAGCGCCTGGCCACAAGCAATTCCAGCCTCGACTCCCTGATCTTCCTTTCAGTGCACAGCTTCAACCAGATGGACCAACACCTCAGGGAAACTGACCGGAGCAATCTCAGTGCCTTAATGATCACCGGGATATGGATAGAAGGCATGTACCAGGTTACCCGGGTAATTGACAGCCGCTACAATGAGGAGCTGGCAGAATATATCGGGGAACAAAAACTTATCCTGAACGATCTTCTTCTAATTCTCAATAATTACAGCAGGGATGACCAGTTTGCCGGACTTATCGAAGATTATAATCAACTAAAAAATATTTATGATCAGGTAAAGATAAGGTATGAGACCGGCGAGCCCGAAACCCGTGAAGAGGACGGTATGCTGGTGGTAGTCCAGCAGGAAAAAAGCATCGTAGACATAAGCGATGAAGTGCTCGACAGCCTGATAAAAACCATAGCCATCATTCGTGATAAACACCTGGAATTATAAACCTGCTCAAATGAAAAAGCTTACAATCTATATCATCTCTGCTTTGTTCGCCATGACACTCACCTTACCTCTGGCAGCACAGGATATGCAGGATCTTGTACACCGATGTGCCATGAACGCAGGTGAGGATGCTACTTACCTCAAGGATTTTGTTGTTAAGCTTGATGGTGCGAAATCCGGCGAACGTCCTTCCATCTTTCGCCAGTCACTAGCCCTGCGTAAAAATGTCACCTATCGCTTTTCCATCTGCAACATGGAAGATTCCGAAGGAGAAGCCGTCCTCCGGTTATACGACCAGTCCAAACAGATCCTCAGCACCTACTACCCCGAATCAGGGAAAGAATATAAGATCATCAATTTCCAGTGCAAAAAATCCGGCATCTACACCGTCATGATCAATTTCAAGGAAGGCAAACCCGGCGAGGCGATCGGGATATTGTCGTATGTGGAGAAATAGTCAGGGGCTGAGAGTTTTCTTTTATCCGGGCTTTTAAGATTAGAGCCCGCCGGGAACGGGCGTTAGAGATTCCATTGGGATGGGATCGTTAGGGTCTCTGCCTGCGGCAGAGGCGTTAGGGCTTCGCAATGCGATTGATTTGATTAGGTTACTTTGATAAACTCTTTTTTGGATCGAAGGATGCTCATTCTATGGACTTTTATGCTTCTGTTCTAATTTAATGTTGGTTCTTATGGCACAGAACCCTATTGAAAAGGATGAATCCGGTTTAACCGACATTCTTGAAAAGACATTCCAAAAGCAATTGCATAGGGTCAGTCAATAAAACCGGGTAGGCTACTTGTTCCGGAGCAGATTCCTCCGTAAAACCTCCAGCTAAAGCTGCAGGTTTTGCGTACTAATGACAATTTTTTATAAAAGTTTGATAAACAAATATTTGTATTTTCACATAGCGTAGCTTAACCAAGATTAATGTATCAGCATCATACACTTTATTCTCTACTTTTTCCAGCAGCGGAAAAAGTAGCAAAAACGCCGCCGCTGCGAAAAAAATTGCTAAAAAATCAGTTCATTCCACTAAAAGGATTGAACTCGCCATTTTGATTACTGCAAAAGCTTTAGATAACACCTTAGTCTCATTGTATTAGGTTTATTACGGCTCAAACAGCAATCCTTTTTTAACGTTCCATGAACTGATTTTTCTTAACGCATTTTTTTCGACGCGGAGGGTTCAGGACTTAGCAAACTCGCTTCAAGATAAATTACAGCAATAGGATGTCATTATATATTAATACAAATTTTTTTGTTGTAAGCCTCGGAATGACAGCACCATTTCGTCCTGGAAAGTCGTGTCATTTCATTTCAGAAATGCAATTCCTAGCCCCAACGGGGCGAAATCACTAGCACAGGGTGTAGCCCTGTGAATTGTGCGAGAGGGAATTTTAGCCCCAACGGGGCGAAATCCAGACGTCATTTATTGATTGCGCCCCGTTGGGGCTAGGAATTACTATCATCCTTTTACACAGGGCTGCACCCTGTGCTAGTG
>CAZGTU010000298.1:0-2405 GCA_964528675.1 uncultured Bacteroidaceae bacterium
CCCCTCAAGCATCAGCAAAAACGCATACTCCATAGCCGTTTCCTTATACCTTTCGAAACGTCCCGAAGCTCCTCCATGGCCTGTGTCCATGTTTACATAGAGCAGAAGAAGATTATCATCGGTTTTAAGATCTCTCAGTTTTGCCACCCATTTTGCAGGTTCCCAGTACTGTACCTGTGAATCGTGGAGACCTGTGGTAACAAGCATATTGGGGTAATCCTGGACTACGACATTATCGTATGGAGAATATGATAGCATATAGTCGTAATACTCTTTTTCCTTTGGATTTCCCCATTCGTCGAATTCGCCGGTTGTAAGCGGAATGCTCTCATCCAGCATGGTTGTGACTACATCTACAAAAGGTACAGCAGCAATCACGCCATTAAAAAGTTCAGGGGCAATGTTAACAACAGCACCCATTAATAAGCCCCCTGCACTTCCTCCCATTGCATACATATTTTCGGGATTGGTATAATTTTCTTCCACCAGGTATTCCCCTGCTTCTACAAAATCCGTGAAGGTGTTTTTCTTCTCCAGGAGCTTTCCTTCTTCATACCACTGGCGGCCATATATCTGTCCACCCCTGATGTGAGCTATAGCATACACGAATCCCCGATCGAGAAGTGAGAGTCTTACAGAACTGAAAGTAGGATCAATGGTATATCCGTATGAACCATAGGCATAGAGTAACAAGGGATTTTTAGCATTCTTTTCTATTCCTTTGCGGTAAACGAGAGAAATAGGTATTTTTTTCCCATCGTCAGCTTTTGCATACAATCTTTTGGTTTCGTAATTATCGGGATTAAAATCGCCAATAACTTCCTGCTGTTTCAGCAATTCCTTTTCCCTGGTTTTCATATTGTAATCGTATGTTGAATTGGGAGTGGTCATGGATGTGTATCCATAGCGAAGGATATCTGTGTCAAACTCAGGATTGGTAGATATGTAAGCCAGGTAAGCCTCTTCGGGAAATTCCATGTAATGTTCTTCAGAATCACCCCAGGGCATTATGCGCAGGTTTACCAGTCCGTCTTTTCTTTCAGA
The DNA here is from genome assembly GCA_964528675.1 of uncultured Bacteroidaceae bacterium. GTDB lineage: Bacteria > Bacteroidota > Bacteroidia > Bacteroidales > CAYRTD01. The sequence goes on from CAZGTU010000298.1 coordinate 1,045, forward strand.
TACAACAAGGTAATTACTGAATATTTCGATTCCGTTCAGGTATACATCTTCCCTGTGTGGTATAACTTCTTTCCAGTTTTCTTTTCCCGGAGCATTGACCGGGGTCTCCATTAATCTGAAATTCTGAGCATCCAGATTGGTTAAAACATAAAATTTGTCGTTGTAATGGCTAACACTATATTCCAGTTCACGGATCCGGGGCTGCAAAATACTGAACTCCCCATCAGGATTGTCAGCATTGAGAAAGCGGTATTCATTTGACAGAGTGGCGAAGCTACCTATCATAATGTATTCACGGCTCTTGGTTTTATATGCACCACATACAAAGGTTTCATCTTCCTCGGTATAGATCAGTTTGTCATTATTTGAATCGGAGCCCAGCTTGTGCTTATAAACTTTATAGGGACGCAATGTTTGCTCGTCTTTTACGGTATAAAAAACAGTTTTATTATCATTTGCCCAGGCTGCACTGCCACTTGTTACATTAAGCTTATCTTCCAGGATCTGGCCGGTCTCAAGGTTTTTAAAATGAATGGTATAGATCCTTCTGCTGAGTGTATCAACTCCAAATGAAAGCATCTTATTGTCAGGGCTGACAGATAAGCCTGCTACCTGGTAATAAGAATATCCTTCAGCCATTTCATTGACATTCAAAAGTATTTCTTCTTCAGCCTCGAGTGAACCTTTTTTTCTGCAATAAATGGGGTATTCCTGACCCTCTTCATATCTTGTATAGTAATAATATCCATTTAATCTGTAAGGTACAGACATATCGGTTTGCTTGATCCTGCCTACAATTTCATCATAAAGTTTGGATTGCAATTCCTCCGTATGTTCCATCACAGCTTCGCGGTAAGCATTTTCAGCTTCAAGGTATGCGATTACGGCAGAATCTTCCCTGTTTCTTAACCAATAATAATTATCAATTCGTGTATCTCCATGAATAGTGAGTTCTTTGGGTTGCTTTTGTGCAATAGGTGGTTTCATTTCATTCCTGTTTTTACATGATCCTGTTAACAGCAATGCTAATATTGCTGAAAACAATATTTGAGATTTTGTTTTCATTTGTTCTTGATAATGATTTAGGGTTTGAGAAGACAAACTTAATAGAAAAAATGAATATTTTATGTTCAGAAAAGGATTAAACGATTAAACGATGAGCCCACTCCGAAAAGTCAATTATCCACAAATTTACACAAATGGGAACACAAATTTACACAAATTAAAATGTTGAAATATAATCACATAAATGAATAATAAATTTTCACAAATTGCCGAAAACTAGTTTTCGGAGTAGGCTCAACGATTCAACCCTTAAACCCCTGAAGAAGCTGAAAGCTCGAAGCTGGAAGCTGGAAGGA
>CAZGTU010000299.1:0-2389 GCA_964528675.1 uncultured Bacteroidaceae bacterium
TGAATAAGAAACAAAAATTTATGATTATGAGAAAGAGACTTTTCAAAACATTAATATTACCGGTAGTAGTATTAATGGCAGGTGTTTCATTTACAAGTTGTGAAAAAGATAGCGATCAGGATAGTCCTCAGATTGGCTTGAAGTTTAATACCATTACCAATCCCTTTTCCCTGGAGGACGGGTTAAAATCTGCTCAGCAAACAAAAGAGTTAGCATTTCATTCAGGTTCCATTATTATTAGCGAGATAGAGTTTGAAGTGGAAACAGATAATGATTCAATAGAAATAGAATTTGAAATGGAGGCCAGTACTATAATTGATTTTGCCACGGGTGAAACCTCTCCTGATATTAGTTTTGTTGAAATTCCAGCCGGAACATATAATGAAATGGAGGTTGAAATAGAACTTCAGGATGAAGATGACAATCCGTCAATAATACTGTATGGCATATACACCGACGCAGAGGGTGTGGATCATGATGTTCGTTTTGAATTCAACTCCGGAGAAAGCTTTGAGGTTGAAAGGGAAGGGGTTATTACATTTTCATCAACTGAGAGCGTTCTTGCCCAGATTACTATTGATCCGGGAGCGTGGTTCCGGAATGTCAGCAATGAAGACTTAGCTGCGGCAGAGAAAATAGACAACGTGATCGTTATAAGTGAAGACCATAATCCGGATATCTTTGAAATTGCTGCTGATGGTTTAGACCTTGCAACTGAAGTTGAGATTGAGGATTAATCTTATAAAGCGAAACTTCCAATACTGATATTTTTTGACATTACAGCTAACAGGCTGAATTTCAATACTCAAGCTATATTTGAATAATTAGCCGATAATCCGATAAGGTTTTGATAACAGGAACAATGGATCATAGACCATCGTCTATGGTCCATTGTCCATCCTCCATCTATCTCCTCCTCCTTCTCAGTCCAAGTGCAGAAATGATGATAAGTACAAGGGATGCAAATAAAATCGATGAACCACCGGTTGTAGTCCTGAACCAACCGATAGTTATATCAAATAATAATAAACAGGTTAGACGCAAGTAAGTTTTTAATAATCCTTATCCATGAATTATTTTTTTATTGAATTGGGAACTGCTTGAGAAATATTAAACTTAAAGATTTTTTATGAAATGCCTGTTTCCAATAGGATGATAGCATTATTCTCAAAACATTAACTTATATATAACGTAGAATGCCATACATAATGGATTGACTCATTCTGCATTAGACCTTTGAATGGAAAAATAAGAAAGAGTGAATTATTTATTTGAAAATATCAATCTATTTATTGTTTTTGCCATTGTATTCCAGGCTTTGATTTTTGCGGTTTTGTTCTTTAGATCGTCTCAGAACCATCCCGAAAAGATGCTTGGTATTTATGAATTGCTATATTTTTTAAATTACTCATTTATATTCCTTTACCTTTTACAGGAATATGATCTTTTTATTCAAACCTACTTTCTGGTTATCCCGTTTTATGCGCTATTTCCGGTGTTATTTTATCTTTTTCTTACGAGTCTGGTATATAGGGAATTTAAAAGAAGGATATATTTTCATTTAATTTTTCCTGCATCTTTGTTTATTCTGAATTCCTATTTTCTTTTATTTCTCTCTCCTGAGGAAGAATTATCTGTTATTGTAAAAAATTCAGTAAGCAATACAGAGGATCCTTTGCAAAATACATTTTTGGTTTTTCACTCCATCATTTATCCTTTACTGATTAAGATTCAGGTTTTCATTTATATTTTCCTATCTGTCTTGGAGATAAAGGAATTGCACAGGAAAATTAAGGAAGAATATTCTAACATCAACAGGATAAACCTCAGTTGGGCTATTAAATTTCTTGTATTATTCACTTTCCTGTTTATTATTTCTCTATTTGTTTTCAACGAGATATATTACTTTTCTTTCATTCTTTTTGTGAACCTTTTTATTGGAATTGAAGCTATTCAATATCGATCTGTCCATGAGGAAATAAGATCAAATATTGAATCTGATACGGAGAGGAGGAACACAAACGAATTTGTCTCTCGCTCAACAGGTCTGCCGGAACAGCAAAAAGAAATATTATTTACAAGGCTAAAGGAATACATGCTGGATAATAAGAAATACCTGGATCCCGATTTACGCTTAAGTGACATTGCCAGAGATCTGAAAACCAATCGGCAGTACCTTTCCCAGGTAATTAATCACAAAACCGGTGTAAATTTTTACCACTTTGTCAACAAATACCGCATTGATGAATTCATACGCCGCTTTCAATCCGAAGAATTCAGGAACATTTCCATTGAAGGAATGGCAAATGATGTAGGTTTTAAGTCAAAATCGGCTTTTTATGGTGCATTCAGAAAAGAGATGGGGTGCACTCCAAGAAGTTTCATGAAA
>CAZGTU010000300.1:0-2284 GCA_964528675.1 uncultured Bacteroidaceae bacterium
ACCACTGGAATCACCTGGTTTATTATGTCTCGAATGTTTATACGGCTACCTCAAAATTTAAACCGGGGGAACCGGGTATGCTGGGGGATAAAATCCGGCGGTCCGCAATTTCATTAACATCGGGAGTAAATATTCTGAATGAAAACTTCAAGCAAGATCCGGATATTGATAAGATTTATCCTGTACTTTCTGCAATATCTGTGCTTGAAACTTACCTCCAACTGGCAAAAGATCACAAAATATTAAAAGATATATCCCTGCTCGATGAAAAGCTGGATGAAGTTAAGAGGGTGTTGCATGGCTTGTTGGGGGAGGGGGAGTGAAGAGAATGAGGTGGGATAATAAGGAAATGGAATTACCTTAGCTCTGGTTACGGCTGCAGAGAAAAGATAACCCCATATTCATACAACCGCGGAGTGGTTGAATTTTTTGAATGTGGTAAAAATAATGAGCTAAAGTTAATTAGGAATAAAACCGAAGCTTCCCCCAACTTGAAACTCCTGAAACTCTGAAACCTCTAACAACCAAAATATCCTCCTCCACTCCCAAATCTCCACTCCAAACCCAATTCTCCCCAAACCCCAATTCTCCCAATTCCCCCAACTAAAACCCATAATTCACCCCAAAATTAAACTCATTCACCCTTCCGTGGCGAAATTCAGGAGTGTAGCGTTCCAGGTAGAAATCTTCTCCGCGGGTGTTTGAAGAGGTATATCCCAGACGGAAGTATCCGCCATTGAAGACCTCGAAGGAAAGTTGTGCGGAGAACTGATCTCTTTGCCAGACGGTTTCAGTGAAGGGCTCGATACCGGATCTTGGTTGAGTGCCAAGATAATCATGATCCGGTCCTTTCATTGCTGAGGCATAGGAAAGTTGAATCTTCATTGCTCTTGCAGGTCTGAATCCCAGGTAAACATAAAACTCTTTAGCGTTATCTTCAAGGTAGTGGCCAAGATTATAACGGTTCGACTCAAATGTGGTGGTGGGCACAAAGTGCCTGAATGTAAGCGCATTGGTTATGGTGTATTCCAGGCCGGCATAGGTGTTGGGAATGATATTTTCCAGCCGGATGCCCGATTTGCTGCTGTAAAAATTATATTCATCAGGATCGGTTATCCTGCCAACCGCAAGCTCATCTATAAAGAGTGTTGAGTAAAGATGGGTTCGAGGTATCAATCTTATGGAAAGATCGAAAAACATCTGCGAATTCATATTGTTGATACCGGAACTCAAATGATGATCTACCGGTTTATAGAACATAAAAGGAATGAAATAGGCAAGATGGGGATTGTCATAATCATATACAATGCTGTTCCCTGCTGAAATATTAAGACCGCTTAAAGGTTTGAAAGTAATAAGATTCGCGGCAAGAAATTTTTTATGATAAAAAGGCCGGAAACCGGTTCCGTATGCATTGGTATAGGTGAACGAACGGGTACTGTCGATGATGTGAGAAACCAGCCATCCATGTACCCAACGGAACTCCAGCCACTTCACCGGTGAAATATTCAGCGCAATGTGGGCAAAAGATTGGGTGCGGCCGGAAAAAATATTGGATCCATGGTAATTATTACCCCATTCAAAATGATCTTTGTAAATACCTATGTTTCCAATCCCGAAATCATAACCTACACCTCCACGGTATTCCCAGTAGTCAATTGGACCGTCCCGTGTAGGCTTAAAATTAGCCCCACCATAATTCTGGTTGAGCCTGTCAGGATCAGTAAGCCATGTGCTCTGATGGTTATCCCGGAGACTCCCATAAATGACCCATTTCCCGATGGTAGCCGATGCTTCTGCCCCATTCCACCAGTGGTAGGCTGTACTATTCTCGTTTAAATAATAATCACCACCCCCAATCGGGTTTACTACCAGGGTGAAAAGGGAATCATAATGCTGGTAAAGATCAAGCCGATCGGAAGTGCCGGCAAGCATAAAACCATTCCTGACCCCGACAGGAACAGTTCCTGCATTTGCCTGCTTTATCGGTCTCCGGTAAAAAAACTCTTTTTGATAAAAGCTTAACTCCTTTAGCTGCCTCTCGTTAAGTTTCGATACATCTATATTATCCAGCCACTTGGCCACCCGGTTATGACTATAGGGTATGGCAACTGTACTAATATCAAGTACTCCCTGATTTGCCAGTTCAGTAAGAAAATTATAAACACCATGAGTAGGATGCACAGGAAGGTGTTGTGCATGAGAAAGCCATGGGCTGAAGAAAAACAGGATGATAATGAATTTTCTCATGAAGCAAATATAAAATATTTTTTGGGGTAGGGTT
>CAZGTU010000301.1:0-2267 GCA_964528675.1 uncultured Bacteroidaceae bacterium
TGCTCAAAGGGAAAGTTCCCGCAGTAGCGGGACTAATTCAGCCAGTGGTTTTTATTTCGGTTTTAACCTCATAAAAACCAAGCTTCATTGAGTTTTCTTAACGCATTTTTTTCGACGCGGAGGGTTCAGGGCTTAGCAAATACGCTTCAAGATGAAACGGAATGCTTAGGATGTCATTACCGCTTTATGCCCACGTACCCCCGGGGGTTGGGACTCGGAATGGCATGTCTCGTCTTATGGGATTAGTTGACGGAAATTCTGTAAATCCCATTTGTCTGATCTTCAATAATAACGCTATATTTATTTTCCAGATCCTTCAATACCTTCTCCTGGTATACAATGAAATTTGCGCCGGATCGAAGCTCAACCGGTTCCTTGAAATAAACCTCATGTCCCTGGTCCCGTAATCTGTAAATATAAAAAAGGAAGTGCTGAAACTCTCCCTCATAAAGGACAGTGAATTCTTTTTGGGTTTTGGTCTCGTCTTTTAACATATCCCTTAAATAATGACTGATCCGGTGAATGCTTTCCTCCTGTTTGGGAACCTCACCTGTACTGATGCTTTCATAAACTCTGTAATAAGGAGCAGCAAAGAAAAATACCAGGATAACAATGGTGATATATTTCGAATGTCTTTTATCTTTCAAAAGGCTGTATCTTGATAAAGCCTTTATAGCAAAATAAAAAAACAGGGCGGCCATTAAGGAAATGAAGGGGAATACAGGAAGATCGTACCATTCTAACTTGGTTTCCCCGATGCTGATAACAAAGAGATAAGTAAGGCTTAAAAGGACCAGGTAAGTTACGAGCCGTTTTAATTTTATATCTTTCCCAATGTAAACAAGAAAAATTCCTATAGGAATTAAATAATACCAGTCTTTAAACCGATGCTGATAAAGCATCCTGAAGTAAAAAGGGAAAGGTTGTTTGTTTTGTTCCAGGGTTTCAAAATAACGGCCGGTAATTTCATTTTCCATCATGGCTTTCAGGTATCCGGGATTAAAGATCTCCCGGAGAAAATAATACCCTCCTGCCATTGCTACCATAATGGCAAAACCTATATACAGGTATTTGTTGGTGAGCCAGTTTTTGAGCTCTTTCCGGTAAATAAGAAAAACCAGATAAGCCGGCCCCATTATAAATGCAGCTATTCCTTTGGTTAATGCTGCAAAGGCAAGCATTATAAAAAACAATAGAATAAACCTGTTCTTTTCTTTCTTTTCCATAGCTTCTGTGCCGAGGAATAAGAAAAAGGAAGCTGCCGTTGTAAATAATATGAGAATGGAATCAAAATCTGCCGTTCTTACAGAATGTAAAGCTATATAACCCCTTGATGTATAGAGAATGAGAACTGCTATGAGCCCCCAGAGATAACTCTTAGTATAATAATTGGTGAACCAGAGGAGTAAAAATCCCAGCAGCAACCCTGCCAGGGCCGATGGAAACCTCAGGGCAAATTCATTAACTCCAAAAATATGCATGCTGAATGTTTGCATCCATATGAGAAATGGCGGCTTTGTCCCCCACATCTCCGGTTCTCCGTTAAAATGAGTGACCAGCAAATTGCCATTTTCATACATTTCGTAGGCATTAACTGCACGGCGAGATTCATCCCATATACTTAAAACAGGGTTTCCCAGTTGATAGAACAGAGGAACAATACTCAAAAAAAAGACCAGCAAATAATAATGCCAGCCTTTGATTTTATAATTTATTTGCCTTTTCTCCATAATTCCGAATGTATCTGTATCCGGGGGCAAGATAAAATTTATTATCCAATTAAAAAGATTTATTTCGAATTCTAAATGAAAATTAACTTAAGTTTAAAGTCCGTTAGGACAAGTTAGAACTAAACGAATTTTTTAAAGTTGAAACATTTTTCTACTAATGACATGCATCGGTTCTAATGGAGGCCTGCGGTGTGGGGTTGGGGGGAAAAGTTAAGTATTTATAATGATTATTTGCCAAACGCAGGGGGTGAGAAACCTCTCTCTTGTTAAGGAATTAATAAAGTAAAAGTGGGCAAATTGCTAACCTGAACAAGCCAGAACCAAACAAATTTCTGAAGTTGAAATATTTTTCATGCCTTTGTAGCGCCTAATTTAATTGGCAATTGAAGCCCTTCGGGGAAGTAGCCGGTACAAAATTTAAACAACATGTTGGTAAAAGTTTTAAACTAAGCGCCTAAAGCCCAAGAAGCAATGGATCCAACCCCATTTCATTCAAGGTTTTCCTGTTTTCTTCCGTATAAACCGAATTCATCTGGA
>CAZGTU010000302.1:0-2244 GCA_964528675.1 uncultured Bacteroidaceae bacterium
TCAGCATCGATTACAATCCCAAAGTCCCATGCGACCAGGCCTACAGAAATGTAATAGATCATGCCCGTTCAGGATCAATCGTAGTGTTCCACGATTCCGTCAAAGCCCGTAAGAATCTTTATTACGCCCTTCCCCGCGCATTGGACTATCTCAGTCGGCAGGGATATGCCTTCGAAAGTATCCCTATGCAAAAGTATAAGGCCGACAGGATGTGGCTGAGGGGAGTGAGCGGGGAGAGGAGCTGAGTGAAGCTGGAACCTCAAAGCTTTTAATTCACGCTATCTCATAATTTTCTTCTTACTTTTTTATTCAACCAAATATTGATTTTAAAGGTATTCATGAGGTAAAGGTTCTATAGCGAAAAAAGGAATATTTCGACAAGCTCAGTACAGGCACCAACACCGCACCGCTGCCTCCATCAATACCCAGTGATTGTCATTCCGAGTCCCAACCCCCGGGGGTACGTGGGCATGAAGCGTTAATGACATCCTAAGCATTCCGTTTCATCTTGAAGCGTATTTGCTAAGCCCTGACCCCTCCGCGTCGAAAAAAATGCGTTAAGAAAAATTCCTTTGAGCAGCGTTAAAAAAGGATTGCTGTTTGAGCCGTAACTAAGTTCATTCTTCGAAATGAACAGGGCTATGTTCTTAATTGAGCTGCTCTCAATGGCGAGTTCAATCCTTTTAGCGGAACAAAGGGATTCCCCGAGAAATCGGGACTAATTCAGCTATAAATTTTTATTGCGGTAAAACCATATAAAAATTTGGCTTCATTGAGTTTTAGCAATTTTTTTTGTTTGCGTGCCGCGAAGCTTTGAGAGATCGAAACTTGTTTCGAACACTCAAAGGAGTTTCCCCTCCCTTCTAGCTTCTTCAGAGAAATTACATCCTCAACATAAAACGTTTGCCAACACCCCTGATGCATTCCAGCTTATAGTTCCATTCTTTGCGCAGCTTCATGAAATAGTGTATTCTTCGCAGGCGCTCGGTGGGATCGGGCTGGGAGGTGCGGTTTATTGCCCGGATGTTATGACGAATGATCCAGCGGATGGTTTTATCATTTTTAAAATCATCGAAAGGGGTGGTGATATTAAATATTTCTCCGGCTAATATTGCACTAGATGCTATGATCCTAATGGTTCCTTCCTTTCCCGCCCGCTTTCTGATCTGCGACCAGTCAAGATCCCATTTTTGTATCATCTCAGCAATATCCCTCAGCCAGAAAAGCCGGAAAAATTCATGATAGATGCCGTGCATGCAGAGGTAAAGGAATGTGTTTTCCCTGTTCATTACCCTTACCGGTGTGCCATTCAGGTCTTCTACTTCAGGTGCTTTTTTCAGCGATTCCTGCTGAGGATAGAAATAAGGATTGGAGAAAAGTCCCCAGTGAAGCTCAATAATAATATTTCTCTCCCGGTTAATGAGGGTATAATTCTTTTTGATCTTCCGGAAATATTCCTCAGGCTTATCTTTTTCAGCAGGGATGATATCATAGCCTAGCCCACCCAATAGCGTAAGAAAGCGATCCACATCCTTTTCTTCAATAAGAAAGTCAATATCGCGTGTAAGCCTTTCGCTTAGCTTTCCGTATAGTTGCAGCGCAAGCATACTGCCTTTCATGTTGATGTAGAACAATTCTTCATCATTCAGTCGCACACATATCCGCTGCAGCTCTTTTGCCAGGTGTAGCTGTTTGAGAAGCTGATCCTGGTAATTATTTTTAATTTCTGCCCTGATCCCATCTGGTATCTCCTTCCCATGAGCCTGCAAAATATCTTCAAGACGATGATAGTACCTGTGATGATCAATATATCTTGCTATATCCTTCCAGTTCGAGGGCAAAGATTCTTTATGGGGATCAAGAAGAAAACGGATATTCCTGTTTAGCTCATTCATTCGCAAAAATAGTGTTATTGTTATTCCGTATCGACTTATCAGCCATAAATATGGTTATTTCATATTCTTTATTATTTTTAACAATTGCTGAATTTACGTAAAACATATGAAACTTTATTTATCGAGGCTAATTAGAGTCTGTCCATAATGTCCGATATCTGCGTTGCTGCAAAAATTTTAAATCCTCATATACGCTAGTATACTGCGGTTTAAAATTTTTGCGCGCCTTGATCTCGAACATTCTGAAACAGACTCTCGACTCTATTGACAGACACTAATTAACTCTAAATCTAAAAACCATGAGATCAATTAAAATTTCCATTTTGTTTTTGGTTATGTTATCGTATAT
>CAZGTU010000303.1:0-2237 GCA_964528675.1 uncultured Bacteroidaceae bacterium
ATTTATTCAAATTCATAATTATGAATGGTCAACAAAGAGTAATCATAGAAAATGTCCAACCCGAAATAAACTGTGCTGAATTTCCAGTAAAACGGGTACTGAATGACAGGATCAAGGTGGAGGCAGACATCTACTGTGACAGCCATGATGTTCTCACTGCAGAGCTTTTATACAGGCACAACCATGAAGAAAAGTGGCATACTGGCATCATGGAATATGATATCAATGACAGGTGGTATTGTTCATTTAACCTTAATAAAATAGGGATGTGGTCATACACCCTCCGGGCCTGGGTCGATCATTTTAAATCCTGGCATCGTGATATACTCACAAAGATAAATGCCTCAACTGAATATGATGTAGATCTCCTGATCGGAGCGGAGCTAATAAAATCGAGCCTTGATGAATATAGCAAAATATCCCCTGAAGATAAGACTTTCCTAAAAAAGGCAGAAGATATTTTAACTTCAGAAACCCATCCTGCTGAAGAAAAGATCCAGTTATTGCTTGATGATACGCTTTACGATGTGATGACAAAATATCCTGTGAAAAAGCACATCACCAAATACGAAAAAAGTCCACAGGTGGAAGTCGATCGCAAAAAAGCAAATTTCAGCAGTTGGTATGAAGTATTTCCACGATCCCTTGCTTTCGACAAAAATAAGCACGGTACCTTTAAAGATGTCATCAATTTTTTACCTTATGTTTCTGAACTAGGGTTTGATGTACTTTACCTGCCTCCCATTCATCCTATCGGGAAATCAATGCGCAAGGGAAAAAATAACAGTGTGACATCGAAACCCGGTGAGCCTGGTTCTCCATGGGCGATAGGAGGTGAAGAGGGCGGACATAAATCCATTCACCCGGATCTGGGTACACTCGATGATTTTAAAGAACTGATGCAAAAAGCCAGTGATTCAGGCATTGAGATAGCCATGGATGTTGCATTCCAGTGCTCACCGGATCATCCCTGGGTGAAAGAAAAGCCACAGTGGTTCAGGAAAAGACCTGATGGGAGTCTTCAGTATGCTGAAAATCCTCCAAAGAAATATGAAGATATATATCCTATACATTTTGAAACAGAAGATTGGGAGAGTTTATGGGAAGAGTTGAAGAGTGTTTTTCTTTACTGGATTGAACAGGGAGTTAAAATATTCAGAGTAGATAACCCACACACAAAGTCCTTACGTTTCTGGGGCTGGGCAATACGGGAAATAAAAAATGAACATCCGGATGTCATTTTCCTTTCAGAGGCCTTTACCAGGCCAAAGCTTATGTATCAACTTGCCAAGCAGGGCTTTTCACAATCTTACACTTATTTCACCTGGAGGAATACGAAATATGAAATCACTACTTACTGCGAAGAACTGGTGAATTCTACTGCGAGAGAGTTTTTCAGACCGAATTTCTGGCCAAATACCCCCGATATTCTTCCCGAATACCTGCAAATAGCTCCCAGGGCTGGTTTTATACAACGAATAGCGCTTGCAGCAACCTTGAGCTCAAATTACGGCATTTATGGTCCTGCCTATGAGCTTATGGAGAATCAACCGACTGCACCCGGCAAGGAAGAATACCTTAATTCAGAAAAATATGAAATAAAAAACTGGGATATTGATAAGAGCAACAACATAAAAAAAATCATAACCCGCCTGAATAAGATCAGGAAAGAAAACAAAGCACTTCAAAATACACATAGCCTGAAGTTTCATGAGGTTAATAATGAAGCACTGGTATGTTACAGCAAAACTACAGAATCGCTGGATAATATTATCCTGGTGGTTGTAAATCTTGATCCCCATCACACCCAATCGGGATGGATAAACCTCCCATTAGAAGAATTTAAAATGGATGATCATGAGCCATTCCAGGTTCACGATCTGTTAAGCGGTTCATTTTTCCTATGGAACGGAGCTCATAATTATGTGGAGATCAATCCGGAAATTATGCCGGTACACATTTTTAAACTGAGAAGAAAAGTCCGTTCAGAAAGAGACTTTGATTATTTCATGTAAAATGAAGAAAAATGCAAGAAAAAGATAATAAAAACTGGTACAAAGATTCAATTATATATCAGGCGCATGTACGATCATTCCTGGATAGTAACGGGGATGGTATTGGCGATTTCAGGGGCCTGATTAAAAAACTTGATTATTTAAAGGAACTGGGAGTAAATGCAATCTGGATATTACCCTTCTATAAATCACCTCTGAGGGATGGCGGGTACGATATATCGG
>CAZGTU010000304.1:0-2231 GCA_964528675.1 uncultured Bacteroidaceae bacterium
AAAATGAATTTTATAGTTATTATGGCCGATGATGTTTCTGCTGTTGATTTTGGATGTTATGGTGGCATGGAATATAATACAGCAAATATAGATAAACTGGCAGAATATGGCACTTTGTTTAATGTTTGCTGGTCAACCCCATTGTGTATGCCTTCCAGGATACAATTAATGACCGGGCGGTTTGCAACCAGTACAGGGTGGTATGGAAATGATTTTAAACCAATGGGTAACGATATTTTCAACATCCCTGGCGACACAGGGTATAGTCTATCCCAGGAGTTAAATTTTAGTAAGCTGTTTCTTGAAAATGGTTACAAAACAGCCATTTCCGGTAAATGGCACGTTGAGGATACTCCCGACTGGTCATCTTTCAAAATTGATTATGGATATGATGAGTATTGCTTATGGGGTCTTCCGGATACTTTACCTCCAGGTTTTGAAAACTATGGAAAGGTAAAAGGAGCAAGCGGCCCATATTGGGATGTTGGAGGAAGGGGGCCTTTCTGGCAACCGGCTATTATTGAAAATGGCAAGCTTGGACCATCCGGAGAAGATGATTATGGCCCGGATCATTTTACTTCCTTTGTTACTGATTTTATCACCGAAAATAAGGATAACCCGTTTTTAGTATATTATCCAATGACCCTTGCTCACAACTGGTGGTATAATCCGATTAGTGAAAAAACAAGATGGAGCACATTTGGTCCCGTTCCCGAATTAGATTCCCTGGGGAACAAAACTGGGGGAAAATCACCCGTTGGCCATAAATATGCAGTAGAATACATCGATCATCTGGTTGGTAGAATTGTACATTACCTTGACAGCCTGGATTTAAGGCAAAATACCGTTATCATTTTTACTGCGGATAATGGTAGTCCGGGGAAAGGTAAAGGTTCCCTTAAGCATGAAAACGGTATAAGGGTTCCTCTAATAATTAATTGCCCGGGGAAAATCGAAGCGGGAATCAGAACAAATTCATTTGCACAGTTGGCTGACATATTCCCCTCCATAGCCGAATTGGCCAGGTTAAATGTTCCTGATTCGGTGCATCTGGATGGTATAAGCTTTGTACCTGTGTTAAAAGATGATACTACCCATTTAAAAAAATGGTTGTATAGCTACGTAAACTATAAGAATGCCTATAGATATCACGATTATTTTATGAACAGTGAAGATGAACTGTTCTTTTGCTCTATGGATAAAGTCGGTAATATTGATTATCAGTTTGTCCCGGATACGGTTTCAACTCCTGAAATTGAAAAAGCAAGGATGCAAATTGACAGATTAAAAGATGAGTTCCCCGCGCCGGATACAACAAATAATCCAAAGTATGAGAGGTTCAAGATGGTAAATGACGAATTCAGGAAAATGATCAACGAAATCATGAAGTAAATAGTTTGATATAAAATATTATACAAGTGAAATTTTGCAGCGATAGAAACTACGGATGTAGATACATGGCATTGCAGTTAAGGGAAAAAAGCATACTAATTCTGGAAAATGAAAAAATCAGAATCACGATAATGCCGGATAACGGTTGTGACATTGCCGATATAAATTACAAACCAACTGATACTTCATTTCTCTGGAGAACACGACAGGGATTGTCAAGTTTGTCTGCACCCGATACTGCTTTGAATGACTCCTTTAATCAGACTTATCATGGTGGATGGTTTGAGGCCTTTCCGAACGTTGGTCTTGCTTGTAACTACAATGGAATCAACTTCAAACCCTATGATGAGGTCAAATACCTGGGGTGGGATTATCAGGTTGTTAAAGACGACCCGGAAGAAATAATTATTATTTTTTCTGTCAGGACTCTTAAAACACCATTCACCCTTGAGAAAAAGTTAAGCTTACATGCCGGTTCTGCCTCTTTTTTACTTGAGGAGAAAATTACCAACACGGGTAAGGAACCGGGACCCTATCAGTGGGGCCATCACCCCCTGCTCGGGCATCCATTTCTTTCAGGTGATTGTCTTATTGATTTCAGTGGTGCTGATATCGACACCTTTTTCGAATTCGAAAATGCCCGGGTAAAACAAGGGGTTACAGGAACGTGGCCGCTGGTGACAGGAAAAAATGGCAAGGTGGATCTTACGCGGTTCCCCGAAGAAGGAAGCGATATCAACGATTTATACTGGTTAACTAATCTGAAATCAAATTGGCTGGCGGTTAGAAACATGCAACAAAATATCGGAATTGGTTTTGCCTGGGATCTGAATATGTTC
>CAZGTU010000305.1:0-2228 GCA_964528675.1 uncultured Bacteroidaceae bacterium
TAATAATATTATATTTTTTTACCGAAGCAGGAGTGTAATTGCTTGAGCAAGAATTTATAATAAAAAGCAGTGATAATAATAAGAAAGTGTTATTCCAATATCTCATACGTTTAAATATTTATGTACATAATAGTGTCGTATCAAGTATAAAAAACAGCACATGGTTCATACGCACTTTTTCTATTACTATCCATTAAATCCAACCTTTACCTCATGAACTCCAAGTCCCTCAACCACAAATTGAATGTAGTTCGATTGTTCCACTTTTTTCCCGGAAAACTTTATTTCACTATCGTTGACAAGCACTTTATTTACAGACTTATTTTCAGGAACATATAGTTCCAATTCTGTTTCATGTGCAGTGCCGGTAAAAAGGATGTTGAGTTGATTGCCTTTTTTATCAAGTTGGTAGTCATACGAAATATATCCACCGGAGGCTTCGTATTTTGCTGTCGCTTTTACCTTACTCACCCCTGCTGTTTCCCACCGGGGAACGAGTTTTGTTTTTCTAAATGCCGGCCCCGTGCTTATTGCCCCTACAAGTCCTTCCATCAATCCACGGGTAACAGCGGCCGCCCCTTCGATGTTGATCATGCCCCCGGATTTTTCACTCGGTGGAAACCATACTTCGGCATTGGAAAGTGTAATACCCATGACGAACCATTTGGCCTGGTTCTTAATAGATCCAAAAGTCAAGCTTGCAATTTCTTTATCCGGATACGGGTTGTCTATCCCGGTATGATAAATGCCAATGGACGGACTGAAACTATTTTTCCCTTCCCAGGCTACCATCGCTTTGGGTATCCCCTCGCTTCTTCTTTGATTTTTACCGCCACCAAGTCCATTTCCGTTGGAGGGATACCACCATTGGCCAACATGGTGATTATTCATTTGGATGATATGCTCTGTACCATCTTTATAGTTCACGATCATATTTCCGGCAATAGAATCGCCAGCCAAAGTATGTAGTACATACCAGCTTTTTGTTTTTTTATTAACCGGAATGGTTACTTCTTTTAAATAAGGTTCCTGGTACGAAATGCCAATGCATGCCGCACCTTGATTTTGTTCCGGCTCAATAATATTATATTCCACGTGTCCAAATTGCTGTTTTCCTGTTGGCATCTCGTGAAGGTCGTTTTCTCCTTCGTTGGTCCAGGCTATGGCCTTTGTATTTTTCGTTCCGCTAAAATTTGTATTGGCTACTGAACTGATATCCACGAAAGAGAACTCCATGGCAGGTTTTTGGGGAAGGTCTGAGCCCCTGAGGTTGGTCCAGAGATATTGGTTGAAACGTTCGGATTGTTCTACCACACGATTTAGTATATCCACCGCATATTTTTCGCGTCCATGTTCGAAAGCCCCTTTTATTAATTCGCCACATGCAATGAGAGATAAACCACCGTTCACGTACTCCCAGGGAGCCACATGAAATCCTTTCGGGAAGGGGGGATAAATAGCAAACCATTCACCAGGTGAGCTTTCCGGCATTTCTTTTCTTATCTTCTGATACGTATTGATGATTGACGTGCATTGATCATGCGGTAAATTCCTGTTCAATGAAAACGTGTTGGACTGAGACACCTGTTTCGATTGGTCCACCCCACCAAAATCTCTTTCAACCGATGGATCTTCAGGCACATGGTGCGTGTAAAAATTACCGTTCCATGACAGTTGGTCCAGGCGATTTTTTATTCCCTGCCCTTTTTTTTTCATTTGACCGGCTTCTTCTTTTCTTCCGGCATAGTTTAACATCTCGGACAAGATCATGCAAGCGTTGTACACGCCTGTATTGTCGCCATAAAAGATGCCAAACCTGGTTTGTCCCGGTTTAACCACCATGCTATCTCCCTGGGGAGCAAATTTCGTTCTTAATTGATCTTGTTTGGGTTGAAAGTCCCAGGTATCAATAGTGAACCCTCTCTTTACCAGTTGATATTTTTCTGACCATCGATATGGATCTGTAGTAACATAGTTAATTGCTTTAATGGCATTATCCAGCCTTGCCTGCATCCATTCATCATCGCCGGTTATTTTCCAGGCATTGTATAGTGTTTCCACAAAAGCGTATTCCACGTCTGCTTCCACGGGAATACGGACAAATATATTTGACGATGAGGGGTCTTCGGGCACATAGGCAAAATTCCCATATTCAAAACGGCGTACCCAATCACTTCCCCGCTTGTGTTTGTAATTGTCCCAGATCATGCCATCTTCCCGTTGGGAAT
>CAZGTU010000306.1:0-2202 GCA_964528675.1 uncultured Bacteroidaceae bacterium
TTAAAAAAGTAAAAATGAATAATTACGAAATACCTGGAAAGATTGTAAGGATTTTCAGGGGATTAAAAGAATGACTCTCCTATAACTGCTCAGTTCATGCTTCCCGTCATCCTTCACCTCACAGATTATATGAATGCTTTTTCCTGATGCATCAGATGGTATTTCAACCTTGATTTTGCTCCTGGTATTACCAGGAATAGTGATTTCCTTACCATAAGTACCTGCTTCCGGCAATACCCACCATTTAAAGCTTAATTGATCATTATCAGGATCGAAAGATTTTGAGGCGTCGAGTTTTATTTTTTTGCCTGCTTTCTTGCTGATCTGTATAGGCTTGATGCCATCATTTCTGTTAAGGATGACAACCGGATTGCGATTTCCTTTCCCTTCATTGGCCCAATCCATTCGTGCAGCAAAATTATTGAAAGTAGCCGGGTAGAAGTATGCAAAATATTTTGAGCATATTTCATAGGCTTTACCTTCATGGTTGGTGTAAGCATAGCTGCCATCAGGTCCTGTTCCCCATTCAAAATATCCACCCCAGTTAACCTGGTCAGGGACAAGAGGATTGCTCAATCCATTTGGCATTACATAAAAAAAGGAAGGTGTATCCCCTTCAACTCCGTACTTATATTTCGGGTAAACCTTGCCCAGGTTACCATGTCCCTGAATGTGCTCTGCATATTGGTCCCAGTTTTCCCGGCCGGTACCGTTTTGTTGTTTCCAGGCACATTCATCCCAGAGAAACATCAGGTCATTTTTAAATTCCTTGCGCATCCATTGATGGGAGCTGATGTCAAACGGAGTACCCTGTTTATATGATCTGTCCTGATCTGTGATTGTATAGGTCGGAATTTTATGCAAAAATGCTTTCAACTCTGTTTCATTGCGTTCCTGCTGAACCTGCCAGATGGCCTGTGCAAGTGTATTGCCACCTCCCCAGACCAGTATCCACACAGGACGCTCATCATTTTCATCAGCCATTTTGATAATCTGCTTACTTCCATCCGATACATTGTCTTTTCCAATTTCATCCATGCCCCGTTTTCTACTGCCAAACATGGTCTGTTTTCTTAAGTATTCAGCACTCGGCCAGTATCCGATGTTTTGAGTTTCCTCATCTTCTGAAAATCCAACCTGGCCGGATCGCTTCATGAGATTTGGGAGATCCTGTTCATATGCATCAATGGCATCATGGATTAATTGAAAGAAATCATCCCGTGTTTCTTCAAGGCTCCAGCCTGTTGTATATATCAAACCTTCAATTTCAAACATGTCCGCATGCACGAGAAGCCTTACCAGTGATTCGCTATCATCGGTTTCCCAGGTTGAAACATCGGTAAGAACAATAATTCTTGGTTTTAATTCAGAGGAATTTAATTGCTGGTTGTATGTTTTCTGACAAACAGCATTTTGCGTTATGGCAAGCAGCAGACATAACAGTGGTAACCTGATCCAATTCATAATAAAGTATTGAGTTTAGTTGTAGTTTTAGCAGATAATTATCATTACTGATCAAATATCTAAAAATTTTTTGAAGATTCCCGGGATCAACTTACAATTTCATCTTTCTGCAATTACCAGCATCTCATAATTATCGGTAGTTAACTTATCATTCCTGGAAAAGGCCCCGAGTTTTGCACCGTAGATATCGATTTTTGTGAACCCGAGACTTTTCAGTAACCATGATATTTCACTGGGCACATAATATCTTTCGTTGCATTCCAGTTCTTTTTCAACTCCGTTATCATCTACAACTTTTGTGATGTTGTAGTCTCTGAAAGTCATTAGATCAAAGCCCTGGCTGTTATAGGTGGCATTGCCTTCCGAACCTTCATTAGCATGAAAATCATTTATAGAATGAAATAAAGGGAACAGGCCGTTCAGTGTTGTGAAAATAAATTTCGATTTTTCCTTCAGGGATTTGGATACATTCTTCAGGATCTCGAAATTCATTTCATCGGTTTCCATCAAGGGAAAACCTCCTTCACACAGCATGATGGCCACATCAAATTCCTTTTCAAAAGGAAGGTTACGTGCATCATAATTCAAAAATTCTATTTGTAACCCCTTCTTTTCCGCTTTCTCTCTCGCTTTTTCCAGTAGATATCCAGACAGGTCAATCCCGGTAATGTTGTATCCCCTTTCCGTTAACTCTATTGAATGACGGCCCGTGCCACATCCGATATCAATGATCCTTAA
>CAZGTU010000307.1:0-2202 GCA_964528675.1 uncultured Bacteroidaceae bacterium
TTTTTTTCTACCCTGTTGCCATCTTTATCAAAGGCCTCTGCAAGCCCGTCTCTCTTTCCTTCATGATAGCGAATTACGCTCATTTTTTCACCGGTCTCATAATAAGTGATCCATTCTCCTTCTTTATGATCATTTTTATATTGGCCCATATTTTTGAGTGCTCCTGACTCATAATATACCAGGAACATACCTTCCGCTTTGCCATCCAGGTATTTTCCCTTTTGCTTGATATTTCCATTTTGATGATAAATGAGCCATTCACCATGAAATTTATTGTTCTTATATTTTCCCTTTGTATATAAAGATTTATCTGGAAAATAACTTTTCCAGATCCCGGTTTTTTGCCCTTTGGTGTAATCTCCTTTTTCAGAAATGGTCCTTTTTTCCTTTTTACCCTCAACTTCAAAATATTTGGTGTAACTCCCGTGGAGAGTGTCATTAACATAAAAACATTCAAGTGATACAGAACCATTGGGGTAATAACCGGTCAGTTTCCCATTCAGTACTGAATTTTTATAGAAACATTCTTTCTGAGGAGCTCCATCTTCATATTCTTTAAAATAGCTTATGAAAAGCTTATTATACCTGCCATTTTTCTTTTCTGATCTTTCCCTGATTTTTCCGTTTTCATAATAGATCTCCTGCGGACCGTTTTCAATTCCGTTAATATATTTCTTTATATATCTCAGTTTTCCATCTTCAAACCAAGCTTTTACTGTTCCGTTTATCTTTCCGTATTCATAGGGAATGCTTTCGCTCAAATTTCCATTTTTGTGATATATTTTTGTGATGCCATGCAGCAGGTCATCAGAATATTCCGCTTCCTGATAAAGGTTGCCATCGGGATAGTAATACTTTAAAGTCCCGTTCAATTTTCCGTTTTCATAAGGAAGATTTTGTTTTAATTCACCTCCGGGGTAGTAATCCAGCCATGTACCATCAAGTTTATCATTATTGAATTCGCCTTTTTGCCATACTGAACCGTCGGGGTGATATATGATATAATTTCCTTCCCTGATCGTGTCCATTCCGTCTATGACCACCTGGTATTTTTCACGGGTGGAATTCTCATTATTGTCATAGTGAGTCTCTATCCAGTCCTGGGAATACAATTGGAATGGAATAAGAATGAATATTGCAAATGAAAACCTGAATGTCATTTTACCTCCATAAGCATTTGAGCACCTTCGATAGCAGAATTATTTCCATAATCCATTAGCATGGCAAGGGCGTATGATCCGGGTGAGGGATTAACGGGCAGGGTCAACTGCACTTTTCTTTTAAAGCCGGGGTAGACAGCAAATCGTGTTTTTTTAAATTGCTCCTCTTCAGCAGTTTCAAGGTTAGCGAGTGCCAGAAATACATTGGCATCAACCACTTTATCACCCTCATTGGAAATTGTCGCTTCAAATGTGCGGTATGGTTTACCGGGTTTAGTTACTTCTTTTAAATCATTTATTTTTGCTTTGTAATTCTGGTTTGCTCTCGGACTTTGTTTTACAAGCACTACTATCCTTGGTACAATAATCACACCGGTTGCAAGCTGTTTATCGGCTGCTGATGCTGTTTGTTCTTTGGCTACTTCAACATTGATCATACCCCAGCGGGTGGTATAGCCATTTCTGGGAACCGACATGATCAATTCAATCTCAGCGGCCTCATTTGGATTCAGTTCAACAAATGCCGGATTTATATTAATCCAGTTAAATATACTATGCCGGGAAGTTCCGGGTTCAAGTCGTTTTTTCGTGCCCTTAATGTCGGGCTCGTAATCTGTAAGGTTGAATGTGTATTTCTGTCTTTGAGGAGAATGATTACGAAGAGTGAGTTTACGGGTCTGTATTTCTCCCGGATTGGCATCAAATTTTACAAGCACGGGTGCCACTTCGAAATCCTGTGCATTTATATTCATTGATATCGCAACGAGGCAAATAAAATTAAGAATTATCCTATTGCTCATTCTCATAATTGAAAGTCTTTAAAAGTTGAATAACAACATTTCCCGATTCATATTGTATTTATGGGCTTCAAAAATAATTATTTTTCATTACGAAATTGATAATAAATTGATGCCTAGATGAATATCACGAGAAGTGCGAAGGCGTATTAAGTATTTACCCCTGTTTTGGTTTTTTCTCTAAAGTCCTCATGAATATTGGTATTGATGCTTTTTGATGCTATATTTTTGTATTATCTTCTTAC
>CAZGTU010000308.1:0-2087 GCA_964528675.1 uncultured Bacteroidaceae bacterium
CCACATTCACGTCAAAGTGCCCGGTTTTCTCATTATTGGCCGATGAATAGCGCGTAACGGCTTTTCCTGTAACAAGCGGTTCTTCATTCAATGACAATTGAGGGGTGAGGGTCTGAAAACTCATCACCCCGCCAATGGCATCACTGCCATAAATTACCGATCCGGGGCCGAACAATACTTCAGTATTATCAATGGCGAAAGGATCAAGATTGATAACATTCTGAAGATTACCACCCCTGAAAATGGCAGTGTTCATGCGCACTCCGTCAATGGTGTAAATCAACCGGTTGGTGGCGAAGCCCCTGATTATGGGACTCCCCCCACCCTGCTGACTTTTCTGAATGTATACATTCCCGGATGCACCCAGCAGGTCGGCTGCGGTTTGTGGATTTTGCAAGGCCACTTCCTGCGGCAAAACGGATATGATTTTCGAAGGAACATTGCCGGAAGTTTGTCTCCACCTCGTGCTGGAAATCACCACCTGATCAATATTCATGTGTTTTCGCTTTAAACCGATATCAAAACCGGCTTCTTCAATATGATTGTAGCTCAAAACTAAAGTCTCATAACCCAGGTGTCGTATCTGTATCCTTTCCGCTCCTTCAAAAGTAGAAATATCAGCCTGTCCCCTGTGATTTGTAATAGTAGATGCCTTGGGACTTTCACTGATAAGCACCGTACCTGCCAGGGGATCATTGGTTTGCTGATCGGTGACGGTTATCTTTTGCCCATTGGACAATAGTGTACAACCGGCCAGCAACCAAAATATAAATATGCGTTTCATTGCGATTTAATTATAAAAAATGAAAAAAATATGCCTCATTGCTTTACGGCAAACATTGAAATCAATTTTTCAGAATTATTCAAAGTCTGTCAATAATGCCTGTGCCTGAAGCTATCCAAAAAGTCATATAAAATTCCAGGTGAATTTCAAATTGAAAACATTCATATCATTTGCCCCTACCAACACCAATATTTGTGCCAAGGGCAATAAAATATTCAGAAGTTATTCTTTAAGTTAATCCCGAGTTTAAGATTATTTCTATGAAATTCGTATTCACCCACAGGCAACATCCACGCTCTCATTCTCAATCCCACTCTCTTTCTTACTCTCACTCTACTATAGGTGGTGGAACAGGAGGCGGAAGGTCAATGCTTTTAAAATTCTCTGTGTAGAAACGATAGAAGGGATTCAGATCCTTTTTCAAAACCGATGAATTATATTTGTATTTACTGAAATACAGGTTCTTATAAAATTCAACAATCCTGTCACGTGAGTTCTGTTTTTGAGGATTATTGCCCAGAATTTTTGCTACCAGTATGTCAAGCTGTTCATTGAGTTCTGTCTCCCGATGGTCCCACCAGCAATGATAATAAATGGTATCACCCTTGATTTCTTTTTCCACCACATCATACATCTCACCCTTATACTCAAATTCTTTTGAGTGTTTCCAATCAAGTTCCTTTTGCGCCTTTTCCCTGGTAAACTTTAGAACCACCAGTTCATCCTTTTCCATACCCGGGATCATCAGCTCTTTCACTTCCTTCTGAACCATGGATATCTGATAGTGCAAATAAAAAAATACAATCACCAGCGGGATGATCAGACACACAAGAAATAATATGCCGGTAAGCTTATGCTTCAAGTCAATCAATTTAACCTGCTAAGGTAAAACTTCAGAACAATAATAAAAAACGGGATTTTCAGTTGGCAGTTATTAAGCGGTGTAAACGCATAGGCTGGAATCTAACTTTATTGGCAGTGTTTAAGGTAAACGGTAATCGGTGATCGGTAATCGGTATTCGGTTAATTTCCAGAACACAGACGTATTTTTCCTGAATTATGGCAGTTGAATGAAAGAAGGGTGTTGAGTGTATATACTGCAATATGTCAGTACTTTGCAGGGTTTAGTTACATAAAAGTCCGCCACGGCGGGGGCCGTATCACTCGGAGAGGATAACAGGCAGGATTGTTCCCGCCTGCCATTGCCCTGGCCTTTGCTTTGGCGGGCAGGTATGGTCTATAGTAAAATCCTCTTCCTTCCAGCTTCCAGCTTCGAGCTTCCAGCTTCTTCCTTCTTCCTCTT
>CAZGTU010000309.1:0-2064 GCA_964528675.1 uncultured Bacteroidaceae bacterium
ATGGTTTATGTCTTATATTGTTTATAACATTGCTAATTTTATTACGTAAAATAAATGGTATTAAACCTCAGGGTAGAACCCTGAACCCTAGTTTTCGGAGTAGAACTCCGAGGAACCGAGTTTACGAGCTCGGCGTAGCCAATTCGACCAAACTTCTCGTCCGCCGTAGCTCCGATAGCTATCGGAGCGAAGGAGGATTAAAAATATATTATAGAACTTAAGATGAATACTATGATACAAGAATATTTAGCTTTTGGAATTTTCATAATAGCTCTGATATTTTCAGTTATTTCACTGGTGAAATTTTTGATTTCCCAGATTCAAAATACCGGAAACAGTCAATGCAACACTCATTGCAATTGTTCAGCAGAGAAAAAACTTAAGCCGAAACCCTTAAGCGTAAGAAACAGCCCTCACAAGCATTCACGAGGAAGATAAGGTCAGGGCATTTTTATTTCTCCCTACACTTTTTTTCTTAACTTGCTGCATCAAATGTAGCTTATATGGAAATTATCAATGATTATACGGCAAAAGTCAATGACCTGAGAAACACAGGTTACCGGGTTAATATTGAAGAATATATACGAAAAGGCCTATGGATTTTCAAGCAAAAGCCTGAACTTTTTTTAATCTACACTGCCCTTAATCTTGTGGTCTGGCCTATCGGGGGGGTCCTTTTTGCCGGTCCCCTCACAGCAGGCTTTTTTATAGTTGCCCACAGAATAACCAGGAGAAGATCTGTAATCATTGACTATTTTTTCGATGGATTTAAGAACTTTATTCCACTATTCCTGGTAGTACCGATTACTGCAATTCTGGTAAGCATTGGAATTGCATTTTTTATTATCCCGGGCATATACCTGGCAGTAGCATACACTTTTGCCATATTCTTCATCATTTTCGGAAAGGTCGATTTCTGGGAAGGTATGGAATTGAGCAGAAAACTGGTAGGCGCCGAATGGTTCAATATATTTGGTTTGACCCTTGTTCTGGGATTACTAAATTTCATAGGTGCTATGGCTTTCGGGGTGGGATTATTATTCTCAATTCCAATTAGCTTTTGCGCACTTTATGCGGCGTTTGATGACATAATCGGTGCTAATTAGTGTCTTTCTATAATTAGTACAATAATATTTTTTATTTATTGAATAGCTTGTAAATTTAACACCTGGTTCAGTCATATTTTAAACTATCGATCTATGAAAAAATTATTTTGTTTATTAGCCATTGTCACAATGGCTTTTGCTGCCTGCAACCGCACTTCTGAAGAAGTTTCCGATGAGCAGGCCCAAAAAGCTGATATCAATCCCGAAAACGTAGTCCTTATTGATATGGATGTTGAAGGAATGACCTGCACCGGTTGTGAAAACACAATTAAAACAGGTGTTTCTGACCTTGAGGGTGTGGTTGAAGTTGAGGCTTCTCATGTGAATGCCAAGACATTCGTAAAAGTAGACACCAGTCTTACCTCACCTGAGGCTATCAGTGAAAAAATTTCTTCAAGTGGATACAAAGTACAATCTACCACCATCTTAAAAGAAGATACACCTTAAGGATACCATTTATTCAACAAGCTAATGGCAGATACCCTTCTCTTAATTACAGGGATCTTATTTATAATTATAGGACTTGGAGGATGTATATTACCTGTTATTCCCGGTCCTCCGATCAGTTTTATTGCCTTGCTTTTACTAAGGTTTACCGATTTTGTCGAACCCTATCGAGCTGATCAATTCGACCGGATATTATGGATCATGGCCATTAGTGCTATAGTAGTCACCATTCTCGATTTTGTAGTACCGATATGGGGCACCAAAAAATACGGTGGGTCCAGATCAGGCACTTTGGGAGCCACGGTTGGCTTGGTGATTGGTTTGTTTTTTGGTCCGTTGGGCATAATTACAGGGCCTTTTATCGGTGCCGTACTGGGAGAGATGATCACGGGAAAAGATCAGAGATCATCTTTGCGTTCCGGTTTTGGCAGCTTCATGGGCTTTTTAACCGGAATTATACTCAAGCTTATTGTATCAGGGATTATTACCTGGTATTTTTTCAAGGAGGTTT
>CAZGTU010000310.1:0-2055 GCA_964528675.1 uncultured Bacteroidaceae bacterium
AAGTTACCCCTGAAAAGTAAAGATATTATACTGGACCTGGGTTGTGGTCTGGGATTTACAACCAGATTGATTTCACGGAAAGTGAATTATGTATTTGGATTGGATAATAATCCGGAGCTGATAAATTATGCAAAACACCACAATTCAGCCGGGAATATTCAATATATAAAGCAAGACATCAGGAGTTTGGACACAGCAAAACTTCCACTTTCTGATGGTATCTGGTTGAGCTATGTCACTGCTTACTTTCCTGATCTTTCAGCAGGCGAATTAAATAATTTCCTGAATAGCATTGACTTTAGCACGTATTCATCTTCGGTTAGCAGGCCGAATTTTTCCAGTCGATTCAGCAGCTCAAGTGATTCATTAAACTGGTAGTTGTGATAATAGTTCCATGCTTTCCTTTTTATTGCTGCACTAATATTAAAATGAAATAATGTATCAGAGGTTTTTTCCATCGAAGGGTAGATTTTATCCATGAACAATCCGGGTACTTCCCGGCATTTCTTTTCAATATATTCCTCTTCGTATGAAGATCGGTTTGTTTTGTAGTTCTCATTCAGCAAAATTTTCGCTATTTCCCCCGTCATTCCAAAGACAAGTTCTTTTTCATTTTTACATTTGGCCATATATGCATCGGAAATAACTATTATGCCTGAGGAGTAGGAGGTTATAAAAGGCTGAAGGGATTTAACGACCACTATTCTGAGACTATTGTTCTTTCCTTTGTTAAGGCTGCCTGGAAGAATTCTGAGTGCAAGCCTGTAGAGGTATTCTGTCATCAATTCATTTTCCAATATCATTTCATCGTCTATCCAGCTATCCAGTCTTTTTCGGAAATTATTCTCTGATCTGGTATAGTGCTTAATCAATTCATTCTCTTCGTAGTATTCTTCGCTCGCATGCCATAGCCAGATACTATCCCAGAAAGCAATTTCATCCTCGATTATTCTGATTTTGTTTGCAAAAACATATTCTTTATCCAATCTGGATCCAACGATATATCTTTCCGGGTACCCATATGTTTTTGAGTTGCTTAAGGCGATTATTTTAACCGTATCTCCTTCCTTATATTCATCAAATTTCTTAAGTGCTATTCCTTTTATTAAAGTCTGACCGAATGTTACAGGCATAAGGAGAAGACAGACCAGGGGGGTGATGAGGCTTTTCATGGTTCAGGTTTTTTGGTTAACTGTTTCAAGACAAAAAGAATGCCGAAAAATTATCAGATTAAAAAATTTTATACTTTTATCTGTGAGTTTACTTAAAAAAGTGATTTTTATGGCATTTGGTTTTTAATACTACCCAGTCTGCCTGAGGCAGAGGAAGTGTTAAGGATTAGCAACCTGGCAAATGTCCCCTTTAGAGACTGTCTCGATTTATCGGGAAGATTTAAGACTTATAGCACTTTTCGGAATAGGCTCATCTGTCGAAAGATAAAATTCAGTTCCTCTTATTAAAATAAAACTTGAGCCCATGGAATTCCACGATATCATACTAATAGACAGTACCGGAAATATTATCCAGTATAAAAATATTTTGGTCGCAGCTTTTATGATTTTTATGGGAATCGGCATTCCTGCAATATGGACCATTGACATCATAAAAGGCACATTCAGGGATCAGGGCATTTTTTTTCACTGGAAGAATGAAGGCGGTGATCTGATGTGGCCTCATATCTTCGCGGAGTATTCCACAGGAATTTTGTTGCTGGTTACCGGCATTGCCATTCTCACCGAAACGAGCTGGGCAAATAAATTTGCTTATTTTCCATTGGGAGCTCTTGCTTATACTTCGTTAAACAGTCTGGGGTGGACTTTTGTAATGAGGCAGAGATATGGTTATGCGGTTCCAATGGCTATTGGATTGATTGGGAGTGTGGTTTGTGTTTTGATTTTATGATTTTTATATGGTGTTATTTGGTTGGATGTTTTATCTGATGAAAATTTGGCTTTGTGGGGGGAAAGGGTTATAACCCTGTCAGGGTCTTAAACCCTTTCAGGGCTTTAACCCATTCAGGGTTAATGTTTTTACAGCTTACGCCCCATTCAGGTA
>CAZGTU010000311.1:0-2025 GCA_964528675.1 uncultured Bacteroidaceae bacterium
ACATTTTAAAAATAGATTAAGATCTACGGGTGAAAGGAAAAAAAATTACCTGAACCAATATTACCATATTCTAATCAAATAGTTATTTTTTCCCTCCTTGATGCTGTCTATTTTTGATAAAATTATACCTGACATATTACCAAGAATAATGAAAACATTCAGATTATCCTTTTTTTTAACCTCGTTGATTATATTTCTGTGCCTGCAAACAGCTTGTAACAGAAATAAATTTTATGAAGAAATTCCTAATGGTGTAGTGGTTCATTCGGAACCTTATTCTACCCGTTTAATGGTATATTCCCCGGGAATTGTGCGGGTAACAAGGTTAAACAATGAAAACTTTCCGGAAAAAAACAGCCTTTCTGTTATTGCAGAACCCGATTCGCGTGTACATTATGAAGTTGTAGCTGTTGATTCTGGTATTATGCTGATAACCGATAGCCTGACCCTGAAAGTAAATAAAAATGGACAAATCAGGTACATGGACAAAAATGAAAGCAGATTGCTTTCTGATATAGGTTCAATGATTAATGATACTACCGATCGTTTTGGGAACAGAATCAAAAACATGCAGGTTGACTTCAGGCTTTCTGACCAGGAAGGTATTTATGGTTTGGGCCAGCACCAGGACAATATCATGAACTATAGGGGACACGAGGTGCATCTGGTACAAACAAATCATGTTATCGCGGTACCTTTCCTTCTTTCCACCAAATCCTGGGGGCTTCTATGGGATAACTATTCCTATTCCCGCGTTGACAATAGAAACAGGGAAGTTTTGAAATGGTGGTGTGAAGATGGCGATGAAATAGATTACTATTTTATTGCCACCGATAACCCCGATGGCGTAATTGCCGGCTACCGTGAACTTACCGGTGATGCACCCATGTACGGAAAATGGGCCTATGGTTACTGGCAGTGCAAAGAACGATACAAAACGCGTGATGAGTTGTTATCTACGGCTTTTAAGTTTAGAAAATTAAATTTTCCCATCGACAACATCGTGCAGGATTGGCAGTATTGGGGAGATTATGGCTGGAGTGCCCTTTTATTTGATGAGAAAGTATTTCCCAAACCGAAAGAAATGATAGATATTCTACATGAAAATAATTTTCATTTTATGATCTCTGTCTGGTCCGTGTTTGGTGAAAATTCACCCGTTTATAAAGAAATGGACAAACATGATTTGCTTTTTGACGCTGAGCATTGGTCAAACAGTAAATTTTATGACCCTTTTAGTCCCCTCGGCAGGGAAATATACTGGAAACACCTGAAAAAGGGGCTGTTTGATAAAGGAGTGGATGCTTTTTGGATGGATGGTACCGAGCCAGAATTTAAACCGGTATATACATATAGTGAAATGCGGGACGCGATAGCTGAGCAAGGAGAAACCTATTTAGGTCCTTTTACCAAATACCTGAATGCCTATTCGTTAATGACCGTGAAAGCCGCTTATGAAGGCCAGCGAAGTGTTACAGACAAGAAAAGGGTATTCATCTTAACCCGGTCTTCCTATGCCGGCCAGCAAAGGTATGCCGGCTCAGCATGGTCGGGTGACATATCTGCCGATTTCAAAGTCCTGGAAACCCAAATATCGGCAGGTATAAATTATTGCATGAGTGGCCTACCCTATTGGACCACGGATATTGGGGCATTCCATGTAAACTCGCTATATCCCGATGGGAGTAAGGATGATGCCTATAAAGAATTATATGTCCGATGGTTTCAATATGGCGCTTTCTCACCCCTGTTTCGTTCGCACGGTACACATACCCCTCGTGAACCCTGGCAGTTTGGTGAGCCTGGCACCTGGGCCTATGATATTTTGTTAAAATACAGCAATCTGCGTTACCGTTTGTTGCCTTACATATACTCCAATGCATGGAAAATTACAAACAAACAATACTCTATGATGCGCGGGCTTCCTTTAGCTTTCCCCAACGACACCAATGTCTATGGAATCGGCGATCAATTCATGTTCGGCGATGCCCTGATGGCATGTCCCGTAACAGAAAATTTTTATTA
>CAZGTU010000312.1:0-2001 GCA_964528675.1 uncultured Bacteroidaceae bacterium
TAGAAACATGCAACAAAATATCGGAATTGGTTTTGCCTGGGATCTGAATATGTTCAATCATTGCTTACTGTGGATAAATGCTAATGGTGATAAAGGATATCCCCACTATGGTGAAGCATACACCCTTTGCATTATGCCCTCTACATCCGGCATTCATACCATCGAAGCAGAGGCAGCCGAAGGGCAGATTTCTTTGCTGGGTGCGGGCGAGGATGCCACTTCGTGGATTGGAGCTTCTGTTTTTGTTCCTGATGATAAAAAAGTAGGTTCTATTGATAAGAAGGGGAATATTGAATATTTGCATGAAACCAGATAACGGTTTTTTATCAATTAAGCGCCTCCGCAGAGTAGCTTCAGCGCTCGCGGAAAGCTTCTGCGGCACGCGGTGTCAGGCATACGCGTCAACTTAAGGACAAAACATTTAGGTGTTGTAAGGTAGTCGTTTATATTTATCATAGGTGCATTATCTGGCCAATTGCTTTTTTATACTGAGGAGATTTTGAGTGTTATTGATGCGATGTTTCGGATGAGCATTTTCGGATTTGACGGAGAGAGGGGTTTCCCCGAACACAGAGTGAGAGTGAGTGTGAGAGCGAGGGGTGCGTCTATCGCTTTTTGGCGTCTCCGTACTAATGACATCTTTTTGTAACAAAAAGATATTCAATAACATAAATAATTCTCTTTTACTTTTTTATTCATTCAAATATTGATTTTATAGGTATTCATGAGCTAAAGGTTATTCATCCAGATATTGATTTTATAGGTATTCATGAGCTAAAGGTTCTTGATGAAAAAGTAACCCTACGACTGCGCTCAGGGCAGGCAAAAAATCAAGGCAAAACGAATCCGCCTGGCGGACTTATTTGGCGGGTCCACGCGTTTGAGTGTTCGAAACCTTTTTATAGTGTTATTCAAAAGAGAATTTTTCTCTAGCCCCAACGGGGCGTAATCATTAGCACAGGGTGTAGCCCTGTGTATTAGCGAATGAGAATCCTAGCCCCAACGGGGCGCAATCAATAACTGACGTCTGGATTGCGCCCCGTTGGGGCTAGGAATTACCATCGTCCTTTACACAGGGCTACACCCTGTGCTAATGATTCCGCCCCGTTGGGGCTTGAAATTGCATCACCGAATGGTCAACTTTAAGGTTTCGAACCCTCCGTTTGGCCTGTTAATACCCGGTTTTTTTTATTATAACCCATGCCAAACGGATGGGTGAGAAACCTCCTCTCATCATTGCGTGGCTGAAATGAGGAATTAACCCCATGGTAATAAAGGCCTGGCGGCCTTCCATTTCCCCTCACTCCACCCGGGGCTATTCCAGTTTGACCACTTTCGTGGTCAGTTGTAAGATAAAGAGCTTCTCCTGTATATGGGTGAGAAATCATTTTTATAACACCGTGTTGCAGGTTTTTGGAGCAGCAGCCGCAGGGGTGGGGAGAATGGTGGCGCCTCGGCGCCACCATTCTCCCCACCCATGGGGCCGCTGCTCCGTCTCCCCGCGATGCCACGTCATTTCGAACCCTCCGTTTGGCCTGTTAATACCCGGTTTTTTTTTATTATAGCCCATGCCAAACGGATGGGTGAGAAACCTCCTCTCATCATTGCGCAGCTGAAGGTGGAATTAAACCCTTATCAGGGTTCTGGTCCCCCAGATCCTTACGCTTCGCTCAGAATTCAATTCAACCCTGCATTTTTCAGTTCACCTTCGGTTTCTGGAAAATGGGTTTCACTGAACCTCTTCAAGAATATACCCTTTCCTCTTTTTTTTTCGTTCAAATTATATATTTTTACCTTGTCAGTATTAAGGCGGGAGTCATACCATGATTCAAATTAACCAACTATCCAGGGATGTATTAAAGCTATTTTCAATTCTGCTGCTACAGATTGTAAATGTTTACGGAAATATCGTATCGGCACAGGAAGATAATATAAGCTTTGATCATCTGTCCTCATCCGATGGATTGTCGAGTGGTGCTGTTATTTCAGTCTTTCAGGATA
>CAZGTU010000313.1:0-1947 GCA_964528675.1 uncultured Bacteroidaceae bacterium
TTTGTGTCAACCATATTTATGAAAGGTCATACCGATTACCGATTACCGATTACCGATTACCGATTACCGATTACCGATTACCGATTACCGTTTACCGTTTACCTCTTCATCATGGGTCACACATTAAGAAACGCACACCAGTAAAGCCCCTGCAACAGCCATCCGTCCCTCAAACCGTTCACCGCTCACCACTTCCCCGGTCCCTGAGCGTCAGTCGAAGGGCCGCTCACTCTGCTCTCTCACAACCTAACCCCCACACAAAACCCCGACCAGTTCACCTCGCTTGATATCCCCTGAAAAAAATCCGTTGCACCAAAGCTTCTGCCAAATTCAACATAGGCGAAGAGAACATCCACACCTGCACTCAATATAACTGCAGTGCTGATGGGCTGGGCAAACTCGGAAATATCTGCGTTTTCGAGATCTCCATCATTGGAATGTCGGGGCCAGAGAACAGAGGTTTTAAGATTTTTCCTGATCTCCATTCCGGATTTGAAATAAAATATTCCGTATTTAAACACCAGGGAAGGAGAAATATCGATTGAGCGAATATCCAGAAGGTAGTCCTCACTGGTAATATTTCCTATAAAATCCGGATTATCTGGAAGCATGCCCGTCATCCTTATGTTGTAAATTCCCATGAGATGGAAATAAAGGGAGAATCGCTGACGCAAAAGCTGCTGTATGTCAAGCTGATCCAACTGGTATACATCATTATTCAGGTAAATGGTTTTGCCGGTATCCTCTTCCCTTACGGAGATGTTTTTTTCTCCGCATGTCAACTGGGATGAATAATTCTTAAAAAGTGGCAGCATTATTCCGGCCCCGGTGCTTAAACCGGCATAGTCTAGATCAGTGTTCAATCCGGATTGCACCCTGCGTGCCAGCATAAGGTCAAATTGGGGTTTCGCCTTGTTAAAGATCTGTTTGAGTTCGTTATATGAAGGGGGGGAGAGTGCCGGACTGAAGTCTTCAACCGGTTCACGGTTATTCACTACCTTATAGCTTTCGAAAGGTTCAATATAGGTTTTGACCTTGTGGTGAGCCCTGTAATTTTCTTTGCTTATGCTTAACTGCTCTCTGGCGTCGATTTTGGAACCTAAGAGCTTTTTAATTTTTTGATAACTGAAACTTGAATTGTTTTCGAGGAGAATTTCAATGGCAGGCAGATTCCAGTTATCTACTGCAACATACATCAGGCTTTGCCCTTCATAATTATACAGGTCCAGATTATTGTTATTTTCCGAATACTGTTTTAGCAGTTCCACTTCCTGGTTTTCGATCGACCGGAATAATTCAGCCTGTCCAGTCTCCTGGGAGTAGGTATGGAAATTCAAACCAAGACTCATAATTACACCAACGCATACTGACCTCATCAGATATTTTCTCATTTTTTCTATTTTTTTATTCTGTGAAAGCTGAGCAAGTGATGGATGAAATTAATCCTTTAGTATGGCTGGTTTTTTGATATTCATTCTCATTCAGCACATTTTAGCAGTTACCCTTCACAGCAAGATTATTGTAAAACAATACTTTCAATCTTTACATACTTTGATACGGAAAAGAGGTGGTTTGGGTTTGGGAATTTTGGGGAAGTTTGGAGTTTGGAGTTTGGACAATATTGCCTTTCATGATTTTTCGGTGAAGATTGGTGTGAATGCTTACCTGGCTTTCCTGTTTTCGGGAAGCATTAAGAAGGTTGCTTGCAGGATCAGGCCCTACGAAAAGATTAAGGGGACAACAGACCAGGTGGTAGAGCGATCGCTTGATATGTTGTATAAGGCATTTCTCCGTCAGTCGCCCAAAGAGTCTGTTTTAAGGGATATTATGGATATGTTTGATTCAATTGAGGTAACGCGCGACCGGCGTCCAAAAGTGGCTATTTTCGGAGATATTTAGTGCCTGCAAGAAAACTTGCATTTAATTGTCCTACAATGAATTAATGTT
>CAZGTU010000314.1:0-1934 GCA_964528675.1 uncultured Bacteroidaceae bacterium
TATTAGTAATAAGTTATGCAGTTGTGCAGTTATGCAGTTGTGCAGTTGTGCAGTTATGCAGTTATGCAGTTGTTGAATATTATTTTTTGCGAAGATAGGAAAGAGGGGCCACAAATTAGCATAAATAAGAACATACCCGCCTGCCATTACAATGATCCTGAGCTCCGGCGGGCAGGAATGATCACAAATATTTGAGTCCATTTGTGCTCCCATTTGTGTGTATTTGTGGACATCTTCCATATCTTTGCAGGCACGAATTATGAATAACAAGCACAAATATAAAGTATTCGGCCTTAATGTAGAGTCGGAACTTGAGCTGCCCGAGCTTATGAAGTCTGATTTTAAAACCCCTGACGTCAGTGTAAGCTTTGATCGGGTGCCGGATGAGCTTAAGGAATATAAATCGAAGGGAGTATTATACAAGGCCAGACCGGGAGCTTTCTTATTTAAGCTCGATACTGTGGGAAAGTACCTGGTGGAGAAGGGTGTAAGCATTAAGATTGAACGCATGAATAATGCCACCGATGAGGAGTTGCGTTTATTTTTGCTGGGGTCGGCATTTGGAGCTTTGATACATCAGCGGGAAATGCTCCCCTTTCATGGCAGTACGGTTGTGAAGGATGGCCGGGCTGTGGTGATATCCGGGAATTCAGGTGCTGGCAAGTCTACTCTTGCTGCTGTTATGGTTAAAAGAGGTTATCATCTTCTTGCCGATGATGTTTCTGTGATAGATTTCAGAGAAAAAGAAGCTATAATATATCCGGGCATCCCACATTTAAAGCTCTGGGAGGATGTGTTAAAGAAGATGGGTGAGCCAAGGGATTATGAAAAAGTAAGACCCCAGCTATTAAAGTATAGAAAACCGGTTCAAGACAGCATTACAAATGAGGCTATAAAAGCTGAAAAAATAATTATCCTCGGCACCAAAAACTCCGAAGGTTTTGAATCGAAACAGGTAAAGGGCATTGAGAAATTCAATATGCTGAAGAATAATACCTATCGGTTTCAGTTTGTGGAGGGGCTTGGAGTTACGAAAAAGCATTTTGAGATGGTGAGCAAGCTGGCGGGTGAAGTGGAGGTGTGGCAGGTGCGGAGGCCGAGTAGTCCGTTGTTGCTTGAAGAATTGGCTGATTATGTGGAGGGGATTGGGGAAGGTAGGGATTAGGGAGGATAGGGATTGGGGAGAGTAGGGATATGGGGTTGGGGAAAGAGATTTGGCAAATTTGGGTCTATGTTGTAATGTACATTTAATCAGAAGGATAACGGGAGTGTGTATGGATATTCATCAAAAATATGAAAATTGGTAGCTGAGATTTTGAGGTTTTTTCCATAAAGAAGAAAAGGAATATTCATTTAAAACTTCTTATTATGGAAAACTTTGGTTTTACTCAACTGGACGTATGGAAAAAATCTCTAAAATTTTCAAAAGAGATAGTATTACCCAAATTAAGCAATTCCGCTCAATCGATTAAGAAAATGTAAGCATTTCACTTCACCCATTCGGTGAAATGCAACATTTTCTAAATCGGGGTTATACTTAAGTAAAGCGATATTTCGTTTCACTCATATCGCTCAACTTAAGTATTATTTGTTAATAATTTAGAGTTGGATAGAAAACATTATCGATTGATAGAGCAAATAGAAAGTAGCAGCAGTTCTATTTTTCTTAACATTGCAGAAGGATATGGAAGAGGAACTACGAAAGATTATATCAGATTTCTTTACATCTCCAGAGGATCTCTTTACGAGACCGTAAGTATGATTGAGTTTTTTAAAGAATTAAACTGGATAGATAATATGAAATACCAGGAATTCCATGAAGAATGCACAATATTAGGCAAAATGTTAAATAGTCTGATAACAAGCCTATTGAAAAAAATCCGCAATCCTAATCCCCCATCTCCCCAACCCCCATCTCTCCAACCCCCAATCCC
>CAZGTU010000315.1:0-1927 GCA_964528675.1 uncultured Bacteroidaceae bacterium
ATAACTATTGTTCCGTATATTGCCTTTTAGCAGAATAATTAATTTTCAGCGCATTAGCAAGGCGCAATGCATATTTCACATCACTAACCTTTCCCATGTTAATATCCTCATCAATCCTGAGGGAGATGGTCATTTTGTTTCTCTCTACCTCATCAAGTTTTTCTCTTTCAAAAAGTACGAAATCTTTCACAGCTTCAGCGGGAACACCTTCTTCATTAATCAACTTATCATTAAGCTGAATCATTGGTTCCGTTCCATAAAGTTCTACCAGCCGTGTTACCGGTTTACCGATATAAATATAACTCACCAGCGATTTCTTTTCAATCTTCTTAACCTCGGTAGCCTGGGGAACAGTCACATTAACCTGCAACTGAGTTTCTCTCATCACGGTAGAAACCATGAAGAAGAACAAAAGCATGAATACAATATCCGGTAAGGAAGCGGTATTAATTGCTTGCTGCCCCTTTTTGGTTTTTCTTCTAAATTTTGACATACTAATTTCCTCCGATATTTTTAGGTTCAGCTTCGGAAATATTCATCTTATAAACATCCCTTATACCTTCCATAATTTGCTCATCAACGTAATTCCGGGGATTCATCTCATCATATTCCCTTCCGAAATATTCCAAGGCAAATTGATTTCTTAGTTCATTCACTGCTGCCACGAGGACATCCTGAACCTGCAAATACTTTCCGTAGGTAGTGGATCTATCGTTCTGCAAGGAAACCACTCCTTTAGACACCATTATTTCAGCTTGTCCATCGGGAAAACGCGAAGACACACCCGGTGGAAATTCAATAAGTTTTTCTTCCATTTCAGGAAGTTCCTCATCCATTGTCGGATTACTAAAAAATTCAATGGTCTTTTCTTTGAGTTCAGGCAGATCCATTAACTCATCCTCCACCATCAGTTGATCATCCCTGTTAATAAGAACAACCAGCACGTTTCTTTCCTTAACATCAGTTTCCGTATCCATCTCTTCCTCTGGAATAGGAGGAAGCAAACGGGAGATACCGGTATCAATGTCCATGGTGGTAGCTACAAGGAAGAATATCAGGAGCAGGAAGGCTATGTCAGCCATCGAACCAGCATTTATTTCCTGTGTTTCTCTTCTTGCCATCGGTTTATCAATTTTTTGGGTTTTCCTCCGGAATTTCTCTGACGATTTTCCGGAAGAAAAGACCAGATTTTACTTAAAATACTTTGCGATCTCGGAATAAAGAATAGTAAGCAGAATAAAACCAAGTACAAAATACATAGTTATTAATCCCATGCCTACAAGTTTCAATACCTGAGGATCTTTATTGTCAGTCCCTTCATAACCAATTATTCGCAATGGTTCATCCGAAGCGAATGAATAGGACACGCCCACAAGGATTGCAGCACCCACCAGGATAAGCAGTCCGCGAATAAGTGCTTTCGTATTGGAGAACATAAATCCAATAGAAAAAACAAGTGCGATTATGATGGTGACAAAAACCAGAATATAAGCCCAGATTAGAGCTATATCGGTTTTGTAGAATACGAGTGTTTCCATGAAAGTCAAAGCTTCCGGTTCAACAGTTGCGTCGACTTCATCTACAACCGGTTCGATTTCCTCTTCAGTTGCTGCTAAAGTATCAGCTTCTTCTTCAGCAAATGCTGTATCGGTTTCTGCAGCACCAGCGGTATCGGCTTCAGCTGCGGCAGTGTCTGCATCAGCCATATCCTGCTGAAAATCAAAACCGAGCTCTCCTTCGTCGGGTTCTCCAATATCCTCAACCTTGGCTTCATATGCATCTAAATCGATGAGATTATCACCGAAATAGAACAGGCCAATAACGAGAACAGAGATTCCCACTACGACATAGAGCGCTATTTGTGCTATTTTAGAGAAAGACATATTTTCTTATTTTTTTAAGTTATGTTTTACCAGAAGGTCAATAA
>CAZGTU010000316.1:0-1921 GCA_964528675.1 uncultured Bacteroidaceae bacterium
TCTGTAAAAACAGAAAGGAATCTGCGAAAATTAATTGCAACGAGTGAGAATAATATTTTTAATCTGTGAATCTGTGGCAACATTGTATTGATTTGTGCGAAACTTCAGTAATTAATAAATCACAATAATATTTCATTTTTATTCACCCAGTAAACCCAAAAACCTGAAACATGAATTTCAAACATTACATCCCTGGCATTATCACTATCGCCTTTTTGAATAGCTTACAAGCCTTCTCTCAGCCAGATGAACAACCAAATATCATTCTGATCATTACCGATGACCAGGGTTACGGAGACCTGGGAATAAACGGTAATCCCCATGTAAACACACCGGTGCTTGATAAGCTTGCCAAAGAAAGTATTCGCTTCAACAATTTCTATGTTTCACCGGTTTGTGCTCCGACCCGGGCCAGCCTTATGACCGGGCGCTACAGTTTGAGAACGGGAGTGAGAGATACTTATAACGGAGGGGCAATAATGGCTCCCGGTGAAATAACAATTGCAGAATTGTTAAAAGATGCAGGCTACACCACGGGAATATTCGGTAAGTGGCATCTTGGGGATAATTATCCTTCAAGGCCTATGGACCAGGGATTTGATGAATCACTTATTCATCTTTCCGGGGGAATGGGACAGGTTGGGGATTTCACTACATGGTTTGAAGGCGATAGCAGCTATTTTGATCCTGTGCTGTGGCATAATGGAGAAATGCAAGCTTACAAGGGGTATTGCTCAGA
This sequence comes from uncultured Bacteroidaceae bacterium, assembly GCA_964528675.1. Taxonomy (GTDB): domain Bacteria; phylum Bacteroidota; class Bacteroidia; order Bacteroidales; genus CAYRTD01. The sequence continues at coordinate 740 of CAZGTU010000316.1, forward strand.
TATTTTTGCCGGGGAGGCTATTAATTTCATTGAAGAAAATCAGCAAAATCCTTTTTTCTGCTATCTTTCCTTCAACGCTCCGCATACCCCATTGCAGGTTCCTGATGAATATTACCAGATGTATAAGGATATTGACCCGTCGAAAGGATTTGATAAGGATAAACGGCCTTTCCCGGAAATGACCGAAAAGGATAAAGAAGATGCCAGGAAAATATATGCAATGGTAACAAATATCGATGACAACCTTGAAAGACTCATGCAGAAGCTGGATGCACTGGATTTAACCGAAAATACAATCCTGATATTTATGACCGATAACGGGCCCCAGCAATGGCGGTACAATGCCGGCATGAGAGGACTGAAGAGCAGTGTGTACAGGGGTGGAGTAAGGGTTCCTTTTTATTTCCGCTACCCTACCTTTGGAGAAAACAGAGATATAGAAACAACAGCCGCCCATATTGATTTTTTACCCACTATCGCAGATATTTGTAATATCAAATTGACCGATAGAAGAACAATAGATGGCAAAAGCCTGCTGCCTTTGCTTCAAAATGAAAATCCGGATTGGACAGATAACAGATCATTGTTTTTCTACTGGAACAGACGCTTCCCGGAACTCTATAATAACATTGCATTACAGAAGGGTAATTATAAGCTTGTCGGGCATACTGATTATAATTCGGATATATCAGATTTTGAGCTCTTTGATATTGGTGACGATCCCTATGAGCAAAACAATATTCTAAGCAGCAATAAAGAAATTGCCAGAGCTCTGAAGGTGGAAATGGATAAATGCTATAATGAGCTTATCAATTCTGAGAATCTTACCGATCCCCCTGTGATTGAAGTGGGAAGCATTTATGAAAACCCTGTTTTTCTCAGCAGGAATGATGCAGGTGGAGCTCGTGGTATATGGAGTCAGGAGGAAATATATGGAAAATGGGATGTCCATATAAATCAGGGAACATATAATATCAGCTTCAAATTCATAAAGCCGGTAGAAGCAGGAGGCAGGATGTTGCTTGAAACAAATGGAATAATTCATCAGAAAAAAAATACATTGAATAATACCGATATTATCGAGATGAAGAATGTATTTCTTCCGGAGTTGGAGGGGGAGATTATTCCGACATATGTTGTAGGCGGGAAGAGGATATTTCCTTTCTGGGTTGAGATGGAGAG
>CAZGTU010000317.1:0-1918 GCA_964528675.1 uncultured Bacteroidaceae bacterium
TCTACTCCGAAAACAAGGGTTCAGGGTTCTACCCTGAGGTTTAATACCATTTATTGTGTCAAAGTAGAATTAATATGACGTGGTTTTGCCATTGGATTTGATTATTTTTGACGGGATTCTGTTTTTCTCGTAACATTTGCGACAAAATAATCATGCATTCTGTTGGAAGAAACATACAAATTGCAGCAAATCTAATTAAAGAAGGAAAACTTGTTGCTTTTCCCACCGAGACAGTATATGGTTTGGGTGCGAATGCGCTGGATCCGCTGGCTGTGGCTAAAATTTTCGAGATGAAGGAACGTCCTTCCTTTGATCCCTTGATTGTCCATATTGCTGAAAGAGATGACATAGAAAGATTGACAGGAAAAACAGATGAGAGAATTTTTCAAATCATTGACAGGTTCTGGCCGGGCCCCTTAACCCTGGTATTGCCAAAAAGCGAAATCGTTCCGGATATTACTACCTCAGGCTTATCAACTGTAGGAATAAGAATGCCGGATAGTGAAATTGCCCTTGAGCTTATTCGCACTTCAGGTTGCCCCATTGCTGCCCCCAGTGCAAATAAATTCGGAAGGATAAGTCCTACCACCGCAGACCATGTAAGAAAACAACTCTATGGAGTGGACTATATTTTGGATGGAGGAAATACAAAAGTGGGCATTGAATCCACTATTATTTCCCTTAGTGATAAAGGATTTCAGGTGTTGCGAAATGGAATTGTCACGAGAGAGGAGATAGAGGAAATCCTGCCTTATGACGATACTGTACAATCGAAAGATGTAGTTGCCCCGGGTATGTTAAAATCGCATTACAGTCCGGCCAAAAAGATGATTATTTCCGACGGGAAGAATATCCATGCTATCGACAAAAGCAAGGCTGGATTTTTATCTTTTTCAGGCACACAGGAAGAAGACTATAAAAAAGTAATCCGTCTGACTGAGAACAAGGATTTAAAAGAATATGCCGTAAACATGTTTGCTGCTATGCATGAACTTGAAGAAAGTGAGGTTGAAATAATTGTTGCAGAGCCTGTTCCTGAAAAAGGTATTGGAATGGCCATAATGGACCGGTTGAAAAAGGCTGCCTGGGGTAAATAAAGACCGGTTGGAATAAACCATCCTTGAGATTTTAAAATTATTATCACTATTATTTGTAAATATTCCTATCTTTGAAATAAGCCTAAAAGAACCTGATAACAATTTTTAATATGAAAAGGAAAATTATTCTACTTTCGTTATTTCTATTCATCATCATTTCATCTTTTTCTCAAGTTTCATTTACGGTAAAACCAGGATTTAACCTGAATAGCGGGAATGTTGGCTATGTATTTAACAGGCTTAACCCTTATATTGGGTTGCAAATGTTCAATCTGGCTAACAATTATGAAAACATTCACGGAATTGACTCAACAAAGGAAATAATCCGGTCAAATGTATATTTACCTTATTTTGGCCTTAAGTATAAAATAATTGATAAAGGAAATATCAGTGCATACCTTAATACCTCTGTGTTCAAACCTATTTATCATGAAAAATATATTGAGGAAGGTAATGATGAACAGGAACCCTGGGAAGAAGAGAGAGGTATTACAGAAAAACTAGATATCTGGGGTGGTGAATTGAGCTTCTCCGCAGAATTTTTTTTCGATGAACGTTTTAGCATAGGAGGAGAATATGGATTCCGTTATGGTATTGTGGCCGATCAATACGAGAATCTTTCAGAGGATTATTATTCAGTAAATAATTATTTATTCAATGTTACTTTTGTTTCACTTTCATTAAATTTCTATTTTAATTCTACTTTGACACATTAAAAAATCTTTTTAAAGTCCTAACGTGGACGAGCCACAACTAAACAAATAATAAATCTCAAAATACAAATAACTGAAGTTTCGCACAAATCAATACAATGTTGCCAC
>CAZGTU010000318.1:0-1898 GCA_964528675.1 uncultured Bacteroidaceae bacterium
GAAAGCCTATGGGTTTTCTGTTTGGACCGGGGTTCGAGTCCCCGCAGCTCCACAAGAATCAGAGTGAGAGTGAGAGTGAGAGCGAGTTTGCAAAACCGCTCGAGAGAGCACTCTCACTTTGATTCCTCGCTCTCACACTCACACTCACACTGAAAGCACATAGCTGGGGAATGTTCGAACCCTGATTATAGGATTTTAGGATTACCTTGATTTAGAAATTACGGAATTACCGTTTAATCATGGTAATCATGAAATCCGGTAAATCATAGCCTGCCCCGGTACTCCGGGGGTTCAGACTGGTGGAAGAATGTAAAAAATGTGAAAATTTGCAAGGTTTTGCTATTCATAATAATTTCTTATTCTTGTCCAATACGGACAGTCATTCCTCCTGAAAACGGACATATTAATAATTGCGGTTCTGTAGAGAAGTCGGTAACCGGAAAATAACAATGCTTTAAAACCGGAAATTGACATTGTCCATTTTTGGGAACAATAATGCATTACTTTCGGAAAATAAGGATGCTCTGATTCTTTTTAATAATTTATAAGAATTTGAGCTATTTAAAGGCTACCATGGTCATTTAATATATGCAGATATCCCGCATTAAGCTATTAAACTTTATTTCTCACTCCTCATTTTAGGCTTAACTTCTGGCACATACTGTATATTTTGATCACAAAGAATATTCAGGCATTGTACCAGATCTGCCGTATGCAGGGAAAGTACAGAATTATAATCATCTTTACGGTAACCTCCAAATAATGATAAAGATAAAGGTATTTGCTTTTTTAATTTTCGCTGAAGATGTAAAAGGAAACTATAAAACATTTCCGCGCATTGTATCCATTCCCTGGTAGTTAATTGATAGCCCAGGTCATCCCACTCATGACTATCTGCACCATGACAAAAAACAAGGTAATGAATTTTATTTTCCATTATCCATTTTTCCAATACTTTAAGTTTTTCTTCTAAATCATTTAGATAATTTTGATGCTGGGAATCGATATTAATATTCCCGATCTCCGGTGGTATTGCTTTATCAAGATCATTAACAAAATCATAGCTGTTATCAATGCTGTTTCCATAATGCCCGTCCAGATCAATGTAACAACCGCTAAGACCGTATTTTTTATAAATCTTTATCGATGCAATCACCTGCCCGGAAAAGGGACAATACAAAGCTCCTTTTTTAGGAAATGCATGATGGAAGCCACTGGTTGGACTAAAACATACCTGCTTCGGATTCTCTATACTTGTTAAAATGGAATTATAAAGAGAAGCATTGGTATAACGTGTAGTATCGGCAAATTCCTTGCTCCAGGTTAAACCAAGTAAACGTTTATAGCGTTTTTCCAGAGCATCAGAAAAGAAACTGTCCACATAGGCTTTATGATGTGCAATATAAAAATCCTTTTTTTCAAATGGGTTGAATGCATCATCGATGAAGAAATAATCCGGCAGATTGTTTTCACGCAGAAAGTGCATTAATTTTCCCGGCTTTTCGGGGGAAAGAGATGAGTTACCATTTTCCCATGAAAGGCTCATTTTTTCGGTGTAGAATGTCCTGATTTTTGGATCTTTAAACATAGAAATATTAACGAATACGAAAATGAAACATTTAAGCTGAAGATACAAATGATTTTCCAAAATTAGCATTCATATTATATTAATGCATTTCAAATTTCAAGCCCCATTCTTTATTTAATCCATGTTACAAAAGACCACGGCAGTGGTCAAACAACAATAGCCCCGGGTGGAGTGAGAGAGAAAAGAAAGGCCCCCGGGCCTTTCTTTTCTCCTCACGGAACCCGGGGTAAGGTACGCCGTGAGAATCCGCCGACAGTTTAACCCAACTTGATACAAAGCTCTCAAAAAACAAGAAAAATCCACTTTTTTA
>CAZGTU010000319.1:0-1888 GCA_964528675.1 uncultured Bacteroidaceae bacterium
GGAGCCTGTCCGCTTGGAGCCATACAGGATCTGGTGATAATTAAACCGGTTTCTGTTCCCAGTTGGGTTAGGAAAACCCTGGCATTCATTCCATATCTGTATCTCGGTCTGGCAGTATTGTTTGCTGCCACCAGTACGGATTTCATCATCTGCAGGTATGATCCTTTTATCGGGATTTTTCGCATGGATGCACCCTATCTGATGATCATCCTGGGAATTTCTTTCCTGCTCCTGGGTACCGTTTTCGCCAGACCCTACTGCAGAGTGCTTTGTCCTTACGGAGTTTTATTGAGCTGGATGTCCCGATTCTCGGGAAAACACCTGACAATTACCCCCGACGAATGCATTAGCTGCCGCTTATGTGAAAATTCATGCCCCTTTGATGCCATCGATTATCCTATTGATAAAAAATTGAGGACGGAAGAGTCAGTAAGGAAAAACCGAAGACGCTTTACTCTGTTTCTTATCCTTATTCCTGTCTTCATGCTTATAGGCGGATTTGTTTTATCAAAAGCCCATGTTTTTCTTTCCAGGGCAAATCCTGATGTGTATCTTGCGGAGTTAATGATAGAACATCCGGAAGTAAAAGAAGATCCGGATAATATAGATGTCCAGGAATTTCTTAAATCGGGTACATCTATGGACGAGCTCGTTCAGGAAGCCTCCATTGTAAGAGGAAAATTTAAGACAGGAAGCTGGATACTGGGTGCCTTTCTCGGATTGGTGATCGGTGTGATGGCCATGAACCAGTTTGTGATGCGAGAAAGAGATACTTACGAACCAAATAGAGCAAATTGTCTCAGTTGCGGACGATGCATGGAGTATTGTCCGGTAAAAAAGAAGTCAAAATAGTGTCTGTCTATAATGTCCGATATCTACCCCGGTAGTTATCATGACAGGCACACTTTAATAGACGCTAAATTAATTATGGATCAGCAATCAAAAATAAAACTCTCACAACAGGTGATGCTTATTTCAGGCATCTTTTGTCTTATTGTTACCGCCTTGCTTTTAGCCAATTTCTGGCAGTTAAAAAAGAGCGATCCCATTGAAAGTCAAACCATGGAAGCCCTTGTGGAAAGACTGGCCGAGGATCCTAATAATGAAGAGTTAAGGGAAGAGATCCGCCAGTTTGATCTGCTGGCCCGGAAAGCATATTTTACCAGTAACTGGCAGGTGCAGACCGGGGCCATCCTCCTTCTTATTGGTGGAATTATATTCGCAATTGCCTGGAAAGTTCATACTGATATTCAGCAAAAAATAAATCCTCCGGAAGGAAATAAAGAAAATCCCCTGGAAGCAAGACTTATTTCCTCAAGATGGCTGCTGATAAGCGGAGGATTATTAATCATCCTTGCCATAACAGCCGCATGGTTTACACAGGATCAGCTTCAAAATTACCTGCCCGGGCAAACGGCAGGTGCAAATCCTCAGGAAAATATTGAAGAAATAGAAATGATCAGCATTACTGATCCGAAATCTTCGGAAAATGAAATAACAGATACAGCCGCATCAACAGCAAATTCATCAACACCCGAAAACAACGGGATTAATGAAGAGGAAGAGGAAAACCCGGAGGTAAGAGAGGCAGAAGAAAAAGCTGAACCGGCCATCAGGTTCTATGGTCTTGAAGCATTTAAAGAAAACCAGGCCACCTTCCGTGGATTTCTTGGACATGGAATTTCTTATCATAAAAACATTCCCACCGACTGGGACGGTGCGACCGGTAAAAATGTAAAATGGAAAGTGGCCCTGACAAAGCCGGGATATAATTCCCCCATCATCTGGGGGGATAAGATCTTCGTTGCAGGTGGAGATAAAGAAGCACGGATCGTAAGTTGTTTCGACAGACATACCGGGCAACTTCTCTGGGAAAAAGAAGTTACTG
>CAZGTU010000320.1:0-1869 GCA_964528675.1 uncultured Bacteroidaceae bacterium
TGAGAGATTCCTCACTGCGTTCGGAATGACATGCATCGGTTCTAATGGAGGCCTGCGGTGCGGGGTTGGGGGGAAACCTCTCTCTTGTTAGGGAATTAATAAAGTAAAAGTGGGCAAATTGCTCCGAAGCACTGAAAAAAATGATCTAGCTCTCTAATTTCCAGTATGAATGTCGATAAATGAATTCAATTTTAGCATAGTGCGATTAAAAGAATTGTGCCGATTTCATTTATCTGAACCAGTCAAAACTTTTCCGATCACTGTCTACAAGTACTACTACCCTAACCTGGACAAGCCAGAACCAAACAAATTTTTAAGTTGAAATTTTCTTCATGCCTCTGTAGCGCCAGGAATAATCCTACAGAAGGTGCTTCAAAATATTCTGGCAAAAAAAACACTTTTCGGAGGAGACTCAACCCTTAAACGATTAAACGATTAAACCTCTTCAATAAACGATTAAACCATTGGAGAGGTAAACAGTAGGCAGTAAAAGGTAAACAGTTAGGCCCATTTTAAAGCCTTCAATAACCCATACCTGCCCGACAACGCGAAAGCCAGTGCAATGGCAGGCGGGAACCATAAACTTTTAAACGATTAAACGATTAAACCTCTTCAATAAACGATTAAACCATTGGAGAAGTAAACAGTTGAGCCCCACATTAAACCCTTAAACTTCTTCAATAAACCCTTAAACGATTAAACCTCTTCAATAAACCATAAGCCATTTTTCCTTATTTTTGAAAAAACTTTCCCACACAAATGAAAATAAATAGAATTGCATTCATCCTCCTATTTTTCACTCTTGGCAATTTATCATTTTTATCCGCCCAATTTCAAAATCAATACTTTCAGCACCGGCAGTTAATTGAGGGTAAGAGCAATGAACTTTACCTGGCAATGAGGGCTTCCGGTTTTTTCAATAACAATGAATTTTTCGATACCTATGTTGAAGGCTATACCCTTATCGGAAATTATTTTCAGCCTGTACTTTATTATTATTTCAGTCCGGATTTTTCTGTCTCAGGAGGTGCCCATCTTTTGAAATATCATGGTCAGGAGGGCTTTGCTAACGTTAGGCCCTGGCTATCGGTTCATTATCATCCGTCGGAGAAATTGCGAATATCCCTTGGCAGTTTTAACAAAGGGGCTATTCTCGACCTGCCGGAGCCCCTGTACATGTTTGAAAACCAGTTTACTGACCTGACAGGGAGTGGCATTATGATCGATTACAGGGGAAAGTGGTGGAATTCGGTTAGTTGGCTCGACTGGATAAGCTTCATTGAACAGGGAGATCCCTTCAGGGAAGAATTTGTTTTTGGTCATTCCGGAGCTTTCACCCTTTTTGGAGATGAAAGCCATAGCTTAAAAATACCTTATTATATACTGGCAGAACATAAGGGGGGCCAGATCAATATCAGTGACGAGCCGGTGGAAACGCGCATGGACTTTGGTGGAGGACTTGAATGGTCTAAAGATTATAATCTTGGTATATTCAATAAAATTTTACTGAAAGCAGATATATACTATGAAAAGGCTCCCCGCGACGCCATCGATGGCATGGCCGCATCAGGCTATGGAGGTTTGGAGGGGGAATTATTCAGCTTTGGGCTGGGATATCTTAATGAGCAGAATTGGGAATCCATTCTGGGACAAGCCCTGTTTTTCAGCCCTGAGGAAAATACCACAAGAGTAGATGACCGTCAACAATTTATTCTTTTCAAAGCGGGTATAGGCAAAAGGATAGGAGAAAATTCATCATTCACCATCAGGTTTGAGGGATATTACGATCCGGGAATTCAACGAATGCAGTATACCTATGGTCTTTTTATAGTGGTAGATGAATGGATCCGTCTTTTCAGTCCGGAACAT
>CAZGTU010000321.1:0-1841 GCA_964528675.1 uncultured Bacteroidaceae bacterium
GGTGTTCGGGAATGGATTGAGAAAAAATTTGAAGACCGGCAAGAGGTTTTCTCCTTCCGGAGTTCACCACATCCCACAAGGGAAGAATTTGAAAAACTTGATTGGAAAGACTTCGCCATCATAAGAATACTGGATTATATTGATAATGCAGGGATTGAATATCCAGACCTCAATCTTCGCGGGGAAATTGCCTACAGCAATCCTTTTCGTTTGTTATGGCTGGCGGTTAATCATGGGACAGGAGGAGCCAAACCGGATTTTTTCATTGATATGATTGAGCTTTTCCGGCAATTGCGGGGAGATACAGAACAAAATGAACCTACGCAGGAAAAAGTAAATGAATGGATGGACCGCTATCCCGATGGACTTGACCCAAGGATTGTTCAACTCAGGAATGAAAACCGCGATCGCATCCTGAATATTCTTATCGATAAACTCGAAACCGGAGAGATTACCAGCAATAAGTATAAGTTTGAGCAGGAGATGACCCGGGAAGAAAAGATGCAAAAAGCACTAGAATGGTGGGACAGGGATAAATTCCATCTCCATTTTGCAGTGCGCTCACCCGAGCTCCTGAATGAAATGCTTAATAATTCCCTTGATCCTGATACATTGAAAATTCTGCATGAAGCGAAAAAAGCAGGAATACCTTTCTTTATAAACCTGTATTATCTCTCCCTGCTTCATGTAAGAGTCCCCTATTTTGCTGTTGGAGCGGATCTGGCCATCAGATATTATGTTCTTTATTCCAAACAACTTGTTGAAGAATTCGGACATATTGTGGCCTGGGAAAAAGAAGATGTGGTCAAACCTGGTGAGCCCAATGCGGCAGGATGGTTACTTCCATGTATGGACAATATCCACCGGAGATATCCTGAAGTGGCAATTTTAATTCCCGATACCGTTGGCCGGGCCTGTGGCGGACTCTGCTCAAGTTGCCAGAGAATGTATAATTTCCAGGCCGGAAGATATAATTTCGATCTTGAAAAACTCAAACCCAATGCAACATGGTCCGAAAAGCTTAAAGACCTGATGAAGTATTTCGAGGAAGATTCTCAACTGAGGGATATACTGATAACCGGGGGAGATGCCTTTATGAGTTCCAATAAATCCATTGAAAGGATTCTTAATGAGATCCTGGAAATGACTATCCGCAAAAAAGAGGCCAATAAAGAAAGATCTGAAAATGACAAATTTGCAGAAATTGTAAGAATACGTTTCGGTACCCGTCTGCTTGCTTATCTGCCTCAACGCTTTAATGATGAATTGATAAAAATTCTTAAGGATTTTCGTGACAAAGCCCGTAAAATAGGAATAGAACAATTCGTTATCCAGACCCATTTCCAGTCAGCTATGGAAATAACCCCGGAAACTAAAGAAGCGGTAGAAAAATTGTCTTCTGCAGGCTGGCTGGTTACGAATCAACTGGTCTTTACCACAGCCTCATCAAGAAGGGGACATTCGGTTAAGCTCAGAAAGATATTGAACGATATCGGTGTCGTTCCTTATTATACCTTTACTGTTAAAGGTTACATGGAAAATAATTTCAGCTTCACTCCAAACTCCCGCATAGTGCAGGAAGAGCTGGAAGAAAAAGTTATTGGAAAGGTTGAACCGGATTATTATGACGAAATAGCTTCCATGAACAAACATGCAGATAAAATACAGGAAATGATTGATAAAATCCGTGACGAATCAAATATTCCCTTCCTCGCTACCGACAGAAATGTCATGAATCTTCCGGGCGTAGGCAAAAGCATGACATTCAGGGTTATTGGAATCACTCGCTATGGAAGACGGATCCTTGAATTTGATCATGACGCTACCCGCAATCATAGTCC
>CAZGTU010000322.1:0-1833 GCA_964528675.1 uncultured Bacteroidaceae bacterium
CGCTTTTTTCGCCCTGTGAAAGCATCTCGATGATTTCGAGCCGTGCAGGATTGGCAAGGGCTTTCATCAGTTTTGCAAGTCCGTCGTATATAGCATCTTTAAATTCGCGGCCTTTCATTGTCTCAGTTTTCATGAATAGCCACAAAGTTAATTCTATTATTCGATTATTCAATTGATTTCTTGAATATATTATATTCAAAACCATTTCGAAAGGTTTCCATACCCCTCTTTTCCATTTTCGCAATATTCCCAGCAATAGTTTTTAAAGATTTTCACCAGTAGTTGCCATTGAAGGAGATATTTTGACTCATTATAAAAAAGAGGGTGTCTTACATGTAACCCTTTTATTTAAAGGTACCAATTCCCCAGTTATTTTTTGTTTATCCCAAACTATTTGCTGGGGACGAAAAAATATTTTTTAGTTTTGGGATACTTACAAATTGAAAGTATCCCTTCGTTTGCCCCATCCAAAACCTCCGGAAGGGGTTCCTTTCGAATATGCAAGGCCTAAATTTATAAACTTGTAGACTTTAGGAGATATCATTTTATCTTAATAATTCAACCGCTCCGCGGTTGTGGAGGACGGGGGCATACCTTATCCGCGGGCGTGACCACGGCTAAGGTAGTTTCATCGCTCCGCGATGATGTTCTTCGATTGAGTAAAATCTTTTATTATAAGAACCCGCCATTAGATTAACATTCATAAATACAAGTATAGCAAGTCTCGGGAAAATGTTATTCAGGTAGTTGAATCAAAAGCCCTCGCACCTGGGGGAGGGTTTGGGTGGGGCAAGAAGGAAGAATGCTTCCAGATTGTAAGTTCTCTTAAAATGATTATTACTTTTTAGACACCCTCTTTGGTGTTTTTTTTCGAATTCCTATCTGTCGGGTTTAGCAGTATTACTCCCTTCATTAGTACACCGATTATGAACCCGTCGTCGTCCCATCTCTGCGGTTCGAGACTGATACCTCCTTTTGAAAATAAGATATAAAATAAAAAGAGTGAAAATAAGATAGGAAGCCTCTCGCTCCCACTCTCACTCTCACTCTCATTCTGTCGGGGTGGCAGGATTCGAACCTGCGACCTCCTGCTCCCAAAGCAGGCACACTAACCGGGCTGTGCTACACCCCGTAAACGGACGGCAAAGGTAATTAAATTTTTGAAGTATTCACAAGAAAAAACATAAAAAAACACACCCCAACCGCTAGTTAATGTTGTGTTCAATAAAACCATCCCTGCCTGGCTGGATTTTTTTATATCTTAGCAGGAGAATTTGCAATTATAAACTGATCTCATTTTTCCACGATTATGTTGAAAAGGAAAATGACTTCAATTATATTCCCATCGGAAAACTAGAATTATATGATCTCGAAAATGATATTGGCGAAACAAATAATCTTGTCGATTCATTACCCGGTTTAGCCAAAGATCTTCAAAAAAAGCTATACTTATGGATCGAAGAAACGGGAGCTGAAATACCTGGCTTGAATGAAGATTACAATAGTGACAGTGTGTATATTGTAAAAAGGCCCAAAGGTCCGCCTATTGATTTTCCGGAGTCTCCTGTACAATAATTTACTATCGCTTCAACCAGACAAAAATTTTTTTCGTTGAAGTGAATGTTGCAAAGTGGTATTGATAAGATTGCACAGAGTGTACCATCCCATTCGGGTATGAAAAAAAAACCTGCCCCCCCCACTGGAAAGGGTGCAAAATGATAAAACACACTGCCGGAAAAATCTTTTTTTAATTACATTTGTTCTACTAGTAAATCTAAACCTTCGTAACCTGGATCATAGAGACAATTGAAACAAATTTGTGATAACCAGATT
>CAZGTU010000323.1:0-1813 GCA_964528675.1 uncultured Bacteroidaceae bacterium
ACCCACATGCGATCGGCAAGTTCCTGGTTCCAGTAAGCAGAGGATTTTGTGCAATTTATCTCTAGATCCAGCCTGCATTTTCTTCCGGCACTTACCTGGGAGACCATGAACATACCCTGTGAACCGTTGCCGAATTCCACCATTACCATACCGGCGTCTTCAACCTCAATATTCATGTCCTCCAGATCTCCTGATGCCTGCTTGGCAAAGGCTTCGACCATCCCCCGTGCTTTTTTCCTAACAGGGATGTTTGTTATTAATTTGCCGTATACTCTTACAATTTTGGAATCCAGAACAGTCTGGGCAGTGTCCATCCAGTGTGAACCTATATCGGCCATGGTATTGGAACTTCCGCTCATGGCCTTATCCATCCGCCAGTTGTAGTCTGTTTCATGCAATAACCAGTCCTGTAAATATGAACCATGAACCAGCATGGGCTTTCCATAGATGCCTGCTTTCATTTTATCCTTCATATCCTGTACAAGTGGGTTCATACGGTAATTGAAGTTCACAGCCGCAACTATATGAGGATTTTCTTTTAGCAGTTTCACCAGTTCTCCTGATTCGCTTGAATTTCTGGCAAGAGGTTTTTCAGAGAACAGGTGTTTTCCGGCTTTGATAATTTTTTCGTTAATTTCTTTGTGAAGGAAATTCGGGGTGCAATTATGTATTACATCAATTTCCGGATCCTCAAGGACTTCATCGAGGGTTTTGGTAGCCATAGGGATATTCCAGGCAGCGGCTTTTTTCTCAGCTAACCCGGGATCGATATCCGTGCATGTTTTTACTTCAGCAAATCCTGTTCTTCTTATAGCTTCAATGTGACTCGGGCTGATATAGCCCATTCCGATGATGGCAGATTTTAGTTTCATGGTTTAAGGAAGGTTTATGTTAATTACAAGTTTATTGAAAATTTTTGTTGATGGTTTGATAAATATCAAGGCTACATGCCATAGAGGACTCCGTTAATGAATCCCTTTGTTTCTATATAAGCAGGCACCGGATTTTGGGCTTCAGAGCCGTATTCTATAGAAAGAGAGCCACTGTATTCCAGATCAACCAGTGTAGATAGAATAGCTTTAAAATCAAGCACACCCTTGCCGGGCCTTACGGCTTTTCCATCCTTCGTTGCTTCAGAGACATCCCATATATGCATATCAAGCAATCTCGATCTGACTTTCTGCAATTGATCTACCGGATCCATTCCACTCCTTACAACATGCGAAACATCCACGCAAATCCCAAAACGGTCATCACGTCCTTTCAACCGCTCAAGCGCATCCTGGGGACTTGGAAAAGGAAGGTTATCCGGACCATGGCAATGGATTGCCACGCTAATATTATAGGTTTTGATCATTAATTCCACATAATCCATGATATCATATGCCGGAACACCGACAATCATATCGAGATCAGCATTTTTCGTGTATTCGAAAGCCATATCTGCTTCCTCCTTTGTATTCATATATACTACACCGGGAGCATAAGGCCTTAAGCCGGCATTACGCATCGTTTTTATACGTTTTTTGAGGTCTTTTGGGGACAGATCGTAGGGCAAATGCATACTTTTGAGTGAGATATATTCGAGTTGCATGTCTTGCATTGCTTTAATAACTTCTTCGAAACTTAGCTCTCTGAGGCCCCATGAAGCAACACCGATTTTAAACTTTACTTCTTTTTCTGTTAATCCGGCTTTTTTATTTCTTGAAGAAGAAAAAACATGAGATGGAAATAGAGGCAGTGTTCCAATTAAGCCTGCTTTTTTCATGAAATCACGCCGGTTTTGTTTTTTATTTTTTTCCATAATTATTGG
>CAZGTU010000324.1:0-1790 GCA_964528675.1 uncultured Bacteroidaceae bacterium
GTTTGAGAAACTGGTTATCGTTCTTTTCCGCATCATACATTTCATCAATATCTTTTGGTGTATGGTCTTTTATAAGCAGAGATAAGATTTGTGCGACCCGTTTTCTCAGTTCAGGTGAGCCTTTGATTATTTTCAACATTTCTTTGCCAAGTAAGCGTGCCCCGGAGAAACGGACTTCATAATATTCCTCCAACAAATGAAGGTTTTCTTCCAGGTATAAATCATCTGTAGCTATATCGGCATAATTCTGTAGGATGTAATAAAAATCTTCAAGGTCTTTAGCTCTGTCATCGGTTTCATGCCAGGATATTAATTTCAGAACAGCCAGGCCCGGCAAGGTTATCACTTTGAAATTGTCTTCAATGACCTCTGCCTTTTCGGTAACTTCTTTTGTTCCAAAAACCGAAAGTTCCACAACTTTATGCCCCTTTATTAAAACTTCTCCGTTTTGTTCAATACCTCCGAAAGGGATTAAATCAACAATGTTATTATCGGGTGTAAGCAAACGGTAAGGTTCTTTATGTTCATTAAAACCAGCTTTTTCAACGAGATGAAGTTTGAGTTTGTCATACTGTTCATGTTCGTTAATGTAGATGGCAAAATCAATGTCTCGTGTAGCTCTTTTATCAGGAAGGGTTTTTATATGGTCTGTCCATACTTCACGTACAAATGCGCCTATGAGGTAATAGTCAATATCAAAGTCCTGAAATGCTTTTTCCAATGCTTTCAGGGCTTCTCCGAACTTATTCCGTATAGTATTGTCAAAATTGTTCTTTAAGATATTCATTGTAAATCATGTTTGCCACTTCAATTGTTCGTGGGTCGTTAATGCCAATTAAATCGGCATAAATAATAAGGGGGTGAACTGTCTCGGTTTTTTCTGTGGTTTTCCAGAATTTTGTAAACAGCTTTATATTTCCATTGGTATCCGGTATAAGTCGGTATTTTTTTACCAGGTCAATCCTGTTTTCTTCTGTATATAATGTAAGTGTAGCCGGTTGTAAATAATTGGTCAGAATGTCGGCAGCGGGTTCACCACCCCAATGTGTTTTTGTGCTATCTATTTTCAGGCTTTTCCAGTTTTTAAGACCATCGGGGAACTGAAACCGGAAAGTTCCCATCAAAAAATCCGGTTGCAATTTTTTAATGTAGTTTTCAGCCCATTTGGTAATGAGTGCCTCCCTGTTATTTAACAACCAGTCCTTTTTATTTTTCTTTACCAGGTATCCTTGTCCCTGTAAATCTTTAACAATGTAATTGATGTTTCCCAAGGCTGTTTCACATTCCGCTGCCATTTCACGATAGGTCTTTTGCAAGAAATCTTCACGGGTCAATAAATTAAAAATGAACCTGAGTCCGGCCTTATTAAATGCCCTGCCTGTATTGTTTGTTATAGGAGTTGGAGGTTTGTCCCCGTTGATTAACAAAAGTAGTTCTCCCTGCTGTATAAATATATTGCCCAGGGTATCTATATAATTGATATGCAATTCCTGTAATTGTTTCCCAATATTAGGATAAATTACCCTGGCAATTACCAGTAAATTGTCGTGATGTTCTTTGATTGCAGCTAGCTTGAGTATATTTATAGTGCGAAGTTCGTTTTTCAGTTCAACAGTAAAAGTATATTTCTTGTTGTTGGTTTCAAGCAACAAGTTACCATCTCCGTAATCGGCGGGTTTATTGTGTTCAACCCAGTTCACCTTTACAGGAGCAGCCTTTTGCAGAGCTTCAATTGCCGTATAGATTTCCTTTTCGTTCATCTTATTGTTTTGTACACGTATTCGTGAACA
>CAZGTU010000325.1:0-1761 GCA_964528675.1 uncultured Bacteroidaceae bacterium
ATGGTGACCGGTGAGTCCAAACCTGTGAAGAAAGGAGAGGATGATAAGGTTATCGGGGGAACAGTTAACGGGAATTCCTCCCTTTCAATTGAAGTCCAACAGGCGGGTGATAATGCCTATCTGAGCAAAGTCATCAATATGGTTCGGGAAGCGCAGGATGAAAAATCAAAAACACAGCACCTTGCAGACAGGATAGCATTTTGGTTAACCATAATTGCTCTTACTATTGGTTTCGGAACTTTGGCTGTATGGCTCATTCTCGGCAGGGAGTTTGTTTTCGCCCTCGAACGGATGGCAAGCGTTATGGTGATTACCTGTCCCCATGCACTCGGTCTTGCAGTTCCGCTGGTTGTGGCAATATCCACTGCCATCTCGGCCAAACACGGATTGCTCATACGTAACAGGACAGCTTTTGAAAATTCCCGCAAGATAAGTCTTTTTGCTTTTGATAAAACCGGAACTCTTACTAAAGGGAATTTTGGTGTTAGTGTGGTTAAATCGCTCAACGATTCTTATGATGATAAAGAAATCCTGAAACTTGCCGGGGCGCTGGAGTCAAATTCCGAACACCCGCTTGCAGAAGGTATAATGAAAAAAGTGGAAGAAGACGAAATAGATCTTCCCGAAGCAAAAGATTTTGACACTATCAGTGGTGAAGGAATTCAAGGCGAAGTTGATGGTAAGAAGGTGAAAGTTGTAAGTCCGGGTTATCTTGAAAAAAATGATATCTATATTCCCGATGATCTTGAGGAAAATGAAAGAGAAACCAGGGTTTTTGTGGTGGTGGATGATAAACTTGCCGGAATGATAGCCCTTTCGGATGAGATAAGGGAAGAATCTTATGAGGCAGTGAAAACCCTCAAGAATAAAGGCATGAAGGTATTTATGATTACCGGAGACAATGAAAAGGTAGCCAAAGCGGTAAGTAATGAGCTGGATCTCGACGGATATTATGCTGAGATCCTGCCCGATGAGAAGAATGAAAAGATCAAAAAATTCCAGGAAGACGGCGAGTTTGTTGCCATGACCGGTGATGGCATCAACGACGCCCCTGCTCTTGCCACAGCCGATGTAGGTATAGCAGTAGGTTCAGGTACGGATGTTGCCGCTGAAACTGCCGATATTATTCTTGTGAACAGCAATCCCCATGATATAGTAGCCCTCATCCTATTCGGCCGCGAAACCCACAAAAAGATGATACAGAACTTCATCTACGCGACGGCTTATAATGTAGTAGCCATTCCTCTTGCCGCCGGAGTGCTCATCAGTGCCGGTATAGTTATCAGCCCCGCTCTCGGTGCATTGCTTATGAGTCTGAGTACTGTGGTGGTGGCAATTAATGCGCAATTATTGAGAAGGAAACTGAAGATTTCATAAGCATTTTATGGGCTTTTCAAAGTGCATGAGCTATAAGTATCTTCATTTATTAATCTACAGGTCTAGCAGCAAGCTTCTGCAACAGGGTGAGGCTTTGGCCTCTGCTGACTGAAGCAAAAGACCAGAACATAAAAAGTAATCAACGTAGTTAAAAATGTTTTTAACTACGTTGTTCTTTTACGAATTTTCATTCTGAACGGGCAGAGAAAGAAGACGGCATTTTCGTTCAATCTTTTGATGCAATGTACCCAGATTATTCAACTGCTACAAAACAGGGATTGAGAAACCTTTCTCTCATTCATTTCCGGTAAAAACCTAATTAAAAGGGATGGAAATCTAAATTTCCCTGTTTCAATATAAATTCGATGTCATCAACTTCATCAA
>CAZGTU010000326.1:0-1753 GCA_964528675.1 uncultured Bacteroidaceae bacterium
TAGAAAGATTTTCTTTAATTACCGAGGCAGATTATCGAAATGTAGTTTTATTTCCCGAAAAATTTAACGGACTTTATGCCAGGCTGGATCGCCCTCATTCAGAAATATCGCCATG
Source organism: uncultured Bacteroidaceae bacterium (assembly GCA_964528675.1). Lineage (GTDB taxonomy): Bacteria > Bacteroidota > Bacteroidia > Bacteroidales > CAYRTD01. The sequence goes on from CAZGTU010000326.1 coordinate 116, forward strand.
GTCTGTATGGATATCATATTCGCCCGATCTGAAATACTGGGGCGAATCAAAATTAATCATGAAACCCATGCAGTACCATTGGGATGAAATGAAAATCGGCCCCGGAGCACCTCCCATAAAAACTGCCCGTGGTTGGCTGAATATCTATCATGGTGTTTTTCCTACTATGGATGGATGCATTTACCGCCTGGGAGCTGCCCTGCATAAGCTTGAAGACCCTTCAGTTATTATTGCTGTTGCTGATGAATGGATCCTGCAGCCCGAAGAATCGTACGAAATTACAGGATATGTGCATAACGTAGTCTTTTGTTGTGGAGCAGTTCCGGAAGAAGACGGAAACCTGAAAATATACTGGGGAGGAGCTGATACTGTAATGTGCGTGGGTAGCGCCAATGTAGAATTACTGGTCGATTTTTGTTTGGAAAATAGCAGACCTGCCATGGGGTGATATACTGCGATTTCCATTTTAAAACGGATATAAAAACATAAATTGATAAGTATGAAAATTGCAATACTCTCACCCATTACCTGGCGTACACCACCGCTGAAATATGGCCCGTGGGAACAGGTAGCTTCAAACATTGCTGAGGGGATGATGGAAAAGGGTTTAGATGTAACATTATTTGCAACCGGCAATTCTGTCACACAGGGAGAATTGTCGTCAGTATGTGAACGCCCCCTGGCTGATGATTCTGCTGTTGATCCGAAAGTAGCTGAATGTTTGCATATTAGTAATTTAATGGAACAGGCAGATAGCTTTGATATAATTCATAATAATTTTGACTTTTTACCGCTTAGTTATTCCAGGCTGGTAAAAACACCAATGGTGACCACCATACACGGCTTCTCCTCGCCGAAAATTATACCTGTTTACAAAAAATATAACAATACCAGCTATTATGTTTCTATAAGTCACTCCGATCGTAACCCGGAACTCACCTATGAAGCAACGGTATATAATGGCATTAATATACATGAATTTGTTTTTAACAGGGAGCCCGAAGACTATTTGCTGTTTTTTGGAAGGATCCATCCGGAAAAAGGCACCTTTGAGGCCATCGAAATTGCTAAAAAAACAAAAAGAAAGCTTATCATTTCCGGTTTGATCCAGGATAAGGAATACTTTAGACAAAAGGTACATCCTTACATTAATAATGAGGATATTATTTATACCGGCAATTCAGGCCCTCAGAAGAGGCTAAGCCTTTTAAGCCGGGCCAGTGCTCTATTGCATCCTATTAGTTTCCCGGAACCATTCGGATTGAGCGTTGTTGAAGCCATGGCTTGTGGTACACCGGTAGTGGCATTTAGCAGGGGCTCAATGCCCGAATTAATTCTACATGAAAAAACAGGCTTCTTAGTTTCTGACACAGATGAAGCAATTGAAGCAATTAAAAATATCAGCTCCATTAACCGGTATAAATGCAGCGAGTGGGTATCATCTATGTTTAGCCGTCAAAAAATGATAGAAGGTTATTATGAAGTTTATAAGAAGATCTTGTCTGAATAATAATCAAATTATCCAAATGAAGATATGCATAATAAAATTTCTTTATTGATGTTAGCTCAAAAGATTAATTTAGCCCAACTTGGGTTTTTTTCCTCGAAAAATGTTAAAAAATCAAGAAAATTACACAT
>CAZGTU010000327.1:0-1732 GCA_964528675.1 uncultured Bacteroidaceae bacterium
GAAGAAATGCAAAGCCTGAATGAAGAACTTCAAACGGTAAATGCCGAATTGATGGCAAAGGTGGATGATTATTCGCGGGTAAACAACGATATGAAAAACCTGCTAAACAGTACTGATATTGCTACTCTGTTCCTCGACAAAGAATTGAATATACGTCGTTTCACCAATCAGGCTACAAAAATATTTAAGCTCATAAAAAGCGATATCGGACGGCCATTTACCGACCAGGTTTCACAGCTTCATTACCCTGACCTGCCTGAAGATGCTCGCGAGGTTCTAAGGACACTCATTTTTATTGAAAAGCAAATTCCAACCAAAGACGGGAGGTGGTTTTCCATACGTATTATGCCCTATCGCACCTTCGACGACAAGATTGACGGACTGGTTATTACCTTTATTGATATTTCAGAACTCAAACGGGTGGATGAAAAATTACATATAATGAATAAGGAGAACCGGCTGCTTATTGACTCTTCTTCTAAGGTAATTTTAAAATTATCGGTCGGTTGGGAAATTATTGAATTTAATTCGGTAGCTGAAATATTTTTCGGCAAAAACCATGAGGATGTTATAGGTAAAAATTTTATGGAACTATTTATACCTCATGCATTACGAAAAAAGACAGAACAAAAAATGACCAGGCTGTTGAAAAAGCCGGGAAATACCGATATTAAAATGAAAGTAATTGCAGCCGGCGTGAAAGAACTTGAAATGGAATGGTCGGTAATTGTATTTTTTAATCAGTTTGAGAAACCCTCAGAAATAATTATACTCACAAAAAACGAATAAGTTATGGTTAACGAAGAAATAGATTTCACAGACCCAGAAATGTTGCGGGAGAAAGCCGAAAAGCAACTGAAGGAGAAGCAAGAACAAGAGGACGGTGTGTTGAAGAAAGCCGATGTAAATAAACTTTTGCACGAATTGCAGGTACATCAGATTGAATTGGAGATGCAAAATGAAGAATTACGCAATACCTATGAGACAATGGAAACCGCCCTGAAAAAATACACTATGTTGTTCGATCTGTCTCCACTGGGTTATTTCTCTCTTGATTCTGACGGATCAATCAGCGACCTGAATTTTACGGGTGCCGATATGTTGGGGGAAAGGCGATTTAGTTTGATAAACAGCAATTTTAAACTTTTTGTCTCAGAAGATTCAAGGCCAGTTTTTAATGATTTTTTCAAGAAAGTATACACCAGCAATGCAAAAGAATCCTGCGAAGTATTGCTTGGATATAACAATAAGCCTCTTTGCAGGGTATATATGGAAGGTGTAGTTACTGAGGATGAACAAAAATGCCTTTTATCGCTTGTCGATATCTCGAAGTTTTCAAATGTGTGAATAATGTAACTCTTTCCCTGAATTGTGTAATGTTTCCGGGGCCCAAATGAATTACCTTTGGTTTATTGAAAGTAATTTCATAATTAAAATTCATAGAGATGAAAACACAAAACACAAAAAGACTCGTAAAAGGTATTTTTATAAGCATGCTGGTGGTGTCGATGATAGTCTTCTCCACTTCATGTGCACAAAAGATGACTTTTTTAAACTCATCTGTTGCTCCTGCAGCTAAAGGCGAAGTTAAAGTAAAACAAGACAACAACAATAATTACGTCATAAAAGTTGAAATTGAAGATTTGGCAGAAGTTGAAAGACTGCAGTCATCGAAACAAACCTATGTGGTTTGGATGGAAACTGATGAGGGAAATGTAGAAAATCTGGGACA
>CAZGTU010000328.1:0-1673 GCA_964528675.1 uncultured Bacteroidaceae bacterium
ATGGTCTATCGTCCATGGTCTATCGTCCATAATACCTCTCCTCATGCGCCTCAGCAAACCCCATCAACATCTCCTTTACTTCAGGATATTCCTCAATCACATTGTTCTGTTCATAGGGATCATTTTCCAGATCATACAGGGCATAATCTATTTTCTTTCTTCCGTATTCCCCGGGCATTCCGTCTTTTCCAGGAACCTCAACGACACGGTATTCATGAGGCAAATGCAATTTCCATTTCCCATCTGCACTCATGATTGCTTCAAAATCACGAGCGGTTGAAAAAGCATAGTAATCATGCGGATTCTCAGCCCCGGGTTTTCCTTTAATTACATCCCATACATTCTTTCCGTCAATCTCATAGGCAGGCAGGGCGGTTCCTGATAATTCGCAGATCACTGGAAGTATGTCTATGCTGCAGAAAGCCCTGTTTGAGCGTGTACCGGCTTCTATTTCTCCGGGATATTTAATTATGCAGGCAGATCTTGTACCCCCGTCAAACGAAGTTGCTTTTGCCTCCCTGAAGGGAGTGCTTCCGGCATGATCACCATAATAGATCCATGGTCCGTTATCGGACGTGAAAATAACCATGGTGTTCTCTTCTACTCCATTCTCTTTTAAGGATTTCATAATTTCTCCAACCGACCAGTCAAGCTCCATGATCACATCCGCATATAAACCCTCACCCGATTTACCCTCAAATTTTTCACTTACAAACAGGGGAACATGAGGCATTGGATGAGGAACATATAGAAAGAAAGGTTCATCTTTGTGCCTGGCAATGAAATCCACTGCATCTTCTGTAGCCCATGTAGTAAGATATTTCTGCTCCTCGGGAGTTACACTGTCTATTACAACCTCATTATTCTTCCAGTAGTGCAGGGGAAATTGACCCCAGTACTCCGGGTTTTCCGGATGAAAAGCCCACATGTCGTTTGAATACATCAATCCGGAGGATTCATCAAATCCTCTTTGCGCCGGTCGAGTATGTGGCTGATCACCAATGTGCCATTTGCCAAAAACACCGGTTTTGTACCCGTTCTCCTGCAATAATTCTCCCAGGGTGTTAAAACTGGTATCGAGTCCCTCTGCCTTTGGAGGATGAGCCCCAAAAACTTTTGTGTGACCAGGATAACAGCCGGTCATTAAGGCAGCCCTTGATGCCGAGCAGATGGCCTGTGGAACGTAAAAGTTATCGTAGCAGCAACCCTGTTCAGCCAGCTCATCTACATTCGGAGTGCTGTAGGCTGTTTTTGTGAAGGGATTGAAATCCGACCAGCCGGAATCATCCAAAAAAATGATTACAAAATTGGGTTTTTCTTCCTTTTCATTTTGAGAAGAAGTACAGGATTGCGAAATCACAGATGAAGCCGCAAATAAAGTGAGTAATCCGAGTTGAGTGTTTTTCATGGTGATGAATGATTTTTAGGACTCTAAAATAATTAAAACTATTGGATTTGGGAAAATTTATGGTCATGGAAGCGACTTGAGCGACGTTAACGACTTGAGCGACGTTAGCGACTTGAGTGGCTTGAACGATGGATAAGACGATAGACCATGGAGGGTGGAGGGAAGCGGTGAGCGGTGAGCGGTGAGCGGCATATCCATGTATCTAACTATTATTGGCCATGTTCTTGGTAAACGGCCCTTCGACTGACGCTCAGGGACCGTGGGG
>CAZGTU010000329.1:0-1667 GCA_964528675.1 uncultured Bacteroidaceae bacterium
TTCATAACGTTAAAAAATTCTGTAATAAATATACACAAAGTTGTGAAGAAATGAATAACATGAGGGGAAAAAGTACCCTTCGGCTTACTTCGGCTACGCTCAGCAACCGCCACTCAGGAACCGAATTAACTTTGCATGGCACTAAAAAGTAGAATCATAACCCTCAATGATGATGTCCATGCCCCTTACATTCCTCTCCGCTGGCATCAAGCGTTCCTTTTAAATATTCTTCAACAATCTCATCGGCATTCTTCACAGGAGCGCCTTTCGCTACTTTTACATTATGCTGTTCCAGGATAGCAACCGCCTTTTGTCCTATACCGCATACAATCAGATCAGTAACCCCTTGCTCAATAATCCACCTGGGAATCGCTCCCGGAGAATGAGGTGGAGGGACCTGCAATTCAGATCCTACAACATTTCCATCTTCAACATGATAAAATTTAAACTGTCCCGCTCCTCCAAAATGTCCATGGAGCATTTCACCATTTACCGGTAAAGCTATTTTTCTCATTACTATATTTTTTAATTCATTAAATCAGTTTAATGGAGGATAAAATTAGAAGAATTTTTATTAAAAAAGGCTGATATTTTACCGCTTTTTACATAAAGAGGTAGAATGAGATTGTTAAAAGATATAGAATTTTTCTTTTTTCCCCCATTATGTGAGGTCTGTGGCAGACTTTTAAGCATCGGGGAAAAGATCATGTGTTCCTATTGCTACCTGGGATTGCCGCGCACAAATTTTCATCTTGATCCCGATAATCCGGTAGCAAAACTATTCTGGGGCAGAGTGAACATTGAAAAGGCAACCTCCTGGTTTTATTTTAATAAAGGAAGCGACTATCAACCATTGCTCCATAAACTGAAATACCATGGATTTGGCGAACTCGGAGTTTACCTTGGCAAATCTTTTGCCTCTGAGATCATGAACACAGCGTTTGCCGGTGCGGACCTAATGATACCGGTACCCCTTCATCCACGAAAACAGAGAAAACGCGGCTACAATCAAAGTCAGAAAATTGCCCAGGGAATGCAACAAATTTTGGACATTCCCCTCGAAACCCGGATCCTGATCCGGTCCACATTCACCGATACCCAGACCAGTCGAAGCCGTTTCGACCGCTTTCTTAATATGCAAGACAAGTTCAGCATCGCCGAAAGTGAAAAGATCAAAGACAAAAAGATCCTCCTCATCGACGATGTAGTCACCACCGGATCCACCCTGGAAGCATGCGCACAACTCCTGATGGATGGAGGCTGTGGAAGTGTGATGGTTGCAACAATTGCCGTGGCCTAGATTGGCCATGACATTTTATTAAGCAAATTTTACCTTCGACCACAAACGCACAAACTGGAATCAAACCGATCCTGAATATGGTCCGTATATTTTTCCCCTTATACAGGGGGTACGTCCTGCCATTAATATCCCCCTCAGTGTCCTCCCCCGAGCACGCGACTCCAAAACGTCCTCCTATTCAAAATCTCTCTCTGTGGTTCTCTGTGTCACTCAGTGCAACTCTGTGTAAATCCCTCTCCGTGCCCTCCCCAGAGCACAGCGACTCCAAAACGTCCTCCTATTCAAAATCTCCCTCTGTGGTTCTCTGTGTCACTCAGTGCAACTCTGTGTAAATCCCTCTCCGTGTCCTCCCCAGAGCACGCGACTC
>CAZGTU010000330.1:0-1662 GCA_964528675.1 uncultured Bacteroidaceae bacterium
TCACGGATCTTTTTCTCACGTACAGAAACGATCTGGGCGGCAAGGATACCTGCATTTTTTGCGCCGTTCAGGGCTACTGTAGCTACGGGTACTCCTCCGGGCATCTGAAGGATAGAGAGGACAGAGTCCCAGCCGTCAATAGAATTGGAAGATTTTATAGGGACCCCGATTACCGGAAGGGGAGACATGGCTGCCAGCATTCCGGGAAGGTGGGCAGCACCGCCTGCTCCTGCAATAATGACCTCTATTCCACGCTCATGCGCTGTAGTGGCGAATTTGTATAATTTATCAGGGGTGCGATGGGCTGAGACAATATCAATTTCATAATCCACTCCGAGTTCTTCGAGAATTTCTGCAGCCTGTTTCATAACGGGGAGATCAGAATCCGATCCCATAACAATGCTTACTGGTTTCCTTTCCATGATTTTACTTTTATGGTGTCTTTTACTTTTTGTGCATTTTCTATGGCTTTTTCAAGATTTTCGGACATTACGGTTACATGTCCCATTTTACGCATGGGCCATGTGACCTTCTTTCCATAAACATGAATTTTAACTCCTTCAATGGCCATGCATTCTGTTAAGCCTTCATATTTTACCGGTCCCTTAAAGCCTTTTTCTCCGAGAAGATTTACCATTACAGCCGGCATTTTCAGATGGGTGCTTCCCAGGGGAAGGTCAAGGATGGCACGCAAATGCTGTTCATACTGGGAAGTTATAACACTTTCAATGGTATGATGACCGCTATTGTGTGGCCGGGGGGCAACTTCGTTTACAAGGATCTTTCCTTTATTATCAATGAAAAGTTCCACCGCGAGCAACCCGGTCATATTAAGATCTTTCATAAGCTTTTCCGCGATCTGCTTTGCTTCCTCAGATGATTCCTTGCTTATTCCTGATGGACACACCAGTCGGTCGACCAGGTTGGCAGTTTTATCAAAAACCATTTCCACGGCCGGAAAACATTTTATATCCCCTTTGCCATTTCTTGCCACAATTACGGAAATCTCTTTGTCGATATCTACCAACTGTTCAACAACGGAGGGCCCGTCCAATAATTTATCATCATCCTTTTCGTCCTTAATCACAGCGACTCCCCTTCCGTCATAACCCCCTTTTCTCAGCTTCTGGACAAAGGGATACTCCAGTTTTCCTTCCGCAATATCCTGCATAATGGCCTCACGCCCTTCATAAATTTGAAAGGAGGAAGTGGGAATACTATGACTGGCATAAAATTCTTTTTGCAGACCTTTATCCTGAACCAGTTCCAGAATAGCCGGATCGGGCAGTACCCTCACTCCCTCAGACTTCAGCTTATGAAGTGCTTCAACATTGATGTTCTCAATTTCATAAGTCACCACATCCAGATCTTTACCAAAACGGTAAACCGTATCATAATCGAGCTGATCCCCCTGCACATAATGAGAAGTGACAAAACAGGAAGGGCAATTTTCATCTTTATCAAGCACATAACTGATAATATCCCATTTGCTGGCTTCCTGTATCAGCATTTTCCCAAGCTGTCCTCCGGCAATTATTCCGAGTTTAAGATTTGAAGTGACAAGTTTTTCCATGGCTTAGCTTTTAATTTAGCAGTCAAAGTTAACTATTCCTGCAAAATTAGCGTTTGGATGATAACAAGGAATTAGGATAAAAGTTGAAG
>CAZGTU010000331.1:0-1659 GCA_964528675.1 uncultured Bacteroidaceae bacterium
TTTATGAAAAGTGTTTTTCCCGTAAAAACAGGTGAATCACTCTTTTACAACTATCTCCGGGAGTCTATTTTTGTTTAGACAGTTTTAATTAACGGCTACTTGAATATTCATATAAAAGAAAAAAGATGAGGAAGTTTTTATCGCTATCCATCGCACTAATAACAGGAATTACTTTCAGTGCAAAACTAAATGCACAGGAAGAGGAGCCTTCTTATGGCATAAAATTCAGCGGTTTTGTGAAAAATGATTTTTTCTTTGACAGTCGTCAGACCGTAACTGCAAGAGAAGGTCATTTATTATTGTATCCTGCTAATGAGAAGCTGGATGTGGCAGGTGAGGATATTAACGCACAACCTTCTTTCAATTTCCTCTCTATTCAGACACGCCTCAGTGGCAACATTACCGGACCCGATGCCTTTGGTGCCAAAACTTCCGGAAAGATCGAGGGAGCCTTTTTCGGTCATACCAATTCCGATATTAACGGATTCCGTCTCAGGCATGCATTTCTGAAACTTAACTGGGAAAAAACTGAATTATTAATGGGCCAAACCTGGCATTTGATGTTCAATGCAGAATGTTTTCCGGGGACAGTTTCTTTCAATACCGGTGTACCCTTCCATTTTTTCAGCAGGAATCCCCAGATAAGACTCAGTCACACCATTGGATCTCTCAAATTAACAGGAGCGCTTGCAGCACAACGGGATTTCTCAAGTCCCGGCGGTTCACAAACCCTGAGAAATTCCGCAGTACCTGATGTAATAGGAAGAATACTTTATACCTCATCAAATGAAAAAATCATGATGGGCCTGGGAATGTCCTATAAAAATGTTGTTCCAAGACTTCAAACCGACAGTCTTTTTAAAACCAATCAAAAGGTTGACGGTATAGTTGCCCAGGGATTCATTAAAATGGTTACATCTCCCATAACTATTAAATTCCAGGGAACGTATGCAGAGAATGGATATGATGGATTAATGATTGGAGGATTTGCAGTGAAAAGAAGTTCAGATCCCGATCCGGTAAGAGATTACCAGGAATATACCACACTGAATAATATGTCGCTTTGGACAGATATTCATACCAATGGGGAAAAGCTGCAATTTGGTCTTTTCGCCGGATACTCTCAAAACGTGGGAGCTGATGATGAAATAGAGAATTTAAGCCAGATATCCAGGTATTCAAGGGGATCAAACATAGCAAGCCTTTACAGAATATCTCCGAGGATCGTCTTAAACAGTAACCAAACACGTTTTGCCCTCGAGTTTGAACGCACAGGGGCCGCTTACGGAAAATCATTTAATAATAAAGGAGTTCCACAGGATACCAAAATGGTTGCGAATAACCGCATCCTGCTGGGAGCCTTTTATTTCTTTTAATATTGACAATCAAGTTTAGGTTTTTTCATAGATAGAGTAGGTTAGGTGAAAAAAGGGATACAGTGAAGCCGGGAGGCGGGGCTGGTCCCTTTTTTTAAATTGGGGAGTGTGGAGTGTGAAGTTGGAGTTGAGAGCGAGATTTCCTCAATGAATATTGATTTTTTCAGCCCAAACGAGGGGGATTCGAAATGACAGGGTAACGCGGTGTGTCGGAGGCCTGCGGTGCGGGGGCATAAAGCGGTAATGACATCCTAAGCATTCCGTTTCATCTTGAAGCGTATTT
>CAZGTU010000332.1:0-1642 GCA_964528675.1 uncultured Bacteroidaceae bacterium
TGTGCAAATATAAATAAAGTTTCTGAAAAAAAAAGTAGGCTGTGGTAGTTGGCAGTTCCCCAGCGGCGGAGCCGCATATCCAGGTATCTAACTATTATTAGCAGTGTTCTTGGTGAACGGCCCTTCGACTTACTTCGATTACGCTCAGGGACCGGTGAACGGTGAACGGCATGGTATTACACCTATAGAATTAAAATCGACTGATAACTATGCCCACCATTGCATCGCGACAGCCCTAACGTCATCGCTTCGCGATGACCCTAACGACCACCTCTCCCGGGTGGCCTCTAACGCCCCGTTCCCGTCGGGGCCCTAACCGGGGAAAAGTGAACGATAGCTGTGTTTTTAAACCCCGGAAGAAGCTGAAAGCTCAAAGCCGGAAGCTGGAAGGAAGAAAAAGCTGAAACTCTGAAACTTCTTCTAACCTCTTCAAACCCGGCCCTTCGACTCCGCACAGGGACCGGTTGCCCTTAACCCGGCACCTCTTCAAACGCGGAACTTCTTCTAACCTCAATTCATCTTGGCAAGGTATTTGATCTGAACAAATTAACTCCCGGATATGTTTAGACAAACACATTTTTTATATATTTGGGACATTAAAAAAATCAGCATAAACCAAAAAAGAAAAGTATGAAACGATTAAAGACTTTCCTGTTTCTTGTAATGATTTCTTTCGCAGGTATTTACGCGCAGAATTATGCAGATGTTCTGGCAAAATTCAATGAAGGTGCAGATGATATCAATAAAGGTGACTACCAGACAGCTCTTGATCATCTGCAAGAGGTGTTAACCATGGCAGAAGCTGTTGGCGATTCAGCAAATGATCTTGAAGCCAAGGCTAAGGAACAGATCCCCTTGTTAAATTACCAGATTGCTATCGCTTACATGAAGAAAAAGGATTATGAAAATGCCATTCCATATCTTGAGCAAACAGTTGACCTGTCTGAAGAATATGGAACCAACGGAGAATACAGTCAAAAAGCAATGAGATATCTTCCAACACTATTAACAGGTGTGGGAACCCAAAAACTCAAAGCAGGAGAAACCGATGAAGCTATGCGTCTTTTTGAGCACGCCGTGAATTATTCTCCGAATTATCCCAAGGCATACCTGGGTCTGGGAATGGTACATAAGGCCACTTTCGAAGAAGGTGAAATGATAGATGCACTCACCAAAGCAATTGAACTGGCAAAAGCACAGAATGATGCAAAAACAGTTGAAGATGCCCAGAATGCCCTTGGAGCCTATTTTGTTGAGCAGGGGAATTTAGAGCTTGCCGATGTGGATCCTGAAATGGAAGATTTCACCTATGCAATGGATGCTTTCAATAATGCCATTGAATATGATCCCGACAACTCCAATGCTCATCTGAAGCTTGCTATGATATACAACCGCATGATCGAATATGACTCTGCCATTGAGCACGCAAAAAAAGCACTTGAAACAGAAGCCGATGAGGTAAAGATCGCCGCCATTAATTATGAGCTGGGTAATGCCTACGTTGGAACAGCCCAGTATGATCTGGCATGTGAAGCTTATAATAATGCTATGGTAGAGGAATTTGAAGAAAGAGCCATGGCGAAGAAAGAAAAAGTTCCCGGATGTAATTAATTTATACAGTTTTTATAAAATATTGAGGCCG
>CAZGTU010000333.1:0-1634 GCA_964528675.1 uncultured Bacteroidaceae bacterium
CTTTTTAACGGAAAAGACCTGTCCGGATGGTACGCAGATGTACCTGCAATGGATGCGAATCCGGATACACTCAATCCTTTTATTGTAAGAAATGGTATGCTTGTAAGCCTCGGCACACCAGGAGGCCACCTGATTACTGACTCTGTATATGAAAATTACAGGCTGGAGATAGATTACCGATTTGCGAATAAACCCGGAAATTGTGGCGTGCTGGTCCATGCAAGCACTCCACGCGCCCTATACAGCATGTTCCCCAAATCACTTGAAGTACAGATGGAACATGGAAATGCCGGTGATTTCTGGTGCATAGTTGAAGATATCAAGGTACCCGATATGGTGGAAAGGCGCGGACCCGAAGAGAAATGGGGCATTACTGAAGGAAAAGCCCGCAGGATAAAAAATCTGACCGATAACTCCGAAAATCCTCCCGGTGAATGGAATAATATGGTAATTGAATGTGTAGGTGATGAAGTGAAAGTATGGGTTAACGGTGACAAAGTTAATCACGGATTCGAATGCACCGCCCAAAAAGGTCAAATTGCTCTCCAGGCTGAAGGATCAGAAGTTGAGTTCAAAAAAATTCAGCTTACTCCCATTGATGAAATAAGTGAAATGGAATAAATAATTCATTAATTACTCAAAGAAGAGTATGATTCCATTCTCTTTCTGACTCCCGGGCTAAGAAATGATATTTTTAAGGGAGTGTATGCAATATAAAGGCACATTTATCATCCAGCTTTCCTTGCGATAATCAGACATGGATGTTCTGATGGACGTCCCGATTTCAAATTTATTATAAAAAGTTCTTAAACTTTTGGAACGAAGGTTTTCTTCAGCTTCAACTTCAATTGGAATAATTTTTTCTGAGTGCTGTATCAAAAAATCTATTTCAGCAGTGGCTTTTTCAGCCGACCAGTAAAAAACTGAAATATCATCAATTGCATTTATTTGCTGAAAAACAAATTGTTCTGTAAGTGCCCCCTTGCATTCTGTAAAAATCTTATTCCCATTAATCATTGTTTGTTCATCTATGGATGTCATTGCCCCCAATAATCCGACGTCTGAAATAAATAATTTAAAAGCGTTCAGATCTTCATAAGACTTAAGAGGGAAACCCGGTTTCGAAACTCTCGATACTTTATATATCAAACCGGAATCTTTTAACCAGGCAAGAGCAAGTTCATAATCTTTAGCACGCGCTCCGGGTTTAATTACATTGTAAATAAATTTTTTGTTTTCCCTGGCTAGCTGAGACGGAATAGAGTTCCACAATTGTCTTAATCTCGGGATTAGCTCATCAGGGGCATGTTTAGAAAAATCATATTCATATGCAGTTAATATTTCATTTTGAATCTTCCTCACCTTTTTAAAGTCCTTATGTTCAACAAAAGAATTCAAAACCTCGGGCATACCTCCAATAAAATAATATGATTAGTGTGGATTTCGCTTCAATTTTTTATCAGCCTCTCAACAGTATAATATCCATTTTTCCATGTAAGTCTTAATAAATATATCCCTGCAGGATAAGCTGTTATATCTACAAAACTATTATTATGATCGCCCACCTCGATTATGCAACCCCGGGAATCAAAAATTGTGTATTTGTATTCAGAATTGCCGGGACTTTCAATCCT
>CAZGTU010000334.1:0-1541 GCA_964528675.1 uncultured Bacteroidaceae bacterium
TTCTTTCATTAATCGGGGGATAATTGCCTCCAAATAAAAAAAATAATCATGCTTGAAAAATATTTAGAGGATCTGGAATCCAGGATAGATGCCCAACAGGAAGATAGGCTTATCGAACACTGGCAAAGGTTTATACACGATGAAATTGAAGAAGATCTGTTTATTCCCAAAAGAGAGTACACGGCAAAAGAAACACTCGGGTATCCAACCATACTGGGCAACAAGGCCATGAAAGATATGGATCTTATGATGCTTCGCGAGCTAAATGCTTGCTCTAACCTGCTGACAAATAACGTTGGAAGCTTATTAAACATCAGGGCCAATTATAGCGTGGGCATTTTTCCTTCCATGTTTGGAGCCGATATTTTTTATTCTGATGATAAACTAAACCTGATGCCCATTACTAAAAAAATGACCGGGGAGCAAATCACCAGGATATTGAGAAAGGGTACGCCGGATATCAATTCGGGTTTAATCCCCATTGTTTTCGAGTTTGGGCATTATTTTAAGGAATTGATAGCTGAATATCCAATGCTTAAAAAGTATGTCCATCATTACCACCCCGACCTACAGGGTCCACTTGACGTGGTGGAATTATTATGGGGAACTGATCTCTTCACGGATGTTTTTATGGAACCCCAAAAGGTAAAAGACCTGTTGGAGCTGGTAACCGAAACCTATATTATGCTACTGAAAAAGTGGTATGATGAATTTCCTTCTTATTACAAAGACATGTCGGTACACTGGGGCCTGATGATGCCCGGACACGTGATGATCAGGGATGATTCTGCTACCAATTTCTCGCCGGATCTCGTCCAGGAGTTGGTTTTGCCTTACAACCAAAGGATTTTAAATGAATTTAACGGGGGAACTATTCATTTTTGCGGGAATGGCACACATTTTATAGAAGATTTTTCCAACCTAGATAAAATGTGGGGAATACAATTATCACAACCGGATTACAATGACATGGAGACGATTTTTAAACATACCGTTGACAAGGGAATCAAACTGTTGGGACTTAGGCAAGATGGTATTGAAATGGCATTGGAACAAAAGAGGCCATTGAAGGGACAGGTTCATACCGGCGAATTTATATTTCATACAACCTCATCTAAAAAAGGCTAGAAAAAATTGCTTCTGCTATTAACCAAAATATGATATGTAACTTAATAACTCACTTTAGAAATAATGAAATATTTATCATATTTACAAAACCCTTTGGGAAGGTTCAAAACCACCTTAAACGGGAAATGGAATTATATCGTTGATCTATACGAATCCGGATACTGGAATTATAGGGGTATGCCAAAAGAAGAAATGGAAAATCCTCCTTTATCTGATGCCTATTTTTTAAATGCAAAACCCAAAGAAAAAATCGATCGCATCGAATTTGATTTTGATGTCTCCCCAACCATGAATATTCCGGGAGACTGGAACTCGCAAGTGGAAAAACTATATTATTACGAAGGTTCAATATGGTTTAAGAAATCATTTGATTACCAAAAAGTTAAAAAGGATAACCGCTTATTTGTTCATTT
>CAZGTU010000335.1:0-1530 GCA_964528675.1 uncultured Bacteroidaceae bacterium
GGTCATCTATTAAATTCAGTGATTGTGATTTCCACGCCCGGTGATTCGTTTCGTTAAGTAATGGCGAAGTATCTAGTCCATATGTCCTTGTAATTCCCGAACCACTTATCTAACTTCTTAAACATAGCCCGATAATGGTTTCCCTGTCCGCAAAAAATACGATCTCCCTTGTATTTTGGTAATAAAGCCCTCCATCTCTTATATTTTTTCTTATATTTCTGAATATAACGAGGAAACTGCTTATAATTGTGACCGAATACACGATAGTCGAGTACACGCTGAGCCCCGCGAATCGTATTCATCTTCTTTTTAAATGAAGGATAATAGGTAAATTTATTATGATATGCCTCCAGCATATTATTTGTGTCATGCAAATTAGGATCCCGGCAGTGCGCAATTAATTTCGGAATCCATTTGATAATTTGATCAAAAGCTGTCTTAATCCGTTTAATCCCCTTCCGTTTTGGCAAGGTTCGTAGACTAATACGCAATATCGCCAATTTCACATAAACGTCTGTCTCATTTTTGGCATCAATGACGTCATAAAACTCTTTAACAAGCCATCTCCATCCTTCAGGTACAGGTTTGGAAGAGCCTTGAGGTAAACCGGCAAATACCTTGATATGTCGGGATGTGAGCCATTTCACATGCGTTTTACAATTTTGCAGACGAATATTTTTATATCCATGGGTTTTAAACATGCCTCCCAGATTAGCAGTACAATCCTTCACAATTCCCTTTATTTTTAGGGCGGCATGTCGTCTTCCTTCTTGTAATACTTTCTTTCCAATACTTCTACCCATATTTGTTGTAATTCGGGCAACAGGAATAAATTTGGTGTTAAGATCAACAGTGTCGATGGTGTAATGCTTTTCTCCCTTAATTTTCATGTGGATCTCATCATAGCCCCAATAACCGCTCGAGGGTACGGGAGTCTCTTTAAGCATTGTTCTCAAGGGTTTTTCAGCCTCTGTGACCCATCTAACGATGGTTGAGTGAGATATGCTAATTCCAAAATCTACCTCTATAACTCGTTGTATCTGAGGGGGCATTAAACCTTCCATGTAATGCCGGCGAACACGTGCCTTAAAATTCTTATGATAATTTCCGTATTTTGGTGCCAGTTTAGAATAATCGGGTTTTATCTCTCCGCAGTTTTCACAGCGCTTCCTATTTATAGTGAACGTACGCTCTCCTTTCCATTTATCCAGGATGACTTTCCGGGTATTTGAGCCGTTTTTTACTAAGTGGTGACCGCACCTGAGGCAGTGTTTTTCCTTGATATGAATCGAATTATCTGGATTGAGAATTAACGTATACTTTTTCTTGTTTTTTGTAGAAGAGATTCTCGTTTTAGAATTTGTTATGGTATTATTAGGTAAAAAGGGAAAATGTTTAATAAGTGTCGTTTGTTTTACTATCATGGGAGTGTTTTCTTTTTGTTTTTTTAATTGGCGTTAATAAAATGAAAGAAAACCTCCCTCTTAAACCTTAGGTTCATTAAAACCGCTTTTTTACCCGAAATTGACC
>CAZGTU010000336.1:0-1511 GCA_964528675.1 uncultured Bacteroidaceae bacterium
ATTCAAAAATGTTTAATTAAAATTTTAAGATAATGACACTAGTGAGAGTATATAAGAAAAATGGAAAGCCTGTTCATCAGCATGAAGGTTCCTACAGATTCTCTGATATGCTTAATGACTTTTTCGGAGAGGAAAGATACAATGGTGTATATTCCACCCCTTCCACCCCAAAAGTAAACGTGATTGAAGAAAATGAATATTTTGAACTCGAGATAGCTTTGCCAGGAGTTTCAAAAAAAGATATTTCAATTGATGTAGAAAAAGATAGTTTAAATATCTCACACAAGGAGAAGGAAGAAGCTGAAGAGAATACAGCATACAGCAGAAGAGAATTTGATTACAGTCAGTTTAAAAAATCATTTCATTTGCCAAAGACAATTGACAGTGAAAAAATTGAAGCTAAGATGTCTGAAGGAATTCTGACTGTTAAACTTCCAAAAAGAGAGGAAGCGATTGACAGAGGACCGAGAGAAATTAAGATCTCTTAAACGGCAGATGTGAGGTAGATATGGATCGATCCTGAAACTGAAAAGGGCTCGATCCGGTTTTTGGATTCGTTTATGGTTTAGGTTTGTGTTTAAGGTGACCGTCCCGAGCGTAAGTTCGGGACGGTTTTTTTTATGCTTTAATTTCCAGCAGCATCGTATAACCGGGTATCTGGTTTTTATTGGCGGTAAGCGGTGGAGTGGACCATGGACCATGGAAGGAGGGAATAGGTGAGCGGCCCTTCGACTGACGCTCAGGGACCGTGCTCTTCATAAACGATTAAACCCTTAAACTTAAACCATAAACCATATAAACCTCCCAATTACTTATCTTTGCAAAAAAACAACATGCGAATAGACATCATAACCGTCCTTCCCGAACTTATTGAAAATCCTCTCAACCACTCTATTATTAAAAGAGCCAAAGATGCCGGTGTGGTGGAAATTCATTTGCATAATCTCAGGGATTATTCCTTGGATAAGCATCGAAAGGTGGATGATTATCCTTTCAGTGGCGGTGCGGGCATGGTTTTGCAGGTGGAACCCATCGACCGCGCCATAAGCAGTCTTAAAAAAGACAGAAATTATGATGAAATAATTTTCACTTCTCCCGATGGAAAAAAATTTAATCAAAAAACAGCCAACAGGCTCTCTACCCTTGAAAATATCATTATCCTCTGTGGACATTATAAAGGAGTGGACCAGCGTGTTCGCGATCATTTGATTACCATGGAAATTTCCATTGGTGATTATGTAATGACAGGGGGTGAACTGGCAGCAGCAGTAATAACAGACAGTGTTGTCAGGTTATTACCCGGGGCAATTTCTGATGAATCCTCTGCTTTGAGTGATTCATACCAGGATGGGCTGTTGTCCCCCCCGGTATACACTAGACCTTCCGATTATAAAGGATGGTCAGTTCCGGATATCCTCCTCTCCGGTAACAATAAAAAAATTGAAGAATGGAAAATGCAACAGGCAATAGAGAGAACAAGAAAGCTAAGGCCTGATTTGTTGGATGATGAG
>CAZGTU010000337.1:0-1507 GCA_964528675.1 uncultured Bacteroidaceae bacterium
AAGTGGTACCGTTTTTTACCGGTAGGTGGTAGCGGTTTAGTCCGGTATTAAAAAGGATAGCAAGTATAATTGTTTTCGATTAAGGGGAGAGGTATAATATTAACGATGATTAATATTAACATAACTATTCAGGTCGTTTAAAACTCATGAATTAATTTTGAAATATCGCTACAGATTCACAGACGAAGAATTGTTAAATTGTTCGCGTCAATAAATTATCTCAGATTTCTTTCTGTAATTGCCTGCCGCAATACATAAAGGTTTTTGCGCAATTTATAAGAAAAAAACTGATGATAATTCCTCATCTACTAATATATGCTCATGCGACACGAAGACAGCATAGGAGCTGTGGCGATATTTTATAATGAATTTTTAACAATCATAATAGTTTCTAAAAATCAAAATATCAATGAAAAAATTAATTAACAACCGATGTTTAGGGATACTATGGAACATTGCTCACAGGCTGGAATATCCCTTTGCTTCCGATCTGTGGATTTCATCTACATGGCAGGGGGTTAAGCGGAATGATAAAATGCATTTTGGTAAACGCAAAGTGGATGATTACCTGTTTCGTTCTGAATTTGAATTATATGATCTTGATAAGGATCCGGATGAGATCAATAACCTGATAAATTCAAATGAGCATCAAGAAATTTTGGAATCTTTGAAACAGGAGTTGAAAAATTTCCAGAAAGAAACCAGAGACCCATGGTTGATCATGTGGGATTATGATGCATCTCTGCAGGGGAGTGGGGTGAATTTGTAAGAATATATTAGCTGAGGTTAAACAAATAATCCCAGCGAATCGCAAAAGTCAAGAAAACGGCTGTCCGGAGGATAATGAGATATCCTTATCACATTTATATTCATCTCCTTCATCAGTAATACATCTGTGATTTGGTCTATTATCACTCAGGCACTTTCCTGATTCAGGCCGGCGCGTTAGCGGGCAGGGTTAAGTTTATGGGTTCCGGGAGAGTTCAGTTTCTTCAGGAAACCCCTCGACTTGGTTCGAATACGCTCACCAACCGTCGTTCGGGATTCAATACTTCGACTATCGCTCAGCACAGGTTCACCCACTGGTCTAATCCCTCTCTAAAGTCGCCTTGGTCCCTTCCGTCCCTTCCATCGCTTCCATCGCTTACGTCGCTTCCATCATCCATGGTCTATGGTCCCACCTCAACCCACTCCATCCTCTCACTACTCTCAATAATAGCTTCCACCAGTTTGATTATGTAATGTGCTTCTTCGAAAGTGGCGAAGACAGGTTTATGCTCTCCGAGCTTCTTACCATCGTAAATAAAATTGTAAAATGCTTTTACATTGTTGGTCATAGCATCGTTCCAGCCTTCCGGGTGACCGGCGGCAAGACCGGTGTGTTGCTGTGTTTCCGGGGTCATCCATTGGGGATTCCTGATCACTTCCTGGTTGGGCTCGTCTCTGTGACCTACCCACATGCGATCGGCAAGTTCCTGGTTCCAGTAAGCAGAGGATTTTGTGCAAT